>NZ_JACVOO010000045.1 GCF_018882405.1 Polynucleobacter sp. 31A-FELB | reverse complement strand
AGGGCTGGCAATACCAGATGGGGATTTATCAAAAAGAATTACACAAGCAAGGCATTACTCAGAGTATGTCTAGAAAAGGTAATTGCTTAGATAACGCGGTGATGGAAAACTGGTTTGGGATTATGAAGACTGAGTTCTTCTATCAAAAGAAGTTTGACGATGTTCAATCATTTAAAACAGAGCTAAAGGAATATATCCACTACTACAACCATGATCGGATCAAACAAAAACTAAAGGGATTAAGTCCGGTTCAATACCGAACTCAATCTGACCTCCTCCCAATAAATTGGACACCCTAAATTAGAAAAAATCGGCGATATTATCCCTAAGGAGGGGTGCGCCATGAAGAGGTCAAAGTTCACAGAAGAGCAGATTGCTTTTGCATTGCATCAAG
>NZ_JACVOO010000004.1 GCF_018882405.1 Polynucleobacter sp. 31A-FELB | reverse complement strand
TAACTGGGCAATCTGCTGGAGAGAATCTCCCTTTTTCCAGCGCTCCCACATTAAAGCCTTCTGGGTAGCTGTGTAATAGATTCGAGGTCGTTGTTTCATGAGCAACACTCCTTGCGCTTACGCAGTTTGTAGTGTGTTGCATCGACGGGTTGAAATCAAGACCCAAAGCAGTCGTTTATAGAAAAAACCACCCATAGGTGATTTTGGTGTTGCTTGGTGGCCCGGGGCAGAATCGAACCACCTACACAAGGATTTATAACCACAAATGATTACTTGTAGAACAAAGTGAAAGCATCGGCACCAGATCTATCTACGTCGTAAGTGGATATTGTTTTCATCTGCTTAACATCTTTAAGCTTATTCATATCAATAACCGCCCAATTAATAGCATTAATACTACGAACGTAGTAGAGATTGCGAGATAAATCATTCATCACAGTCCACTGAGTCACATCTGTAGATCCTGGTTTTGATGTTGGGCCAAAACCTACCTTATCGGAAACGTAGTCCATGGTGTAATCATAAGGAATATCAAAATTATTCATTGTGTGAGAGAGGACGGCAATGGCTTCATCTGGTGTTTTTGCCTTGCGAACATAGTTCGCATAAAAGGCAGCCTTAACAAAACGGCCCGCAGGGGTTCCGCTTGATGGTAGACCTTGAAGAGCATCACCAGGACCAGTCGCTTGGACCGTTAACTTTCCTAGCTTGTTAGGGCCTCTATCCTTATTATTAAAGGTGTAGTTATTGAGGTTTTCTAGATGCCACTGAAATGAAGGGTCATTCGTCAATACAGTCACAGGGTTGTCATAGACATTCTTTTTGCCATTCGAAAACTCCACCACTATTGATGCGCCCGTTTTATCAGAAATACCAAAATGTTGCGGGAGAGGGCCTGGACTCAATGCTGCGACAAGCGGCAACCAAAATTCTGTGTTGTCGCTCAATAGAGCTGCCTTAGCCTCGGCTACGCTTTTAAAGCTACCCAAAATCCAAGTGCTAAAGTCGTTGACTGATAATATTTTTGAATCGTCTTTGCCCACTGGCGGAGCCTTCGCATTGTTAAACCACTGCATGGAAATGCTCAAGCCCTGATCATTGGCGCCTTCTGCAAATAATGGCTGTTTTGCATTTGGCACCACTTTGCCTGCCATACCTAGAATGGGATATTTGGTTTCAAATATCATGCCCTGCTTGCCTGCTGGGGTTACAGACTCAACTTTTGTTCCAGCAGGCATAAAGGTCAACGCAGTAGGGGTTGACATATTGAGTTCCAAAGTACGGCCTTTATATCCATTGCCGCTAGCATCCATGATGACGAGTGACGTACAGGCTACGGCATTGCCAAATGAGGCAAAAACAATAGATACGACGGTGATTAGACTGATAATATTTTTAGTTTTCATATGGGATTCATTTTGGGCTTTTAACCGTAATAACTTTTAATTAAAAAGTTTTCAACACATTGAGTAGGTGTATTGATGTTCTACCTGGTGCCAATCTTATGTCAATTAACCCAAGAGCTAATATAGACCCCCTCACATGCACCCAGTATTATTTCAATCTTCCGCTCTATCAACCGACTCTTATTGGCCGAATTTTGACCTTTACGAGCCCCCAAAAGGACTAATTTGAAGGACTGCAATTAACTAGAAAGCAGTCAGATGGCGCTGAGTACTTTCAGTCGCCATCCTTAGTTTTTAACTAAGCTTTGGCCAGTCATCGGCTTCTAGGCGCAAAAGGGCTTCGCTCTTTCCTGATTCAACTTCAGCCGCAGACAACCCACTCGCTAGTTGCTCAGCTAAACCGACAGCACGATTAACTCTTTCTTCATCTGGCGCCTGTATAGCTAACATTAAAGCTAGGATCAATGCGTTCTTATGATGTCTATTGTTTTTTTGTATGAAATCTTGGTAATGCAGATCATCCTCCGCAAAAGCTACTTGCATCATCGAATATTGCTCCTCTCTTGTCTCGGTGCACCTTAAAAATCCAGGCTCGTCCCAATATTCTGTATTACAAATATTTGAAAAGTAATTAAATAACCCCTCCTTAGTATCCATAAAAATAGGTTGGCCTACGTCATATACGGATACTCGACTAGCTTTCGTTATTTGAGGGGGCATATCGCCAGCTTCCTTACTTTGAGATGCCTTCATTTTTACTTGGCCTGAGCAGATAAAAAAGTCAGGTGCCTTATAGAGATCATTGCTTTCGTCAAAATAATTAACTTCTAACCAAGTATCGTCATTTATCTCCACCACAGGAACTAAACTATTTCTTCCCTGCATCACGTTAATTAAGTAATCTTTGAAGCTGCAAACTTCAATTTTATTTTCCGAGTTAATTGAAAATACTTCTTTCTCTTTTGCTTGTTCGTAGTTCATATCCAAATAATTCATTTAATCTTGCTCCCAAAATGATGATGCTGCATCGACTCCAAAACGGCGCTCTAAATGCAGTAACCCATAACGACATCAGCGAGTAGTAACTTAGACCACAACGACAGAGTCAAACAACTAAAATCTATATTTGATACACCCACTACTCCCTTTAATGCCGATTTTATTTGCTGGACTTTTAGCCCATTTCAAATAAGCATTAGGTCTATAGTTTTCTAGATGTTGCCCATCAGACCTGTCAATGGGGCACCAAGTTAATGCAAACCAAGAACACCCCCCACGCAGATTTCCGCCGCGTTTTGTCATATATATAAATCCATGGACACGCAATTCCTTAAGCGCTCGCGTGGCCGTATTTTTTGAAAATCCTCTCTCATCAAGCATGGTTGGCGAAATCCAAATTTGTCCGTTATTCGTGCCAGAATAGAAATGCAATAACTCAACCAACATTGATCGGCCCGAATAACTTAAGTCCTTGTAGGCGCTCGAATTCAATATTTCTGAGCCGATCATGACGAATGGATCTGTCCTTTTTTTGCGCCTTAGCTTCAAGAATTTATCTTTTTTGTAGGCTCTCTCGTTAACATCACCCCCCATGGTTTTCCCCAAGCAGCGCCAGCAAGTCAGATCTTTTCCAAGATAATCGTCCAAAAATTCTAATTGGTTGAATTGGGCCGATTCCGAGGCACGCCCACTTTCGAAGAGTTTGGGGGGCTCGATTGAGATAATTTGCTGCATCACTTGTAGTTAGCAATTCGGGCAGCTCTAAGCCCTTCTCTTGTGTATCTGGCATTATCAAATTACTAGTAGCGCTTTTGTCTTTACTTAATAGGGCCGCTTTTTTATCGCCAATAACTTGATTCATTTTTTAAATTTCCAATCCCGTTTATGAAAGTTTGGGAGCGAGTTTTACCTAGCTCCATACTCTCCTTAACGGCATAATTTCCTAAAACTTTAATTTAATTTGCACTATTTCTTAAAATAATTTGATCCGCCTATCTTTCATGATGAAATTGAGGGGCTGCGGACGGTCGCAAAAAGCGTGGCCACGACTTTGCGACTATTCATCGGGGTTGTAAGGGGGTTACGAAAAAGTGTCTTGTGCGCACAAAGCTGAACCCACTATTGATACAAGATGGTTAGCTTTAATTAGACCCAAATGCAATATGGCCATTACTGCCACTCGATTCTTAGTCTTGCCAATAAAAGACCGAGCAATGTCAATTGCCCAGCAATTCAAAAAAATTAGGGGGTCAAATTTGGGGGCATGCTATCCCAATTTTGGGATATTGCTAGAGAGAATATTTCATCGAGTGAATTAAAAGAAATCCCAATCACTACCAATCAACGCTCGTTCAAATCCCAAATTTGGTGATCTACTAAGATATTGCCATCTAGCCATCCGGAATAGGACGGGATGACAGTATTTATTCAGTAGAGGGACTGTAGCTCAAGCCTGAAGTATGAACTTAATCATTCGACCTAGAAGAGTTCAGCATTCCCTAGAATGACTTTTAGGAAAATATTACCCTTACGGATTGTTCAATCTATTGCGACGCTATTAATTGACCCTATTTCATTCAACGCAACTAAATCATTTTTGAATTCAACGCCCGCCTCTTTAAGTATCCAACTCTCATATTTCGAGTGCCAAGCCTCAAGCAACTCCAGAGGACGGTGCTTATAGTGTCGTTCTGCTGTTCCGCTTGGTTTATGCCCCACAATCTGTGCAATAACCCCCACAGGAATTTCCACCCACTCACTTAAAGAAATAAATGATCTCCTAAGTCCATGCACGGTTACCCGAGGAAAATCAGCTGAGATTGCTATGGCCTTATCTAGAGCGCGGTTGTGTGTACTTGATGGCTCGGTAATGTATCCACAATTCGAACCGAGTGAACTAAAGACATATTTATTGCGCTTTGGTAAAGCCATCAGTAATGTCTTAAGGTAGGGAGTAAGAGGAATCCTGCGACCCTCTCCCGCCTCCTTATTATCACCTTCGACCTTATCTTTAATCCATAAAGAGTTACGCTCAAAGGAGACGTCCTCCCAGCGTAAAGGCGCCATTTCCTCTCTTCTCGCACCAGTAAGGAGAAGGGCTTGGAGATAAGTTTTAGCAATCTGATTATTTTGATTTCTTGCTCCACCTGATTGGCGCTCGACCTCACCTCTCTTAAAGTTTCGGCTCTCAAGACTACAGACAGCCTGAAACCATAAAGCTAAATGCCCTCGCTCAAGTGAATCATTTCGCCTGCTCTTTCGGCTTGGCACCTCATCACGCAAAGCCCGAGCATCAATAGCATCAGCATCAATGATGAGCTTGTATTCGGGATTTTGGGCGCACCACCGCCAAAAAGTACGGAACATCTCGAAGCCCTGACGAGCCTTATTCGCCCTCTCCTTTGCCTCTTGTTGTTGCCAATGCACCAAAACATCGGCAGATATATCCCCCATCTTCATAGACAGAATCGGATAGAGGACACCTTGCTTGGTCAATCCTTTGCCTCTAATCTTTAATTCACCACCTTTTTGGGATAGTCTCTCGTGATCCTGGAGGTGGCGCTCTCCCCATTTTTTTCCTCGCTCTATGTGAGGGCGTGACATTTTGTCCTTTTGATAGGCCAAATACACCCCCCAAGCATCCTGGACCAACAACGTCTTTGCTTTCTCGTGGGCACGCTTTGAAGCTGATTCGGCATTTTTAGTTTTATTTAACTCTCTAGGGTCCAAACCTTGATCCGTGAGTGTTTTTAATTTAGTTGCTTCTGCCTGCGCCTTGCCGATCGGCCAGACTCGAACATCGCCAATAGTTATGCGGATAGTTCTGCCTGAAACTTTGGTTTGAAAGATGAATGACTTCCGACCCGAGGCATAAACCTTCACTCCCAGTGATGGAACCTTCCCATCCCAATAAAAGCAATCAGATCTCCCTTCAGGGCAGCCAAAGGCTGCTACTCGTCCTGCAGTGAAATTTCCCCAATTAGCCATGCTAAACTCCAAAAAGTAACCCTATAGTAACCTTATATTGGAGTAACTTAGGAATTCATGGGAATACAAACATTCCAGTTATTTTAAAAATAATCAAATAAATCAGTTATTTATAGAATTACAGAGTTGATTTCTATTGATTTGAATTTCATTTATAACAGGTCTCATAACCCGAAGGTCGTAGGTTCAAATCCTGCCCCCGCAACCAAACAAGTAGAAGGCTTCAAGGCGATTATGTCTTTGAAGCCTTTTTGCTTTTTAGGCCAACCCATCACCAAAGTAGGGCTTATACACCCCAAATCTGGGAGAAGCCATTTGCAAGAGCTTCCATCGCGCACTATCCTAGGCATTAAGATTCTTGCTTAATCCACCTGGATTGCAATTTACGGAGAATATGCAATGACATTAACAAGCAAACTGATCGCACTGGTCTGCGGCTCTTTAATTAGCTTTGGTGCAATAGCCCAAAACTATCCCAGCAAACCCATCAAGATCATTGTTCCTTTTGCCCCTGGAGGCAGTACCGACATCATTGCTCGCAGCATGGCAGACCCCTTAAGTAAGCAACTAGGTCAATCCGTAATCGTCGAAAACAAGGCAGGTGGTGGTGGCTCTGTTGGCGCTCTAGAAGTAGTACGCGCGCCAAAGGATGGTTACACATTAGGTATTGCAACGATTTCCACTACGGCCTCTAATCCAGCGATTAATGGGAAGATTGGATATGACCCACTGAAGGATTTCACGGCAATTACGAATATTGCTGCAACACCAAATGTCATCGTGGTGAACCCATCGTTCCCAGCGCGAGATTACAAAACCTTTATCGAGGTCATTAAAAAGAATCCTGGTAAATATTCTTATGCAAGTTCAGGTACCGGCGGTATCGGGCACATGCAAACAGAGTTGTTCAAAAGCTTGACTGGGACATTTATCGTTCATATCCCTTACCGCGGCGCAGGCCCTGGCCTTATCGATGTGGTAGCCGGTCAAGTACCCATCATGTTCGATAACTTACCTTCTGCCCTCCCCTTCATCAAAGATGGTCGACTCATTCCAATTGTGATTGCCGCACCAAAACGTCTAGCGATCTTGCCAAACGTTCCAACATTTTCTGAAGTTGGTTTAGCGCCCGCAAATAGAATGGCCTACTATGGCCTATTGGGTCCAGCAGGTCTACCTAAGGATGTTGTAGATAAGATTTATGCAGCCGCTCAAAAAGCCGTGCTAGACCCTGCAGTGAGAAAGCGTATTGAAGATACCGGCTCCATCATTAACGTCAATGGTCCAGAAGCATTCTCCAAAGAGATTGCTGCAGAGTATGCGACATACAAAGATGTAGTTACTAAGCAGAAATTAGAGTTAGAGTGATTTCTGAGTCACCCAATGAAAAACCGCCCGAGGGCGGTTTTTTTACACTCTTCACTTCTTCCTCAGTGAGAATGGCCTTGTGAGTTCATTGGCATTTTATTGGGATTGCCGTTTGGCATATTGCCGCCATTCATCATCTGCTGATGCATTGATTTCATACCTTCATGCATCAATGGATCACAATACTCATGACCAGCGCTGTTGCTAGCGGCACCCATTTGGTGAGCATTGGCACCTTGGTAGCCTAGGAGAGAAGGATCTAGCATGCCAGCAATCATGGCGATGTGGCCAAATACCAAAAACAATGCGACACAGATCGCATGAATTTTGAGCTTGCCCATTTGATCCAAGGCTTTATTTACAAAACCAAACTCCTGTAAGGCAATCCAGATTAAAGGTAAACCGCCAATCAAATAACTGCCTACCGCTATCACATCAATGGCAGTGCGCCATTCATTATTTTTTGTGATGGGCAGTACCGCAGTAGTCATTAAATAAGCGATGACACCAATAAAATATAAGCCCACTGTTGTTCCTGAAAAACGATTCAGGTGATAAACAAAGCCATCAAACTTTCGTGTAAACAGAATGTAAAGCTCAGTGATTGCCAAGGTCTCAGCCAGTACTACAGGTATGGCCATAAAGATCAACAGATTCCATGGCTGGTTATCAGCCAATAACTGCATATAGTGAGTCATGTTCATTGCAATTCTCCAAAACAAAAATTATCTAAAGGCATCTAGATGCCACAATCAAAAGTGATTACAGATAAGTTTTGGGAGGCTTATAAATAGACTCAGCAATATTGGATGCAAGTAATTCGGTGTTGACATGCGAATACGCCTCAAGCTGCTTGGGCGAAAAAAAATCAGATGGGGCAATCAGAATCGCCACTACCACGCAACAATAATGTGTAGCGCCAGCATTAGCACTCGATTTACCCTCTTCATTATGGCTAATCGATCCAACCTCTTGACAGTGATCATGACTGGAAATAGCAACTGCACTAGTTGCTGCACTTAAATCAACAGGCATCATCGCAGCGTTAATTTGACTGGCGAAGATACTGATAAAGAGAAATGTGATGAATTTCTTCATACTTTCAGTTTACGCCTTATTCAGGCTGTCGATGCCAGAGACGCCTATTATCCTGACGCCAAAACAGCGGTTCAACTTCCCCTGGATCTGATGTGGAACGAAATTCCCAAACTTGTGCACCTGTATTTGGCGTTTGATAAAACGGAATATCCATGCCTTGGTATCGGGCGGTAACCATTGGATGTGGGTGTCCATATCGATTGCGATACCCATTTTGTGCAAATGCTTCGTCAGGACTTAATGCCATTAAGAGTTCTTGAGAAGAAGATGTTTTACTACCGTGATGTGGCGCCATGAAGATCAGCGTTCTATCTTTTAAATCACTAAGGACATCTTGAGTTAATCGCTCAACCATCTCAGCCTCACCTTGCTTCTCCACGTCCCCCGTCAACCAGAATGAAGTGGATTGATTGCGAACTTCCAACACACAACTCACCTCATTGGGTTTTCTAGGATGTTGATCCTCAAACACCGTCAGCTCATTTGGGTGCCACACATGAAACTCCACCCCATCCCACGTCCATTGCTGACCAAAGCGACAAGGGATAGCGGGAATCTTTCTATCTTCCAAATTAGCCAGTAAAGGATTGGTGCTCGGCAAGGATCCCATCATGGAATCAAAGCTAATTTCTTTGAGCAAGCTTGCAGCACCTCCAATGTGATCGCTATCACTGTGACTAATTACCATGCGATTAATATGATTGATTCCTCGCCCCCTTAGATAGGGCAGAATAATTCTTTGGCCAGCATTATCTTTTCCCTGAATGGGTCCTGTGTCATATAGCAACCTTTTTGTTTTAGTTTCTATTAGGACCGCTGTGCCTTGACCGATATCGAGTACCGTTGCCCGAAACTCGCCGTTTACCAAATTGCCATTACTTATTGGTTGAATAAATAAAGTTAAGCACAATAAGAGCCCAATGACTCTTGATGGCCAGCTCTCTCGAATGGATCCAGGACGAATGGCTATGACAATACCGATCGTAGATAGCGCTACCGCCCACCCAGCAGGCTGACTTGACCAGGCAATTGCCCACTTCCAACTCGCCATCCAAGCAAGCATGATGGCTAAGTAGTCCATCGTGGCGTGCGCTGGTATCAGCAAGCATTTCCCAATGAAGTCGGGTAATAAAGCACCGGCTATGGCTAGCGGCGTCACGATATAACTCACCACAGGAATGGCAACAGCATTTGCCAACGGAGAGACTACCGAGACTTGATAAAACCAATACAAGGTCAATGGCAAAAGTGCGATGGTAACAACCGCCTGCACTCGACATGCCTCCCTTAGGGCTTGCATGACTCTATGTCGCCAATCAAGCTCTAGCTCCCTGCCGGTAGGCAACCCCAATAGGCCATCAGAATCTTGCATCGCATACAAAATGGCTGCCACCGCTCCAAACGAAAGCCAGAACCCTGGCGTGTAGGGCGCCATTGGGTCGATGAGCAGCACAAAGGCCAGCGCCCACCACCAAATATCAAATGATCTTGGATTCCTGCCAGACCAAAGCGCAAAGGCAACTACGCCCACCATATACATGGTTCGTTGTGCCGGAATCTGAAATCCTGCCAACCAGGCGTATACAAACGCAGTCAGAAATCCCACAGCCGCAGCAACCTTTCCAACGGGAATCAATAGCGGCAGAGTATTACGACGCCATAGAAATGTGGCGAGCATGGCACCAAATCCTGCCAACATCGTTACATGAAGACCCGAGATGCTGATGAGATGTCCAATACCAGTGGCATTAAATACGCGCCAATCTTCTTGATCAATCGCATTCTGATCGCCCATCACGAGCGCTGCAATCACGCCGCCATAACGCGCATCTTTTGGCAGTAAGCGTTGAATCTTTTGCCTTAATTTCCAGCGCTGATACTCCATGGCTAAAGCGAATTCAGTAAAAAGAATATCTTTCTCGGCAATTAATTTTCCAGATCGCACAGATCCACTAGCACCAAAGTCTTGATGAAAAGACCAGCGCTCAAAATCAAAGGTATATGGATTGAGGGATCCATAAGGCCTTTTGATCTTGACCTTGAATTCCCAGCGCTGACCTGGAATGACCTCGGGCACATCTTGAGGATTACGCCATGCGGGCTGCCAACTCAAATACACCTGCGGTGGAAATGATTCAATCAGCTCTTTACCTAAAAAGGCCTGATCTACCTTAAATGAAAACTTTGCACCGCTGCGGGAGCTCTGCGGCAAAGCATTTACCCTCCCCTCGAGAATGAGATCTTTGCTCTCATACTCTATCGAAAGGACATTGGCCAATCGACCTTGAGCGTAATGTGCATTCCAAGCAAATCCTAAGGCGAAACAACAAATCGCTAGAAATGCACTACTCGCATAGCGATTTTGGATTGAGACGGAATTGATGCAAATGCCAAATAGGGAAATGACAATGGTCGCTGCACAGATCCAAGCCCAATTCTCTGGAACGGCAGGCAAAAATAGAAGAAGCGATCCCCCGGCGATGAACGCCGCAATATTGATGCGCAAGTTCTTAGGAAGCGGATTGTGGGTTTGGGTTGCCAGTCATTAGAGATGACCAACGGGGCAATGCGTGCATGGCATTTTGCCAAACTGCCTTTGCAAATACTTCTTCACTAATGCCTCGAATGTCAGCCAATTGCTGAGCAATTCTGGGAAGCAAGGCAGGCTCATTAAATTGACCACCCTCCTCCTTGAGCCATGCCGGCGGAATATCCGGTGCATCAGTTTCGGTAACGATGCTTTCTAGTGCTAGCTCTTGAAGCAGACGGCGAATCTGTAATGCTCGATCGTAAGTTGCAGCACCCCCAAAGCCAAGCTTGAAGCCTAGCTCAATAAATTGCTCGGCTTGCTGATGACTGCCATTGAAAGCATGCGCTATGCCGCTGGGAACTTTTCTTTTGCGTAGAGCTTTAAGAATAGCGTCTTGTGAGCGGCGCACATGCAAAATCACTGGCAATTGGAACTGCTGAGCTAAATCGAGCTGCCTATGAAAGAAATACTCTTGACGCTGAGGATCGAGGCCCTCGACAAAATAATCCAAACCAATCTCACCAATACCTACGAAACGCGGATCATCCAATGATTGCTCAATTTGATTTTTAAGAATCTCGATATCACTCTCTTGGGCTTGATTGATATACAAGGGATGAATGCCCAATGTATAAACCAAACCTGGAATTTGATTGCCGTATTGGTTTGCTAAATTTTTAGCCTGCTCCCAATCGGAGGCTTGAACTGTCGGCAGCAAAATGGCTTTAACACCTTTATCCACTGCACTTGTAATAATTTCCGAAAGCGTGCCATCAAACTCTGGCGCATCTAGATGGCAATGGGTATCAACCCAAGCGAGCTCTGTGCCGGCATCGCTCATTGCGCAAACGTCTTTAATACTCCGCGCTCTAAATGCAAAATCCGGTCACAACGCTTGGCGCGAATAGGATCATGGGTCACGATGACAAAAGCAGTGCCCTGCTCACGAGCAATATCTAACATCAAGTCAAATACGCCGTCGGCAGTTTCGGTATCCAGATTACCCGTTGGCTCATCCGCTAGAACGCAAGCGGGGTTACCTACCAATGCGCGAGCAACTGCAACACGTTGGCGTTCGCCGCCAGATAGCTCACCAGGGGTATGCTGGACTCGCTTTGCCAGGCCAACCGCATGCAACATCGTATTTGCTCGCTCCATGGACTCTTCGTTACTTAGTCCACGAATACGTAAAGGCAAGGCTACATTTTCGACGGCACTAAATTCATCTAAGAGGTGATGGAATTGATAAATAAATCCCAGACTCTGGTTACGCAGTTGATCCAGCTTTCTAACGGGTAACCTATGGAGATTCTCTCCGGCCAATATCACTGTGCCTGCACTCGGCGTATCTAAGCCACCCAAGAGATGCAGCAAGGTGCTCTTACCTGAACCAGAGGATCCAACGATAGCCACCTTCTCAGAAGCGCTTACCTGTAAATCAATTTCCTTAAGGACATCAACCGCTGTTGATCCCTTGCCATAGGTCTTTGCTAGACCTGAAGCACTCAATATGATTGAATTGGAATTACTCATAACGCAATGCCTCCGCAGGCTGAACTTGGGCCGCGCGGCGACTTGGGTACAAAGTGGCCAATACTGAAAGGCCGAAGGCCATCAAGCCCACCGTAACGACATCAGACAAACGAACATCTGAAGGTAGCTCGCTAATAAAGTACACATCGCGTGGCAAGAAGCGCACGCGGAAGATCGCTTCAATGGCCGGAACGATCACATCGATATTTAATGCAATGAGAAGACCCAAGCCAACGCCTGCCAGTGAGCCCAATAAGCCAATCGCCAAGCCTTGCACCAAGAAGATCCGCTGAATGAGCCCTGGGCTTGCGCCCATGGTTCTTAAAATCGCAATATCTGCCTGCTTCTCATTGACAGTCATTACCAGAGTAGAGACCAAGTTAAATGCAGCTACAGCAATGATCAAAGTGAGAATGATGAACATCATCTTTCTTTCAGTCTGAACAGCAGCAAACCAATTTCGATTGGAGCGTGACCAATCGCTCACCCATAAAGCCTGTGGAACAACCTGAGCTAATTCAGCGGCAATTTCCGGGGCACGCTGCATATCATCTACCTTCACACGCAACCCTGATGGGTCTTGCAAGCGCAACAAGGCGGCGGCATCTTTCCAATGCATGATCGCTAAAGAACTGTCGTATTCATAATGGCCGCTATCCACAATGCCAACTACCTGCAGTGTTCGCATTCTAGGCATAGCGCCTGCAGGCGTGAGATCGCTTTCTGGCACGATCAAATTAATACGATCACCTACGCGTGCGCCAACAATATTGGCAAGCTGAGCACCCAAGGCAACGCCGAAAGCACCTGGCTTGAGATCTTCAATACTGCCGGCAACAAACTGCTTGGGTAAATCAGAAACCTTACCCTCTTCACTTGGCAACACTCCACGAATAGCCACGCCACGCATGACGTTCTCGCGACTCAATAAACCTTGTGAACTCACCATTGGAGCGACACCAACTACGTGCGGCTGGGCAGCCACCTTCAGCGCAATCGGCTGCCAATTAGCCAAACCATCTGGGGCGGTAATTTCAATATGGGAGAGCACGGACAGCATGCGGTCGCGCACTTCCTTCTGAAAGCCATTCATGACTGAGAGAACCACAATCAAAGCTGCAACGCCTAAAGCGATGCCCGCAGTAGAGATTCCGGAAATAAAAGAGAGGAAACCATCACGCTTACCCACTGTCTTACGACGCTTGGATCGGGTATAGCGTAGGCCAATTTCTAGCTCAATAGGAAGTCTCAACATAGCTACAGTTTAGTGAATTAAACGAGCAAACCAATGGATTCTGTAAATGCCACCTAAAATCAGGGGAATGACTGCTAATTTGACCTCCCAAATAAGCGCTTCGCGACGCTTTACCCTGATGGTGTCAGGGGAAGATGCTGTTGACGCTGGGTTTGAGCAGAATGTGCCACCTAGCGGACTGCCGCATGAGCGGTTTCTATTGGGAGATCGGTTGCCAATAGCCCCAGTCTTACTGTTGGGCCAGAGTGATTTAGCAATCAATCCCAATGAAGCTATTGCCTGTCTCCAGCCAGTCCATTTTCACGCCACCCGAGATCATTTAATCCTCATGGCTCAAAGTCAGATTGATCTGACCGCAAGTGAATCCTCTAAATTACTACAGACCGCCCTTCCTTTTATTGAAGAGGATTTTGGCAGCAAAGTCTTATTTCAGGGGCAAGGTGATTGGTTTATTCCAGCGGGTCCATTTGCCAGCTTAGCAACCCACTCCATTGATCAGGCTCATGGTCGCAATATTGATTGGTGGATGCCGCGTGATACCAGCGAAGTTGGTATCGCTAAGCTCTGGCGCAAACTCCAGAATGAAATTCAAATGCTTTGGCACATTGATCCCGTGAATGAAGAGCGCGAGCAACGCAGACTGCCAAGCATTAACTCCCTTTGGATTAGCGGTATTGGCAAGCTAGCAGATATTCAGATTCCTCAATCACTTCAAAATGTAAGTCAGATATATGGAGGTCATCCTCTTTTGGCTGGTCTAGCTAAATATCTTGGAGTTCCTCAGCAAAGTGATATTGATTTCTCAAGACTGCAAAATGCCTTTGCGTGGATTGATCGACCCGAAAGTATTTGGGAGGACTTAAGAAGAGCTCTTTTGAGTAATGAATTAGATGAAATTGAAATCATCGATTTTCCCAATGGTCAGACTCGCCACAGAATCTTCACAGCTAAAGACTTAAATAAAAAGTTATGGGCATTCTGGAAAAAATCAGAACCTTTAGCTTGGTCGGAAATCATTTCAGCATGAGCGTATTTTCTAAGCGCCCCTTCTCTGAGCGGACGGCTAGCTGGTTACAGCAAAGTGGTCTGCACCCGTTGCTAGCTAGGTTGTATGCGGCCCGTGGCATTGATAAACCAGATGAACTCTCTTTAGATCTAAAGCAACTACTCTCACCAGTCGAATTAAAGAACTGCATTAGCACTGCCACCCTGCTAGCCGATATTCTGGAGCTCAAAGAACCTATGCTGGTAGTGGCCGACTATGACTGCGATGGCGCTACTGCTTGCGCCGTTGCACTCCGTGGTCTGAGGATGTTAGGTGGAGTAGATACCCCCATTCAGTTCTTAGTACCAAACCGTTTTACGATGGGCTATGGATTAACCCCAGAGGTGGTGGATCTAGCAGCTCAACAAAACCCCAAACCGAAATATCTCATCACAGTGGATAACGGCATTGCTAGTGAGGCTGGGGTAGACCGGGCTCGTGAGCTGGGTATGGAAGTGATCGTGACTGACCATCACCTGCCAGGTGATCGACTTCCCAAAGCAACTGCAATCGTCAATCCCAATCAGCCTGGATGCACCTTTCCAAGCAAAGCACTTGCAGGTGTAGGAGTGATGTTCTATTTATTAGTTGCTCTGCGTGCTGAGCTTCGTAAGCGTGGAAAATTTACTGCTGAGACTCAACCCAAAATTGAGAACCTATTAGATCTTGTGGCCTTGGGTACCGTAGCGGATGTGGCGCAACTCGATCGCAATAATCGTATTTTGGTTTCCAATGGCTTAAAGCGTATTCGCGCGGGGGTTTCACAGTCAGGCATTCAAGCACTATTTCAAGCGGCTGTTCGAGATCCTCGTAAAGCCAATACCTTTGATTTAGGTTTTGCTATTGGTCCTCGTCTGAATGCTGCTGGGCGCTTAGCGGATATGACTCTAGGCATTCGTCTCTTGCTGAGCGATAAGACGGAGGAAGCTACTGAACTGGCTTATGAACTTGATCGCATTAATCGCGAGCGACGTGTAATTGAGGGTGGCATGCAGGAAGCTGCCCTCGCCCATCTGGCCGAAGATCAATTGGCGGGCACCATGGCCGATCGCTCGAGCATTTGTCTTTGGAATCCAGAATGGCATCAAGGCGTGGTTGGTATTGTGGCCTCGCGTCTGAAAGAGCGCTTTAATCGCCCTGCGCTTGTGTTTGCTCCCGCTGATGGTGCTAGTGGAGAAGAATTACGCGGCTCCGGCAGATCTCTAACAGGCTTTCATCTACGTGACGCCTTAGATATTGTTTCCAAACGCGAGCCAGGCCTGATTCTCAAATTTGGCGGTCATGCCATGGCAGCAGGCCTGAGCATCAGAAAAGCGGATTTTGAAAAGTTTGATGTGGTGTTTCAGCAGGTAGCCAATGAATTGCTGAACGATGAATTATTAGAGCGTCGCCACATTCATGATGGCTCACTCGATCTTTCTGAATTCACACCCGAAACAGGCGATCTTCTTGCTGAAGAAATCTGGGGCCAAGGCTTTCCTCAGCCGATTTTTTATGGGGAATTCGAAGTTGGACAGCAAAGTCTCATGAAAGAAAAACATCTGCGCTTGCAGCTTCGCCCTATTGGAGACGGTCAACTGGCTAGTAAGCCATTTACGGGGGTTTGGTTCAATCGGACTCAGCCCTTGCCCGCCAAGGCCAAACTGGCCTATCGCCTAGTGACAGACCGCTTCCAAGGGCAGGCACGCGTGCAACTCATGATTGAGGCCCACGACGAGGGTTGAGTCGCAATAACCCCCTTATAATTAGGGGATGGAAGCCGAACAACTCAATATTATTTCAAATACCCTGTCCGATCTGCTCACTCGTGAGCAAGCACTTCGGGGGTATCTTTGACTTCGAAGTAAAGTCACGACGCCTTACTGAAGTTAACTCTATTCTTGAAGATCCCACTATCTGGGATGATCAAAAGAAAGCACAAGCCCTCGGCAAAGAAAAGAAATTGCTCGATGGCGTTGTTGCCACCCTCACCGATTTAAATAGCAATATCACTGGCGCCCTCGAATTATTCGATATGGCTAAAGAAGAAAGTGATTTTGAAACGATTGGTGCTATCGAACAAGACGTTGAAAGCTACAGCAAGATCATTCATGATCTTGAGTTCCGCCGCATGTTCCATAACGAGATGGATTCATGCAATTGTTTTATCGACATTCAAGCAGGTGCCGGCGGAACAGAAGCCTGCGACTGGGCCAGCATGCTGTTCCGCCAATATCTTAAGTATTGCGAGCGCAAAGGCTACAAAACAGAAATCTTAGAAGAATCTGATGGCGACGTTGCGGGCATCAAGAGCGCCACTATCAAAGTCGATGGTGAGTACGCTTATGGCCACCTCCGTTCAGAGACTGGTGTGCACCGCTTGGTACGTAAGTCACCATTTGACTCATCCAATGGACGCCACACTTCTTTTGCCAGTATCTATGTGTATCCAGAGATTGATGACTCGATTGAGATTGACGTTAATCCAGCTGATATCCGTACGGATACCTATCGCGCCTCTGGTGCGGGTGGTCAGCACATTAACAAGACCGACTCTGCCGTTCGCTTGACCCACCTTCCAACCGGAATCGTGGTTCAGTGTCAGAACGACCGAAGCCAACACCGCAATAGAGCAGAAGCGATGACGATGTTGAAGTCACGTCTATATGAGCACGAGATGCAAAAGCGTCGCGCTGAACAGGACAAACTTGAGGCCAGCAAAACTGATGTGGGTTGGGGTCATCAGATCCGCTCCTACGTACTGGATCAAAGCCGCATTAAAGACTTGCGTACTAACGTTGAGATCTCCAATACACAAAAGGTATTGGATGGTGATCTTGATGCCTTTATTGAAGCCAGCCTGAAACAAGGCGTTTGATTTACTACCCCTATTCCAGTTATTAATACTCTATATGAACGATCAAGTGAATTCCAACCAAACCCCTGTCACCGAAGCTGTTGATGAAAATCACATCATTGCTGAGCGTCGCGAGAAATTAGCCAAGTTACGCGAAGGCGGAGTAGCTTTTCCCAATGACTTCGTGCCAACCCACTTAGCAGCGGATCTCCACACTCACTATGACAGCCTCACCAAAGAAGAGTTGGCTGCTAAAAAGGTGCATGTCAAAGTTGCCGGCCGTATGGTGCTAAAGCGTGTGATGGGTAAAGCTAGCTTTGCGACGATTCAAGATCGCAGCGGGCAGATTCAGTTCTATATCAATGATGAAATCAGCGGTGCAGATACTCATGGTGCATTTAAGCACTGGGATATGGGTGACTTTATCTCTGCTGAAGGTAATCTATTCAAAACTAACAAGGGCGAGCTTTCAGTTGAATGTAGCAATCTACGCCTCCTAAGCAAATCTCTACGCCCTCTTCCAGACAAATTCCATGGCCTCTCAGATTTAGAGACCAAGTACCGTCAACGTTATGTTGATTTGATTGTGAATCCAGAGAGTCGCAATACTTTCAGAGCACGTAGCAATACGATCGCTTCCTTGCGTCGACATATGCTTGATGCAGACTTCATGGAAGTCGAAACACCAATGCTCCACCCGATTCCTGGTGGCGCTACAGCTAAACCATTTATTACACACCACAATGCTTTAGATATGCAGATGTTCTTGCGTATTGCGCCAGAGCTTTATTTGAAGCGCTTGGTAGTTGGTGGCTTTGAACGTGTCTTTGAAATTAACCGTAACTTCCGTAACGAAGGCGTTAGCCCGCGTCACAATCCAGAATTCACAATGATGGAGTTCTATGCGGCCTATACCGACTACCGTTGGTTGATGGATTTCACGGAGAGTTTGATTCGTGCTGCAGCGATTGACGCCCAAGGCACCGCCGTTCTGACCCACCAAGGTCGCGAACTGGATTTGAGCAAACCATTCCAGCGCCTCACTATTACCGAAGCTATCCTGAAGTATTGCGGCCAGTCCAATAAGAGCTATGAGCCATCCCAATTAGAAGATGCTGCATTTATTCGCGCTGAGCTGAAAAAAGGCGGCGAGAATCCAGATTCCCCTACTTTGAAGAACGCTGGCATTGGCGCCCTTCAATTGGCCTTATTTGAAATGGTTGCCGAGTCACATCTATGGGAGCCAACTTACATCATCGATTACCCAATCGAAGTAAGCCCCCTAGCCCGCGAATCTGATACACGCCCCGGCATTACCGAGCGTTTTGAATTATTCATTACCGGTCGCGAGATTGCCAACGGCTTCTCAGAGTTAAATGACGCAGAAGATCAAGCCAATCGCTTCCGCAAGCAAGTAGAGCAAAAAGAAGCTGGTGACGAAGAAGCAATGTACTTTGACCATGACTTCATTCGTGCTCTTGAGTACGGCATGCCCCCGACTGGTGGTTGCGGCATCGGTATTGACCGCTTAGTCATGCTGTTGACTGATGCGCCAAATATTCGTGATGTCATTCTCTTCCCACATTTACGTCGCGAAGAAGAGTAATCGATCCAATCGCTACTTTTTAGAAATACAAAAGCCGCAGAATTTAAGCTCTGCGGCTTTTTTCTTTTTGCGGATTCAAATAACTCAGCTTGCTGGATATAGCTTCGTGTTATCGCTATCGATTACCGTAACATTGACCGGAATACCTAGGCTGACACTGGAAGATACGGTACAGAAATCCTGAAATTGCGCTAATACGCGATCAAGATTTTCTAAAGTATGGCCTGGTACACCAATACGAATCTCTACCTGGATTGCCAGAATACGCAGGCGGTTTTCTGCGTTTCTACCTATGTCGCAACTGGCTTTAGTTTCGATTGGCTCAGGATTCTGCTTGAACTTTCGTAATGCAAATAGCAAAGAATCGGATAGGCAATTGGCCACTCCGGCCAATAAAAACTGTGACGGCGTAGCGCCTTGAGATCTACCTAATGGTGGTGGCTCGTCTCCATAAATGGGGTCACGCTCTTCGTTGTAATAGATAGCAAATTGATAGTCGCTTTGCTGCACCAATTTAACTGATGGGGAGTCGCTCATATGCTTCCTTTTATTTAGGTAATTTTTTAAAGAAGGTGACTGCAAGAACTAATAGGAAAAAGGTGAACCAGAGTAAAGACCACTCCGGTAATTGCAAACCTAAGATTGCCGGTAACTTTGCCGAACATATGCCATCCGCTTTAAATAACCAAGGCAAGCCTTGAACCAATTGAAATTGATTAATCCAGATCTCTAGTGGATCAATCCCGCAAGAGGTTTCCGGGTGCGAAAGCAACCAGACTTGGCGCCCTGCCACCGAAAGTCCGTAAGCTGCTGAAAGCGCTGCCATCGCATGAAAAAGCTTTCTCAGGGGATTAAAGCTAGCAGCTAAAAAACAAAAGATAGCGATACCTAAGTACCCAATTCTCTGCAGAATGCAAAGTGGGCACGGCAGAAAGCTTATCCCTTGATATCCAACTTGCTGGAGGATGACGGCTATGATTACTAGCCCCAGGCTAAATAAAGCGAGGAAGATGTATTTGATCTGACTCATTCGCAAATGATAACCAAATCAAAAATCAGTATCGCTGTCTCAATAGATTCCCGGAATCAGTTTTTTAACTCTGGCTTGATATGCCCTGTAATCAGGAAAACGCTCAACTAGCCACATCTCTTCCCGCCTAGCCTTGATGTCAAACAATAGAAATAAGCAAATTGAATACGCCAATACATAAACCCCGGGGAAGATGAGTAGCCAGGCCAGAGCCGCCAAGAGCACTCCGAAATAAATGGGGTGACGAACATATCTATATAAGCCAGTCTGAATCAGAACAGCGTCGTCTTTGGGACAAGGCAAGGGTGTGAGATTTTTTCCTAGATTAATTACTGCAATCGCCATAATTAAACAGGCTAGCAAGCCAATGGCAATGCCACAGGATTGAAGAGTGGAAGCTAGTGGCTCTGAGCTAACTAGATGGGATCCTTGAGGTCCAAATAAGATGAGGCCAATCAAGACGCCTTGAACCACCACATACCACGCACCTTTTTCGAAGATGGATTTATGGGGTGATGAATTCATATTGTGGCCTTATGGAGATAAGGCCACAGTCTATCTTGCTTTAGTAGTTCACGGCCCGACTAAAGTGATCATCAATGCTCGCCTGGTCTTGCGTGAGCACATGCTGCGCGATAAGAAACACCCCTGAAATGAAGCTGAGGCAAACCAGCAGTCCAAAGGCGTGATATTGATTTAAACCATTCTGATTCAGCACCTCTAGGTAAAGTGTGCTTTCCAAGGCCAAATGAGTCGATAAACTTAACAGAGCTAAACCCAGGAATATCTGGATGATGGTCAGAAACAAGGGCTTTTGGACTGTAGGCTTTGTGGACATCAGATTCTTTCAATTGGCTATGGAAGAATCATAGGGAGCTTGTAGATATAAGTAAAAGACTCCCTTTTTATAAGCTAAATACTTTTTTATATATAGAACCAGGCTCAGAATGAGGATAATTAGGGTTTTGCACCCACTCTTAATCACTTATGGCAGCCTACAACACCGAAACCGTCCTTACAGTTCACCACTGGAATGACACCCTATTTAGCTTCACCACCACCAGAAATAAGGGTCTGCGTTTCCGTAGTGGCCACTTTTTGATGATTGGTTTAGAGGTCGAAGGCAAACCCTTAGTTCGTGCCTATAGTGTGGCAAGCCCCAACTATGAGGAGCATTTAGAGTTTTTGAGCATCAAGGTTCAAGATGGCCCCCTCACCTCTCGCCTTCAGAAGATTCAGGTTGGCGATCCAATTTTGGTAAGCGAAAAATCCGTTGGCACCTTAGTCATTGATGACTTAAATCCCGGAAAGCATCTTTACCTTTTCAGTACCGGCACAGGATTAGCGCCGTTCATGAGCATCATTCGCGATCCAGATACTTATGAGAAGTTTGAAAAAGTAGTTCTAATTCATGGCGTGCGCCTGGTAAGCGAATTAGCCTATGCCGATTACATTAAGAATGAACTCACTCAAGATGAATACATCGGTGAAATCATTCGTGAGAAATTAATCTATTACCCAACAGTGACACGTGAGGCTTTTAAGCACACCGGTCGTTTAACTACTGCGATTGAATCTGGTCAACTCTTTAAAGATATTGGCCTGCCTCCATTAGATCCAGCGGTAGATCGCGCGATGATCTGTGGCAGCCCATCTATGCTCAAAGAAACTGCCGAGATGCTCGATGCCAAAGGCTTTAAGGTGTCACCCAGTCTCGGCCAATTAGGTGATTACGTATTTGAACGTGCTTTTGTAGAAAAGTAATCCGCCTTATATAGCTAAAAGTAATTTAGATATCGCTATATATTCCTTGTGGATATATAGCCCTCTTGGTAAATTCTTCTTAACAAGATATTTACCAAGGAATTCGGATGTCCCCCGTACGTGAGCACTACAACCCGATCATAACCAAGCTATTACGCGAACATGATCGTTTGCCACATGAGAATGTGGCGGAACGCAAAAGCTTCCAGCGTCAAATTCTGTTTCTCATGAATGCCATCAAGCTCGATGAGTTTGAGCAAACCTTTGCTTAATTGATTGGGTGTACTGATGTTTCACTTCTTACTTGATTCCTCACATTTCATTATTTCCGGCGCGCTAGTTGGACTATTGGTTGGCATGACAGGCGTCGGTGGCGGGTCACTGATGACGCCATTGCTGACGCTGATATTCGGGGTTGCTCCCACGGCCGCCGTCGGAACAGATCTAGCATTCGCAGCCATCACCAAAGGGTTTGGAACTGCAGCGCATCGCCTTCATGGAAATGTACGCTGGGATATTGTTCGCCTTCTCTGCATAGGTAGTATTAGTACCGCAATACTTTCCATCCTCGTTTTGAAATATGTCGGCCCAGTTTCAAAAGACTGGAATCATGTCATTAGCATTTCTATTGGGATATCTGTTTTATTAACGGCAGCATCTCTACTCTTTAGATCCAAGATCTTAAAATGGGTGCAAGCGAATCCCCGCTACCTCCCTACTGGCACCGCTCTTAAGACTGCAACCATAAGTGTTGGCGCTGTAATCGGAATCCTGGTAACGGTCTCTTCAATTGGTGCCGGTGCAATTGGAGCAACGCTCATCCTATTACTCTATCCGCATTTAAAAGCATCAGAAGTTGCTGGCACTGATATTGCCTATGCCGTGCCATTGACTGCGCTGGCTGGACTAGGGCATTGGTGGCTCGGCAACGTGCATTTTGACTTGCTGTTTGGATTACTCATTGGCTCCGTGCCGGCCATTTGGTTAGGCGCAAAACTCTCCAGCGTACTGTCTGAGGGAGCCACAAGAACAACGCTTGCGGGAACATTGTTTTTGGTTGGAATTAAGCTGGTGTCCTCATGATTGCCCCAGAATTTTGGTCCATTCCCGCTGATGCATCCTCCGAATCTGAATTAGCCAGAAAGACGGCAACCCTCAAACAGCGCTTACTGGATATGGCTTCACGCTTTTCTGATGTTCGCTTTGCTACGAGCTTAGCTGCTGAGGATATGGTGATCACGGATGCGATTGTCCAATCCAAAGCCAATATCAAGCTATTTACTTTAGCGACCGGTCGCCTGCATCAAGAAACCGTGGATATGACTAAAACTACAGAAAAGCACTATGGGATTTCGATTGCCCAAGCCTATCCAGAAGAAAGTGATGTTGAAGTATTCATCGATCAATACGGCATGAATGGTTTTTACGATGGAGAGGTGGCTAAGAAAGCTTGTTGTGGCGCTCGCAAAATTAAGCCTTTGAATGCCGCCTTACTTGGCGCTGACGCATGGCTGACTGGACAACGACGCGAACAATCAACTACCCGCGTTGAGTTGAACTTGGAAGAACTCGATGATGCCCGTGGCATTGCTAAATTCAATCCATTATTTGATTGGACTGAGGCTGATATTTGGACCTATATCAAACAAGAGGGCGTACCCGTACATCCATTGCACTTAAAGGGCTACCCCAGCATTGGTTGCGAGCCTTGCACGCGCCAAGTGAAACAAGGTGAAGACATTCGTGCAGGTCGCTGGTGGTGGTTACAAAGTGATAGTAAAGAATGCGGTCTTCACGTAAATAAATAATTATTGAAGTACTTTAGTAGCAAAACTGAGCAGAGAACGAATTACAGAATGCAAGAACAAAAATTACTAGATGACCATTTAGATTGGCTAGAAGCTGAGTCGATCTACATCATTCGCGAAGTGGTAGCGCAGTGCGCAAATCCTGCCATGCTGTTCTCTGGCGGTAAAGATTCGATTGTGATGTTTCACCTGGCTCGCAAAGCCTTTCAGTTTGGCGATCGCCCAGTAAAACTCCCCTTCCCCATTCTGCATATTGATACCGGGCATAACTATCCAGAAGTCATCGCCTATCGAGATTCTGTAGTCGAAAAAACCGGCGTCAAACTGATCGTGGGTAACGTTGAAGACTCCATCAAAAAAGGTACTGTTCGTTTACGCAAAGAGACGGATTCTCGTAATGCTGCTCAGGCAGTAACTCTGCTTGAAGCGATTGCTGAGCATGAGTTTGATGCCCTCATGGGTGGAGCACGCCGTGATGAAGAAAAAGCTCGTGCTAAAGAACGCATCTTCTCCTTTCGTGATGAATTTGGCCAATGGGATCCTAAAGCACAACGACCTGAACTCTGGAATCTATATAACGCACGCATTTCTCAAGGAGAAAATATGCGCGTGTTCCCGATCTCCAATTGGACGGAGCTTGATATTTGGCAATACATCGCTCGTGAAAATTTAGAGTTACCAAGTATTTACTATACCCATGAACGCGAAGTGGTTCGTAAGAATAGTCTCCTAGTCCCCGTTACCAATATCACCCCTAAGGCACCGGGAGATATCAGCGAGATTCTGAACGTGCGTTTTCGCACTGTAGGCGATATCAGTTGTACTTGCCCAGTCCTTAGTGCGGCCGCCAACCCCATCGACATCATCGCTGAAACTGCGATTACAGAAATTACAGAGCGTGGCGCTACGCGCATGGACGATCAAACTAATGAGGCCTCTATGGAGCGCCGCAAGAAAGAAGGCTACTTCTAATGACTACCAATCAAAATCAAAATGTGGTCCGCTTCATCACTGCTGGCAGCGTAGATGATGGCAAGAGCACACTAATCGGTCGGTTGTTATATGACACCAAGTCCATCTTGGTTGATCAGCTTGAATCTTTATCCAAAACAAAACATGCTCGTGTTACATCCTCTGATGCCGGTGTTGACCTGGCGCTACTGACTGATGGCCTAGAAGCTGAACGCGAACAAGGCATCACTATTGATGTGGCTTATCGCTATTTTTCTACTCCTAAGCGGAAGTTTATTGTGGCTGACGCTCCGGGTCACGAGCAATACACGCGAAATCTAGTTACGGGTGCATCTCAATCCGATGTTGCAGTGATTTTGGTCGATGCTACTCGAGTAGATCTCAATACCACTCCCGCCACTTTATTGGCTCAAACTAAACGACATGCCGCAATTGTGCATTTACTAGGTCTGCGCCATGTTGTTTTTGCTGTGAACAAAATGGACTTGCTCAATTTTGATGAGACAGTTTTCCACACTATCAAAATAGCAATTCAAGACTTGTGCAAAAAAATTGGCTTGTCTGAACCTACTTTGATTCCGATGTCTGCTCTACTCGGCGCCAACGTTGTCACGCCTAGCAAAGATACGCCTTGGTACAAGGGCCCTACATTAGTTCAGTGGCTTGAGAGCCTGGATACCAGCCCTCAATCAGAAAAAACTGGATTACGTTTTCCAGTGCAATATGTTGCCCGTCAGGATGGCAGCGCTTCCGATGACTTCCGCGGCTACCTAGGTCAAATTGAGTCCGGCAGTATTCGAGTGGGTCAAAAGATTAAAGTTCTACCCGAGAATCGCGAGGCAACTGTTTCTAAGATCTACTTAGGTAATCGCTCAAATCGTGAACATACTAGCAATGAGGTGGAGTCCGCTCAAACGGGTGAATCCGCAGCGATTAGCCTGGCTGAAGATATCGATGTTTCTAGAGGTTGCTTGTTTATCAGCGCTGAAGATAGCAATCCACCAACACTCAGCAAGCAGATCTCTGCTGATCTTTGCTGGCTTGATACCGAACCACTCTCCTTAAGTCGGAAGTATGCTTTGCGTCACACTACCAATACGATTGGCGCCAAGGTAAAAGTAATTGAGCAGGTGCTAGATGTACAAACACTTTCTCGTGCACTAGAAACCCATCCACTAAAAGCAAATGAAATCGGTCGCGTATCCTTTGTGCTGCAAAAACCTATTGTTGCTGACTTGTTTAATCAATCTCAACGCACTGGTGCATTTATCCTCATTGATGAAGCCACAAACCATACTGTTGCAGCCGGAATGATTCGAGAGGCCATTGCTTAGTCCAAGCTAGGTCATTTTGAGAATAAAGAATAGTCCGATGGCGGCGATGAATAGAGTCTCAACAACCAGCATAACAACCGGCTGCCAACCCAGCTTAGCCAACTCCTGAAAGTTTGTTTTTAGTCCAGCAGCGGCTATTGCAATCACTAACATCCAGCGGGATATGCCGCCAATGGAATGGGTTACGGAGCCTGGCAAAATCTGCATGGATGCAACGACTGATAGAGCGACAAATCCCAGTAGGAATGTTGGTATTAGGCGCAAGCTACCCCAACCTAAACGTTGAGATGATTTTTCAGCGCCAAAGAAAAGAGAAATAAATAGAACCACTGGCAATAACAGTGCGACTCGGAACAACTTAACGACTGTCGCCACGTCCCCTGCCTCAGGACCAAACAACATGCCTGCGGCAACTACCTGAGCCACATCATGAACGGTTGCCCCTAAAAAGATGCCTGCAGGTAAATCAGCAATACCAAGTAGCTGTAGAGTAAATGGATAGACGACCATTGCGGCTGTAGATAGAACAGTTACCCCAACAACCACCAGTAAAGTAAAGCGCTCATTCTCTTTTGTTTTTGGCAACACGGAGGCAACGGCCAAAGCTGCAGATGCACCACAAATACCAACAGATCCGCCTGCGATCAAGCCAAAGTCAGGAGATAGCTTCAGCAATTTGGCAAGGAAGTATCCGAGACACACTGTAGCGCCAACTGCAAAAATCACCATGAGCCCGGTGCTTAAACCGATTGCACCAATATCAGAAAATGTAACGCGGATACCTAGGAATGCAACACCCAAACGTAAAACTGTTTTGGCGCAAAAATCGATTCCTGGCTTTACCGTTTCATTGAGATATAAAAAATGTAGAGATAAGCCAATCAACAATGCATACAAGAGTTGCGGGCCACCATAATTTTCAGAAAGGAAGCTGGTTGACATGGCAATGATCAAGCAAACCATGAGGCCCGGGAAATAATTTTTGATTAACTTAAGCATTGAGAGCTGAATTCTAGTTCCCCACTCCCCCAGGAAAATTGCCGACCGTCAAGATATAAAGAAAAACCACCCCGTAGGGTGGCTTGAAAGAAAATCTATGGAGGTACTACTAAAGAATGAACAACAAGTTCATAGTATTCCTCTGACCTTCATCACAATTATTAGCTCGCCTACTTTAAGTGCGTTATGCTTCAATTTGGTGCATATCTCAGGATTTGTGCCATTCTGTAAAATCAAAGCATATTCAACCTAGTAAAGGGGTGCCAATGTCGGCGACAAAGAAGATGGGTATTCCATCTCGTTTAATAGCAAGCCTTCTTACGGCTGCACTCATCATTCCTGCGGCAGCTCCTGTGGCATATGCCCAGAACTCTAGCCAACAACAAGCAGCCAAGCTGTCTCAAGCGCAATTAGAGGCTCTGGTAGCGCCGATTGCACTTTATCCGGACGCACTTGTCTCGCAAGTGTTGATGGCTGCCACCTATCCATTAGAGGTTGGAGAGGCATCGAACTGGGCCAAGGCTAATAGCAAGCTCAAGGGTGATGCCCTCAATCAAGCACTTCAGCAACAGACCTGGGATGCGAGCGTGAAGTCCCTCGTGTCATTTCCACCAGTGCTAGAGATGATGGGCTCTCAGTTGAGTTGGACTCAACAACTTGGCAATGCGGTTTTGGCGCAGCAATCTGAAACCATGAGTGCGATTCAAGCATTGCGCGCAAAAGCTAAACAAGCTGGATCCCTGCAATCGAATTCACAACAGACGGTGACAACACAAGGTAGTGGTAGCAGTCAGACCATCATCATTGAGCCCGCTAACCCACAAGTAGTCTATGTTCCTACTTATAACCCAACCGTTGTCTACGGTGCATGGGCTTATCCAGCATATCCTCCATACGCATACTATCCACCTGGATATGTAGCCGGTACAGCACTACTCTCCTTTGGTGTTGGCATGGCGGTTGGCGCTGCTCTTTGGGGTGGTTGCCACTGGGGCGGCGGTTACGGCGGCGGATCATTGACCGTAAATAACAATAACTTCAACAACTTCAACAAGAATACTAACAACAACTGGAACGGCAATCGTAATGGTGGCTCTAGTGACTGGAAGCCTGATCAACAACGTCGTAACGCCAATCTTGGTGGTGGTGCCGGAGCCAATGCGAGTCGCGATGCTGAACGTGATCAATTACGCCAGAACTTACAGCGTGGCGACTTAGGCAATAACCGCTCTGGGGATCGCGCTGGCAATATGGGTGGTGAGCGCGCAGGTAATCGTTCGGGCGCCGATAGAACAGGCGACAGAAGTGGCGCTGACCGCAGTGGTAATTTCGGTGGCGGAGATCGTACTGCTAGTCGACCTTCCGGCGGTGGCGATCGATTTGGCGGTGGTGGTGGCTTTGGCGATACCCGTAGCGCACGCTTTGATGGCGGTGGCGATCATTTTGGTGGCGGTAACCGCGGTGGCGGCTTTGGTGGTGGTGGCGGTCGTGGTCGCCGCTAATTACTCGCACTCATCTACATTGACATATATAAAATTGATTAAAGGAATGAACATGAAGAAATTTTTAATTGCCGCTACCCTAGCCTTCGTAATGGCCGCTAGCATGCAAGCCGCTAACGCAACGACTACTGATGAGTTATTGCAGTACTGCAAGGGCGAAGGAAGCACAAACGTAACTTGCCAAATTTATGGCCAGGCTGTTTATGACACCTATCTTGCAACACGCAATCCAAAGACTGCTCCTAGCAAGATTTGCGTCAAACAACCTGCACCATCACGCATACAGGTCGTAGACGAATATATTGCCTGGGCCAATGCAAACCCATCTAATGGATCAAAACCAGCAGCAGAAACTATGTTGAAGTTTTTAGAGGGTGTATTTCCTTGCGGAAAATAATGAATTATTTTTAGACTGCTTGATCATGCGATCCAGCATTAAAAAAGCCGCCCCAAGGGTGGCTTTTTCTTTATCCGTATCTTTAAAGCAATTAGTGATTTTCTTTCGCATGATTAATTGAGTACTTCGGAATCTCAATCACCAAGTCTTCGCGGGCAACAATCGCCTGGCAAGACAAACGGGACTGAGGGTTGAGTCCCCATGCACGATCCAATAAATCCTCTTCATTCTCATCGGGAGCATTCAGGCTCTGATAACCCTCTTTCACAATGACGTGACAGGTAGTGCAAGCACAGACCATATCGCAGGCATGCTCAATCGGAATATTGTTTTCTAGCAGCGCCTCACAAATAGAAGTGCCAGGCGTTACCTCAACTACAGCGCCATCTGGGCAATATTCACTATGGGGTAGAACAACGATCTGGGTCATCTTAGTAATTTTCTTTTATTAAATTTCTGCAACATTCTTGCCAGCCAAAGCCTTCTGAATACTGGCGTTCATGCGCTTCTGAGCGAACTCATCGGTAGCCTTGGCAGCTTGATCCACCGCTTTTCTTAAGACAGCGCTATCGGTTTCTTCTGTAAGAATCTTTTGCAAAGTAGCCATCTCCAGATCAACAACCGCTTGTTCCTCAGCATTCAACAAGCTACGATCAGAATCCAATGCGGTTTGCACAGCATCTAATAATCGCTGCGCATTTACCTGCTCTTCACGCAAAGATCTAGCTAAGAGATCCACTTTCGCAGAGGCAAATCCGTCTTGCAGCATGCGGGCAATCTCAGCATCAGTCAGGCCATACGATGGCTTGATATCAATCGAGGCCTGCACACCCGAGCCCTGCTCTGTTGCGCTAACTGAAAGTAGGCCATCCGCATCCACCTGGAATGTCACCCGAATACGGGCAGCGCCAGCAGCCATTGGAGGAATGCCACGCAATTCAAACTTACCTAGAGAACGGCAGTCTTGCGCTAACTCACGCTCACCCTGCACCACCTGAATTGCTAATGCTGTTTGACCATCTTTAAATGTCGTGAAATCCTGGGCACGCGCAACCGGAATCGGCGTATTGCGTGGAATAATTTTTTCTACCAAGCCACCCATGGTTTCAATACCAAGTGAAAGTGGAATGACATCTAATAGAAGCCACTCATCGTCTTTGCTTTGATTGCCAGCTAGCAGGTCTGCCTGCATGGCAGCGCCTAAAGCAACCACTTGGTCTGGGTTGAGATTATTTAAGGGTTTAGTACCAAAAAGTTCGCCAACCGCACGCTGTACATGAGGCATGCGGGTTGCTCCACCTACCATCACCACGCCTTTGACTTCATCTGCTTTAAGGCCCGCATCACGTAATGCTTTTTTAACTGCTGTTAGTGTTTTGCTAATGAGGTTCTGAGTAATCTCAAAGAACTGAGCCTGGCTGATACCGACATTCACTACAGTACCATCGGTGAGTGTTTCATGAACGCGGGCCAATGGGTTGTGACTCAATTGTTCTTTTGCATGCTTGCAAGAAAGTAATAGCTTGCGATGATCCTGAATCGAGAGTGGTGGAAGCTTGGCTTGTTCGATCACCCAACAATACAAACGGTGATCAAAATCATCGCCACCCAAAGCAGAGTCGCCACCAGTCGATAGAACTTCAAATACTCCCCTGCTCATACGCAAGATAGAGATATCAAAAGTTCCGCCGCCTAAATCATAAACAGCATAGATACCTTCAGAAGCATTATCCAGTCCATAGGCAATCGCAGCAGCGGTAGGTTCATTGAGCAATCGCAAGACTTCAATACCAGCCAATTTGGCAGCATCTTTTGTAGCTTGACGTTGAGCATCATCAAAATAAGCAGGCACAGTAATCACTGCGCCAACAATATCGTCGTTTACCGAGTCTTCAGCTAACTGACGTAAGCGCGCCAGAATTTCTGCCGAGACTTCGATGGGACTCTTATCACCAGCCACGGTTCTTAACTTCAACATGCCGGGCTCATCAACAAAGTCGTAAGGTGCGTTCTCAATGTTTTCTACATCAACAATGCCGCGACCCATAAAACGTTTTACGGAAACAATCGTGTTCTTAGGATCAGAGACAATACTTTCAATGGCTTCAAAGCCAGCTTGCGTTCTGCCATTAGGCAAGTAACGCACCACCGAAGGAAGCAGCTCGCGCCCTTCTGAATCTGGCAGGACCTTAGGCAAGGCATCCCGCACAATAGCCACCAAGGAATTGGTGGTGCCTAGATCAATACCCACCGCAATCCGACGTTGATGCGGAGCAAGTGATTTACCAGGTTCGGAGATTTGTAATAAAGCCATGGGGACTAGAGTTTAAAGCTATACCAAAGCTGAGATAGCATCATCTAGCTCAAGTGCAAACTTATCTATAAAAAGAAGGCCTCTGAGCAGCTCAGCAGCACGCTCATAGTTTTTGGCGCCATCGATAGCTTGCGTAATCTCCACCAAGGTATCGCACTTGGATTGATCAACCTCTTCGGCCAAAGCCTCCAGCGCTCCAAGATCCTCGTCTTGATCCTCAAGACTCTCGCGCCATTCCATTTGCTTCATGAGGAAAGCAGCTGGCATAGCAGTATTGGTTTCTAGGCGAGCATCTACGCCATGAAGCCGGCAAAGATAAAGGCCGCGCTGAATGGGATTCTTGAGGGTTTGAAAAGCGGTATTGGCCAATGTAGCCATTTGCATAGCCAGTCGCTGCTCAGTATCGCTTCCACGAGCATGACGGTCTGGATGCACTTCTTTTTGAATCGCTAGATACGCCTGATCCAATGCAGGCAAATCAATATTGAATTTCTGCTCTACACCGAAGAAACGAAAGTAATCGTCAGACGCGGAAGGATTCACCACAACCACACTCATCTTTTACATTCGGATTCTGGAATTTAAAGCCTTCGTTTAAGCCTTCACGAACAAAATCTAATTCGGTGCCATCTAAATAAGCCAAGCTCTTCGGATCAACAAAGATCGTAATGCCGTTAGATTCAAACTGCGTATCTTCAGGAGCGGCTTCATCCACATACTCAAGTTGATAGGCCAAGCCAGAGCAACCGGTCGTACGGACACCCAAACGCAAGCCACAACCTTTCCCACGCTTATCTAAATTGCGCTGAACGTGTTTTGCTGCTTTGTCGGTTAAGGTAATTGCCATGATGAAAACCTCTTTATCTTTACTTGGCTGGATGCTTTTCTTTGTAATCAGCCACTGCCGCCTTAATAGCGTCTTCCGCCAAAATTGAGCAGTGAATTTTTACAGGTGGCAAAGCCAACTCTTCGGCAATTAAGGAGTTCTTAATTTCCAAAGCTTGATCCAAAGTTTTACCTTTAACCCACTCAGTTACCAAAGAAGATGAAGCAATCGCAGAACCGCAACCATAGGTCTTGAACTTGGCATCTTCAATCACGCCCTGATCGTTTACACGGATCTGTAACTTCATGACGTCGCCGCATGCAGGCGCGCCAACCATACCCGTACCTACCTGGTCATCACCCTTTTCAAAAGAGCCCACGTTGCGGGGGTTTTCATAATGATCGATTACTTTGTCGCTATATGCCATGATATTTCCTCGTTATTTCTTTTATCTTTTATCTTGCTTAGTGCGCTGCCCACTGGATGGTGCTGAGATCAATACCATCTTTAAACATTTCCCAAAGTGGTGAGAGTTCGCGCAACTTCGCAATCTTCTCTTTCACCAACTTGATTGTGAAATCAACTTCTTGTTCTGTTGTAAAGCGACCCAAGGTAAAGCGAATTGAGCTGTGCGCCAATTCATCATTGCGACCCAGTGCGCGGAGCACATAAGATGGCTCTAAGGATGCAGAAGTACATGCAGAACCAGAAGAGATGGCCAAATCTTTCAATGCCATCAACATGGACTCACCTTCAACATAGTTAAAGCTGATATTGAGGTTATGTGGGACACGGTGATCCATATCACCATTCACATAAACCTCTTCAATATCCTTCAGGCCAGTCAACAAGCGATCGCGCAATGCACGAATGCGAGCATTCTCTTCAACCATTTCAACACGGGCAATACGGAAAGCTTCACCCATGCCAACGATTTGGTGAACAGCCAATGTTCCAGAACGCATACCGCGCTCATGACCACCGCCATGAATCTGTGCCTCAATACGAATACGGGGTTTGCGACGAACAAACAAGGCGCCGATACCTTTTGGACCATAAGTCTTGTGAGCAGAAAAACTCATTAAATCGACTTTAATTTTCTCTAAGTCGATTTCGACTTTGCCCGTAGCTTGTGCTGCATCTACATGGAAAATTACGCCACGGGAGCGGCACAATTCGCCAATACGTGGAATATCTTGCACAACGCCAATTTCATTATTCACATACATCACTGATGCCAAGATCGTGCCAGGCTTCATGGCTGCTTCAAGCTGAGCAAAATCAATCAAGCCATCCGGTAATACATCTAAGTAAGTGACTTCGTAACCTTCGCGCTCAAGCTCGCGACATGTATCTAAAGTTGCCTTGTGCTCAGTCTTCACGGTAATGATGTGATTACCGCGATCTTTATAAAAGTGGGCGGCACCTTTGAGTGCCAAGTTAATACTTTCAGTTGCACCGCTAGTAAATACGATCTCTCTTGGATCTGCATGAACTAACTGGGCTACTTCTGAACGCGCCCACTCAACCGCCTCTTCTGCAGCCCAACCGTAGGCATGGCTTCGAGATGCCGCATTACCAAACTGCTCACGCAAGTAAGGCAACATCTTATCCACTACACGCGGATCAATCGGCGTGGTAGCTGAGTAATCCATATACACCGGGAAGTGCTTAGGACTAAACATCGGTATCGGCTGTTGAGGAATGTCTTGTGGTGCGTTCATTTTTTACTTATCGAGTAATTGGCTAAGAAGCTAATCTCTTAACTTTGCTGAGCCAGGTTAAAAACAGAATTCACTAGAGGTCGCTTCGGAGCGACTTCCTTTGCTGCGGCGACTGCTGATGCCGGCTTTTCTGCCTTGGCACTTTCAGTCTTGATTTTCTTTGGGCGCAAATCGTGCAATACGATTCCACGTCCAGATTGCTGTTGTACTAAGTCACGCAATGACACGGAACTCAGGTACTCCACCATCTTGGCATTCAGGTTTGACCACAGATCATGCGTCATACAACGACCATGGTTTTCTTCATCGCTATGGCAATTGCCCTTGCCACCACATTGGGTTGCATCTAGAGGCTCATCCACAGCCACAATGATGTCGGCCACACTAATTTCTTCTGACTTGCGGGCTAGGGTGTAACCACCGCCAGGACCACGAGTGCTTTCAACAATATTGAAACGGCGTAATTTGCCGAACAACTGCTCTAAGTAAGACAGGGAAATCTTCTGTCTTTGGCTAATTCCAGCCAAAGTTACAGGCCCGTGCGTTTCACGCAGGGCTAAATCGATCATTGCGGTTACTGCAAAACGGCCTTTGGTTGTAAGTCTCATATGTCACCTTGGTAATGGATTGTTATGGACAGCTAACAGTCGGGCGGGTAATACCCGACCATTCCGCTCAACTTTACCATATACCCCACTAATCTGCTCAGGATTAAAACAGCCCTAAATAGCGTCCCTGGAGCGCGCTCCAAAGGCCATCTCCTTAACCTTAGTAAGGCGATCTCGGGTAGCTGCAGCCTTCTCAAACTCCAAATTCTTGGCCTCAGAGTTCATTTGCTTCTCCAAACGCTTGATTTCACCCGCCAGGTCCTTCTCGCTCATATCCTCATAGCGAGCCCGCTCCTGCTCCACCTGCATCTCAGAGCGCTTCTCCTTGACGTCGTAGACCCCATCAATAATGTCTTTAATACGCTTTTTGACGCCTCGCGGCTCAATCCCATTCGCCTTATTAAAGGCGATTTGCTTGGTTCGGCGACGCTCAGTCTCCCCCATCGCCCGCTTCATAGAATCGGTAATGCGATCGGCATACAAAATTGCCTTGCCTTTGACGTTTCGTGCTGCCCTACCAATCGTCTGAATCAAACTGCGTGCAGAGCGCAAGAAACCTTCTTTATCCGCATCCAAAATAGCAACTAGTGAAACCTCTGGAATATCCAGACCCTCACGTAATAAATTAATACCCACCAGCACATCAAAGACACCTAGACGTAAGTCACGCAGAATTTCGACGCGCTCTACAGTATCAATATCCGAATGGACGTAACGCACCTTCACGCCGTTATCCGACAAATAGTCAGTCAACTGCTCGGCCATACGTTTTGTTAATACCGTTACTAAAACGCGCTCATGCACTTTGACTCGCTCATGAATCTGATTCAGCAAATCATCCACTTGTGTACTTGCAGGCAATACTTCAATTTCTGGATCCACCAAACCGGTTGGTCTAGCTACTTGCTCCACCACTTGTCCGGTGTGCGTATTTTCGTAATCAGCTGGTGTTGCAGAAACAAAAACGGTTTGACGCATCTTAGTTTCAAACTCAGTAAATTTGAGTGGTCGGTTATCCATGGCTGACGGTAAACGGAAACCAAACTCCACCAAAGTATGTTTGCGAGATTTATCGCCGTTGTACATGGCATTGAGCTGTCCGATGAGAACGTGGCTCTCATCTAAGAACATCAAGGCATCGTTGGGTAGATAGTCCACCAAGGTAGGCGGAGCCTCACCAGGCATAGCGCCAGAGAGATGGCGGGAGTAGTTCTCAATACCTTTGCAGAAGCCTAGTTCATTCAGCATCTCTAAATCAAAGCGAGTGCGCTGCTCTAGACGTTGTGCTTCAACCAACTTGCCATCTTTAACGAATTCATCCAAGCGAATACGTAACTCGGCTTTAATCGTTTCAATCGCTTTAAGAACTGTATCGCGCGGCGTAACGTAATGCGAACTCGGGTAGACAGTAAAGCGAGGAATTTTTTGGCGAATTCTTCCAGTAAGTGGATCAAAGAATTGCAAACTCTCGATGACATCATCAAAAAGTTCAACTCGCACAGCCAACTCATTATGCTCAGCCGGGAAGATATCAATCGTGTCGCCCCGCACTCTAAAAACACCGCGCTTGAAATCGGTTTCGTTGCGGTCATACTGCATCGCAATTAAGCGCATCAAAATATCGCGCTGACTCATCTTGTCACCAGGACGCAAAGTCATCACCATGCTGTGATAGTCGCCTGGATTACCAATACCGTAAATTGCGGAGACAGTGGCTACGATGATGACATCACGCCTCTCCAATAAGCTCTTGGTAGCGGACAGTCGCATTTGCTCAATATGCTCATTGATTGATGAATCTTTCTCAATGAACAAATCCCGCGTCGGGACATAGGCCTCTGGCTGGTAGTAGTCGTAGTAACTAACAAAGTACTCCACCGCATTTTTGGGGAAAAACTCCCGAAATTCACTATAGAGCTGGGCGGCTAGCGTCTTATTGGGGGCAAAAATGATGGCTGGACGACCAGTTCTGGCAATCACATTGGCCATGGTGAAGGTTTTGCCCGAGCCAGTGACCCCTAAAAGGGTCTGAAAGGTCAATCCATCCTCAATTCCAGCCACTAGAGCATCAATTGCAGCCGGTTGATCCCCTGCGGGCGGAAACGGCTGATAGAGTTGAAATGGCGAATCTGGGAAGGAAACGAACTTAGCTGGATCCAGGTCATGGCCTACCTCGCCCAAAGGATCGGCCACAGGGCTTTTCTTGCTTTCAGCGACTTTGGAATTTGAGGAAGTTTTAGGCAACTTAGGGGGCATCTCAGCTATCATTTCACTTGTGAGTTTTAGTTCACAGCGAATTTTGTACAAACAGTGATTTTGCCGTTTTTATTTGGAAATAGTTGAATCTAGCTTCAAAAACAGCCATTTAAAGTAAATTTAACTGAATTTAACGTCAATTAACCCTGCAATACCCTATTAACTACCCTTTTTGATCCTCAAATGAACCTTTTCACTTCAGTCCAACTAGCCCCTAAAGACCCTATTTTTGGCCTTACAGAAGCCTATGTCGCCGATCAACGCGCAGACAAGGTCAACCTGGGTGTTGGCGTGTACTACACCGACGAAGGCAAGGTGCCTCTTTTGAAAGCGGTTATCAAAGCTGAGGAAGCAATTGTTGCAAAGCACTCTCCTCGTAGCTACATTCCAATTGAAGGTCCAAACCCATACAACAGCGCAGTACAGAACCTATTGTTCGGCGCTGATTCTTCCCTGATTAAAGATGGTCGCGTTGTTACCGCTGAGTGCCTTGGTGGAACTGGTGCCTTGCGCGTTGGCGCAGACTTTATTAAGCGTCTCAATTTAAATGCGCCTTGCGCAATTAGCAATCCAACTTGGGAAAATCACCGCGGTATTTTTGAATCCGCAGGATTTGAAGTGATTGAGTACACCTACTTCGACGGTAAAACACGTGGTGTTGATTTTGATGGCATGGTGAAGTCTTTAGAGTCCTTCCCTAAGTTCACTACTGTATTGCTACACGCTTGCTGCCATAACCCAACTGGTGCCGACATTACTGAAGCTCAATGGCGCCAAGTAATTGAGATCTGCAAATCAAAAGAATTGATTCCGTTCTTGGATATGGCTTACCAAGGCTTTGCCGCTGGTATTGAGCAGGATGGCATTGCGGTACGCTTGTTTGCTGAATCTGGAATGTCTTTCTTTGTTTCAAGCTCTTTCTCCAAATCATTCTCACTCTATGGTGAGCGCGTTGGCGCCTTATCTATCGTGACCCAGAGCAAAGATGAATCTACTCGCGTGCTGTCTCAATTGAAGCGCGTGATTCGTACAAACTATTCCAACCCTCCAACTCATGGCGCTGCGATTGCAGCTGCTGTTCTGAATTCACCAGAACTCAGAAAGCTTTGGGAAGATGAATTAGCCGAGATGCGTGATCGCATTAAAGCAATGCGTCAAGGACTCGTACAAAAACTCGCTGCTGCTGGTGTAAAGCAAGACTTTGGTTTTATCGAGGCACAGCGCGGCATGTTCTCTTACTCAGGTTTAAGTGCTGAGCAAGTAGAGCGTTTACAAAAGGAAGATGGCATTTATGCCCTCTCCACAGGCCGTATTTGTGTGGCTGCCCTCAATACAAAAAATATTGATAAAGTAGCCAAAGCAATCGCCCGCGTATTGGCGTAACAACGCGTCATAAGCGGCTACACTGATTTACTAGGAGTCACCATGCTATATCAGCTACACGAATTTCAAAAATCCTTACTTCAACCAATGAGCTCATGGGCTCGCGCTGCTTCTGAAGCTTTCATTAATGCTTCAAACCCCGCGTCCAAGGTTCCGGGCTCCGAACGTTTAGCCGCAAGTTACGAACTCCTATATCGCCTAGGTAAAGACTATAAGAAGCCAGAGTTTGGTATTCGCTCTGTGCAAGCTCATGGCAAAGAAGTGGCTATCCACGAGAGAGTCATTGTTGCCAAGCCTTTTTGCAAACTCATTCGCTTCAAACGCTTTTCTGATGATGTTGAGGTGGTTAAAAAATTAAAAGATGACCCAGCAGTATTAGTTGTTGCTCCGTTATCTGGACATCACTCAACATTGCTGCGTGATACTGTGCGCACTCTCCTCCAAGATCACAAGGTTTACATTACTGACTGGGTTGATGCTCGCATTGTTCCGATGGCAGATGGTGATTTCGGTTTGGATGACTATGTCCACTATGTACAAGAATTCATTCGCACCATCGGCGCAGAAAATTTACACGTGATTTCTGTTTGCCAACCAACAGTTCCTACATTGGGCGCAATTTCCTTGATGGCCTCTGCTGGTGAAGCAACACCGGCTTCCATGATCATGATGGGCGGCCCAATCGATGCACGCAAATCACCAACTGCAGTAAATAACTTGGCTGATCAAAAGTCATATGACTGGTTTGAGAGCCATGTGGTTTACAAAGTGCCACCAACCTATCCAGGTGCAGGCCGTAAGGTATACCCAGGCTTCTTGCAACACACTGGCTTTATCGCCATGAACCCACAAAACCACTTACAGTCACATTGGGATTACTTCCAAAACTTAGTGCGTGGCGATGAGCAAGATGCTGAATCACACATTCGCTTCTACGATGAGTACAACGCAGTTCTCGATATGGATGCGAAGTTTTATTTGGACACCATTAAGACTGTGTTCCAAGACTATTCATTACCAAATGGCACTTGGACAGTTGCAGGCGATCTAGTGAAGCCACAAGATATTAAGAAAACCGCTCTTCTGACTGTTGAAGGCGAGCTGGATGATATCTCTGGTAGCGGACAAACCCGATCAGCCCATGCATTGTGTGCAGGCATTCCAAAAACTGATAAAGATCACTACGAAGTTGCGGGTGCCGGTCACTACGGCATCTTCGCTGGCCGTCGCTGGCGTGAAAAGGTATATCCAAAAATTAAATCGTTTATTCGTGAGCACCAAGCTGTTCAGAAAAAAACAAAGGCTAGACCCCCAAAACTGGGAACTAAGAAAGCTGCATAAACCAGCGGCGCGACTTTCGGGTCGCGCTTCTAGTTTTAGGGCGCCTAAATTGCAATGAATATTCAGCAGACGAAAGAACTTGCCGATCGTCTCGAGGACATCCTCCCCCAAACCCAATGCACCAAATGTAGTTACCCAGACTGCAGAGCCTATGCAGAAGCAATGGCAACAGGTGAAGTTTTACCTAACCGCTGCCCTCCTGGAGGTGTAGAAGGCATTCAAAGGCTCAGCGCCATCCTTGCACCCATCTTCCCTCAAGATGCTTTTGAACTGCATCCTCAGATTGATTCTGAATGCGGCGTAGAGCGCCCTAGGCCAGTAGCGTTTATTGACCCCAAAACATGCATTGGATGCACCTTATGTATTCAGGCATGCCCCGTAGATGCGATTGTGGGAGCCTCAAAACAAATGCACGTGGTCTTGAGTGATTGGTGCACGGGTTGTGATCTTTGCATACCACCGTGCCCGGTTGATTGCATCACTATGATTGATGTCACCGAAGAGAAAACTGGCTGGGATGCTTGGTCGCCAGAATTGGCAAAGCTTGCACGTTCACGATATGAAGCGCGCGATGTCCGACTAGATCGCGAACAGCGTGACAATGATGAGAGGCTAGCAAAGAAAGCTGCCGCTAAATTAGTAGCAGTCAATGCGGAGAATCCAGATTCTGAAGAGGCTATAAAAGAGCAAGAAAGGAAGCGAGCCATCATCGCTGCCGCAATTGCGAGAGCCCAGCAAAAGAAATGATGAATCTCGAAAAACGCCAAGCCTTTTTTGAATTACTCCGGGAAAATAATCCCCACCCAGAAACAGAGCTGGAATACAGCTCACCTTTTGAATTGCTCATTGCTGTTTTACTGTCTGCACAAGCCACTGACATTTCAGTGAATAAAGGTACACGCAAGCTGTTTAAGATTGCCAATACACCTCAAGCACTCTTAGACCTGGGTGAGGAAGGCGTTAAGCCTTTTATTCAGCACATTGGTTTATTCAATTCCAAAGGTAGGCATATCCAAGAGACTTGCCGACTACTCCTAGAAAAACATGGTGGCGAAGTTCCGCAAAACAGAGAAGATCTAGAGGCGCTGCCAGGTGTTGGTAGAAAAACTGCGAATGTGATCCTCAACACTGCTTTTGGCCAACCCACCATGGCTGTTGACACCCATATCTTTAGAGTCTCAAACCGAACAGGCTTAGCACCTGGTAAGGATGTTGTAAAGGTAGAGGAACAATTACTGAAGCGCGTGCCAAAAGAGTTTTTAATGGATGCTCACCACTGGCTTATTCTGCATGGTAGATATACCTGCAAGGCACGCAACCCTGATTGCGAGCAATGCATTGTTGAACCACTCTGTGAATTCAAGCAAAAAACTGGCAAAGGAAAAGTTCGTGGCAATATTTAACCCAACTCGCGAAGAAGTGCGTCGCTTTTTCTGTGACACCTGGAAGAAAAAAACTGAGAATCAGATTCTGACGCCAATGGAAATAATTGCCAGCGACTGGATGCTTGAACACCCGGAATATCAGACTCTTCTATCGGATCCAGAAGGCGCAGTGGCACAAGACTACACACCAGAACGCGGTGAAACAAATCCTTTTTTGCATCTCTCAATGCATCTATCAATTAGCGAGCAAATCTCTATCGATCAACCACCAGGCATCAAAGGAATTGCAGAAAACCTAGCAAAGAAGCTGGGGTCTGAACACGAAGCACAACATGCCATGATGGAATGCCTTGGACAGGTAATGTGGGAAGCGCAGCGTGAAGGTCAGCCACTCAGCCCGGAGAAGTATCTTGAAGCACTGAAGAAACTAAACTAAACAAACTAGAAAGACCGCCCGGAACCAAGCGATGACTCCCTTCACTCTTGATGTATTAAAATTTTTGGCAGTATCCATGGTCATGATTGCATTAGTCACCTATGCGATTTACTGGGTCCTAAATGATTCGCCCATATCTCGGTGGCTTAATGATTCAGATGCAGTGGTTCCGTCTTTCCTTTCCATTACTGCATTTATTTTTGGACTCACTGTTTCTACCCTTGCGGGATTTTCATTTGAGAAACATGAATCAGCTATCTCAAACCTGATTACTGAATCAAGCGCAATTGATAGCCTCGTTAATATCTCAACAGTCTTACCCCCGCAAGATCAGGCGCAAATTATCTCTACGCTAAAAGACTATCTCAATGTAGTCATTGAAAAAGAATGGCCTGCTATGAATGAAAAAGATGCTAAAAATCGAGAGATCGCATTGCCTGAATTTATGGCCTTAAGCAAGACAATCAACCAGATAGCGTATCAAGCTAATCAACGCTCTTCCATAGTGAGTCAGCTTGAATCAGAGCTAACAATCATTCGCCATAATCGGAAAGTTAGACAATCCATAGCATATGACACCGACAATATAAAAAAATGGATTGTCATTCCCATTTCTTCGATTCTGTTGCTTATCTCTGTTGGGATCGTACATCTTGGCAGCCTTAAAGCGATGAAAGTATCACTATCAATAGCCTCGCTATGCATACTCACGGCGATGACTTTTCTCTACATCACCATTTCGCCCTATGGCATGTGGAATCCCGTTAAACCTTATCAACTCGAGGAATCCTTAAGGATGTTGGGCACCGTCAATTCAAATAAATAAATCCAGCATTTAGTTACTCAAGATAACGCAGCTATCGCAGACTTAATCGCTGTCGGTAAGTCTTGAGCTAAATTTTTTCTTGCTTCTAAATTTGCGACAGGAGTTTTCTGGGTCTTTTGAGACCAAGCTGAACCTGGAAAGAAAGCATCATCCTTATATCTAGGGATCACGTGCCAATGAATATGGGGAACCATATTGCCCAGCGCTGCAATATTGACCTTATCTGGGTGCATTACATGCCTTACAGCCTCTTCAACTGCAAAGACCAAAGCCATGAGATGTTCCCGCTCACCATAAGTCAGATCAGTCATTTCAGCAACATGCCGATTCCAGATCACGCGGCAAAAACCAGGAAGATCGGGATCGTTCACGAGAATGACACGGCAATCATCGCCGCGCCAAATCAATTGACCCTCTTCAGGCTTAAGCTCTTCTTTACAAAGTACGCAATTAGTCATGGGAAGAATGTAAACGAAAACGGCATCTAAGTCACCCTTGTGGGGTAATTTAGATGCCGCGACAGTAAGGGTATTACTGCTACTACGTACTACTTAGGGATTTCTTAGTGGAACTGCTCTTCTTCTGTAGAACCAGTCAACGCTGTTACTGAAGACTTGCCACCCTGAATCACAGTAGTTACATCGTCGAAGTAACCAGTACCAACTTCTTGCTGATGGGATACGAATGTGTAACCACGATCACGAGCAGCAAATTCTGGCTCTTGTACTTTCTCGATATATGCAGTCATACCGCGCTGCATGTAGTCTTGAGCCAAGTCGAACATGTTGTACCACATGGAGTGAATACCAGCCAATGTGATGAACTGATACTTGTAGCCCATTGCGCCTAATTCGCGTTGGAACTTCGCAATTGTTGCGTCGTCCAAGTTCTTCTTCCAGTTGAAAGATGGTGAGCAGTTGTAAGCCAACATCTTGCCTGGGAACTTCGCACGAATTGCTTCAGCGAACTGACGAGCAAACTCGAGGTCAGGAGTACCTGTTTCACACCAAACCATATCAGCGTATGCAGCGTATGCCAAACCACGGGAGATCGCTTGATCCAAGCCCTTACGTGTTTTGTAGAAGCCTTCAGCAGTGCGCTCGCCCGTCAAGAATGGCTTGTCGTTTGCATCGTAGTCAGATGTCAACAAATCAGCAGCTTCAGCATCAGTACGAGCCAAGATGATAGTTGGAACACCCATTACGTCAGCAGCTAAACGTGCAGAGATCAATTTCTGAACAGACTCAGTAGTTGGCAACAATACCTTGCCACCCAAGTGACCGCACTTCTTAACAGAAGAGAGTTGATCTTCAAAGTGAACGCCAGCAGCGCCCTGCTTGATCAATGCTTTGCTTAATTCAAATGCATTCAATACGCCACCGAAACCAGCTTCAGCATCAGCAACGATTGGAGCGAAATACTCGATATAACCAGCGTCGCCCTTGTTAATGCCTTTGGCAGTTTGGATTTCGTCAGCACGTTGGAATGAGTTATTAATACGCTCAACCATCTTAGGAACTGAGTCAACTGGATACAAAGATTGGTCTGGATACATCGCTGCATATGAGTTACCGTCAGCAGCAACTTGCCAACCTGACAAGTAGATAGCTTGAACGCCAGCTTTAACCTGTTGCATTGCTTGACCACCAGTCAAAGCGCCTAAACAGTTTACGTAAGCTTCGTTATTAACCAAGTCCCAAAGACGCTCTGCGCCATGCTTAGCCAATGTGTGCTCAATCTTCAATGAGCCACGAAGACGAATAACGTCCTCAGCCGTGTAACCACGAGTAATACCCTTCCAGCGTGGATTGGTATCCCAGTCTTTTTGTAGTGCTGCGATTTCTGCTTTGCGATCTGCCATGTTTTTCTCCCTAAGTTAAACAAGTACTTCAAATATTTGGACATTCAAGTCTTATGTCTTATATAAGAGTTTAAGGATCCAGGAAAAGCATGCAAGCACTATTTCAGTATTTCTTGAAAATAATTAGATCAATTAATTCAAAGGCTTAAGAAGTATATTTTGCAATATGAAATGATAATCCAAAGGACGGAAGAATCTCCAGCTTGCAATGTTGCACTGCATTTTACGTATGGGAATGTCTTTTCACATTATGAAAAGAAAGCGGCTAGTTAGACAGTTTTCGGGGCGCTGATGGTAGCAACCTTGAATCCAGTCAAGATAATCATGAGTTGCAGGAGTGCCACGCCAATGAACAAGAGCTTGGGCAAACCCACATCCAAGAAGATTCCGAAGATTAAGGGGCTTAGGGCGGCACCTAGATCGATGCCAGAGTACACAATGCCGTACACCCTTCCCGATGACCCTGACGGTGTCGCAGAGCGAATCATCAAATCACGTGATGGAGCAGCAATGCCCAGGCCAAGTCCAATCACAATGAAGGCAATCACAATCAATTCGACAGGCACTAAACCGGTAGCCAATAAAAGACCCATCACGATATTGACGGTAAAGCAGATCGTAATAATGCGCTCGGGTACTTTTAGCTTGGTGGCAAGATAACCACCCAGAAGCATCCCTCCAGCACCGCCCATAGACATGAGTGTTAAGTAGTAATTGCCGGAACTCACGGCAATGTCATAGATCTTAAAAAGCGCGGTTGGTGCAAATGACTGCAAGCCTGTAGTTGCCGCCATGCTAAAGAAAAAGAAAATCCAGCAAAGCCATACAACCGGTAACTTCAAAAACCCAAAGGTACTCATTGGTGCACCACCAGGATTGCTTTGAGCATGACTAGCCTGTGACTCCTCGCGCCTTGCATGAACATCATCAATTAAGCGCGCCCTACCAATCCAGAGAGTTAATAAGATCAATGCTTCAAGCACTGCAGCAGATAAAAAGGCAATGCGCCAATCAGCGATAGTAGCCACAGCCACCATAAAGGCTGGCGCTGCCGCCCAACCGATATAGCCCGTTACCCCATGAATGGAATAAGCGTAAGGCAAATTCGGTGGTGAAATTTTATGATTGATCAGTGTGTAATCAACCGGATGGAAAACACCATTGCCGCATCCCGCGATTACTGCACCCAAAACTAACATGGCATAGCCATTACTTTGTGAATAAGTGAGCGCTGCCAATGCAAGTAAACCTACACCAGCAAACAGCACGGGGCGAGCCCCGATACGATCCACCAAAAAACCAGAAGCAGCTTGAACAATGCAGGAGACCACAAAGAAAATGGTCATGAGCAGACCTAGCTCAGCATAATTAAAGCCAAACTCCGCCTTCAACCATGGGAACATGGGCGGCAGGATTAAATGAAAAAAATGGGAGCTGCCGTGAGCCAGGCTAATGAGACCAACAACCCGGACATCACTGGCGCGCCTCATTTTCAGAGCGTCAGTCATGTACCGAGTTTACTGGCGCAGGAACATTCCTGCTGATATTGCTTTGTCTTACTTGCTAAAGCTAAAGTCACCGTTCTTATCAACACCTACAGGAACGGTATCCTTAGGGCCAAACTTACCCTCTAAGATCATCTTAGAAACTGGGTTCTCGATATATTGCTGAATCGCACGCTTCAGTGGTCTCGCTCCAAATACCGGATCAAAACCAACTTCCGCGATCTTGCTAAGGGCAGCATCACTAACTTCCATCTGCATATCCACCTTTGCCAAACGATCTGACAAGTTCTTGAGCAAGATCTTGGCGATATTAGCGATGTTGCCTTTATCCAAGCCATGGAATACCACGATCTCATCAATACGATTGAGGAACTCTGGACGGAAATGATTCTTCAACTCTTCGAATACCGCATCTTTGATTTCGGATTGCTTCTTATCAGTCATTGACTGGATGAGATGCGAACCAATATTACTGGTCATCACAATGACTGTATTCTTGAAATCCACGGTACGACCTTGACCATCAGTTAAGCGGCCATCATCCAATACTTGCAAAAGTACGTTGAATACGTCCGGATGTGCTTTTTCAATTTCATCAAACAAGATGACACTGTATGGATGGCGACGTACCTGTTCAGTTAAGTAGCCACCCTCTTCGTAGCCGACATATCCTGGAGGCGCACCAATTAAACGAGCTACGCTATGCTTCTCCATGAACTCACTCATGTCGATACGGATTAGATGGTCTTCGCTGTCGAATAAGAAACCGGCCAAGGCTTTGCATAGCTCAGTCTTACCTACACCTGTAGGTCCTAAGAATAAGAATGAGCCATAAGGACGATTCTCCTCAGCAAGACCAGCACGGGAACGACGAATCGCATCCGATACCGCACGAATAGCCTCCTCCTGACCAACTACGCGCTTATGCAGGAGCTCTTCCATTTTCAGCAGCTTATCGCGCTCACCCTGCATCATCTTCGATACCGGAATACCAGTTGCACGTGATACCACTTCAGCAATCTCCTCTGCGCCTACTTGGGTGCGCAAGAGTTTGTTCTTGACTACGCCATCTTTATCGCCTTTTGCTTCAGCAGCGGCGGCAGACTTGAGCTTAGCTTCAAGCTCAGGCAGTTTGCCGTATTGCAATTCAGCAACTTGCTCCAACTTACCGTCGCGCTGTAGCTTAGCAATATCAGCACGGACTTTTTCAATCTCTTCTTTGAGATGAGCAACACCTAATACGGCACCTTTTTCTGCTTTCCAGATTTCTTCAAGGTCGGCGTACTCGGCGCCAAGGCGCTTGATCTCATCTTCAATGAGTCCAAGACGTTTTTGTGATGCCTCATCCTTTTCTTTCTTAACAGCTTCACGCTCAATCTTGAGCTGAATGAGGCGACGCTCTAGCTTATCCATCACTTCAGGCTTAGAATCGATCTCCATCCGAATGCGTGAACCGGCCTCATCAATTAAATCAATCGCCTTATCTGGCAAGAAACGATCTGTAATGTAGCGATGCGATAACTCTGCTGCTGCCACGATGGCAGGATCAGTAATCTCAATACCATGGTGAAGCTCATAGCGCTCTTGCAAACCACGCAAGATAGCAATAGTTGCTTCTACGCTCGGCTCTTCCACCATGACTTTTTGGAAGCGACGCTCAAGCGCCGGATCTTTTTCAATGTACTTGCGGTACTCATCCAAAGTGGTTGCGCCGATGCAATGCAATTCACCTCGTGCTAAGGCAGGCTTGAGCATATTGCCGGCATCCATTGCGCCATCACCTTTACCAGCGCCAACCATCGTATGAATCTCATCAATAAAGATAATAGTCTGACCTTCGTCTTTAGCGACATCGCTCAGAACAGCCTTAAGGCGTTCCTCGAATTCACCGCGGTACTTGGCACCAGCCAATAACAAAGCCATATCCAATACGAGGACACGCTTGTTTTTGAGGGTTTCAGGAACTTCGCCATTAATAATGCGCTGGGCTAAACCCTCGACAATGGCAGTCTTACCAACACCTGGCTCACCAATGAGTACTGGGTTGTTTTTACCGCGACGTTGCAAGATCTGAATAGTGCGACGAATTTCATCATCGCGACCAATGACGGGATCGAGCTTGCCCATGCGAGCACGCTCAGTTAAATCGACGGTGTACTTCTTTAAGGCTTCACGTTGACCTTCAGCATCTGCACTATTCACTGACTCTCCTCCGCGCACTAAATCAATAGCCGCCTCTAACGATTTACGATTTAAACCATTCTCACGAGCAATCTTGCCGAGCTCGCCCTTATCATCCGCTACCACCAGCAAAAACAACTCGCCAGCGATAAATTGATCATTACGCTTGTTAGCTTCTTTTTCGCATAAGTTGAGCCAGTTGCTTAAATCACGGCCAACCTGAACCTCACCACTAGTGCCCTGCACTTCTGGGAGGTTGCTAATTAGCTTCTCAGTTGCCTTCTCAAGACCGGGTACGTTAACGCCAGCACGAGTTAACAAACTCTTGGCGCCACCATCAGAATCACGCAACATCGCCAAAAGCAAATGAGCCGGCTCGATGTATTGATTGTCTTTTGCCAAAGCAAGGCTTTGCGCCTCGCTAAGCGCTTCTTGAAATTTAGTAGTTAATTTATCTATTCTCATTTTTTAAGTCCTATCTACTGCAGCTATTTTTTACATATCTATCTATAGAATATAGGGGCATTCTTGATAATTTCAAGTCTGTTAGACCTCTTTTTAAGCGAATTTATCCCTATTTTGACCTGGCTTGTTTATCTCCTGGAATGCGCCGATGGCAGCTATTACGCCGGCATTACGAACCGCCTAGAACATCGCTTAGAAGCCCATAATTCAGGGGATGGTGCTCGGTATACGAGGGCTCGCAGACCTGTAATCCTTTTGGCCACCCAAGAGCACCCAGATCGATCTGAGGCGTCTAAGGCGGAGGCCAAGTTAAAGAAGTTGCCCAGATCGGAAAAGTTGGGCTTTTTTAAAACCTAAAAGATAGGTTCGATTTACGCAGGATTCTCTAGCAGCGTAACCACGATGATCAGCCCAAACATGACTTAAGCTCAGAGACAAGCCTTTTAAATTGCTCTGGCCTTAAAAACTGGCCAATCTGCACACTTTGACCGGCCTCCTCAATCAAAAAAACTTTTTCAGTTTCTTGTGGCAAGGAGATCCTAACCCAGCGAGTATTAAATTCAAGCACAGTCTCTTTATAGGCTATAAATTTCCTCACAATTAAGCGGGTCCCACTAATTTGAATCTCCTCAAAATCCAAGGCATGTCGACAGTAAATCAAAAAACCAGCGGTGACAGCAGTCAACTCAACCGCCGTAAAGATGAGAATAATTTTTACGCCAGCTATTAGAAAACCAGTGGCCACGGTTAAAGAAAGACAAACCAGAGCGATATAGAACTTGAGCAGCTGACCTGGGGTCAGCGCGCAATTTCGTCTCATCTTCCAGGCTTTCATTCTGGACAATTCTTATCAGACTTGGGGGTTGAGCTCGAAGAATTATCCGCTTTAGAGATCAGGGGTGGCGCACTCATTTTCTCGCCATCCCATACCTGGCCGCACCAACACTCCCCCGCCTCGTTGATGATGCAAACACCTGAGCCGCAGCAACGTTTATCCGGGGCTTTCATGATTAACCTATTCGTCCTGAACAATTCATAATGAAGCCTATTCTAGAGTTTTTATTGAAATAGCGCACTCACCCTCAAATTGATTCACAGACATGCAAAACGAGTTATTTGACTGCCACGACGCCACAGAACCCTTAGCCATAGTGACAAGGGATGGTCATGTTGAATATTTCAATCATTTTTATGATGCAGATGAATCCAATCATCTTTACAAAAGCTTACTGAACTCTCTTCCCTGGGAGGTGGATGAGATCAAGATGTTTGGTAAGTTAATAAAGACCGCAAGAAAAGTTGTCTGGGTGGGTGATCCAGAATGCGCATACACCTACTCTGGAGTTCAAAAAACACCTCAGGTCTGGACTAATGAGTTATTGCAAATGAAGCATAAGCTTGAAAAATTCACTGGCCACACCTACAACTCCTGCTTGCTCAATCTGTATCACAGCGGCGCTGAAGGCATGGGCTGGCACAGTGATGATGAAAAGGAGTTGGATGGCACAAGTCCTATCGCATCAGTAAGCTTAGGTGCTCGACGTAAGTTTGCATTTCGCCATAAGCAAGATAAAACAAGCTACCCAGTATTTCTGGAGCATGGCAGCCTGCTAATCATGCATCCGCCCACTCAAGAGTATTGGCATCACAGCCTTCTCAAGACAACAACAATTACAAGCCCACGAATTAATCTCACCTTTCGGAAAATACTTCCCCGAATATAAAAGAGCCTGGTTATTGTGTCTTGAGTTAGTTTTGAGGCTAAAAGAGATGGGCGCTAAATTACTTCCAACGCGCCATTGCAGCATCGTCAGTCACGCGTGCATCCACCCACTTACTACCTTCTGGGGTTTCTTCTTTTTTCCAAAATGGTGCCGCTGTTTTTAAGTAGTCCATGATGAACTCACAAGCTGCAAATGCTTCACCTCGGTGGGCGCTAGTAACAGCCACCAAAACAATTTGATCTTCAGGCAGAAGTGGTCCCACTCGATGAATGACTAATGTTTTATAAAGATCCCAGCGGCCTCTAGCCTGCTTGACGATTTCCTCTAGGGATTTTTCTGTCATCCCGGGATAGTGTTCCAGCGTCATGCCCTTGACTTGACTGCCGTCATTTATATCTCTGACAGTGCCCACAAAAGTCACTACTGCACCAACGCGAGGATCATTTTTGCGAAGCGTTTTCACTTCAGTCGTAAGATCAAAGTCTTGCTCTTGAATGCGGATGAAATCGTTTTGCATCTTAGCCACCCGTAACCGGAGGGAAGAATGCGACTTCAGCACCATCTACTAGCAGAGTGGAATCAGCCACCATCTCTTGATTTAAAGCGCAACGAATCACCTTAGCACTAGCCAATACTTCGACCCAAGGATTTCCCCGCTGAGCAAGATAGTCTCTTAAGTCAGCAATGGTTTTCACTTCCGGCGGCGTAGTGATGCTCTCACCAGAAAGTCCAAGACCCTCTCTTAATGAGGCGAAGAATCGTAATTCGAGTTTCATAAGGGAATCGTAATACGTTTAGGCGAGGAGCGAATTAAACGGGATGTACTTTACTAGCTCTCCCGCTTTAAAGGTATGTCCTGGCGGGCAATCCAGCAAGCCATCACCCCATGAAGCGCTTGTAAGTACGCCAGAGCTTTGGTTGGGGAATAGATCTAACCCACCCTGCGCATTGATCCTGACGCGCAGGAATTCATTGCGACGATCACCTTTGAGCCAATCAAAGTCAGCTCGCATTGGGTAAGACTGAGGCATTCCTGCATCTCGCCCTTGTAGCTTCAGAATAAATGGACGTACAAATAGGAGGAATGTCACAAAACTAGAAACTGGATTTCCAGGAAGTCCAATAAACCAAGTTTCCCCATCCTTGTTCTCGCCTGACTTGCGGACAGCACCAAAAGCCAAAGGCTTACCAGGCTTAATGGCAATCTGCCAGAGATCCAACCTACCCTCAGAAGTCACTGCGGGCTTGATGTGATCCTCTTCGCCAACAGATACGCCACCAGAAGTGATAATCAAATCATGATCTTTGCTGGCCTTGCGAAGCGTTTCTTTTGTGGCTTCAAGACTGTCGGGAACTATTCCAAAGTCTGTAGCATCACATCCCAAGGATTTAATGCACGCCAACAAAGTATCGCGATTGGAGTTATAAATACCACCCGGCTTGAGTGGCTCACCTGGCAGAGAAAGTTCGTCACCGGTGAAAAATGCCGCAACCCTGACCTTACGTTTTACATTTAAATGCGTAAGACCAGCTGACGCTGCAACACCTAATTCTTGTGGCCTCAGATAAGTACCCGCAGTCAGAGCTGTTTTACCTGCAGTCAAATCTTCACCTCTTCGACGGATCCATTGACCTGCTGTTGGCGCAATATTGACCTGCACTTGATCAGTTGAACCCTCTGGAATGGCGCAATCTTCTTGCATGACAACGGCATCAGCACCCGGAGGAACTGGAGCCCCAGTAAAGATTCTGGCGGCAGTGCCTAGCTCTAGCTGTGCACCCATCGAGCCCGCCGGAATTCGCTGGGCAATCTTAAGGGTGCTTCCAGGAGCTTGGGTATCCAAAGTGCGCACCGCATAACCATCCATTGAGGTGTTATCGAGTGGGGGCACATCTACCAAGCTATTAACGTTTTCTGCAAGTACACGGCCAAGCGCGGCTTGCATGGCGACCGTCTCACTCTCACTTACGGCTTTTGCATTTGACAGCAGGTGATCTAAAGCCTGCTGAGCAGTCAACATCGGAGGCTTGGTCATAGCACTTTTTTCTGAGTTAATTGACGTGGGCAGTAATGAAGTTTTTCACTTGATTGACATCAGCATCGATATTTTCAACGCGCTGGGGCTTTGACTTGATATCTTTAAATGCTGCCGGGCACTCTGCAGGGCGACCCAATGCCACCTCAATCGTCTCTTCAAACTTAATTGGCAAGGCGGTTTCCAGAACAATCATTGGAATACCTGCTTGTAAATGTTCACGAGCAACCTTTACACCATCGGCCGTATGCGTATCAATCATCACGCCATACTGAGAGTCAATATTGCGAATTGTCTCAAGGCGATTTTCATGAGTACTGCGACCAGACTGGAATCCATACTTCGCAATATCTTGAAAGACAGCGTCTTTAGAAATGTCAAAGCCACCGGCTTCGTCTACCTGCTTAAACATGCCAGCAGTTACCTTGCCGTCCTTACCCATAAGATCAAATACAAAGCGCTCAAAATTGCTCGCCTTCGAAATGTCCATAGACGGGCTAGAAGTATGCAAAGTTTCAGCAGACTTGCGCGCACGGTAAACACCTGTGCGGAAGAACTCATCAAGAACATCGTTCTCATTGGTGGCGACAATCAAATGCGCAACTGGCAAACCCATCATGCGGGCAATGTGGCCAGCGCAGATATTGCCAAAGTTGCCAGAAGGCACCGTGAATGAAACTTTTTCTGAGCTTGATTTTGTCGCGAGCAAATAACCCTGGAAGTAGTAAACCACTTGGGCAACTACACGGCCCCAGTTAATCGAGTTCACGGTACCGATTTGGTTGTTTGCTTTGAAGGCATGGTCATTGCTGACTGCTTTGACAATATCTTGGCAGTCATCAAAGACACCAGCAACCGCCAAGTTAAAAATATTAGGATCTTGCAAGGAATACATCTGTGCAGATTGGAAAGCACTCATCTTTCCGCGTGGTGAAAGCATAAATACCTTTACACCCTCTTTGCCGCGCATTGCGTATTCAGCTGCACTTCCGGTATCACCAGAAGTCGCGCCCAAAATATTAAGTTTCTGACCTTTTTTCTTAAGCGCGTATTCAAAGAGATTGCCGAGCAACTGCATCGCCATATCTTTAAATGCCAATGTTGGTCCATTAGACAGGCTCAATAAGCCGATACGAGTCCCCCGCTCTTCACCAAGCCAATGCAATGGAGTAATGTCTTTAGCGCTGTCTTCAGCGCGGCCATTGCAATAGACCTGCTCTGTATAGGTCTTGCGCAACAAAGCGCGTAAATCCGCCTCAGGAATGTCATCGCAATAGAGGCTCAAGACCTCATAAGCGAGATCGGCATAAGACAATCCACGCCAAGAATCTAACTGCTCTTTAGTAACTTGAGGGTACTCAGTAGGCAGATATAAGCCGCCATCTGGCGCCAATCCGCCGAGCAAGATTTCTAGAAAGGATTGCTGTGGGCTATTGCCCCGAGTGGATTGGTAACGCATGATTTGTATTAGGACAGATTTTCTAAACGGATCTTCACCACTTCACCGGCAACAGTTTTCAGATTCTGAATTTCCTGAATCGCTGCCAGCATGTGCTTTTCTTTGGTCTCGTGAGTTAGCGCCACTAAATCAGTTTGGCTTTCACCTTCATCCGCCTCTTTTTGCAAGAGCGCATCAATCGAGATACCGTGAGCTGCCAAAATCTTTGTGATGTCAGCCAATACACCGGCTTGATCTGCCACACGCAAACGCAGGTAATAACTGGTTGTGATCTCACCCATTGGCAATACGGTGATATCTCTTACTGCATCAGGCTGGAACGCTAAATAAGGAACGCGATTCTCAGGACTTGCCCCTAACAAACGAGTGATATCTACCAAGTCAGCGATCACAGCAGAAGCAGTTGGCTCTGAGCCCGCACCCTTACCGTAGTAAAGCGTAGTACCTACAGCATCACCAAACACCTGAACGGCATTCATGGCGCCTTCTACGTTTGCGATGAGACGCTTAGTCGGAATCAAGGTTGGGTGCACGCGCAACTCAACACCCGTTGTTGTCTTCTTAGCAATACCCAACAACTTAATGCGATAGCCTAACTGCTCAGCGTATTTAATATCGATGGCATCTAGCTTCGTAATTCCTTCAACATGGGCTTTCTCAAACTGCATTGGAATACCAAATGCAATTGCACTCATGATGGTTGCTTTGTGGGCAGCATCCACACCTTCAATATCAAATGTAGGATCTGCTTCTGCGTAACCTAAACGCTGCGCTTCTTTTAAGACAGTCGCAAAGTCCAAGCCTTTGTCGCGCATCTCAGAAAGAATGAAATTGGTTGTGCCATTGATGATGCCAGCGATCCACTCAATGCGGTTTGCAGTCAAACCTTCGCGAAGCGCTTTGATGATTGGAATACCACCAGCAACCGCCGCTTCAAACGCAACCATGACACCCTTTTCATGGGCGGCCTTGAAGATCTCATTGCCATGAACAGCGATCAAAGCCTTATTGGCCGTCACGACATGTTTACCAGCAGCAATTGCCTCTAGCACCAAGTCTTTAGCAATCCCGTAACCACCAATCAATTCAACAACGATATCAATCTCAGGGTTGTTAATAACAGCGCGAGCATCACTCACCACTTGAGCATGATCTTTCACCAACTCTTTAGCACGCTCTACGTTGAGGTCGGCAACAGTATTGATGCGAATGCCACGACCTGCGCGACGCAAAATCTCATCCTGGTTGCGCTCGAGAACAGTAAATACGCCACCACCTACGGTGCCAATGCCTAATAGACCAACTTGAATCGGTTTCATGATGCCTTTGTTGCTGTTGAATTAGCCGCTTTACGACTATGTTTTTGACGATAACGCTCTAGAAAACGTGCAAGGCGACCAATCGCCTCCTTCAGCACATCTTCGTGAGGTAAGAACACTACGCGGAAATGATCCGGCTTACCCCAGTTAAAACCAGAGCCCTGAACCAATAAAACTTTTTCTTCTTTCAAGAGATCCGCAACAAATTGCTGATCATCTTCGATCGGATACATCTCAGGATCGAGCTTTGGAAATAAGTACAAAGCAGACTTTGGCTTAACGCAAGTTACACCAGGGATTTCTGTAATGAGTTTCCAGGCAAGATCACGCTGCTTAGCTAAGCGACCACCTTCATTTACCAAATCATTAATGCTTTGATAGCCACCTAATGCCGTTTGAATGGCGTACTGGCCTGGCACATTGGCGCACAGGCGCATTGAGGACAGCATGTTGAGGCCCTCAATGTAATCGCGAATCATCTCTTTATCCCCAGAAACCACCATCCAGCCAGCACGGTAGCCGCAAGAGCGATAGTTCTTAGATAAGCCATTGAAGGTGATAGTGACTACATCGGTAGATAAGGATGCCAAAGAGATATGCTTCTCTTTGTCGTACAACATCTTGTCGTAAATCTCGTCAGCAAACAGAATCAAGCCATGCTCACGCGCAATCGAAGTTAACTCAGTCAATACTTCTTTTGAGTAGATTGCACCGGTTGGATTGTTTGGATTGATCACCACAATCGCTTTAGTGCGTGGCGTAATTCGTTTACGTAAATCTGCCAGATCTGGGGCCCACTCCTTAGACTCATCACACAAGTAATGAACTGGAGTACCGCCAGATAGGCTGACAGCAGCCGTCCATAATGGATAGTCAGGAGCTGGCACCAAAACTTCATCGCCGTTGTTCAGCAATGCGTTCATTGCCAAGACGATTAATTCAGAAACGCCATTGCCGGTATAGATGTCATCCAAAGTAACACCCTGGATGCCTTTTTCCTGGCAATACTGCATGATGGCCTTACGAGCCGCAAAGATTCCCTTGGAATCAGAGTACGCTGAGGCATTACCCAAATTGCGAATCATGTCCAACTGAATCTCTTCTGGAGGATCAAAACCAAAAACACCCACATTGCCGATGTTTAATTTGATGATTTTGTGACCCTCTTCCTCCATGCGCTGAGCGAGCTCCAGCACGGGTCCACGAATGTCGTAACAGACGTGATTGAGTTTTTCGGACTTTAGGATCGGTTTCACAATAAATTAAAGGGTAAGTTCTTGAAATCTAGGAAAAAACAGCTGGCTATAATCCTCATAATTATGACAGAGAGTCCATGTGAAGCTTCAATCTGACCCCCATTCCGGAGCCAATACGATCACCGGTTACGGCGATGGCTACATCGAGATCAATAAGATCCCCTATAGTCACGCGGTTTTATTGAGTTCCGACGGTGAAATCCTCGAATGGGCCATAAAGTCATTTGAAGACCTGAGTCCAGCAGATTTCACGCAAATGGCCGCTCTTAAGCCTGAATTAATCATTATTGGCACCGGTAAACGCCAGCGCTTTCCAAAGCCTGAGTTACTCAAGACCCTCATAGAGGCCAAGATTGGCTTTGAGGTAATGGATTCTCAAGCGGCTTGTCGTACCTACAACATTCTCGTGGGCGAAGGTCGCCAGGTTCTACTTGCACTCATTGTGGAAGCCACCTAATGCAATTTGGCCAAATTCGGCAGTCAAGCGCCCTCAACCCAGCATCTATTTTGATTCTGGTCCTGGTATATGCCTTGTTGTGGTTTGGCACCCTCAACTACCGTCACCTCATTCCATCTGACGAAGGGCGTTATGCCGAGATTGCTCGCGAGATGCTCGTTACTGGAGATTGGGTCACCCCTCGCTACAACGGTTACAAGTATTTTGAAAAGCCCCCCTTACAAATTTGGGCCACAGCCACTGCCTTCAATCTTTTTGGCATTGGTGATTGGCAAGCGCGCTTGTGGACTGCGCTCACCGGATTTCTGACGATAGTATTTATTGGCTTTACAGGTGCGCGCGTCTATAGCGCAAGAGCAGGTTGGTTAGCTGCAATCGCCTTAGCATCTAGCCCGATGTGGGTGATGGGTGGACACATCAACTCGCTAGATATGGGATTGTCAGCTTTTTTAGTTGCTGCACTATGTAGTCTTTTGTTGGCGCAAACTTCTCATAACCCAAACGACACTAGAAAGTGGATGTGGGCCTGCTGGGCCTTCATGGCCTTAGCAACATTATCTAAAGGCGTCATCGGAGTTGCCATCCCTGGCATGGTCTTCATTGTTTATTCCATTACTGCATGGGACTGGAAGATTTGGAAGCGCCTACACATCATTAGTGGCACGATTTTATTTTTAGCAATTACTGCGCCATGGTTTGTTCTGGTGGCACAACGCAATCCAGAATTTCTAGAGTTCTTTTTTATTCATGAGCACCTGCAACGTTTTACGCAGAAAGCGCATAGCAGAACGGGTCCAATTTATTACTTCATTCCATTACTGCTACTGGGCTTTTTGCCATGGATTGCACAGACTCCTGGAGCCCTTGCTCAGGCTTGGCGGGAACGCAACCGCGAGTTCTCCAGCGGCTGGTTACTGACCTGCTGGTTTGCCGTGATTATGGGCTTCTTTAGCGTATCTCAATCGAAATTACCTGGCTACATCATCCCAGTCTTTCCAGCACTGGCAATGCTTGTTGGTCATCGCTTAGATCGTAATCTGGGTTTTAGCAATTCACTGGGATTACCTTGGAAATTGCAAGCCCTCTTCTTCGCAATCTTGGGCGGCGTTGGCTTTTTCTTTTTAAGTGAAGTTGGCAGGCAAGCAAGGCCAGATGAAATTGAATCCTATGCGCAATACACTTACTGGATCATTGCGGCGCTGATTGTATTGATTTCATTTAGCCTACTAGCTTTTGTCCAAAGTAAGCGCAATGGCTTGAGCAGCATCACCAGTTTTGCTTCTGGCTTTTTTCTCTGCACAATCATCGCAGGTACAGGTCATGAAACTCTTGGTCGTGCAGTCTCGGGTATAGATTTAGTTGAGCAAGTTAAAGCGGGCATTCCAGAGAAGGTGAATTTCTATTCAATCAGAATCCTTGATCACACGGCGCCCTTCTATCTCGGTAGAACCATGATCATGGTGGAATCTCCAGATGAACTAGAGTTTGGTGTGAAGCAAGAACCTGAGTTGTGGCTCCCCACTCTCGATGCCTTTATTGAGCGCTGGAAAGAAGATCACACCGCTTACGCTCTCATGGTTCCAGAGCAATATATCGAATTGCAAAAACTCAATGTCCCAATGCAAGAAGTAGGGAGAGATTCTCGGCGCGTCATTGTTAAACACCCAGAGTCACCAAGCAACTCTGCACAATAAATTCTTAAGGCCCCATGTCAGCTACACAAAACTCCCTGCCTTTTATTCCTTTTACGCGCCCACACTTCAACCAAGAAACGATTGATGCGGTTGCAGAGGTATTGCGCTCCGGTTGGGTAACTTCAGGACCGAAGCTGGCAGAGTTTGAAGCTACCCTGAGCGAATACTTTGGCGGCCGTCCCGTTCGTTGTTTTGCCAACGGCACTGCCACTATGAAAATTGCTCTTCAGGTTGCTGGTATTGGGCCTGGTGATGAAGTAATTACCACCCCGATCTCATGGGTGGCCACTTCCAATGTCATTCTGAGCGTTGGCGCAACTCCCGTTTTTGTGGATATCGATCCCGTCACTCGCAATATTGATTTAAGCAAACTGGCTGCAGCGATTACACCGAAGACGCGCGCCATCATGCCCGTCTATTTAGCTGGGCTACCTGTCAATATGGATCAACTCTATGACCTAGCTAAGCAATATAAGCTGCGCGTGATTGAAGATGCAGCGCAAGCATTTGGATCACAGTGGAAAGGTCAAAAGATTGGCAGCATTGGTGATCTCGTGAGCTTTAGTTTTCAGGCAAATAAAAATTTATCCACTGTTGAAGGCGGCTGCCTTGTTCTCAACAATGCTGACGAGGCTAAGCTTGCAGAGAAGTTTCGCCTACAAGGACTTACCCGCCAAGGTATGGATGGCATGGATGTGGACGTCTTAGGCGGCAAAGATAATTTGACTGATGTGAATGCTGTGATTGGCTTACATCAACTTAAACAGCTGCCAGCATTTCAGGCGCGTAGGAGTGCATTAGCCAAGCAGTACTTTGATGCCATTCGCAGTGAAATGAAATCCGCCGACCTAACTAATCTCAATTTAGAACTTCCAGTAGAAAACTTCACTGATAGCAACTGGCATATGTTCCAAGTTGTACTTCCGCTTGATCAATTGAATGTAGATCGTGCGCAAGTGATGACTGAGCTCAAGGATTTGGGTATTGGCACTGGCGTTCATTACCCCATCATTACTGGATTCACGCTTTACCAAAAACTGGGCTACCAAGTTGGTGCCACCCCAGTAGCAGAGCGTATTGGCCACTCCATTTTGACCCTCCCCCTCTTTCCAGGCATGGCAGATGAAGATATTGGCCGTATAGCTAGTGCTTTGACTGGAATTCTGAAGAAACATCGCAAAAACTAGTGCCGAGAGCGGAATCAGGCAAAATTGCAGTATGACTGCAAATTTAGCTACCCAAGCCTGCAATCCGACACTCAGCATTGTCATTCCCGTTTACAACGAGGAAGACGGTCTTCAAGCCCTCTTTGATCGCCTATATCCTGCGCTAGATGTCATGTCTAGCAAGCGCAACATTGCTTATGAAGTGGTGTTTGTGAATGATGGCAGCAAAGATCGCTCTGCCGGGATCCTAGCTAAGCAAGTTGAACTGCGCCCGGATGTAACTCGCGCAGTGTTATTTCATAGCAACTTTGGCCAGCATATGGCGATCATGGCTGGCTTTGAATACTCCCGTGGTGAATACATCATCACCCTGGATGCGGATCTGCAGAATCCCCCTGAAGAAATTGATGCCCTAGTAAATGAATTACTCAAAGGCCACGACTACGTCGGCACCATTCGTGCAGATCGTCGCGACAGCTTCTTCAGAAAATTTGCTTCCCGCGCGATGAATCATTTGCGCGAGAAAATTACCCGTATCACGATGACTGACCAAGGCTGCATGCTTCGCGGCTACAGCCGTCGCATCGTCGATCTCGTTCGTCAGTGTGATGAAAGCAATACATTTATTCCGGCACTTGCTTACACATTCGCATCTAACCCTACAGAAATCAGCGTCAAGCACGAAGAACGCTTTGCCGGTGAATCCAAGTACAGCCTCTATCAACTCATTCGCTTGAACTTTGATTTGGTAACCGGCTTCTCCGTGATGCCTTTACAGATTTTCTCGATACTGGGAATGTTGCTGGCAATTGCTGCGGGCAGCCTCTTTATATACCTCTTAGTCCGCCGCTTTGTACTGGGCGCCGAGGTTGAAGGTGTATTTACCTTATTCGCCCTTACCTTCTTCTTGATTGGTGTAATGCTATTTGGCCTTGGTCTACTTGGCGAATACATTGGACGCATCTACCAACAGGTTCGCGAGCGTCCACGCTATGTTGTGCAAACTGTTTTAGAGAAAAAATAATTGCACGCAGTCGTCTTTGCTTATCACGATGTGGGCGTTAATTGCCTTAAGGCATTACTGGGTGCAGGCATTCAGATTGATCTAGTTGTTACGCATCAAGATGATCCCAATGAGAATGTTTGGTTTGGCAGTGTTGCCAAGCTTTGTGAGGAAAAAAATATTCCTTACATCACACCAAATGCAAATCAGTTGATGGATCTTGTATCGCAGATTCAGAAGCTATCACCTGATTACCTCTTCTCCTTTTATTACCGCCACATGATTCCAGCGGAGCTCTTGGCATGCGCCAAAATTGCCGCACTAAACATGCATGGCTCACTTTTACCGAGGTATCGTGGCCGGGCTCCAGTAAATTGGGCCATCCTTCATGGAGAAACGGAGACTGGCGCCACATTGCACATCATGGAAGTCAAACCAGATGCAGGCGATATCGTTGGTCAATCTGCAGTCCCAATTGGCCCCAATGAAACCGCTACTGAAGTCTTTGGCAAAGTTAGTCAGGCAGCCGTTACGGTAATGAACCAGGTCCTCCCAGAACTTGTTCAAGGCCAAATCCCCAGAAAACCCAATAATCTAGCCGAGGGAAGCTATTTTGGAGGCCGAAAGCCTGCGGATGGGCAAATTCTGTGGCATCAGACAGCTCAGCAGGTTCACAACCTCGTTAGAGCCGTTGCACCCCCTTATCCCGGGGCTTTTACCGATTGGCAAGGTCAGCGCATGATTGTGGCCCGTACCAGCCTAGAAGGGCCATTCCCCGGGCAGCTGGATCTTCAGGCTCCCGGCATCCAAGTGGTTGATAATCAGGTATTCGGCGTTTGTGGCGACCAGAGAGCGGTAGCGATACTGGACTGGTTCCCAGCAAATAGCTAACAAATTAAAAGCAGCACTCTTTAGATTAAAAACGAGGCAGTAAAGATGAAAAAAGTACTCATTCTTGGCGTAAACGGCTTTATTGGTCACCACCTTTCAAAGCGCATCCTTGAGACAACCGATTGGGATGTCTATGGCATGGATATGCAAAATGATCGCCTTGGTGATTTAGTAAACCATCCCCGTATGCACTTCTTTGAGGGTGACATCACCATCAATAAAGAATGGGTTGAGTATCACATTCGTAAATGCGATGTCATTCTGCCTTTAGTAGCGATTGCGACACCAGCGACCTACGTTCAGCAACCATTAAAAGTATTTGAACTCGACTTCGAAGCTAACTTACCCATCGTTCGCTCAGCTGTTAAATACAAAAAGCATTTGGTATTTCCATCGACGTCAGAAGTCTATGGCATGTGTGAAGATGGTGAATTTGATCCCGCTAAATCCAATATGGTTTACGGCCCAATCAATAAGCCACGCTGGATCTACGCTTGCTCTAAGCAATTGATGGATCGTGTAATTTGGGGTTACGGTATGGAAGGTTTACGCTTTACCCTCTTCCGCCCATTTAACTGGATTGGCCCTGGTTTAGATAGCATCTACACACCAAAAGAAGGCTCCTCCCGCGTAGTAACTCAGTTCCTAGGTCATATCGTTCGCGGTGAATCCATCAACGTGGTTGATGGTGGTGCTCAGAAACGTGCCTTTACTTATGTTGATGATGGTATCGACGCCCTAATGCGCATCATCGACAACAAAGATGGTGTTGCTAACGGCAAGATCTACAACATCGGCAATCCAAAGAACAATCACTCTATTCGCGAACTCGCCAATCAGATGTTGGAGATTGCTCGCAGTATTCCAGAATATGCAAAGACAGCGAATGAAGTAAAGATCGTTGAAACCACTTCCGGCGCTTACTACGGTGAAGGCTACCAAGACGTTCAGAACCGCGTTCCTGCAATTGATAACACGATGAGCGAATTAGGCTGGAAGCCAACTACCAATATGAGCGATGCGCTGAAGAATATTTTCGAAGCCTATCGTGAAGATGTGGAAAAAGCACGTCACTTGGTTGATAACGAATAAGCACAGGGGTTCATGGCTAAGATTGCTCTCAAGGTAGACGTTGACACCTTACGTGGCACCAAAGAAGGCGTACCCAATCTAGCGCGTACGCTTGAGCGTTTTAGCCTCAAAGCCACCTTCCTGTTTAGCTTAGGACCCGATCACACAGGCTGGGCTCTCAAGCGGGTCTTTAAGCCAGGCTTTCTGAAGAAGGTGAGCCGCACTTCTGTTGTGGAGCACTACGGCATTAAAACCCTGCTCTACGGCGTCCTCTTACCTGGGCCTGATATTGGCAAACAAGCTGCTGCCGAAATGCGCGCAATTGATGCGGCAGGCCATGAGACTGGCATTCATACTTGGGATCATGTGGCTTGGCAAGACGCCGTACGCAATCGTGATGCCCAATGGACTAAAGCGCAGATGCAAAAAAGCTGGGATCGTTTTGTGGAGATCTTTGGCCATCCGCCAGCTACTTATGGCGCTGCTGGCTGGCAAATGAATGAGGCGGCATTCGAGCAACTCGATCAATGGGGTATTAAATATTCCTCCGATGGCAGGGCCGAGCCTAACTTAATGCCCTATCGCTTTGACCTACCTTCTGGCAAAGCTAAGCATGTGCAATATCCAACGACATTACCCACCTTTGATGAATTGATTGGTATTGATGATGCCGATGAGTTTGGCGCCGTAAAGAAACTCTTGGAAATCACCCAAAGCAATCCAAATGATCAGGTATTTACCTTGCATGCAGAACTAGAAGGTCAAAAGCTGCTTCCCGCCTTTGAGCAATTGCTCGCTGCGTGGCTAAACCAAGGCCACGACCTGGTCACCATGGGCGAACTCCATCAATCCTGGGATGCCACTAAGCAACTCGATAAAATTGCAGTACAGCCAGTAACCTGGGGCGAGATCCCCAACCGAAGTGGCGAACTCATTTTGCAAGCAGTTTAATTAGCATCAGAATACGTAATACATAAAGTTAAATTAGAGAGATCATCATGACAGTAGAAATCGGCAAGCAAATGCCCCAGTGCGCAATCCCAGCAACATCGGGATTAACTTTTACGCCGGATTCAGCTAAAGGCAAAAAACTGGTTATCTACTTTTATCCAAAAGATATGACTCCTGGTTGCACCGCTGAGTCTGGTGAATTCAGGGACAATATTGAGGCCTTCACTAAAGCCAATACCTTGATCGTTGGCGTATCTCGAGATAGCCTCAAATCGCACGATAACTTCCGTAGCAAACTTGAGTTGCCATTCGAACTCGTTGCCGATACAGAAGAAACCCTATGTCAGCTCTTTGGCGTAATGAAGCTCAAAAATATGTATGGCAAGCAGGTACGCGGTGTTGAGCGCAGCACCTTCCTCTTTGACTCCTCAGGCAAGCTCGTTAAAGAGTGGCGTGGCCTTAAGGTTCCGGGACATGTGACAGAGGTATTACAAGCAGCTCAAGCTACTAAATAATTTTTTAAATTAATTTAATCCGGGGTACTTGCAAAGCCCAAAATTTGGGGTAAAGTTGTTTATATGCACCGTAAACGACGGGAAAGTCTAACAATCCGTTTGACTCATCAGCCTGAATATTTAAGAACAGGCTCGGTAAACAACCCCCGCCGTTTTACAGATCGTTTTGCACCCAGTTTCGTTATAAACCGTCAATGCAATCCGCTTGACGGTTTTTTCTTTTAGGAGAGTCTGCATGCCATTGCCCCCAATCCCAACTCAAATTGCTGGCCAAGTAAAAATTAGCAGTAAGGACACTCCAAACTTAAAGAAGCGCCCTGCACCAGCAAAAACTGTTGTGATGGAAAGCCATGCGCCAGATTGGGCAACAGATGCTGAAGAGGATCTCTCTGCCGCTGAAGTAGCGCTTGAAAAAATTAAAAGTGATCGCAGTCCAGTTGCTCAACGCAATGAGCGCGGCGATAAGAGAGCATCAAGCGTTCCAGAGAAACCAAAGCGCATTATTCGCACTGGCCCTCCAAGTCTCTTTGTCTTAGATACCAACGTATTGATGCATGATCCAAGCTCGCTATTCCGCTTCTCGGAGCATGATCTCTTCTTGCCAATGACTACTCTTGAGGAGTTGGATAACCACAAGAAGGGTATGACTGAGGTTGCCCGCAATGCTCGTACCGTTAGTCGCTCTTTAGATCAATTGGTTGCGGGTACTAGTGGCACGTTGGATGAAGGCATTCCACTCAATAAGCTGGGCAATCAGGATGTCTCTGGTCGACTCTTTTTCCAAACCAAACTCACTACCCAGGCATTGCCTGAAGGCCTACCTGAAGGTAAAGGTGACAACCTCATTTTGGCGGTTGTTAGCGAGCTACAAAAGACGCGTAAGGGCCAAGAGGTGGTATTGGTATCCAAAGATATCAATATGCGCATTAAGGCACGTGCCTTAGGATTGCCTGCTGAAGATTACTTCAATGACCAAGTGCTAGAAGATCGTGACTTGATGTATTCCGGAGTCATGGCATTACCAGCAGACTTTTGGCCAAAGCATGGCAAAGATATGGAAAGCTGGGCTGATGGTAAATCCGGAACGATGTTCTATCGCGTAACCGGCCCTTCAGTTCCGAGCATGCTAGTCAATGAATTCGTCTACCAAGAAAACCCAGATGGCTCCACACCCTTCTACGCTCAAGTAAAAGAAATTAACGGCAAGACTGCCCTCCTTCAAACCTTGAGAGACTTTTCACATCAGAAAAACAATGTGTGGAGTGTGACCGCGCGCAATCGCGAACAGAACTTTGCCATGAACCTGCTCATGAACCCTGATGTGGATTTCATCACGCTATTGGGTCAAGCGGGTACTGGTAAAACCTTGCTGGCATTAGCTGCTGGCCTAGAGCAAGTTCTAGATAGCAAGCGCTATAACGAAATTATCATCACCCGCGCTACCGTTCCTGTTGGTGAAGATATCGGCTTCTTACCAGGTACTGAAGAGGAAAAAATGCAACCTTGGATGGGTGCGTTTGACGACAACCTTGAGGTATTGCAACGCAATGAGGATGGTGCCGGCGAATGGGGTCGTGCCGCTACCCAAGAACTCATTCGCTCACGCATCAAAGTGAAGAGCATGAACTTTATGCGCGGCAGAACCTTTGTGAGTAAGTTTGTGATTATTGATGAGGCGCAAAACTTAACACCTAAGCAAATGAAGACTTTGGTTACTCGCGCAGGTCCAGGAACGAAGATTGTTTGTTTAGGCAATATTGCCCAGATCGATACGCCTTACTTAACTGAAGGTTCTTCTGGTCTTACCTATGTAGTGGATCGCTTCAAAGGTTGGCGTCATGGTGGGCATGTGACTCTAGCGCGCGGTGAGCGTTCACGTCTTGCGGATCATGCTGCTGACGCACTCTAAGCCACCCTTCTCATGCCGCACTCTAATGGGGTGCGGCATTTTTATTTGCGCCCTGCTCTCGCTATCAGGGTGTGGCAGCTTCGGCTCAAAAAATAATGCAGCTAAAGTTTCTCAATTCAAACAAGATACAAGTGTAGGCACAGAGGACATCTCTATTGCAGCAGTAGGTTTAGTTGGCGTGCCCTATCGCTATGGTGGAAATAATCCGAAGGGTGGATTTGATTGCAGCGGGCTAATAACTTACGTCTACCAGAAGTCAGCCAATATCAAGCTTCCGCGAACTATTCAAGAAATGAGTACTAAAGGGCAGAGTGTTGAGAATCAACCCCCTGCGCCAGGCGATCTCATTTTCTTTAATACCACTGGTGAAAAATATTCACATGCAGGAATCTACGTGGGTCAAGGCAGATTTGTGCATGCCCCAAGCGCTGGAGGAACCGTGCGCCTAGAGTACATCACTACACCCTACTGGGCAGCTAGATTTACTGAGGCCCGAAGACTAGCGTCCTCGAATTAGTAATTAGACCAATAGCTAATATCCTTTAGGCTATTTATTAGAAATAATCCAAATAATGGTTGATTTAATTTTATCTTTTATATAAACAGGATTTTAGCAATGAATCAAATTGATTTAGACCGCATTCAAGAGATTTTAGTAACGGCCGCAACGGATATTAGTCTCAAGATTTTGGCCGCCATCGCCTTTTGGGTTATTGGCCGCTGGTTGATCGGTATTGCCCTGAAGGTGATTCGTAGAGGACTTGAAAGTCAAAAATTAGATCCAACTATTCTGCGATATGTGGGTTCAGTTGTTTCAGTCACGCTAAATATTCTTCTGGTTATTGGAATTCTCGGCTATTTCGGCATTCAGACGACTAGCTTTGCAGCCTTAATTGCTACTGCCGGTGTTGCGATTGGTGCAGCGTGGGCAGGATTACTGTCTAATTTCGCAGCCGGTGTATTTGTAATTGTGTTGCGCCCTTTTAAGGTTGGCGACTTCATTACCGCTGGTGGTGTAACTGGAACTGTTAAAGAGATTGGCCTGTTTTCATCCACCATCTATACGCCAGACAATATTGCAACCATGATTGGTAATACCAAAATTTTGGGTGACACCATTCAGAACTTTAGCCATAGCCCTTATCGTCGAGTTGATCTTAAGTGCCAACTATCTGGGGCAGCTGATCAAGAAGCTGCCATGAAGCTCTTGCGTGAAAAGATTGCCTCTATTCCAAACGTATTGCAAGATCCAGCTGTTGAAGTGAATATTTTGGAATTCAATTTAGTTGGTCCAGTATTGGCTGTACGCCCTTACTGCAACAATGCCCACTACTGGCAGGTCTATTTTGATAGCAACCGAGTAATGAGTGAATCTCTTACTGCAGCAGGCTTCCCGGCACCAATGGCATCACAAAACATGATCATGAAACAAAGTTAATTTCGCAGTAACTAACCAGGAGAAGTGAGTATGAAGAAAATCATCATTGCCTTAAGCATTGCATTTAGCTTTGTAATCCCATCTATTGCTTTTGCCGATCAGGCTGCTTGTGAAGCTAAAGCAGTAAGCAAAGATGGGAAGCCTTTATATGGCGCAGCTAAAGATGCCTCTATCAAAAAATGTATGGGTGGCGCTCCCGCCGATAATGGATGCGAAGCCAAAGCAGTAAGTAAAGACGGTAAGCCACTCTATGGCGCTGCTAAAGCTGCGTCTATTAAGAAGTGTGAAGGCGGAAAGTAATTCGCTTTTACTTCAAACTAAAAAGCCTCGCAATGCGAGGCTTTTTTATTCTTGTTTTTTGCTTATTGATTTCAGCTTTTTTCTATTAAATTAGAAAGGCTCATATCCACCAGAGGAGTAGCCAACTGATCCCATCGCCAAATTATCAAACTTGGTATATGGACCTTGCCAGCTTAGACGGATTGTTCCGATTGGACCGTTACGCTGCTTACCAATGATGATTTCAGCGACGCCTTTGTCCTGAGTCGTGTCTGGGTGATACACCTCATCACGATAGATAAACATGATCAAGTCAGCATCTTGCTCGATCGCGCCTGACTCACGCAAATCGGACATGATTGGGCGCTTATTGGGGCGTTGCTCAAGACCACGATTTAACTGTGACAGCGCAACAACTGGGCACTGCAATTCTTTGGCGAGCGATTTAAGGGAGCGAGAGATCTCAGAAATCTCCGTTGCACGGTTCTCAGAGCCAGAGCCACTCATCAACTGCAAGTAATCAATCACCACCAAGCCAAGCGTTCCACCAAAGTTACGAGCAATACGGCGTGCGCGTGCACGCAACTCTAAACTTGAAAGAGCGCCAGTCTCATCAATCAAAATTTGGGTATTGCTTAAGCGGGCGATCGCATCAGTAACACGTGGCCACTCGTCATCCTGCAACTTACCAGTACGCATACGACCTTGGTCAACGCGCCCCACTGAGCCCAGTAAACGGGCTGCCAATTGCTCGCCTGACATCTCCATCGAGAAAACAACGACCGGCAATCCTTCTGCCAACGCAACGTTCTCCGCAATATTTAATGCGAACGCCGTTTTTCCCATCGACGGTCTTCCAGCAACAATCACCAAGTCACCCTTTTGCAGGCCGCTAGTTTGTTTATCTAGATCAATAAATCCAGTTGCAATACCGGTGATATCACTTCCACCTTGACGGTTATAGAGCTCATCAATACGAGCAACAACGGTTTTGAGCAAGGGCTCAATCTCGAGGTAATCGGTTTTGCGACTACCCTCTTCACCGATTTGCAAAATGCGTGATTCCGCTTCATCCAAGAGCGTTCTGACTGAACGACCCTCTGGAACAAATGCCGAGTTCACGATGTTGTCAGATACTTCGATTAGGCGACGCAGAATGCTGCGGTCACGAACAATGTCGGCATAGCCTTTAATGTTCGCTGCACTTGGAGTGCTTTGCGCCAATGAATTAAGGTAATCAATTCCAACTAAATCACCACCCTGCTCGGACTTGACAGCCTCATGAACAGTAATGACGTCAGCAGGATGATTGTCGCCAACTAAACGCTGAATGACCTTATAGATCAGAGCATGTTCAGGGCGATAGAAATCTTTATCAGTTAACACACCACCTAGGCGATCCCAGGCTGTGTTATCGATCAGTAGACCGCCGAGCAAAGATTGCTCGGCTTCTACAGAATGCGGCGGTACTTTTAAAGCCTGCAAGGCTGCATCCCCAGAACCCATCATGCCAGGATTTGACATAAGGGAGCGTGAGCGGGATTCAGCCATGAGGCTAGTTACAGATCTAAAACTTACGCTTGCTCGCCAACTACACGGATAGTGATGTCAGCCACTACATCGGTATGAACAGCTACCGCTACAGGGTGATCACCAACCATCTTCAACGGGCCAGTAGGCATACGTACAGAAGCTTTTTCAATTACAAAGCCTTTAGCTTTCAAAGCATCAGCGATGTCATGATTGGTTACAGAACCAAACAAACGACCGTCAACACCCGCTTTTTGACCGATTTCGAGAACCAAGTCTTTGAGCTTTGCGCCAACCGCTTCAGCAGCAGCCAATTTCTCAGCAGCCAATTTTTCCAACTCAGCGCGACGTACTGCAAAGTCAGCGATAGCTGTTTCAGTTGCACGACGAGCTTTGCGTTGTGGGATTAGGAAATTACGAGCGTAACCGTCTTTAACACGAACGATGTCACCGAGGTTGCCCAGGTTAATTACTTTTTCTAAAAGAATGATTTGCATTGAGGGCTCCCAATTATTTCTTGTGTTGATCGGAGAATGGCAACAAAGCCAAGTAACGAGCACGCTTAATAGCAGTGTCTAACTGACGCTGATATTTAGCTTTTGTGCCTGTCAAACGTGCAGGAGTGATCTTGGCGTTTTCGCCAATGAAGTCCTTCAATGTGTCTACATCTTTGTAGTCAATCTGTTCTACGCCAGCAACAGTGAAACGGCAATAACGCTTACGCTTGAACAATGGGTTCTGAGCTGGTTTCTTTTTGAAATCGGGTTTCTTTCCAAACGCCATGATGATTTCCTCTTTAATTTTTCAATTGAATATGGGTGATATGGAAAACAAGTCTTTGATTACGTAGAGTCTTGGGTGCTAAGAATCCCTCAAACACTGCCTCGGCTCCTAAATCCATTTGCTCTAAGCCCTTTTGTATCGGACCAATTGCTATGGCTTCAACACTCATCTGAATTTTCCTTGCATTTCCTACCTCGCTTACTTCGCCGCTATGTTCTAGCTGGCAATGCATCACCGGTATTCCTGCTGGTGTAAATCGAATTGCGTCTTTAGCTACCAAGAATGCAGTTAGGGTGAAATGATTCAACGCCGCTCCGTCACTCTGATACGTTTTCTAGTCTGTGTATTCCTCTTCAAATTTCTAACTTAAGCCGCTGCTACAGGAGCGTCGGATTGAGCTGATTTGCGCGCTTCTTCACGTTGCACTTCTTTCATCATGATGGAAGGCTCTGTTTCAGCTTTCTTAGTCTTGATGATGAGGTGACGCAAAACAGCATCGTTAAATTTGAATGCGTGCTCGAGCTCGTCCAGAGTTTTCTGGTCGCACTCAATGTTCATACAAACGTAATGGGCTTTAGCAAGTTTGTCGATCATGTAAGCCATCTGACGACGACCCCAATCTTCCATACGATGAATTTTGCCGCCAGCAGCAGCTAATGTCGCTTTGTAGCGATCGATCATCGCAGGCACTTGCTCGCTTTGGTCCGGGTGGACGATAAAGACGATTTCATAATGACGCATCTAACACTCCTTAAGGATAAAGTCACCTGGGCGTCTTGCTAACTTCCGATGGTTTTAAAGTTAGCGCCAGTGTGACAAGGTAGTAACAAATTGTAGGTAAAACTAACTACAGAAATTTACAGCTTTAAAGTCCTTACCGAATTTCAGGTAAGTCCGCTATTCTAGCAAAAAAATCCTGCCAGGTCAGGGGTTTACCAGCTTTATTTGCCTGCTTTGCTGCATTTAAAGCTAATTGGAGGGCAATTCTGGCCCTAGGGGCAGTCAATGCCCCAGATGCACAGCATCCAGGCGCATCAAGCTCAGGAATATTTCGCAAAGTAGCGCCTGCACCTGTTCTTGTCGTTCTCACCAAGGCAATACCTTGGGCCATTGCCTGCTCCAAAGGTTTTGCCCAGTCATCATGAAAGCCACCATGCCCTGAACCAGCGAGCACAAAGCCCTGTACAGAGCTACTCAGCCACTGCAAGATGGTTTCAGGACGTGCGCCTGCATGACTAGTCAAGATCTCAACCCAAGGCCACTCACCTTCCTGTGGAATGGGTAAATCTTCATTCCAGGCAGCCTGCACTGCCTTGACACCAGATAACCAAGAAGGATTAATCAGGCCCACTGAGCTTGATGGCGCATCTTGTAAGGGAGCGTTGAGGGCCGTGGCATGGCGCTTAGCTAGATCGAGTGCCATACATCCGCGCCCATCCATTACGGCATAAATGCCGCCAGGACAGTTATCAATAGATGTAGAAGCCCAGCGCAAGGCATCCAACAGATTGGAGGGGCCGTCAGCTCCCGGCGCGTTACTTGGTAGCATTGCCCCCGTCAAAATGACGCGCTTGCCTTGTGTCTGGGCCAGCTTTCCACAAGTTGCTTGCAAAAATAAGCCTGTCTCTTCAATCGTATCGGTGCCGTGGGTGATCACAATCCCCTTTACGGCAATATCCAGCAGGGCCTCCCTAACTGCAAGGCCTAGCTCGGTGAGATGGGCGTCAGTCAAATTGCGACTATTGATGTTTGCCACCTGACGTGACACTAGCTTGACCCCCTCAGGCACGACTGTCTGAACATGTGCCACCAATGCATCAACCCCTACCTGGCCAGCCTCATATTGGAGGGGGTTATCTTCCGGGTTTGGCGCGAGGCCTGCAATGGTGCCCCCCATGCCTAAAACCAGAAGGTGTGGTGTATTTTCAGAAATGCTGGATTTTGAGCTCATTACCCTATTATCCGCCTCCAAATTGCTTGAATATTCAAATAGTGCTGTATACAATCCCAGTATGGACATAAATACAGTCGATTTTCAAGAGGAGCTGACTGCCCTCCCCAAACTCACCTCACGTCAAAGTGAGATTTTGGAATTAATCACCAAGGCCATTGAAGAAAGTGGCTCACCCCCAACGCGCGCTGAAATTGCAACTCAACTTGGCTTCGCTTCTGCTAACGCCGCCGAAGAGCATTTACGCGCCCTGGCAAAAAAAGGATATATCGAGCTGACGCCGGGAACCTCGCGCGGTATTCGGATTCCACAACGCTTTAACCAGACACACAATCCAAACAAATATCGTCAGATGTCTTTGCCTTCTGGCGCACTTCAGCAACTCACACTGCCACTCATTGGTCGTGTTGCTGCAGGTTCTCCGATCACGGCGATTGAACACATTGAAAAACAAGTGCCGATTGATCCAAGTTTATTTAGCAAGGGTGCCGATTACTTATTAAAAGTAGTTGGCATGAGTATGCGTGATGCCGGAATTCTGGATGGCGACTATCTTGCCGTAAGAAAAACTACTGAAGTACGCAATGGCGATATTGTGGTTGCGCGCTTAGATGATGAAGTCACAGTGAAGCGTTGGAACCAAAAGAAAACTGCGGATGGCATGGTCATTGAATTACAAGCCGAGAACCCAGACTTCAAAAATATTTTGGTAGATAGACGTCAACCGAACTTCGCAGTAGAGGGTCAGGCTGTTGGCCTCATCAGGGCTGGTGGGCTCTAGGCCTCCCAACCCCATAAAGCAAAAGGCCTCGTTTAGAGGCCTTTTTCTATTAATGACGAAGTAACTATTTTTATTTCTTAGTTGGTGCAACTACGTTCGCATTCTTTGGCGATGCTGTAATCGTGATGATTGTTTTAGGTCCGCCAAATGATCCCTCATTCACCTCGATGGTTGAAGTGCGATCACCTTTAGTGAAAACCAAAATACTGGTTTTTGATTTCACGGCGCTCACAGTAGTCCATCCCACCTTGGGATATTCCGCTTGGAAGAAAGCATAAATATCGGTTGGAGATTGAACGCCGGACAAAACAACTCGACCAACCCAGTTATCACCACGACCAATAATTAAAGAATCTGAACCCATAATTTTTGATGCCGCAGGTAATGGCATATCACCCAAGAGTTGTGACTGAATTTCTTGCACTTCGCTAGGCGTACCAGTTGGGGAGTCGCCTGAAGATGCGCAAGCAGCCAAGAGCGCAGATAACGCTAAGGCTGCAGTCATTGTTTGGAGTCGATTTAGTTGGATCATATTCTTGCCCTGGTAATCAATCTTAATTACTGGAGGCGCGTGAGGGAATCGAACCCCCGTACGAAGCTTTGCAGGCTCCTGCCTAACCACTCGGCCAACGCGCCATATGCTTGAATCAAAAATGGGAAGCTTTTTAGGGCTTCCCATCGAACTTGGAGCGGGAAAGGAGGTTCGAACTCCCGACCTATACCTTGGCAAGGTATCGCTCTACCAGCTGAGCTATTCCCGCATAACAGGGCAGTAGTTTAACAAACAATTTAGGAGAACGCATTATTTGCGAGTAAGACTAAAAACTGGCGAAGACCATGTTTCCGCCAAACCCTTATCAGTCAAGGGTTTTCGGTCTTTATTCGACCTTATCAACTAGCTGAGGCAAAGCCTTTTTCATGTAATAGAACATGGACCAAAGCGTCAAAAAGGATGCAATCCAGATTAACCAAGTGCCAACGAGTGCGCAATTGAGCCACCCAAATAAAGTGTCATTCAGTAATAAAAATGGAATAGCTACAAGTTGAGCCGTAGTTTTTAGCTTGCCGACCATGTGTACAGCAACGCTTTTTCCAGCGCCCAAGAGTGCCATCCACTCTCTTAATGCTGAGATAGTAATTTCGCGACCAATAATGATCAAAGCCACCCAGACTTGGACGCGATCCATATTGAGCAGAACTAGCAATGAAGCAGCCACAATTAATTTATCAGCCACTGGATCTAAGAATTGGCCAAATGCCGACTCTAGCTTCATGCGTCTAGCTAAAAATCCATCCAGCCAATCAGTAACAGCCGCAAACACAAAAATAATGGTGGCAGTCAAATTCTGGTCGAAGGGGGTAAGCCAGTTACTGGGCAAGTAAAACACTGCAACGACTAGTGGAATTGCGACAACGCGCAACCAGGTCAGGGCAATGGGTAGATTAAAAGGCATGACTCAAGCATAAACCAATGTGAGCACACTGGGAAATCAATGGAGCTGCTTATAGATTTGCTCAGCCAAAGCGGTGGATATTCCCTCAACACTGGAAAGCTCTTCAATAGTGGCATTAGAAACGCCACGTAAACCCCCAAAGCGGGCGAGCAATTTTTGACGTCGTTTGGCGCCTATCCCCTCGATCTCCTCTAGCTGAGAAACCGTTCTAGCTTTTGCTCGTTTAGCTCTCATGCCAGTGATGGCAAAGCGATGTGCCTCATCACGTATTTGCGCCACCAGCAACAAAGCAGCGCTATCAATACCGAGCTCGAGTGACTGGCGTCCATCCGCAAAGATCAGGGTCTCTAGACCCACCTTACGACCCTCCCCTTTGGCAACACCAACAATCAATCCAATATCTATCCCGAATTCAGAAAGAACTTGTCTTGCCATTTCAACCTGACCTTTACCGCCGTCGATCAATATGACTTGCGGCATCTTCTCAACAGGGAGTTCTTGAAAGTTCGCATAACGGCGTTGTAAGACCTGACGCATTGCTGCGTAGTCATCACCCGGAGTAATGTCATTAATATTGAATCGGCGGTATTCGCTAGGCTGCATCGCATTTTTGGAATACACCACACAAGAAGCTTGGGTGGCCTCACCAGAGGTATGACTAATGTCAAAACACTCAATGCGCAATTGCTCAAGACCTTCTAGCTCCAAAGCCAAGACATCAGCCAATGCTCTTGCTCTTGCCAATTGACCGCCCGTCTCTACCAAACGCTTTGCGATCGCAATCTTGGCATTACCCTCTGCCATGGCCAACCAATGTCGTCTCTGACCTTGTGGCTGGTGCAAGAAGGTAATGCGCTTGCCGGCTTGTGCATTCAATAAATCGTGCAGACCTTCCGGAGCTGATTGTTCAGAAACATCTTCAACACCTTCCTCTGGAGCTGCAATGTCATCAACCAGCTTTCTCAGAGGATGATTCAGAATTAGTACAGGTGGAATTAAATTAGTAGTTGCCTCACCATCGCCTGACTTCTCCTCCAAATAATGTTGAGCGATAAATGCCTCCAGAATTTCAGCTGGTGGTGGCAGCTCTCCAGACGTTGAGCGCAAGCCCTTAGGGAAGTAAGCGCGATCACCTAAATGGCGACCGCCACGAATCATTGCCAGATTGACGCAGACCACGCCCTCCATTTGAGCAACAGCTATCACATCCACATCGCCCTCACCATCGGCAACGGTATCCATCGACTGTTGTTGTAAGACACTCGAAAGATCTGCAATGCGATCCCTCAACACTGCAGCCATTTCAAATTCCATGGCGTCACTGTAGGCGTGCATTTTCTTTTCCAACTCAGAAAGCACGCGACTATGGTCACCCTCTAAAAAGCGTGTTGCTTGGGCTACGTCCTGCCCATACTGCTCGACACTTAAACGACCAACACAAGGCGCACTACAGCGATGAATTTGATGCAACAAACATGGACGACTGCGGTTTTTAAATACAGAGTCTTCGCAAGTTCTCAGACGAAATACTTTCTGCAAAATCTGCACACTATTCCGCACCGCCCATGAATTCGGGAACGGGCCAAAGTAATGATTACGCTTATCCGTTTTTCCTCGATAGGAGGCCAAGCGAGGAAATTGATGCCCCGTCAACATGACGTAGGGATAGGACTTATCATCTCGGAAGAGAATGTTGAATGGAGGGGCTAACTCCTTAATGAGATTGTTCTCTAGAATTAAGGCTTCGGTTTCTGAGCGTGTTACTGTAGTTTCGTAGCGGGCAATTTTTCCCACCATCAGCTCTATTCGTGGTGAAAGCTGGGTTCGCTGAAAGTAACTAGATACACGCTTTTTGAGGTTGCGCGCTTTCCCGACATACAAAATATGTCCCGCCTCATCAAAGAAGCGATACACCCCCGGCAATCCGGGTAGCCGTTTAACATCCTGCTGAAGGGTTTCAAAAAGCGAATTGCTCATGCGTTGGGATATTTTCTGTCAAATCGTAGACAACTATGGTGATGCTGGTGTTTGCTGGCGTCTAGCAAGAAGCTTAACAAGTCTTCATGGCCAAGACGTGCGCATTTTCTGTGACGATCTGCCAACCCTTAATTTACTCGCTTCTGGGGTTGACCCAGAAATCAAGCGCCGTATCGATATCCAACCCTGGGAAGCTAGTCATCACAATAGCCGCCATCCGGTAGAAACCCCCGACGTGGTGATTGAGGCATTTGGATGCGACCTTCCCGCGCGCTACCTTGCGGGCCTACTGATTGCCCCCAAAAAACCCATCATCATCAATCTAGAGTATTTGAGTGCAGAGCCCTGGATTGTGGACTTTCATCAGAAGGCATCCCCTCAAGCTCACGGTATTCCGAAGTACTTCTTCTTCCCAGGCTTCCAGAAGAATGCGGGTGGCATTTTGATTGACCCAATACCTCAGGAGTCATCACTGACTGAACAATCGATTCCTGAAAACCTCGAGGCCAGCTGGAAGCTATTACAACCCAATACAAAACGCATCAGTGTTTTTTGCTACCCAGGTGTACCACTCCAGAAATGGTTAGAGGATCTAGCCACCCTGGATGAGAACTTCGACATTGTTTTGACGCATGGTCAACGAGAGCAATTGCAGTTCAGCTCTACCCACCCTACTAAGCCACTTGCTTTGCCCGACTCCATTCAACTGATCTCAATTCCTTTTGTTTCTCAAGATGACTACGATTGGGTGCTTTCACAATGCGACTTCAATATCGTTCGAGGTGAAGATTCTTTTGTTCGAGCGCAGTTGGCTGGCAAGCCCTTTATTTGGCACATCTACCCCCAAGAAGATGGGGCTCACCAAACTAAGTTGGCTGCATTTTTAGATCTCTACCTTGAAGATGCATCACAAGAGCTTAAACACGCTGTAATAGCTGCGATGGCATGGGCAATGCCTAACGAGTGGTATCAATCCATGGATGAATGGAGCACCCATTCCGAGGCTTGGCGAGCAGATTTACATGAAAAACAAGCTGATGGCGGCCTTGCCGCCCGTCTAATGGGCTTTGTAGCCTGATCTTGTACGAAATCCGCCTGCGGGCGGTTACAATCTTGGTTTTGATAAAAACCGCAGGAAATCAGCTCTGCACTCAGGAATAGCAAGATGAAAACAGCACAAGAACTCCGCGTTGGTAACGTAGTAATGATCGGCACTGATGCCATGGTCGTTTTAAAAGCAGAATACAGCCGGTCAGGCCGCAACTCTTCTGTTGTAAAAATGAAATTCAAGAACTTGTTAACTGGTGCGCCTAACGAAGGCGTATTCAAGGCAGATGACAAGTTTGATGTAGTGATCTTGGATAAGAAAGATTGCACCTACTCTTACTTCGCAGATCCAATGTATGTATTTATGGATGGCGACTACAACCAGTACGAAGTTGAAGCTGAATTCATGGGCGATGCATTGCATTACCTCGAAGAAAGCATGCCTTGTGAAGTGGTGTTCTACGAAGGTAAAGCACTCTCTGTAGCAATGCCAAACTCTTTGGTTCGTGAAATCATTTACACAGAGCCAGCAGTTAAAGGCGATACCAGCTCAGGCAAAGTATTGAAGACTGCAAAATTGGCTACTGGCTATGAATTGCAAGTTCCATTGTTCTGCAACACTGGCGACAAGATCGAGATCGATACTCGCACTGGTGAATATCGCAGCCGCGCTAACTAATTAGCTCGCTCGATAAGTAAAAGCCCGGCATGCCGGGCTTTTTTATTTCTTAATGTGCAGTCATAATGAAAACCATGACTGATACCATTTCCCCAGTAATCACCACCTTAGCCCTTGAAGATATTCCCCATCTGATTGACTGCGTTCGACGTTGTTACGGGGAAAGCTATACCAATCCAATGATGTACAACGCCGCACTACTAAAAGATGCAATCGTCACGCAGAAAATGCACTCCATAGTTGCGAAATTAGAAAATAATCAAATTATTGGGCACTGCGCATTAACCTTTAACGGCCCTCAAAATAGTTCGCCAGAAGCTGGAAAAATGATGGTCGACCCAGATTACAGAGGACATCACATTGCAGAGTTGATCGCAAAAAAGCGTATAGAAATTGCTGAATCTTTGGGATTGCCAGGATTTTGGACTGAGTGCGTTACCAATCACCCTTATAGCCAGCATGAAATGATTGCCTTTAACGCAAAGGAAACCGGCCTTTTTATTGGAGATGTTCCACCAACATTTGCAATGCAGGGTCTGCAAAACTTTAGCGATACCCGCATGTCCTTATTGGCCTTTTATCTCCCGCTAAAAGATCGCCCGCATGATATCTATGTTCCAAGCAAACATACTGAGCACTTGAATGCACTTTTAAGCAGCTTAAACCTCCAGCGCAATATCACCAATTCGGAGATACAAGGAGCCGGGGAAACAATACTTAAAACTGAAATTGACTCTGAGGACCAGGTTGCGAATATATCCGTAGACCATATTGGCGAGGATTTAATAGCATCAGTCACGGCTGAGCTCAAAAAACTTGAGGCTTTAAATATTGCTTCCGCTTATCTTGATCTACCTATTACGCAAGAGGCAGCGGCCAATGCCTATATGGCATTAGAAGATCTGGGCTTCTTTTGGGGCTCTTGGATTCCGCACTACTCCATCCAAGGCGATATTCTGCGTTTACAGAAAATCTATCAAACAGTGAACGTTAGTGAAATCATTTGCGCCAGAGAGCAAGGCGAAGAAGTTAAAAAGTTTGTAGTCTCTGAATGGGAAAGAGTTTCAAAGAAATAGAAACTCTAGCCAATTAAATTCAGTTGCTGGAGCAATCCTTTGGCGTGTTGATATTGCGCTTCAGACTGCAACTCATCCCAAGCGGGGGCCGTAGCAGTTGGCATCAAGCGATTTAATCGAATGGCAGACTCCGCTTGTTTTGCTTTGGAGACCTTCAACTGACTCAGCAATTGATCTGCGAGATCGGGACGATTGCAAATCAACACTGCATCGCATCCTGCTTCGAGCGCCATATTCGCACCCTTGACTACAGAACCAGCAACGCTTGCACCCTCCATTGAGAGGTCGTCGCTGAAGATTACACCTTCAAATCCCAATTCTTGGCGAAGAATGGAATGCAACCAAACCTTAGAAAATCCGGCTGGGTTCTTATCTACTTTTGGATAGATCACATGGGCTGGCATGACTGCAGTCAAGCTGAGGTCTAACCACTCATAGGGCTTAGCATCGTCATTCAGAATTTGCTTCAAAGGACGCTCATCTACCGGAATGGCCACATGAGAATCCGCTTCTGCCCAGCCGTGGCCTGGGAAGTGCTTACCGCAGTTGGCCATACCTGCAAGGCGCAGGCCTTCATTCAGACTCTTAGCCAAAGCAAAAGTAATTTGCGGATCACGACTAAATGCACGATCCCCAATTACACCGCTGCGACCAAAATCGAGATCCAGAACTGGAGTGAAACTAAAGTCCACACCGCAAGCACGCAACTCAGCGGCCAAGACATATCCGCAGGCAGTGGCTGCTGCCATCGCAATCGCAGCAGATTCAGCAGAATGAGATGATTTGTTTTTAGAACCCCAAAGCTCACCGAGCTTACGCATGGCAGGTAAATGGGTAAAGCCATCAGTCCTGCAGCGCTGAACACGTCCACCCTCATGATCAATCGAGATCAGTACGTCTGAACGGAGTTTTTTAATTTCTGCGGTAAGTTTGGTGAGCTGCTTGCGATTCGCAAAGTTTCTACCAAACAAGATCACGCCGCCAGTAAGGGGGTGCAAGATGCGACGACGATCCTCTGCATTTAACTCAAGACCAACAACATCTAAAGTAACTGGGCCCGGTTTCATAGTCGACTTAATCATGTATTCCTCGAAATTTTTTAGATTTATCTATTTTTGATGCTGGTTTATTTCTGAACTACGATGACATGGGCTATTGCCATGTCTTGCTCATCACTAACGGTGACCTGTGCTTCCCAATTTTTGTCCTGCATAAATTGTGCGAGTGCGCCCAAATATGATGTCACTGGCTTACCGCTAGGCTCATTGAGCGTTTGGAGGGACTTCCAAGTCATCGGCATTCTCATGCCCAGGCCAATTGCCTTAGAGAAGGCTTCTTTTGCAGCAAAGCGCGTTGCCAAGAAGGCAATGCCCCTCTTGTGATTTCTAGATAAGTGATGCTTAAAAACTAACATCTCATCTGGCCCCAGAATTTTTTCAGCTAAGCGGCCATTGGTGCGATCGTAAGCCGCTTGAAGCCGCTCGATTTGCAAGATGTCTGTGCCGATGCCAATGATCATTTGATATGCAATCTTTTAAGCTTTAGCCCTACCCTGAACCATCAGGGCCTTCATGTCGGTAATCGCGTTTTGCCAGCCCTTAAAGAGGGCTTCAGCAACAATAGCATGACCAATATTGAGCTCAGAAAGCTCGGCAATGGCGGCAACTGGGATCACATTGCCCTCATTTAAACCATGACCTGCATTGACGCGTAAACCAATGCTTTTTCCAAACTGCGCTGCTTTTCTAATGCGCTCGAGCTCTTTCTTCTGTTGATCACCAGCTAGATCCGCATATCGACCGGTATGCAATTCAACCACTGTTGCACCAACATCTTTTGCGGCTTGAATTTGCTTTTCCTCGGGATCAATAAAAAGCGAGACCCGAATACCTGCAGCTTTTAACTGCGTAGTAGCCGACTTCACTGCATCAAAATGACCTACTACATCTAAGCCACCCTCAGTAGTTACCTCTTCACGCTTTTCAGGAACTAGGCATACGTCATGAGGCTGAACCCTACATGCAATATTGATCATCTCCGGCGTAACGGCGCACTCCAAATTCATACGCGTCTGGATCAATGGGCGTAAAGCCATTAAATCCGCATCTTTAATATGGCGACGGTCCTCACGCAAATGTAAGGTAATTAAATCAGCGCCCGCCTCCTCAGCCAAGCTGGCGGCTTTTAAGGGATCCGGGTAAACCGTGCCACGTGCATTACGCAAAGTGGCGACGTGATCAATATTGATGCCAAGCTCAAGCTTTGATTGGGTATTCATTGAAGTAGATTACTAGATTTTCTTTAGATCAATCAAAATCTGACGGGTGGTGAGCACTTGATCCTGAAGATGCAATCCCAATAAGAAGCGCATTAACTGCTTACTCTCAGAAAGCGTCTCTTGATCGGAAAAGTCTCCCGCAGCAATGGCTAACAGGGATTTACCACTTAAGACTGGCCAGTGACCTGGATCATCCCCTTGAGCAGGCCTCACACCACGCTCTGGCTGATAAACATATTGCTCATTCGAGATCGGAGCGCTATTGGTTTCCACGCAACGATCCAACGCTGCTGCATAACCAGTTTCTTGTAAGAGCGTTAATTCAAAGGGGCGCAGAATTTCTTCCAAGCCTTTGGATTCAAATTCAAGATTAGATAAAGCGGAGATCGTATCGGTGTAATGGTCGTAGAGTTTTTCATAGTCGTCTTCACGAGCTAGAAACTTGACCAGTAACTCATTGAGATAGAAGCCGCAAAGCAGCGCATCACCCACTAGCGAAGGAGTACCACCGACCCACTCTGACTTAGTTAAAGTACGCAGCTCGGACTTGCCGCTCCAAGAAACTAATAGCGGCTGAAAGCGCTGTAAGACTGGGCGCAGTACCGAGTGTGGGCGCTTGGCACCCTTAGCAATCAAGGCCATTCGGCCATGCTGACGTGTAAACACATCCAGAATTAAGCTGGTTTCCTTGTAAGGAATGCTGTGCAATACAAAAGCGGGTTCGTCAGCAACACGAATGGAGGCCATGAATAATTACTCTAGCCCTTGCGCCCGTAATTCAGCGCGATCATCTGCCCAGCCGCGTTTGACCTTAACCCAAGTCTCCAGGAAGACCTTTCCATCAAAGAGCTTTTCCATATCAATGCGGGCATCAGTTGAGATCTTCTTCAGCCTCTCACCCTTAGCACCAATAATCATCGCCTTGTGGCTATCACGGTCAACCAAAATGGTTGCTGCAATCCGGCGCATCTTGCCATCCATCTTGAATTGATCAATAACTACCGTGCTGGTGTAAGGCAACTCTTCACCGGTAAAGCGGAAGACCTTCTCACGCAGAATCTCAGCGGCCAAGAAGCGCTCACTGCGATCAGTAATGGTGTCGCCATCGTATACCGCTGGCGCCTCGGGCAAGTAACCCTCAAGTACATCCAATAATCTTTCAACATCCCCAGGACTCTTGGCACTCATCGGTACGATTTCAGCGAACTCAGACTTCTGATCTTCATGGCCACCTAATTCACACCAAGGGCGGGCCATCTCTTTAATAAAGTTCAGAAGCGCCTGATCCCGCTCTGAAGGAGTCTGAAAGCGGCTATTAAATAGATCTAATTTATTTAAAACCAAGACAATAGGTAAGTCATCTGGCAGTAACTTCAAAACCTTCTTGTCATCTTCACCAAAGTAACCAGCCTCCACTACAAAGCAAGCTACATTCACATCTTGTAGCGCTGTAGTTACAGTGCGATTTAATGCCTTGTTGAGAGTATTCATTAAACGCGTCTGAAAGCCTGGCGTATCAATGAAAATGAACTGCGCCTCTTCACGATTCTGAATACCTAAAATACGGTGACGCGTGGTTTGCGCCTTACGAGAAGTAATGCTGATCTTCTGACCAACCAAAGCATTCAAGAGGGTTGATTTGCCCATATTGGGACGGCCAACAATGGCGATAGTGCCGCATCTAAACACGATTAGCCCTTCAGCTTAAGATTTAATTGCTCTTCGGTTGCTACTTTTTTTGCTGCTTTCTTTTTAGCCGACCGAGTCTTTTTAGGTTTGCCTAGCGCTTGTGGCAAGGCTTTTAATGCAGCGATTAAAGCGATCTTTGCAGCTGCCTGCTCTGCTGCGCGTCGAGACGCACCCTCACCCTTAACCGATACCTTGAGGTTGGGGATTAAACACTCCACCTCAAATTGCTGGTTATGGGCTGCGCCGCTGGTACCTGTGACGTTATAAGTTGGTAGTGGCAATTGATAGCTTTGCAAACACTCTTGCAATAAAGTTTTATCGTCTTTACCCAATGTTTTGGGATCAACATTGGCCAGAATGATGGAATAGAGTTTGCGCAAACACGTCTTAGCTGCATCAAAGCCGCCATCTAAGAAGATTGCACCAGTGACTGCCTCAAGTGTATCGGCCAAAATGGATGGGCGACGAAAGCCTCCACTCTTCAACTCACCTTCGCCTAAGCGCAGATAGTCTGATAGCGATAGAGTTTGAGCAATCTCATAGAGTGCTTGCTGCTTAACTAAGTTAGCCCGTACGCGAGAAAGATCACCCTCATCTAGGTCGGAATAACGCTCATAGAGCATTTCAGCAACAACGCAATTGAGAATGGAATCACCCAAAAATTCCAGGCGCTCGTTATTTTTCTTGCTATGGCTACGATGCGTTAGAGCTTGATTCAGCAACTCTAGCTTTTTGAACGTGTAGCCCAGTTGCGCTTGCAGCGGTGCAGTTTCGATGACGGCGCGGGCGTTCATGACTTTATTCGAAGCCGCCAATGCGACCCAGATTTCCGAGGTTTAGCCAAACAAAAAATGCTTTGCCGACAATATTTTTATCCGGCACAAAACCCCAGTAACGAGAATCGGCACTGTTATCGCGGTTATCACCCATAGCAAAGTAATGACCCGCAGGCACCTTACATGTGAGGCCAGCATTGATATATTGGCAATTTTCAAACCCAGGAAAGCGTTCCGCAGGGAACATGCCGGCTGGACGATCAGGATCATTCAGAATCTCATGCTTATTGCCACCCAAGTCCGCAGGAAAAGATTCTGCAAACCGTTTGGCATAACGCATATTTTCTGGGTCCAAGTAAGACTCTCCGCCGCTATATTGAAGCGGCTGACCATTTACTGTTAACCGCTTATCTTGGTAAGTAATGGTGTCACCAGGCAAAGCTACAACGCGCTTAATGTAGTCAACAGACTCATCACGAGGATAGCGGAATACAACTACATCGCCACGTTTTGGAGAGCCTAGTTCAACAACCTTCTGATTGATTACTGGCAATCGAATACCGTAAGTAAATTTATTGACGAGAATAAAGTCACCAATCTGCAGGGTTGGAATCATCGAGCCTGATGGGATCTTGAATGGCTCCACAATAAAAGAGCGCAATACAAATACCGCACAGATTACCGGGAAGAAACCAGCCGTATATTCCAACCACAATGGCATGCGATCGATACCAGCCATACGTCTTTGTGGGGCAAAGTAGTAACGGTCAGCAATCCAGGCAACACCTGAAACCACCACCAAGATAAATAGGATCAGCGCAAAGTTCATTAGTCGTCTACCTGCAAAATGGCCAAGAAGGCTTCTTGTGGAATCTCCACATTACCTACCTGCTTCATGCGCTTCTTACCTTCTTTTTGCTTCTCTAACAATTTGCGCTTACGAGAAATATCACCACCGTAACACTTGGCCAATACGTTCTTACGCAAAGCTTTTACGTTTTCACGGGCAACGATGTTGCTACCAATTGCCGCCTGAATAGCCACATCAAACATTTGACGCGGAATAATCCCGCGCATCTTGGCAACCACTTCACGTCCACGATGCTGACTATTGCTACGGTGAACGATCACCGACAGTGCATCTACTCGCTCACCATTAATTAGGATATCGACTTTAACCACATCAGCCGGACGATATTCTTTGAACTCGTAATCCATGGAGGCATAACCACGAGAAATGGATTTCATTTTGTCGAAGAAATCCAAAACAATCTCGGCCATAGGTAGCTCATATGTGAGCTTTACTTGGCGACCGAGGTAATTCATGTCCATCTGTATGCCACGCTTGCCAACGCAGAGGGTAATGATCGCACCCACGTACTCTTGCGGCATATATAAATTGACTGTCACGATCGGCTCAAGAATCGTATTGATCTTGCTAGCCTCAGGCATCTTCGATGGATTGTCTACCGACAAGATTGTGCCGTCAGATTGCTCCACCTGGTAAACCACCGTTGGTGCGGTAGTAATGAGATTCATGCCGTACTGACGCTCTAAGCGCTCTTGTACGATCTCCATGTGGAGCAAACCTAAGAAGCCGCAGCGGAATCCAAAACCAAGTGCTTGCGAAACCTCAGGCTCATACAAAAGTGAAGCATCGTTTAATTGCAGCTTCTCTAAAGATTCGCGCAGCTGATCATATTCACTCGACTCCACTGGGTATAGGCCTGCAAAAACCTGAGGTTTCACTTCTTTAAAACCAGGAAGTGGCTCGGTAGCAGGAACTCGACCTTGCTGCCCAGGAGTATGAGTAACTGTGTCACCCACCTTAGCGGCTTTTAACTCTTTAATACCGGCAATCACAAAGCCCACCTGACCAGCAGACAACTCTGGACGATCCACTGACTTTGGACTAAATACACCAACGTGCTCAACCAGATGACTTGAACCATTGGCCATCAAGGTAATTTTTTCTTTTGGCTTTAAGGTGCCGTTCACAACCCGCACCAACATCACCACACCGACGTAGTTATCGAACCAGGAGTCAATGATTAAAGCTTGAAGTGGATCTGTCGCATTGCCTTTTGGTGGAGGCACGCGAGCAATCATTTCTTCGATGACATCTTGAACGCCTAAACCGGTTTTGGCTGAACAGGTCACCGCTTCAGATGCATCGATACCAATAACATCTTCAATTTCTTTTTTGGCGCGCTCAGGATCAGCCTGTGGCAAATCAATTTTATTAAGTACTGGCACAACCTCAACACCCAACTCTAGGGCCATGTAGCAGTTAGCAACCGTTTGTGCCTCAACACCTTGACTAGCATCTACCACCAACAATGCGCCTTCGCATGCTGATAAAGAGCGGCTAACTTCATAGGAGAAGTCAACGTGTCCTGGCGTATCAATCAAATTGATGTTGTAGGTTTTGCCGTCTTTGGATTTATAAGTCAGCGCTGCCGTTTGCGCTTTAATCGTGATGCCACGCTCCCGCTCGATATCCATCGAGTCAAGCACTTGGGCCTCCATTTCACGATCAGACAGACCGCCACATAGTTGAATAATGCGATCAGCAAGCGTTGATTTGCCGTGATCAATATGGGCGATGATAGAAAAATTGCGGATTAAATCCATAGCGTCTTATGTGGTCTTCAAAAAACGCCTTGTCAGAACGCACCACAATGATGCGCTGCAAAAAGCCGTCTTAAAGTGATTGTAATGGGTGGCGCTAAATTAGCGCCAAACCCGTTTATTCCATGCAAAAACCGAGGTTTTGGCTTATTTTGGCTTGACAGGAATGATCATGGTGCTATCAGCCCTGCGGACAAAAACTGGGACAGCCTTATTGGCATCCAGACCTTTAACCAAGCCTTCAAACTGCTTTACTCCGGTAATGTCGGCATCCGCAATCCGAATAATGACATCCCCAGGACGCACTCCTGCGCGTGCTAGGGGACCGTCTCCCAGGCCAGTAACCTCAACGCCACCACGGATATTGAGCTCTTTTTTCTTGTTATCTGAGAGCTCCGAAACCGCCACCCCAAGAGAATTGGCATTACTACTAGATGATCCAGAGTTATCCGATTTCTTCACAGCGGCCTGACCAGCTTCGGTATCAGCCACGGTTACCATCAAATCCTTGGTACCGCCTTTGCGCCAAACCTGTACTGATGCGCTAGTTCCGGGCTTGGTTTCGCCAACAGTTCTTGGCAAATCGGTAGATTTGCTAATATCGCGGCCATTAAAGCTCAGAATGACGTCGCCCGACTCAATGCCACCCGCTGCCGCCGGACCGCCCGGCTCAACATTGCGAACATAGGCTCCGCGCGGTTTGCCCAAGCCCAAGCTCTCAGCAATCTCTTTAGTCATTTCTCCTAAAGCAACGCCAATACGACCACGAGTCATTTTTCCATTGGTACGCAATTGATCCGCCACACGCATGGCCTCATCAATCGGAATCGCAAATGAGATACCCATATAACCGCCAGAGCGGCTAAAGATTTGTGAGTTAATGCCGATAACTTGTCCGGCTGTATTCAATAAAGGCCCGCCCGAGTTACCAGGATTCACCGCCACGTCAGTCTGAATGAATGGCAAGTAGTCGCCAGTGTCACGACTCTTGGCAGACACGATGCCCGCGGTCACAGTATTTTCCAAACCAAATGGGGAGCCAATAGCCAAGACCCACTCACCCACCCTCACCCGAGAAGAGTCACCCAGTGGCAACTTAGGTAAATCGCGTGCATCGATTTTGACAACCGCCACATCAGTACGCTTATCCATACCTAGTAACTTTGCTTTGTACTCACGCTTGTCAGTCAAGGTAACGTAAATAGTATTTGCACCCTCAACCACGTGCGCATTCGTCAAAATCAAGCCATTGGATTCAATAATGAAGCCTGAGCCTACGCCACGATCAGCCTCTTGAGGCTTGCCAGGATTGGGTTGAGCCTGTTTAGGCCCGCCAGGTAAACCTGGGATGGGTACCCCGAAGAAGCGACGGAAGAACTCAGCTTGATCCTCCGGCATTCCTGGGAAGCCACCCTGAGCTTGCTGCTGCATTACTTTTTCGGTAGTGCGAATATTGACTACGGCCGGACTGGCTCGCTCAACTAAATCAGCAAAATCCGGAATAGAGACGCGCGGACTCTGGGCACAAGCCTGAGGAATAAATGCAATTTGCCCCAAGCTGAAGATAGCCAAGAGTGCAATAAGATACTTTTTCATAATGCTATAGACCTGCTTGGTAAAAACCAATAATTAAAAACGAAGAAAGGAAATAACCTAGTAAGAATATTAGGTCAGTTTGCCAAAAATCAAGGTACCGTTAGTACCCCCAAAGCCAAAGTTGTTTTTGACGGCATGGTCGATCTTCACGTCACGAGCTGTATTGGCGCAGTAGTCCAAATCACACTCTGGATCTTGATTGAAGATGTTGATTGTTGGTGGAGACTTCTGGTTATGTAAAGCCAGAATAGTAAATACAGATTCCAAGCCGCCCGCACCGCCTAAAAGGTGGCCAGTCATCGACTTAGTAGAGTTAATTAGCGCCTTCTTAGCGTGATCGCCAAGAGCAGCCTTGATAGCACCAGTTTCGTTCTTATCGCCCAAAGGTGTCGAAGTACCGTGCGCGTTAATGTATTGAATCTGATCGGCGTTCAAACCGGCATCGCGCATTGCGTTCACCATGCAACGACGTGGGCCATCCATATTTGGGGCAGTCATGTGATACGCATCACCACTCATACCGAAGCCCAAGAGCTCACAGTAGATTTTTGCGCCACGTGCTTTAGCATGCTCATACTCTTCAAGCACCACAACACCAGCACCCTCACCCAGAACGAAACCATCACGGTCTCTATCCCATGGACGTGAAGCTGTTGCAGGATCATCATTGCGAGTAGATAGCGCTCTTGCTGACGCAAAGCCACCCACACCCAATGCAGAAATCGTAGATTCAGCACCACCAGCAACCATCACATCGGCATCACCGTACTGTATTAAGCGTGCAGCCAATCCAATGCTATGTAAACCTGTAGTGCAGGCAGTCACCGCAGCCACGTTTGGACCTTTGAGGCCAAACAAGATGCTGAGGTGGCCAGAAATCATATTGATGATTGATCCTGGCACAAAGAATGGGGAGATGCGACGAGGACCGCGAGCGAGCAACTCAGCGCCAGTCTCTTCAATCATCGGCAAACCACCGATACCTGAACCAACCATGACACCAACGCGCTCGGCGTTCTCTTCGGTTATCTGTAAACCGCTATCGCGAATTGCTTGCGTACCAGCGGCAATACCGTAATGGATAAATGTATCCATATGGCGCGCCTCTTTGGCAGAAACATATTCTTCGACATTGAAATCTTTCACCTCGCCGGCGAAATGCACGCTCAGCGGAGTGTGGTCAAACTTAGTGATAGTAGCGATGCCTGATTTGCCCGCGAGCAAATTAGACCAAGCTACATCAACCGAGTTACCAACTGGTGAAATAAGACCTAAGCCGGTAACAACAACCCGGCGACGGCCATTTGATGCTGACACAGTAATAGCTTTTAACTAAGCGAGGGAATTAACCCTGAGCTTTAGACTGAGCAAAATCGATAGCGAGCTGAACAGTAGTAATTTTTTCAGCTTCTTCATCCGGAATTTCAATCCCGAATTCATCTTCCAAAGCCATTACCAATTCAACAGTGTCAAGAGAGTCTGCGCCCAAGTCGTTCACAAAAGAAGATTCATTCTTGATATCTGCTTCTGCGACGCCCAATTGCTCAGCGACGATCTTCTTAACGCGTTGTTCGATGTTATCCATTAATTCCCCCAAGGGTTGTAAAAAAACGATGAAAAGAATTTTATCAGCTTGGCGGACCGAATTAGCAATTCCGCCAAAAAATGATCAAATTTCTGCTTTATTTTTAGGCTAAATACAGGCCGCCATTGACATGTAAGGTATTACCCGTAATGTACCCAGCTGCCGGGGATGCCAAAAACGCCACTGCCTGGGCCACATCCTCTGGACTACCCAGACGGGCCAAGGGAATGTTCGCTTTTAGGCTATTTTGCTGCTCTTCGCTCAAAGCACGGGTCATATCGGTATCAATAAATCCAGGGGCCACACAGTTCACGGTGATATTGCGACTGCCAATTTCACGGGCTAAAGCGCGGGTCATGCCTGAAACGCCTGCTTTAGCAGCAGCGTAATTGGCTTGCCCAGGGTTGCCCATATGACCAACAATTGAGGTGATATTGATAATGCGGCCAGCACGCGCCTTCATCATCGGGCGCATTACCGCCTGCGACAAACGGAAAACCGCACTTAAGTTAGTGTCGATCACATCGGTCCACTCATCTGTTTTCATGCGCATGGCTAGGTTATCGCGGGTGATACCTGCGTTATTCACCAAAATATTGATGCCACCAAAATCCTTGACGATCAAATCAATGATGTCCTCACAAGCCTTTGGGTCAGTCACATTCAATACTTCACCACGACCACCGCTCGCCTGTAAACGGGCATTGATAGCCTTAGCACCATCCTCAGAAGTGGCGGTACCAATTACCTTTGCACCGCATTTCACTAGCTCATCCGCAATGGCTTGACCAATACCGCGCGATGCGCCGGTTACCAATGCAATTTGTCCGCTTAAGTCGAGATTCATATTTGTCTTCCGTTGTTTCTTTGTTATTTCTTTGATGTTTCTTTGATGTTTCTTTGATGTTTCTTATTTGTACTTTTACTTTACTGTAGCCAAGGCTTCAGTGAGACTAGCTTCATCAAAAATAGGAATGCCAACAACATTCTCATTAATACGCTTAGTCAGTCCAGCCAATACCTTGCCAGGACCACATTCCACCACCTGAGTGATGCCCTGCTGAGCCATGGCATTAATAGTCTCTTGCCAACGCACAGGCTTAGCAGCTTGACGTACTAAGGCATCTTTAATAGCTGCTGGATCATTCAGAACATTCACATCAACGTTATTGACTACAGAAATAGTGGGAACCTTAAATTCAATATCTGCCAAGTAGCCTTTAAGTTTTTCAGAAGCAGGTTGGAGCAAGGATGAGTGAAATGGTGCAGATACTGGCAATGGCAAAGCGCGCTTTGCACCAGCAGCCTTGAGTAATTCACAGGCCTTAGTCACCGCATCGCTACCACCAGCAATCACTACTTGCCCTGGCGCATTGAAGTTCACCGCCTCCACTACACCACCAGAGGCTGCAGCAGCTTCAGCACAAACCGTCTTCACAATCTCATCGTCCAAACCTAAGATCGCAGCCATACCGCCCGTACCAACTGGTACAGCAGTCTGCATCGCTTCAGCACGAAAGCGCACCAAAGGCACTGCATCTTTAAATGAGATTACGCCAGCAGCAACTAAAGCAGAGTATTCACCCAAACTGTGACCAGCCATCATCTGAGGAACCGCACCACCAGAGGCCAACCAAGCGCGATAAAACGCAATCGCCGCAGTCAACATCACGGGTTGTGTATTAGTCGTTAAAGACAATGCTTCGGCAGGACCTTCCGCAATGAGTTTTGCAACATCTTCACCCAAAGCTTCTGAGGCTTCTTGTAAAGTTGCACGAACTTCTGGGCGGTCAGCAATGGAGTTGAGCATCCCAACAGATTGGGAGCCTTGGCCAGGAAATACAAATGCAAATGTCATAGGAATAATCGCTGAAGAATGGTTATTAATGTATTTTTTGCTTAGTACTTAATTGCTGCCGCACCCCAAGCAAAGCCACCGCCCACACCCTCTAGCAAGAGGTGCTGACCGCGTTGAATTTGACCAGAGCGCACGCCGACATCCAAGGCAAGCGGAATAGATGCGGCAGAAGTATTGCCGTGCTCATGCACAGTCACAATCACTTTATCCATCGACATACCCATCTTACGAGCAGTGCTCTCCATGATGCGAATGTTAGCTTGGTGTGGCACTAACCAATCAATTTGTTCTGGTTTGAGATTGGCTTTTTCTAAAGCTTCATGCGCAACTTGCTCAAGCACTTTAACGGCCAACTTAAATACCGCAGGTCCGTCCATGGTTAAGTAAGCGGAGCCCTCTACGCCACCCTGCTTTGCGCGTCCTGGGACACACAGAATGTCGCGTTGACTGCCATCAGCATGTAAGGCAGTTGCCAAAATACCTGGCTCTTTCGAAGCTTCCAGAACCACTGCCCCAGCACCATCACCAAATAAAACAGAAGTAGTGCGATCTTGGAAATCCAAAATACGGGAGAAGGTTTCTGCGCCAAGAACTAAAACTTTTTTGTAAGTGCCTGTGCGAATAAATGCATCTGCAATAGCGAGAGCATAAGTAAAGCCAGCACATACCGCCTGGACATCAAATGCTGCGCAATTTGTATGGGCGCCCAACTTATCTTGTACTACGCAAGCAGTACTTGGAAAGCCACCTAAATGATCCGGTGTAGATGTTGCCAAAATAATGAGGTCAAGATCTTCTGAAGTGCAGCCAGCAGCTTCTAATGCGGCTTCGGCAGCTTTGACTGCCAAGTCACTGGTAAGTTGATTTTCTGCAGCAAAGTGACGAGCAGAAATTCCGCTACGAGTCACAATCCATTCATCGCTAGTCTCAAGGCCAATCTTCGCTAAACGCTCAACGAGATCTTGATTGCTTAAACGCTGCTCTGGAAGATAGCTGCCCGTTCCTGCTATCCGTGAATAAGTACTCATGATTATTTTGTCTCCGCCACAAAAGCTTGAGCGATACGCTCTACCATGCGATTTTTTGCTGCTTCATATGCCCTATCGAGCGCAAAACCAAATGCAAAACGATCTGCTGAGCCATGGCTCTTAATTACACAACCGCGCAAACCTAAAAGTACTGCGCCGTTATAGCGACGATGATCCACGCGCTTGCGTACACGCAACAATGGCACCATGGCGCAAATCGCCATCAGCTTAGTAAGCCATGATCGATTGAATTCCTCTTTGATCAAGCCACTCATCATCTTCGCCAAGCCCTCGCTTGCCTTGAGGACTACGTTACCAACAAAGCCGTCACACACTACGATATCCGTAGTGCCCTTAAAAATATCATTACCTTCTACGTTGCCATAAAAGTTTAGGTTGGTTTGGCGTAGCAACTCACTCGTCTGCTTAACCACTTCATTACCTTTAATCACTTCTTCACCAATATTGAGAAGACCAATTGAAGGGTTTTGTGTGCCATCTACAACCTGAACCATCACGTTAGCCATTTGTGCAAATTGCACCAAGTGCATTGGCTCGCAATCTGCATTCGCACCGAGATCCAGCATGGTGGTGCCGCGCCCTTTTTCATTAGGGATCGCAGTAGCAATCGCAGGGCGATCAACACCATCAAGTGTTTTGAGAATATAGCGGGAGATTGCCATTAAGGCGCCCGTATTGCCAGAAGAGATGATCGCGTCAGCCAGACCTTCTTTCACCTGCTCGATAGCAACGCGCATGGAAGAATCTTTTTTGCGACGCAATGCCACCTCAATGGGGTCATCCATCAAGACAACTTCACTAGCGGGAATAATTTGAATGCGCTCAATTGGCGCTTTTGGAAATTTACTCAAGGCTTGCTTGAGCACTTCCGGATTGCCAACTAAGGCAATCTTCACATCAGCATGTTTTTCGAGAAAATCGCAACAAGCGGGAACTGTAACAACTGCTCCGTGATCTCCGCCCATGGCATCGATAGCAAGAGTGACGCTCATAAAATCATGTATTGCTGCAAGTGGTTTTATCCAAGAAAAAAGCGGCTTTTATTGGAGCCGCTTCTATCTTTTTAGACTAAAGAATTAGTCGTTTTTGGTTTTAACAACTTTACGACCACGGTAGTAGCCGTTTGGTGAAATGTGGTGGCGCAAATGAGCCTCACCAGTTGTGGCTTCAACAGCCGTAGCAGGTGCGGTCAAAAAGTCGTGCGCACGGTGCATGCCACGTTTGGATGGGGATTTTTTATTCTGTTGGACGGCCATATTGAACTCCTAAGCAAGGCGACATTCTAGCATGAAAATTGCGCTAAATGCTTGATTAATTGATAAAACAGGTTTGAAAAGCCACTCCCAGCGCGAGTGGTCTAATCAATTTTTCTTCATATTTTTCAATATGTTAAAGGGATTTTGGGGCTTTTCAGAGGCTTCCGCAGTTTCTCCGCCCTCCCCGAATGAAGAGGCATGTGGCTTGCAAGTGCCATCTGGATGCTTTGGAATTAAGGGCATAGACAGGAGAATTTCGTCCTCGATTAGCCCCAAAAGGTCAAAATGCTGACTAGCTACCAAAGGCTCTTGTTGGTCATCCTCCATTGGGAAGGCGTCCGCCTCCTCCTCGGAAGCTACCATGACAAATCGGCTCTCTTGAGCCAAATCTAGGCCGCAGTCCTGCAAACAACTCTGACAAACCAGGTGAATACGCCCTTTTACGGCTAATTCCAGAATTTGCTGGGGATCGGAACCTGGAGAGTCGGCAAAATGGGTCTTTACCTCCCAACGAAAGCCATCGCCAGGCTCGATGCTGGAGGCCTCCTCAGCCACCCTTGGCAAGGCTGAAATCTCCAAAAAACCAGACCCTTGATAAGACTGGGGGGCGCAAAAATCGATCCGGCTCAAAGCCTTGGGATCGGTGGATAGCTCAACTTGAGGTAAAACTTGATTACGATTCATGACATCAGTCTAAATGAAGGCTTCAGCGAAAGTACAAGTAGTGATGAGTAATTCTGCAAAAAAACTAATTCTGGCATCTACCTCGGTCTATCGTCGAGAGCTCTTAGAACGCCTGCGCATTCCTTTTGACATCATCTCCCCCAAAGTGGATGAAACCCCCTTACCCGGTGAAAGCACTTTAGATTTAGCCTTACGCCTAGCAAAAGCCAAAGCTGCCGCAGTTGCAAAAGATCACCCTGAAGCTTGGGTCATTGGCTCCGATCAAGTGGCCGACCTTTGTGGAGCCGCTATTGGTAAACCAGGAAACTTTGAGCGTGCCATGGCGCAACTACAACTCATGCGCGGTGCAACAGTGACTTTTCAAACAGCGCTGTGTCTAATGCGTGGCAATGTCGAAACCACAATCAATATTCCCACGGAAGTTACCTTTCGCAAACTATCGGATGACGTTCTAGAGGCATACCTCCATGCCGAAGAGCCCTACGACTGCGCTGGTAGCGCCAAATCTGAAGGCTTAGGAATTTCACTCTTGGAATCCATTAAGAGCGATGATCCTACAGCCTTGATCGGCCTGCCATTGATAGCGCTGAGCGGCCTCTTGCGTGATGCTGGCTTTGTTATTCCAGTAAAGAAATAAAACAAACATAAAGTTAAGCAATTACATGAGTTCGACACTAGGCACCCTCTTTTTAATTCCCAATACTTTGGGTGATGATTCTCGCGCTGAGCAATTACCTTGGGTTTTACCAAATGAAACTATTACCCAAACCGCCAAGCTCACCAACTGGATTGTTGAGGATGCAAAAACCGCCCGTGCTTTTTTAAAAGCAGTCGATAGCGTTTCACCTTTAGCCTGCACTATTCAAGAAATGCAAATGAGCGAGTGGCGTGGCGTTGCTCGCAATGCTAAGTATGGTGATGCAGTCAAACCAATCGATTTACTCAAACCGCTCATCGCCGGCAAAGATATGGGATTGATGTCAGAGGCAGGTGTTCCAGGAGTTGCAGATCCCGGCGCAGAGCTCGTGTTAGCTGCACATAAGCTGGGCGCCAAAGTAAAACCATTGGTTGGCCCAAGCTCGATTTTGTTAGGCCTAATGGCTAGCGGCTTAAATGGTCAACGCTTTGCATTTCAGGGTTATGTTCCACATGATGCGCAAGATCGCATTGCAAGACTGAAGCAGTTGGAAGTGGAATCCAGAAAGTTGCAGCAGACGCAAATTTGGATTGAGACACCCTATCGCAATACTGCCATGCTGATGGCCTGCCTGAGTGCACTGTCACCGCAATCATTATTCTGTCTTGGTATGGATCTCAGTCTTCCAAGTGAAACGATTACAACGCTTTCGATTGCAGACTGGCGCAAGCGCTTTCCGAATGAAGCTGCCTGCGCTTCATTACAAAATAGGCCAGCAGTATTTCTATTGCTGGCCTAGGTATTTTGTTTGCTAATGCGTTGATCTATCGTTTTTTTACTTTAGATCTGGTGTTTTAATTAATGCCTTGCCAGCCGCAGAGCCCACCTCAGCACCAAAACGTTTAGCAACACGTTCAGCGAAATTCTCTTTCATGGTGTAGTCCAGAATATCCGGCGCTTTAAAGATATCGCGCGCTACAGTCTCTACTGTTCCATAGCCATCTACCAAGCCAATTTTGATTGCCTGCTCGCCATTCCAAACGCGGCCCGAGAACATTTCTGGAGTTTCTTTTAGGCGATCCCCACGACCTGCTTTAACCACCGCAATAAATTGCTGGTGAATCTCATCGATCATGGTCTTAATCATTTCCACTTGCTGTGGATTTTCTTTGGAGAACGGATCCATCATCCCCTTGTTTGAGCCAGCAGTAATCATGCGACGAGTTACACCTAACTTATCCATCAAGCCAGTGAAACCAAAGCCCTCCATGATTACACCAATCGATCCAACCAAACTTGCCTTATCAACCAAAATCTGATCCCCAGCAACAGCGACGTAGTAACCACCTGAAGCGCAGATATCTTCCACGACAACATAAAATGGCTTACTTGGATAAAGTTTGCGTAGGCGATGAATCTCGTCATTCATCATGCCCGCCTGAACCGGAGAACCGCCAGGACTATTGATGCGCAAGACTACGCCAGCACTATTTTCATTTTCAAAAGCGGCTGTTAAAGATGAATTGATATCCAATGCATTAGCCATTGAGCTTGAGGAAATCTCACCCTCTAGTGTGACTAAAGCCGTGTGCTTCTCCATTCCCATGCCGCGTCCTGGCAGATGGAAATCAAATACTGCGAGCACTGCGCCAACAAACACAATGAGAGTCAGAATACGAAACACCGCTTTCCAACGACGTGTCTTGCGAGTCTCTTTTAAATTCTCTAGCAATAAATGTTCGAGAGCTTGTCGCTCCCAATTTTGATTGGCGTTCTCGGATTGATTTTGATCCATCTTTTTAATCCTTAATGACTAACTAGTTTTTAACGGTGAGATTGTCGTTAAGCCATTGGCCTAACTGCGAGACATCATCCACATGAATCAGTGATGGCGCTTCTTTTAAGGTGCTCGGTGGGTGCGCCCCATAAGTTACCGCAACCGCATCAACTCCAGCATTTGCCGCCATATCTAAATCATGAGTGGTATCGCCAATCATCAACATGCGGCGCATTGGCACTTGCATAACATCCGAGAGCTCAAGGAGCATTCCGGGATGGGGCTTGGAGAAGGATTCGTCTGCAGTACGTGTTTCATGGAACATCTGCTCAAGCTGGTGGTGCTTTAAAGATCGATCCAATCCCACGCGAGATTTACCTGTGGCAACACCCAATAGGTAACCATCCTCACGCAAGCTGTGAAGTAACTCACGAATACCTGGAAAGAGATCAAGCTCGTGATCTTTAGCAAGGTAGTGATAACGAAAGCGTTCGGTCAATTTTGGGAAATGTGCCGGCTCAATCCACGGCACCGCCCTTCTCAATGAATCCTGAATACCCAAGCCAATAACAGAGCTGGCCAAAGTGTCGTCAGGCTCTTTAAAACCCAAATCGCGACACGCCTGCTGAATACAGTTCACGATCGTCGGCGTGGAATCCATAATGGTTCCATCCCAGTCCCACACAATCAGGTCATAACGTCTGTCGGGTTTTTGCTCTTCAGGCATTGCTGGGCACTTCAAAAGTTTTCATCATCGCTGCAAATTCAGCGGGTAATGGTGATTCGATGCGCATTTTCTCGCCAGTACGTGGATGAGTAAAGCCGGCTAAATGAGCATGTAGATACAAGCGCTTGGATTTCACAAGCTTGTCTTGATCTTCAAAACCGTACTTATCATCACCCAAAATCGAGTGGCCTAGTTTTTGGAGATGTACGCGAATTTGGTGAGTACGCCCGGTTTTCAATTGAGCCTCGGCCAAGGTAATAGCTAGCTCCCCGCGCTTCATCACTTTCGTAACACGCAAAGCAGTATGACTTGGCAGGCCATCTGGATCAACACGAACACGACGCTCGCCATTGGCCAATAAGTACTTATGCAATGCAAACTTCAGCTGCATCGTGCCCGCACCTTGTGCAATTTCTCCATGGGCTAGCAAGTAGTAGCGCTTATCAGTTTGACCTTCGCGGATCTGGCGATGGAGCTCCACCAAAGCGCTGCGCTTTTTTGCTAAGAGCAAAACACCAGAAGTATCCCGATCCAAACGATGAACCAATTCCAAGAATTTGAGCTCTGGGCGGGTAATACGTAGGGTTTCAATGACACCCAGGGCAATACCTGAGCCACCATGAACTGCTAAACCCGCGGGCTTATTGACTATTAATAGAGCTTCATCCTCAAACAAAATGGGCATTTTGTCGGAATATCCTTGCGCCCGAGACTTGGTTTGAGCGGTATTGACTGCAGCCATTTGGGCGGGTTCAGCGATCCGAACTGGAGGAACCCTAACTACATCCCCCTCAACCAAGCGCGTAGTTGGCTCAGCCCTTTTCTTATTTACCCGAACCTCGCCAGAGCGAATAATCCGATAAACGTGGCTTTTGGGAACCCCTTTAGCCCAACGTAAGAGGTAGTTATCCAGTCGCTGGCCAGCCTCTTCCGGACCAATAGTCTGGAGATGAACGGCAGCTGGAGCGGTGGTTTTTACCTGTGAAGGCTTGGAAATGGGTTCGGATTTCATGATTTATCTCTTTTGTCGCCTCGACAGGGGTCGACAAGGGACTCAACAATACCCCATTGTCGTTCAACTTGTGCCGTATAATCAACGCTCTAGCCAATTTATTGGCCCGAGACTGACCTGATTCAGGTTCGAATCGTGGAGCTTGGAGTCGCCCTTAATAGACTCCCGGGGTTGCCCCTCCCCCGTTGTAATGAGGCGCAGGGTTGGTGTGCCGTATGCCGCGACCCGCGATTAGAAGACAGTTTTCAGGCGCGCGCCTGCATTGATGACCTAAAGGAGGTCTCTGCGGCGATCGTCAAGTGTGGCACCGGTTTAACAACATTGAACTTGGTGTACCAGGCAATAAATGCCTGGATTTGTTTGATCCACACTCCAAAGCCGCCAATGGGCTATGCCCCAAGCGGTATTTAACTTGTCCCTAACGCAGCGCGCAACGACGCACTCCCAATAGGAGAGTGTTATGAAACGCATGTTATTTAATGCAACTCAACAAGAAGAGTTGCGAGTTGCCATCGTCGATGGTCAAAAACTCATCGATATCGATATCGAAGCTGCCGGTCGTGAACAACGTAAAGGCAATATTTACAAAGGTGTTATTACCCGCATTGAGCCCTCGCTCGAGGCTTGCTTTGTAAATTACGGCGAAGAACGCCATGGCTTCCTGCCATTTAAAGAAGTTGCCCGCACCTACTTTAAAGAGGGTATTGATGTCCGTAACGCCTCTATTAAAGAAGCCTTACGCGAAGGCCAAGAAATCATTGTTCAGGTAGAAAAAGAAGAGCGCGGCCAAAAAGGCGCTGCCCTCACCTCTTTTGTCTCTCTAGCAGGTCGCTATTTGGTATTAATGCCAAATAACCCACGTGGAGGCGGCGTTTCTCGTCGCATTGAAGGTGAAGACCGTCAAGAGCTCCGTGAAGCAATGTCCCAATTACAAGTTCCAGATGGCATGAGCATCATTGCTCGTACAGCTGGTATTGGTCGCGACGCTACTGAATTGCAATGGGATTTAAGTTATCTCATGCAGTTGTGGACAGCGATTGATGAAGCCGCTAAAGGCAACTCAGCACCATTATTGATTTACCTCGAATCCAGCCTAGTGATTCGTGCGATTCGTGATTACTTCCAACCAGATATCGGTGAGATCCTCATCGATACGGATGACATCTACGAGCAAGCTGCAGCCTTTATGTCTGTAGTAATGCCAGATAACTTACCTAGAGTGAAGCGTTACCAGGACGATGTTCCATTGTTCTCACGCTTCCAAATCGAGCATCAGATTGAAACTGCTTACTCACGTACCGTGCCATTGCCATCAGGCGGCGCGATTGTGATCGACCACACTGAAGCTTTGGTTTCAGTTGACGTTAACTCTGCACGCGCAACCCGCGGCTCTGACATTGAAGAGACTGCTACTCGCACCAACTTAGAAGCTGCCGATGAAATTGCCCGTCAAGCACGTTTACGTGACTTGGGCGGCTTGATCGTGATCGACTTCATTGATATGGAGTCGAGCAAGGCTCAGAAGGATGTTGAGAATCGCCTACGTGATGCTCTACGTCATGACCGTGCTCGCGTTCAAATGGGCAAGATCTCCAAGTTTGGCTTGATGGAGATGTCACGCCAGCGTTTACGCCCTGCCCTCTCTGAAGGTAGCCACGTAACCTGCCCACGTTGTAACGGCACAGGCCACATCCGTGATACCGAATCTTCTGCATTGCAAGTCTTGCGCATCATCCAAGAAGAAGCAATGAAGGAAAACACTGCCGCTATTCATAGTCAAGTTCCAGTCGAAGTGGCTGCATTCTTGCTCAACGAGAAGCGCGCTGAAGTCATCAAGATTGAGACACGCTTCAAGGTCAATGTCTTGATGATTCCGAACAAGCATCTAGAAACTCCGCATTACAAGCTTGAGCGTTTGCGTCATGACGATCCACGTCTTGATGATCAAAAAGCAAGTTATGTGATGGCTGAAGGAGCTGCTGCTGAACTCGAGACTGATACTGCAGTAAGCCGTAAAGATGCCGACGTTAAAGTTCGCCCTGAAGCTGCTGTAAAAGGTATTACGCCAAATGCACCAGCCCCAGTAAGTCAGCCACGTCCTGCGCGCACTGAAAAAGCAAATACTGAAACTGCAAGCACTGGTGGATTCTTTGGATTCATCAAGAGCCTATTCTCTTCAGCGCCTGCGCCAGAAGTAAAACCTGCTCCTAGTGCACCACGTGGTCGCAATCAAAACAACCGCAATGGCAATAACCGCAATCGCGGTCGTCGTGGCGAACGCAATGATCGCGCTGAGCGTCCAGCTGAAGGTGCAGCAGGTACTGAAGGTGCAAGCGCTCCACGCGAAGCAGGTTCAGGCAGAGGTCGTCAAGACGGTCGTAACCGCAACGGCAATCGCAATCAGAACAATCAAAATCCAAAACCAGAAAATCAAGCTGCGGTAACTCCAGCTACTGAGGCTGCTCCCGGCACTGATGCAGCACCAAGTGCGGATGGTGAAGAGCGTCGTGGTCGTGGTCGCAACCGTCGTGGTCGTGGTCGCGGCCAACGTGGTGAGCGTACTGAGTCCAATGGTGATGCAGCGATTGCTTCTGTTGTTGCAATAGCAACTTCATTCTCAGGCCCACCAGCAGGAATGGCGGGAGCATCCGCTTCAATGCCGATTCAGAATATTGCCCAAAGCTTTGGAAATACTGTTGCGCCTGTAGCCTCTAACGAAGTAAAAGAGCGCGCACCCCGCGCACCTAGAGAGCCAAGAGAGCAACGTGCACCACGTCAAAGCAATCGCCCTGATAACACTGCTGCAGCTCCTGCCCCACAGGCAGCAGCTAAGCCAGCTCCAGCTATTGAGGTAATTGCAAAGCCGATGCCTGAGCTTCCTAAGGTTGCTTTCCAGGCGCTCGAAGAAACTCCATTGCATAGCGTAGTTCAATCTGCCGGCATGGTTTGGGTAGCCACAGACTCTAGCAAGCATCAAGAAGCACAATCACAAATCAAAGCTGAGCCAGAAATTTTGCCAATGGGCAGAACTCCTAAAGCTCCAGTTAGCCTGCAAAATGGTCCAATGGTTTTAGTTGAAACCGGCGGCCAAGAAAAAACGGTTTAATCCAATTTCTCCAGACTGCTATTTATCCCACAAGGATATTTGGCGGTTTGGCAGAAACACCGTTTCACAGCCATAATTAGACATGGTTGAAAAAGTAATCCCCATACGTTTAGATGAAGGCAAAGGCCTGACGCCGTCCATTCCCGGACAGCTCGTTGCCGCCAATACTTCAACTAAAGATACTCGGGGACGCCCCTTACGTGATTTACGAATCTCCGTAACGGATCGATGCAATTTCCGCTGCACCTATTGCATGCCTAAGGAAATCTTCGACAAAGATTATCCCTATCTCTCGCATAGCGATTTACTGAGCTTCGAAGAGATCACCCGTTTGACAACGATCTTTGCTTCTCTAGGCGTAGAAAAAATTCGCCTCACTGGTGGCGAACCTTTGTTGCGTAAAAATCTTGAAGTGCTGATTGAAATGCTGGCCAAGATTCGCACCACTGCAGATCAACCTCTCGATTTAACACTTACTACCAATGGCAGCATTTTGCGCAAGAAGGCGGCTGCATTAAAGGCGGCAGGCTTGCAGCGTCTGACTATTAGTCTTGATGGGCTGAACGATGAGATCTTCAAGAAAATGAATGATGTCGACTTCCCAGTCACGGATGTGCTCGACGGAATTGCTGCAGCTCAAGAAGTAGGCTTTACCAATCTCAAAGTTAATATGGTCGTTAAGAAGGGTACGAACGATCAAGAGATCATTGGCATGGCCAAGCACTTCAAGGGCAGCGGCGTGACGCTACGTTTTATTGAATTCATGGATGTGGGTAGCTCTAACGGCTGGGATATGTCGCAAGTGCTTCCCTCGCAAGAAGTCGCCAATCGCATTAATGCAGTTTTTCCAATTGAACCCATTGAAGCCAACTATCCCGGCGAAGTTGCCCAACGTTGGCGCTATGTAGATGGCTCCGGTGAAATTGGTTTTATCTCTAGCGTGACGCAAACTTTCTGTCATGAATGCACCCGTGCGCGCATCTCAACAGATGGGCAGATGTATCTCTGCCTATTTGCAAACGAAGGCTTTGATTTCAAAACGCTATTACGCTCTGATAGAAGTGATTTAGAAATTGCTAATGCCATCATGTCAACATGGTTCGGACGCAATGATCACTATTCAGAAATTCGGGGATCCAATACCGCCGGATCGAAATCTTCTCGCAAAGTAGAGATGTCTTACATCGGCGGCTAATGATTACTTCAGCACAAATTACTGGACTCATTCTGGCAGGAGGCCGCGCCCAAAGAATGGGTGGCATAGATAAGGGCTTAATCCCCTTTCATGGCAAACCTCTGATTGAGTCTGCTATTAATCGACTCAAGCCCCAGGTCAGCACTATTTTGATCAATGCCAACCGCAGTATTACGAAGTATTCCTACTACGGCTACCCAGTATTCATGGATGAAACTCCAGACTTCTCTGGGCCATTAGCTGGATTCTCAATCGGCCTGAAGCATTGCAAAACACCCTACTTGCTAACATCGCCTTGCGACTCACCTTTATTGCCAACCGATCTCGCCAAAAATATGGCAATTGAACTGGAAGAAAATAATTTAGAACTCGTCTTTGCATCCTCAAAAGAAGCTGATGGAAAGATATGGGCTCAACCCGTTTTTTGCTTAATGAAAAGCAGTCTGGAAGATTCTTTGAATGCCTTCTTAAACAATGGGGATTTAAAGATTGACCGCTGGTTTAAAGAATTGCGTTCTGGCACGGTACTATTTGAAAACCCACAGGCATTTGCCAACGTCAACACTCCAGAAGAGTTAGCTGCTTTAGAAAGAATTTCTCCATGTCCGACCTAAAGCGTATTCCCCCAAGCGACCCCATTTACATTGGCGGCTCACTACATGTCGATCAAGCTCGCATAGCGATTTCCGACTTAGTAAAAGACTTGATCGCAGAATCTCATGAGAGATCTGAGTCTGATGCAGTTGAATGCATCACCCTAGATCGAGCAATTAATCGCATTCTTGCAAAAGACTTGCTTTCGCCGATTGATGTTCCGGTCGCCGATAACTCGGCCATGGATGGCTTTGCATTCAATGGTGATTGTCTGAGCGATGGCGAGGATCTCGTAACTCTGAAGGTGGTGGGCACTGCCTATGCTGGCAAGCCCTATGAAGGCAGCGTTGCTCCTGGCGAATGTCTCAAAATCATGACCGGCGCTCTAATGCCGAGTGACTGCGATACCGTGATTCCTCAAGAATTTACAGAACCCCAGAACCCTGACAATAGCTCGATCGTTTCATTTAAGCAAAACCGAGTGAAGCGCGGAGAAAACCGTCGCTTGCGTGGAGAAGACTTACAAAGTGGCAAGCCAGCAATTACTGCAGGGCGTTTATTGCGACCTTCTGATCTGGGTCTAGCAGCCTCACTTGGCATGTCCGAGCTTCATGTGCATCGAAAATTGCGGGTCGCCATTCTCTCTTCAGGCGATGAATTGCGCCCACTAGGACAAGCTTTAGAGGCTGGCAATATTTATGACAGCAATCGTTATAGCTTAATCGGACTACTCAAACGTCTTGATCTCGAAATCATTGATTGCGGGATTGTGCGAGATGATCCAAGCTCACTCAAGGCGGCATTTATAGAGGCAGCCAGCAAAGCGGATGTACTCATCTCATCTGGAGGAGTCTCCGCTGGTGAAGCAGACTTCACCAAGCAAATCATGCAAGAACTAGGTGATGTGGGTTTTTGGAAAATCGCCATGCGTCCAGGTCGCCCCATGGCTTTTGGAGTATTGAAGCCAGTTCAGGGGTCAAAGCATAAGACACTCTTCTTTGGTTTGCCTGGCAACCCAGTAGCGGTCATGGTGACTTTCTACCAGTTTGTCCGTTCTGCATTATTGCAACTCAATGGTGCAAGTCAGACTGAACCACCAATGATGCAGGCGATTGCAGAGACCCCCATTCGGAAGCGCCCCGGAAGAACAGAGTATCAACGCGCCATCTTGGTGCGTGGTCCAGACGGAAAGCCTACGGTCAAACTGACTGGTAGCCAAGGTGCTGGAATTTTGCGCTCCATGAGTGAAGCAAATTGCTTTGTCATTTTGTCTCACGAGCAAGGAAATGTTGCCGCTGGTGACTGGGTAGATGTGGCGCTTTTCGACGGACTGCTTTAAGATTGCACCTCATGAAACTCACCAAAAAAGAAATTGCCTTCGTAGATCCAATGCATACCGCCAAAACCTTGGTTTTGGTTTATCTCTGCTTCTCTGTACCGATCGTGTTGTTGGCCTTGTTTGTAGCCTTCATTCGTGACGGCGCCATTCCTGGATTTACCGTTCTCTCCGCATTAATTCTTAATGCCTTACTTGGTTTCGCTTTGCTCTGGATTGCCTGCAAGGTTTACAACTGGGTAGCAGGTAAATTTGGTGGGATTGAACTTGCTCTTCGCGAGCTCCCAGAAGAAATCGAAGCCGACTAATTATTCAGTCGACTTCGTTTCATTTTTTAAGTCTGACTTTTACCCTCTAGTACTTCAGTATTAATTAAGCTTGGTGGTTTTTTTCCATCAAGCGCTGCTCGTAAATTTTCTACTGCGAGATCTACCATCGCTCTACGTGTTTTTTCTGTAGCGCTCGCAATGTGCGGAGCCAGCACAATATTGCTGCACTTGAGCAACTCTGGATGCACTTGAGGCTCACCTTCAAAAACATCTAAGCCGGCTGCAAAGATCTTTCCACTTTGCAATGCTTGTGCCAAAGCCACATCATCCACAATGCCGCCACGGGCAATGTTAATCAGGGTTGCAGACGGTTTCATCATCGCAATTTCTGCAGCGCCAATCGTGTGATGATTTTGTGCAGTGTAAGGCAGCACTAACACCACATGATCAGCAGTGCGGAGTAATTCTTCTTTTGAAACATAAGTTGCACCACAGGCTTTTTCATCAGCATCAGAGAGATGACTACGGTTGTGATAAATCACTTTCATACCAAAACCCAAGGCGCGCTTAGCGATCCCTTGACCAATACGGCCCATGCCAATAATGCCAACAGTACTGTGATGCAGATCCATGCCTAATGGATTATTCACAATCGACCACTGATCCCATTTGCCCGCTCTAACCCAGTGTTCTGATTCTGTAATACGCCTTGCAGTTGCCATCAACAATGCAAAACCAAAATCTGCTGTTGTATCCGTAAGAACATCAGGGGTATTAGTAGCCATGACACCAGCAGCAGTAATCGCTGGGACATCGAAGTTGTTGTAGCCAACAGAAATATTGGCAACCACTTTCAAACTCTTGGCCTGAGCAAGGGCTGTAGCATCAATTCGCTCACTTCCCGCCACTAGGGCGCCCTCCACCTCTGAAAATGCCTTTTGAAGCTCCTCAGGGGTCAAAATTTTGTCGGACTGGTTGGAGTGAACCTCATAGGATTCCTCCAATTTGGCTAACGCCTCAGGAAATATGGCCCTTGCAACCAAAATCTTCGGTTTGGAGGTGCTTGTGGGGGTAATGGATGGTGTATTCATAGCGTGACTTTACCTCAAGTAAATTGATGCTTTTGCCTGAAAAATAGGCTGATTCGGCTAAAATTGAGTTTTATAACTTAGCAGTCCATTGATCTGGACTCCTCACCTGTTAACCATCATGACTTACGTTGTTACCGAAGCCTGTATCCGTTGCAAATATACCGATTGCGTTGATGTCTGCCCAGTCGATTGTTTTCGCGAAGGTCCTAACTTTTTAGTAATCGATCCCGACGAGTGTATCGATTGCGCAGTATGTGTACCTGAGTGCCCGGTCAATGCAATTTATGCTGAAGATGATGTACCAGGAGATCAACAAGCATTCATCAAATTAAATGCTGAGCTTTCGCCATCTTGGACATCGATTACTAAATCCAAAGCTGCATTGCCAGAAGCTGAAGAGTGGAAAGACGTTAAAAATAAACTTGACCAACTGGTAAAGTAAATTGCACTCCCCCATTGAAACCGATGCAGTCATTATTGGCGCCGGTCCGGTGGGACTCTTCCAAGTCTTCGAGCTTGGACTCCTAGAAATTAAAGCGCATGTCATTGACTCCCTGCCCGAGGTAGGTGGTCAATGCATCGAACTCTATCCGGATAAACCGATTTACGACATTCCGGCGATTCCGGTTTGCACTGGTCGAGAGCTCGTTAGCAATCTGCTCAAACAAATTGAGCCATTCAAACCACAGTTCCACTTAAATCAAGAGGTCTCCACCCTTGAGAAGCAGGCTGATGGTCGATTTCTGATTCGCACATCCCAAGATCAACAATTTTTAAGTAAGGCTATTTTTATTGCTGCCGGTGTAGGTGCATTTCAGCCGCGCACTCTCAATCTGGATGGCATTGAGGCATTTGTAGATAAGCAGATCTTCTATCGCGTTAGAAATCCTGAGCAATTAAATGGCAAGCGTATCGTGATTTGTGGTGGCGGAGATTCTGCTCTGGACTGGGCCTTACATTTTGTTGATCAAGCCGCAAGCGTGACACTCATTCACCGCAGAGATGAATTCAAAGCAGCACCTCAATCTATCACTAAGATGCGCGCGCTTTGCGAGTCCGGCAAGATGCAACTCATCATCGGACAAATTACCGGCCTTGAATCCTCCAATGACAAACTCACTGACATTGCCGTCACTAATATTGATGGTGAAGTTCAAAACATTGCCTTAGATGCGCTCTTATTGTTTTATGGCCTCTCGCCCAAATTGGGCCCAATTGCCGACTGGGGTCTCGATATTGATCGCAAGCAAATTGCTGTGGATACGGCCTGCTTTCAGACCAGTACGCCCGGTATTTATGCGGTTGGAGATATCAATATCTACCCAGGCAAGAAAAAGTTGATTCTGTCAGGCTTTCATGAGGCAGCCTTGGCGGCATTTGCGGCAGCAGCCTATATAGCCCCTGAAAAGCAGATTCAACTCCAGTACACCACTACCTCCCCAAAGCTTCATAAAGCGCTTGGGGTGAGCCCGCCAACATTCGAGTAAGCTCTTAATATCACTGAATCATTTAGCTGAATATACCTATGCGTCAATATCACAATCTCATGAAGGAAGTCCTCGAAAAGGGCGTCCAAAAATCCGATAGGACCGGAACCGGAACGATATCTATCTTCGGCCACCAGATGCGCTTTAATCTGGCAGAAGGCTTTCCGATGGTCACCACTAAGAAGCTCCATCTCAAGTCCATCATCTTGGAGTTACTTTGGTTTCTCAAGGGCAGTACTGATAACAACTGGCTCAAAGAGCGTGGTGTTTCTATTTGGAATGAATGGGCAGCCCCAGATGGTGACCTAGGTCCGATTTACGGCTACCAGTGGCGTTCATGGCCTGCACCTAATGGTGAGCATATTGACCAAATCGCAGAGGTTGTAGAGACCCTTAAAAAGAATCCTGACTCACGTCGCATTATTGTTTCTGCGTGGAACGTAGCTGATATTCCCCGCATGGCTTTAGCGCCTTGCCACGCCTTCTTTCAGTTCTACGTTGCTGATGGCAAGTTGTCTTGCCAACTCTATCAACGTAGTGCGGATATTTTCTTAGGCGTACCTTTCAATATTGCTAGCTATGCCCTACTGACCCACATGATGGCTCAGCAATGCAATTTAGAAGTGGGTGACTTTGTATGGACTGGTGGTGATTGTCATCTCTATAGCAACCACTTAGAGCAAGTTGATCTTCAGCTATCCAGAGACTTCTTCCCGTTACCTAAGCTCAATATTCTACGCAAGCCAGATTCCATCTTCGATTATGAATTCGAAGATTTTGAAATCGCTGGCTACGAATCCCATCCCGCCATTAAAGCTCCTGTAGCTGTTTAAGAAATTAGATCCTCATGACTGTAGCCAAGCATCCCGCTATCTCAATGATTGTTGCCCGCTCACGTAATCACGTGATTGGTCGTGACAATCAAATGCCTTGGAAGATTTCTGCTGATTTGCAGTTCTTCAAAAAAGTAACAATGGGCCATCCCGTCATCATGGGTCGCAAGACTTGGGAATCTATCGGTCGCCCGCTTCCTGGACGCCGCAATATCGTTGTGAGTCGCAATACCGATCTCAAATTGACCGGCGCAGAAGTAGTTAACTCACTCGATGCAGCACTTGTCACTTTAAATGAATTCCCCCGCGTATTTGTGATTGGTGGAGAACAACTCTTTACCCAAGCTTTTCCCAAGGCGGACCGCCTTTACATCACCGAGATTGAAATCGATGTAGATGGTGGCGACACCTTCTTTGAAGTTCCAAACCAATCCGAATGGAAAGAGATTGAGCGTACTCCAGCATCTGAAGGCGAAATTACGTTTAATTTCATCACGCTTGAGCGTAAATAGAAAAATCGCACCCCATTAAAAGCCGTTTTATTTAATTACCCACAATACCAAGGTTAAAAAATGCATCTTTTAAGCCGCATCACTCTCGCATCAATCTGTTTACTTTCTGCTAGCCAAATAGCTAGCGCTGCTGGGAATGCCGATACTATTTTTTATGGTGGCGATATTGTCACAATGAATAAGGCGCAGCCTGCAGCTGAAGCTGTGGCTATTCAGGGCGGAAAGATTGCCAAGGTCGGCTCTTTGTCCCAGGTTAAAAGCTTACAAGGTAAAGATACCAAGCTCATCAATCTGAATGGTCAAACTTTAATGCCAGGTTTTGTTGAGCCTCATGTACATATCTTTGGCACAGCATTTTCAGAAGAACTTTGGCAAAACATGTCTAACTTCGAAATGCCGCATGACACCTTAGACAGTTTGGTTGCAAAACTGACAACGTACAGCAAGAATGTTAAAGATGGGGAGTGGATCACTGCGTTCGGTGTTGATCCCTCTAGGACTGACCCTTTCATGGCTGAGTTAACGGCCGATATCTTGGATAAGGTATCCACTACTAAGCCAATCTTCGTCATGAACCAAAGTATGCACATTGCCTATGTAAACCATAAGGCTATGGAGATGGCAGGAATCACTGACTCCACTCCAGACCCTAAGGGTGGCAAATTGCTAAAAGATGGCAAGGGGCGTTTAACTGGCGTAATTTATGAGGTGCCCGCCTTTTATTTGTTCTTATCAAAGATGCCTATCCCTAACCAGGATTTAATTGAACAAGCAGTTGCAAAGGTTGGTCAGAGAATGGTGCGCAAGGGTGTGACCACTTCGGCAGAAATTTCTCTCGGCGGCTACCTTGGTGTTGATAAAGAAAATGCTTTATTAAACGACATGACTCACAGTGGCAAGCTTCCAGTTCGTGTCAGGGGGTATATGTATTCAAATTCATATCCTCTGACTAACAATAACTATAAGCCAGGTCAGGGTGATGATGTCTATAAGCTTATTGGGGTCAAGATTGTGTCCGATGGATCCGACCAAGGTCTGACTGGCGCAATGATTCAACCCTACGCATATCCTGCGGGGACTACGAATACAGGCAGTCTCAACTTTACCGAACAAGAACTCTATGATCTTGCTAAACCAAGATTTGATCAGGGTTGGCAAATCTCGGTGCATTCCAATGGCGACAGAGCAATTGAGCAGACCCTCAATTTTTTTCAGAAGCTAGTTGCCAAGCCAAGTGATGCTAAGACTAGATTGAGAATTGAGCATTTCACCGTCCCTACTGAGGCGCAGATTACAAAAGCAGCAAAGTTAGGTGTTGTTCCTGGCTTCACTATTGGACATACAGATTATTGGGGTGAAGCATTTCATGATCACCTGCTTGGACCTGAGAGAGCCAACCGTATTGACGCTGGTGCTAGCTTGATAAAGAATGGCATGCATTTTGCGTACCATAGCGACTCGCCAGTTTCTCCTATCCACCCATTAAAGTACGCCTCTGAGGGCGCCTCAAGGCTTTGGCAAGTAGCGCCGCAAAAGGTATTAAATCCCAATCAAAAGGTATCCATTAATGATGCTTTAAAAGCGGTCACTATTGATGCCGCTTATCAACTGAAGATGGATGACAAGGTTGGATCAGTTCAGGCGGGTAAGTACGCTGACTTCGCTATCGTGAATCAGAATCCCATGAAAACGGATGCTTACAAGATTAGAGATATTGAAGTGAATGAAACCTGGGTTAATGGACAGCAGGTATTTAAGAAGCAGTAAAGATTTTTATTTCTGCCCTTATAAGAAAAGCCACCCTAGGGTGGCTTTTCTTTATCTGCAATTGATGCAGCGCTTTCAGCAACCCAGCCTTAAAGCTTCTTAGCAAAACTGTATTGTGCAAATGCTTGCTCAGCCACGTTAAACCATTGCGCTTCCATATTTCTGAAGGCCCGATAGTCTTCGAAGATTTTCTTGAACTGGGGATTCTTTGCAGATTCCTCAGCATAGGTCTCTTGGCTAGCCTTAAAGCAGGCATCCATTACTGAGGTATTGAACTTACGCAATACTGCGCCACCCTGAACAAGGCGTTGCAATGCCGGTGGATTCAAAGCATCGTACTTGGCGCACATATCAGTGTGAGCCTCAAAGCATGCCGCCTGCCATGCTGCCTGGTATGCAGGTGGTAATGAATCCCACTGCTTCTTGTTCACCAAGAATGAGAGCCCAGCAGCCCCTTCCCAGAATGCAGGGTAGTAATAGTTCTTGGCAACCTTAGCTAGGCCTAATTTCTCATCATCGTAAGGACCCACAAATTCAGCAGCATCAATCGTGCCTTTTTCTAGGGCTGAATAAATTTCACCAGCAGGTAACTGTTGGGGCACTACACCTAATTTGGCAAGCACTTGTCCAGCAAAGCCAGCGATACGAAATTTAAGCCCCTTGAGATCCTCTGGAGATTTAATCTCTTTACGAAACCAGCCACCCATTTGCGTCCCGGTTTGTCCGCCCAAGAAATTCACGATGTTGTAACTTGCATAGAGCTCACGCATCAACTTCATGCCATTGCCATGCAACATCCAAGCAGATTGCTGGCGTGCCGTCATACCAAAAGGTGCGGCAGTATCAAAAATAAATGCACTGTTCTTACCCAAGTAGTAATAGCTGGCGGTGTGACCGCACTCCACCGTGCCGTTTTGCACGGCATCCAATACTTGCAGTGCTGGGACCACTTCACCAGCGGCAAACACTTTGACATTGAACTTACCGTCAGTAGCTTTACGCAATGCGTTAGCAAATACTTCGGGCGTTCCAAATAAGGTATCTAAAGATTTAGGAAAGCTCGAGACCAAGCGCCAATTGAGTGTTGGCAAGCTCTGCGCAATGGATGGGGCAGCTAATGCTGCTGCACCTGCACCAATAGTGGCTTTCTTTAAAAAAGAACGTCTTTGCATCTTCTTCTCCTCCAAAATTATTTACCACCAACAGTCATGGATCCAATCAGAATAGAACCCGTTTCTTTGGTTCCGCGGATTAATGAATCACTACCAATCATCTGAATATCCATCAGCATATCGCGTAAGTTGCTCGCAATCGTAATACCCTCCACTGGATACTGGATCTCGCCGTTCTCTACCCAGTAACCAAAAGCGCCGCGAGAGTAATCACCGGTGACATAGTTCACGCCCTGCCCCATGAGCTCAGTAACCAGCAAACCTGTGCCCATCTCTTTAAGGAGTGCAGGCAATCCACCCTTAGGCGTCTTGCGACTTTGTAATGTCAGGTGATGAGAACCACCAGCATTGCCGGTAGTCTTCATACCCAGTTTTCTGGCGGAGTAAGTGGATAAGAAATAGCCTTGCAACACGCCCTTATCAACTACCGTCCTTGCATTTGTCTTCACGCCCTCTTCATCAAAAGGTGCGCTACCTGTCATCGACTTCAGATGAGGGTTTTCAAAAAGGCTAACGTGCTTTGGTAAGACTTGTTTACCCAAGCTATCCAATAAAAAACTGGAGCGACGATACAAAGCGCCCCCGGATACCGCCTGCACCAATCCGCCCAATAGGCCTGCAGCCAAAGGTGCCTCAAAGATCACAGGGCAACGGCGAGTGGTTAATGATCTTGCCTTGAGACGTGAGAGCGCACGCTCAGCAGCGTATTTGCCAATCGATGCTGGATCAGCCAACTCCTCAGGGATGCGCGAACTGGAATACCAGTCATCTCGTTGCATGAGTGACTTCTTGCCACCCTCGCTCGCAATTGGTGCGCAAGAAATATAGTGGCGTGAGAATGGATAGCCGCCCATAAACCCATGGCTTGTCCCCATCATGAAATGCGCATGATGTGCCGATACCGAAGCACCGTCGCTATTTTTAATTTGCTTGCTGACCGCAAAGGCAGCGCCTTCGGCGGTACGTGCAATATCAATTGCTGTTGCCGAATCCAAATCCCATGGATGAAATAAATCTAGGTCACGTGCATGTTTTTCAAGAAGCTCTTTTTCAGCGGGGCCGGCACATAGATCTTCAGCTGTATGTTGGGCAATATGGTACGCAGCCTCAACTGTCGCCTTTAAAGAATCTTTAGAAAAATCACTCGTACTGGCATTGCCGCGACGATGACCCAAAAAGACCGTAACGCCAACTTGTTTATCCAAGCTTTGCTCAATGGTTTCAACCTCGCCCTTGCGGACGGTGACGGAAAGACCTTGCCCCTCAGAAACCTCAGCCACAGCATCCGAGGCGCCCCGCCTTTTGGCTTCTGTGAGCATGAAATCAATGATTTCTTGAAACTGATTTGATGAGTATGTAAACATGCCCTAATAATAGCTAGAATAGAAACATGAAGCATACCGAAGCCTGGAAAAGATCCTACCCAAACGAGATCAAAATCGGCCTAATCTCGATCTCCGACAGAGCGAGCAAGGGCGTCTATACCGACGAGGGCATCCCTGCCCTGCAAATGTGGCTACAGACCGCCATTAGCACCCCCTGCGTCTTTCATGAGCGCCTTATTGCCGATGAGCGGGAGGTCATTACCGAAACCATCGTAGAGCTAACCGATGATCTCGGTTGCGATTTAGTCCTCACCACAGGCGGTACAGGGCCCTCTCGCAGAGATGTAACCCCTGAGGCCACCATGGATGCCGGAACCCGAGAAATGCCCGGATTTGGCGAGCAAATGCGCCAAATTAGCCTACGCTTTGTACCCACCGCCATTTTGTCGCGCCAAACGGCTGTTTTACGAGAAATCGATGGTCACGCTGCCCTGGTCATCAACCTGCCAGGTCAACCCAAATCCATTAAAGAAACACTCGAAGGATTAAAGGATGCCGAAGGTAAATCCATTGTTCCCGGTATCTTTGCCGCCGTCCCCTACTGCATCGACTTGATCGGTGGCCCCTATATCGAGACAGATGAATCTATCATCAAGGCTTTTAGACCCAAGAGTGCCATTAAGAAATAAGGCAAACAGTTATTTTGAAAAACAGAAAGGGTTTATTGTGAACTGACCCACAAAAGTTGGACACCAAATCCAACTCAAGGGGGTCAGTTCATTGATAGACCCTTTTTTATTACTCGTTACGCACTTTTAAATGCCACTCACTCCGGCAAAGGCACGATGAACTTTTCTCGGTAGTACTTGAGTTCCTCAATAGATTCCTCAATGTCTGCCAAGGCGGTATGAGCCTGCTTTTTGGTAAAGCCCTTCACCAACTCAGGATGCCAACGTTTGCAGAGCTCCTTGAGGGTGGAAACATCAATATTCCGATAATGAAAAAATGCCTCAAGCTTAGGCATGTATTTCGCCATGAAGCGTCGATCTTGACCAATCGTATTGCCACACATTGGCGCAATTCCAGGTTTGATGTATTTCTTCAGGAAGGCAATGCATTCAGCTTCGGCAGTAGCCTCATCAGTTGTCGATGCCTTGACCTTGTCAATGAGACCAGAGCGTCCATGGGTACCCTTATTCCAGGCATCCATAGTATCTAATAAGGCATCGTCTTGGTGAACCACCCAAACAGGGGCAGTAGCAATCGTATTGAGGTGTGCATCAGTCACGATCACAGCAATTTCCAAAATACGCTCTTTTTCAGGGTCTAGGCCCGACATTTCCATATCCACCCAAATTAGGTGTTCATTAGCCGGCGCAGCCTTTGGTGCAGGGGTACTTGTTTTTTCACTCATATCTATAATCATCTCATGACATTCACAATTGTTTTTCTAATCGCCTTCATCGCCAGCTTTGGTCTACGCCACTGGTTATCCCAACGCCAAATTCGTCACGTTGCACTTAACCGTGATGTGGTGCCCGCTGAGTTCGCCTCTCAGATCTCCTTAGCTGAACACCAAAAAGCTGCCGACTACACGATTGCCAAACTACGCCTCGGTATTTTAGAGAATGGCTTCAGCGCACTTGTGTTGATCGGCTTCACACTCTTGGGCGGCTTACAGATTTTGAATTTCTCTCTTCTGCAGTTATTGGGAGAGGGCATTGCACAGCAAATGGCCCTATTGATATCCATTGTCTTGATCTCCGGAATTATTGACCTACCCTTCTCCTGGTACAAACAGTTTTACCTAGAAGAGCGCTTTGGTTTCAACCGCATGAATGCCAAGCTCTTTTTTAGCGACATGTTTAAGGGCCTAGGTGTTGGTGGCGCAATTGGCGTACCACTCCTCTGGGTCATTCTCAGCTTAATGGCTCAAGCAGGTGACTTCTGGTGGCTATGGGCGTGGGGTGTTCTTACTGCCTTTAGCTTGCTGATGCAGTGGATATTTCCGACCTTTATCGCGCCCATCTTTAATAAGTTTGAAGCACTAGAAGAAGGTGCTCTCAAGACGCAAATTGAAGCTCTGTTGACGCGTTGTGATTTTGCAAGCCAAGGCCTATTCGTCATGGATGGCAGCAAACGCAGCGCGCACGGCAATGCATTTTTTGCCGGCATGGGTAAAGCCAAGCGCATCGTCTTTTTTGATACCTTAATTGAAAAACTCAACCCTGGCGAAGTGGAAGCGGTTCTGGCTCATGAACTGGGTCACTACAAGTGCAACCATATCCGCAAACGCTTACTAGTGTCATTTGCCTTGAGTTTTGCGACCTTCGCACTCCTTGGCTGGATCAGCACTCAGCCTTGGTTCTATAGCGATCTTGGTGTGATGCCCAACCCTAATGGCTATAACGGTGGTCTGGCCTTAGCGCTCTTCATGTTGGTATCGCCCGTCTTTAGCTTCTTCCTGACTCCGCTATCGAGCTTGGCATCACGTAAACATGAATATGAAGCAGATGGTTTCGCTGCAGACAAATCCTCCGCAAGTGATTTGATCTCTGCCTTAGTCAAGCTCTATCAAGACAATGCATCGACCTTAACGCCAGATCCGATCTACACCGCGTTCTATAGCTCGCATCCTCCTGCTCCATTGCGCATTGCCAATCTCAAACGTTTTAACTGAGTAACCCGGAACATATTTAGTTAATGGAACAATTTCACGCGCTACTTACTGCCTCCTACGGAAGGCATTATTTAGCGCAACGCTTAGTCAAAGATGAGCGCGGAAATGAATCCCCTGTCGATGAATTAATTCAGGTAAGCACCCCAGCCAAGCAGCACATTGGGGCAGTAGGTGATCGCATGCTCCTGGAGATGACCTCAGCAGATCAAGCGCGTATTGTTCGCATCGAACCACGAGAAAATTTACTCTATCGATCCGATGCCTTTAAAAGTAAATTGATCGCCTCGAATGTGGATCAAATATTAGTTGTGCTAGCTACGCAACCCGCTTTCTCCCCCGATCTTTTGGGAAGGGCTGTTGTCGCCGCAGAGACTAATCAAATTGGCTTGCACATCCTATTGAACAAATGTGATCTCAAAGATAACTTAGAGCACGCTCGCAAAATCATTGCGCCCTACGCACGTATGGGCTATCCCGTAACAGAGGTATCCGCTAAGTTTGACGAAGCCTCCATCGAAGCATTGCGCCCTGCTATCTGCGGCAAAGTGTCGGTCTTTGTAGGTCAATCCGGTATGGGCAAATCGAGCCTACTCAATGCCTGGGTTCCAAATGCAGCAGCAATTACTCAAGAGTACTCAGTTCGCCTCGATACCGGCAAACACACCACCACCGCTTGCCGATACTTTGAGTTGCCTGAGGCCTGGGGACGTGATGCCAATGGCAAATTGGGCGCTTTAATCGATTCTCCAGGCTTTCAGGAGTTTGGCTTGGCGCATATGTCAGTAAGCGAACTCGAGCATGCCTTTAGGGAGTTTCATGACTTACTTGGTAAGTGCCGCTTTCATAACTGCGCTCACCAATCTGAGCCGGACTGTGCAATACGAGAAGCTGTGGACAGAAATGAAATAGCGCCAGAAAGACTGGCGCTATTTAGGCAATTGCGGTCCGACTCAAAAACGGCCGATACGCAGATTCAGGGAATTAGCCAAGCCAAAGAGCGATGGTCAGCATTAGCAATAAAGCCATCCAAGCGATAACTAAACGCCATACCAAACCAATTGCAGAGCGCATCGTGCGCTCATTCGGCTCAAGGCCTACTTCGTAAACTACGGGCTCACCAGCTTCAGCCATGCGCAAAGCTTCATCGCTATCAGGCTCGCTCATCGGCTCACCCAGTCGAACACCCAGGGCACCACTACCGGATGCCAAGATCACTGCTGATAAAGAGTCAGACCATTTACCAGTCAAGTGACGCCATGCATAGACTGCGCCTTCAAAGTTACCCACGATCGCAAAGCCCATCGCGGTAATACGTGCAGGAACCCAATCCAATACGTAGAAGAAATGACGCGCTGCTTCACTTAAATTGAAATCGCCCTTTTCTGACCAGCGCTGAGCAGCTGTATCAGCCAGGCGATACAAGACCACGCCCGCTGGACCCATTGGCATTAAGAACCAGAAAAGCACACCAAATACATGGTGATGCGAACCAATGATGGCGCGCTCTAGTGCAAGAGAAATTACTTCTGTCTCTGTGAGATTGGATACATCTAATTCAGGGCCATACCACTCACCCAGAGCCGCACGCGCCGCTGGCAAATCATGATTTGCAATCGCCTCATGGACCAATGTGAAGGAGTGACTAAATTGGCGAAAGCCAAAAAATAGATACGCAATTAATACGTTCCACAAGAATCCCAAAATTGGGAAGGTCACCATGAACACAACATAGAGTACAAATACTAAAAATGTTGGCAGAATGAAAGCTACCAAGCACGCCATACGAGCACCCACTGGGCTCGCACCTTCTTCGGTCTTGCCACCGAATTCACCGGCGACCCAATCTAACCAGCGAGCGCTCATGCGCGCGATCCAATGGGTCGAAGTTACTGGGCGATATTGCTCAGCAATGAGGGCGAAGAGAATAGAAAAGAAAGTCATACTTTTAATAAATGATAAAGGTTACGCAACATACCAGCAGTAGCACCCCAGATAAAACGATTTTCATAGGGCATTGAATAAAACCGACGACTACCCCGATCACTCTCCCAGACTCGCACTTGATGATTTGCGGGGTCCATTAAAAAATGTAAAGGCACTTCAAAAACATCTGCGACTTCAAAAGCATCTAAGACATATTCTGCCTGAGGTTTTACCAATCCCACAACTGGCGTCACACTATAGCCCGAAACCGTTAAATACTGAGGCAAATGGCCAATGATTTCCACCCCCTGCCTATCCAGGCCGATTTCCTCTTCACTTTCTCGTAAAGCGGTGTCATTAGGACTGGAATCACCCGGATCCATCCGTCCGCCCGGAAAGCTAATTTGACCAGCATGGTCGTGTAAATGATCGGTTCTTTGGGTTAACAATACCGAGAGTCCATCACTCTTCAGGAGTAAAGGGATCAGGACTGCCGCCTGGGTTATTTTTCCAGCAGCTTGGCGGCTTTGAATAATGCCTGCTGCAATAACCTGTCGATTCTCATCCGTGATCTCTGGCTGCCAATCAGGAGGGCTTAGAAAACGACTCTTTAGATTCTCTGGATGTAAATGATGGGTAGCTACGATGGGTTGATCTGCGCATACCCGATGAATCGGAATCGCCTGCGCATCAAAGCTCAATGGAGTGGCTGCACTCAATTTTTGCTCTTGGGGTTTCTGATTCTGAGTCATTGGCTTATTTTAGGGCAATAAAAAAGGCGACCTAGGCCGCCTTCTTTTTGGATTAAAGCAAACCTTATTCCGCTACAGTCTCAGCAACTGCTTTAACTTTGCGTGCAGGAAGTTTTTCTTTAATACGTGCAGACTTACCTGAACGATCGCGCAAGTAGTACAACTTGGCACGACGTACATCACCGCGACGCTTCACTTCAATGCTAGCGATCAATGGTGAGTAAGTTTGGAATGTACGCTCTACACCTTCGCCAGATGAAATCTTACGAACGATAAAGCTAGAGTTCAGTCCGCGATTGCGCTTAGCAATCACAACGCCTTCAAAGGCCTGGGTACGCTTACGTGTACCTTCAACTACGTTTACGCCAACAACTACTGTATCGCCAGGAGCGAAAGTAGGGAGTACTTTGTTAGCACTTAAGCGAGCAATTTCTTCTTGCTCAATTTTTTCGATCAAATTCATTATTAATCCTTAAACATCTTGTCAGCGTTTAATCCCGAGACTTTCATCAACGGACCAGACAGAGGATGCAGTTAAAACCATTTCACTAAATCAAAACACAAACACTTCATTCAAAACCATAATTACTTACAGCGTTCGAAGAAATTGCTCATCTTCTTTACTTAGCAACCCATTAACTCTTGCTGATTTAATTAAATCAGGTCTAAGCCTTAGCGTCAGCTCTAAAGACTTGTGCCGACGCCAATCCGCTATTTTAGCGTGATGTCCGCCCAAAAGCACGTCTGGGACAGATAAATTTTCATATATTTCAGGGCGGGTGTAGTGCGGATAGTCCAAAAGACCATTAATAAAGCTATCTTGGACGGCAGATTCTCCATCCCCTAAGGCTCCTGGAATGAGGCGAATGACCGCATCCATCATGGTCATAGCAGGCAATTCCCCGCCGGAAACCACAAAATCACCCATAGAGAGCTGTAAATCGACGTTTCGATCGATAAAACGCTGGTCAACAGCCTCATATCGACCACAAATAAAGGTTAAATTGCCGTAATTGAGGATATCTGTCGCTATCTTCTGAGAAAAGACCTCCCCTTGGGGTGCCAAGAGGCAAATTGGCCCAGAAGAGACATTCTGAGCTTGATGAGTCGCTTTAACAGCAGATATCGTGTCTTCCAATGGTTTTGCCATCATGACCATACCAGGACCACCACCATAGGCGCGATCATCCACAGTCTTACGGGGATCAGAACAATAGTCACGGGGATTCCAGAGATTGACACTGGCAAGACCCTGCTCACAAGCGCGCCCAGTAATACCCCACTGCGTTAAAGCGGGGAACATTTCAGGGAATAAGGTAACTACATCAAAGCGCATATTAGAAATGGAAGATCAATTACTGTTTTGCATTTGGCGCCAACTACCAGTCGGCTTGCCAATCTAAAGTAATGAGCCTGTTCGGCAAGTCAACGTTTTGCACCGCTTCTTTTACGAAGGGTACCAACTGTTTTACTGCTTTGGTTTCTGGATCGCCAAGAGCAATGATTCCATGGGCACCGTTATCGTTGATATCAATCACCTCACCCAGACTCTCGCCTTGAAGATTAATTGCCTTACAACCAATCAGATCAATCCAGTAATAACTATCGCTCTCTGCTTTTGGAAACACTTCGCGTGCAACTAAGATGCGAGCACCTTTTAAAGCCTCAGCCTGGTCACGATCAGTGATGCCATCTAAAGCGATCACTACGGTACCGCTATGCATCTTGGACTGCTTCACCTTGTAAAGCTTTAATGAAGCCTGCTCATGAGACGCAGCAACACCCGCACTCCGACGAGGAATGAGAGATAACCAAAGTTCTTTGCTAGATAAGAGTGCTACGGGATCGGAAGAATGAGGGCGAACCTTAATCTGACCCTGTAAGCCTTGAGCGTCCTGAACTGCACCGAGCTCAATCAAATCATCTAGGGAAGGTGTATTCATATTGAAGCCACCTCAACTCCCCAAATAACACTACAAGTAAATTCTGCTACCAAAGACTTCATCACCAAGAAAAAGTCTTTGGATTTGAAGTCTTTAGACCGCAGGATTGTTTTTGATCAAACGAACTACTGTTGGAGAGATCTGCGCGCCAACACCAGTCCAATAGGTCAAACGATCTTGAGCAATACGCATTGCTTGCTCTGTCGCTGCTGCCTGTGGATTGAAGTAACCAATACGCTCGATAAAGTTCGAGTCGCGACGATTGCGCTTGTCTGTAGCCACGATGCTATAAAAAGGGCGCTTCTTTGAACCGCCGCGTGCCAGTCGAATGACGACCATACTTATTCCTTAAAATCTAAAATGAAAACAGGTTGATTACAACCCAATGAAATTACTACAAAATCTTGGGCTCCAACTAACTGAGCAAATTAACAAAACAAATGCACGGTATAGCGGAAAACCTCATATTCTAGACGAAAACCCCTACTTGATCCACCTATTTAAGCGGGCACCCTTTTGGCTTCAACAGTAGAATAGAACCCAGTAGCTCATAAAATAATTATTAAAAACAATAACTTACAGAAATACTGCTATGAAAACTGCCATTTTTAGCCCCTCCAGAGGCCCTATAAAGCGCTTTTTTCTCATTCTTTCTTGCCTTGGCTTGGGTTTTTTGACCGCCTGTGCCAATGTCATTCCACCCTGCAACGCCAAAACCAGTCCTCCAAGCAGTGAATTCAGAAACACTAAATGGGAGTTAGTACGCTGGAATCTCGCACCCAATGCCAAAGGTGAGGTTCGTGCCCGACAAATCCCTCAGGGCGACAATAGCAACCCAATCCAAATCATCTTTGATGCCAATGGTGAGCGTGTGAGTGGATCTACAGGATGCAATCGCTTTACCGCTCGCATTACTGAAGATGCCAGAGGCTTTACGCTGGATCAAATTGCCGCTACAAAGATGGCCTGCACACCACAACGCATGGAGCTAGAGAATGACTTTCTCTATGAATTAAATGATTACCGCTCGATTGTGCGCAACGGCGATCAACTTCTGATGATTGGCGCAGATCGTGAAGTTTTAAGCTTCATGCAAAAAAAATAATTCTGCAAAATAACGCAATACTCATACAAGCACATCACTGAAAGTCTGCATGAAAAAATACAAGCTCCTATTCTGCTCACTCGGATTATTTTTTCCCGGGACTGGCTTGAACTGTTTTTATTTGCAAGGATTTAAATCCTTTTGGGGATGGGCTCAACTCCTTTCATTTGTTGGCGGTATCGCTGGCTGGTTGATTCTCAAAGATACCCACTTCCACTCTGCACCGGGTTGGGTTCTCATCACTTTCGGCTTCATCACCCTTGAGGCAAGCTGGTTAACCACCATCGCCTATGGCTTGCGGGCTGATGAAAAATGGGATGCCCAATTTAATCCAGGTTTAGAACCTAGCCGAGCAACTCAATCTGGTTGGCCAGTTGTACTGACTGTGATTTTTTCTTTGGTGTTTGGTGCAGGCGTCATGATGACCTTCTTGGCAATTGCATTTGAACAATTCTTCATCTCCCAGCTCCAAGAAGCAAGAAAGCTATCCCAGTAATGCGGATAGCTTTTTGAATAGCGGTGGCAGTTTTTTAAATCTTAAAACTGCTCCGCTGTCAGCGCATTCGTGGAATGCCCGCTCTCTAAGATCGATGTTGCGAGAGCTTGCGATTGTGGCAATAGATTTTCCGCAAAGAAGCGAGCAGTAGCAATCTTGGCATCATAGAAATTCGGATCACCCGCACGTAACTCTTGCGCAGCAAGTAAAGCGCGCGCCATTTGCCAAGCACCCAATACTAGGCCGCATAAGCGCAGGTAAGCAAAACTGCCTGCATAGACTGCTTTGATATCCGTCTTTGCATTCGCCACAATGTAAGCCACCGATACCTCAAATGCTTCTCGTGCTGAAGTTAATTGCTTTAACACTGCTTTTGCATCTGCGGTGCCGCTACTTGCGAGATCTTTTTCAGTTTGCTGAATTTTTTCAGAGAACAGCTTTGCAGTTGCACCACCATCACGCACTGTTTTTCTGCCAATCAGATCATTTGCCTGAATCGCTGTAGTGCCTTCATAGATTGTCAGAATACGGGCATCACGATAGTGTTGTGCTGCACCCGTCTCTTCAATGAAACCCATACCACCATGAACCTGCACACCTAAACTTGCAACCTCAATCGACATCTCGGTTGAAAAGCCTTTCACGATCGGGACCAGGAATTCATATACGGCCTGGTTCTGCTTGCGAACTGCCTCATCAGGGGATGCATGTTGCGCATCATAAGCAGCTGCCGCGTAATACGCCAAGGCTCTAGATGCCTCAATGTAGCCACGCATAGTCATCAGCATGCGCTTCACATCGGGCTGATGAATGATTGCAACAGGACCTGGAGAGCCTGCTAGATCGCGACTCTGAACTCGGTCCTTCGCATACTGGACTGCCTTTTGATATGCACGCTCTGCAACTGCAATACCTTGCATGCCAACTGCAAAGCGAGCGGCGTTCATCATGACAAACATGTATTCCAGGCCGCGATTTTCTTCGCCAACTAAATAGCCGATTGCGCCACCATGATCACCAAACTGCAAGACTGCAGTTGGGCTAGCCTTAATGCCAAGCTTGTGCTCAATCGAGACACAATGAACGTCGTTACGCTCGCCAAGTGAACCATCTGCATTCACCAAGAACTTCGGCACTACAAATAAAGAGATTCCCTTCACGCCTTCTGGCGCATCTGGCGTTCTTGCCAATACGAGATGGACAATATTCTTTGCCATGTCGTGCTCACCATAGGTGATGTAGATCTTGGTACCGAAAATTTTGTATGTGCCATCAGCATCCGGCACGGCACGAGAACGAACCATCGATAAATCGGAGCCTGCTTGAGGCTCAGTGAGGCACATGGATCCAGTCCACTCCCCAGAGATCATCTTAGGCACATAGCGCTCTTGTAACTCAGGGCTTGCTGCAGTTAATAAGGCCTCAATTGCACCATCGGTCAGCGTCGGACACAAAGCAAATGACAAGCTAGCTGAATGCACCATCTCAAAGCAGGCAGTAGCAATGAGTTTAGGCAAACCTTGACCACCAAACTCCGCAGGGTGCACAACACCCTGCCAACCTGCTGCAGCAAATTGTTCGAAAGCCCCTTTAAAGCCTGGCGCAGTTGTTACAACTCCATCCTTTAGTGAACTAGGACTTTGATCGCTAGGCCAGTTCAATGGTGCTACAACGTCTTGATTGAATTTGGCAGACTCCTCCAGAATCGCTGGGGCCAAATCCACATCAGCGCCAGCATCAGCGTAGGAGGGATAGGAAACAACCTCAGCTAGCCCCGCTAGTTCGTTCATCACAAATAACATGTCTTTTACTGGGGCTACATACGGCATAAGTATTCCTATAGATCGGAGGTGAAGATAATTAAAGGGGTATGTCGAGTCGCCTTAACCGAGCAAGTTAGTCAATTCAGGTACGGCGGTATTTAAGTCGGCAACGAGGCCGTAATCAGCCACACTAAAGATGGGCGCTTCAGGATCTTTATTAATGGCTACGATCACCTTAGAGTCTTTCATGCCCGCCAAATGCTGAATCGCACCTGAGATTCCGACTGCGATGTACAACTGTGGAGCAACAATCTTGCCAGTCTGACCCACTTGATAGTCATTCGGAACATAACCAGCATCGACAGCGGCGCGTGATGCACCCAGCGCTGCACCAAGCTTATCGGCTAAAGGCACAACAATCTCTTGATACTTTTCACCAGAACCTAAACCACGACCACCGGATACGATGATTTTGGCGGCAGTGAGTTCAGGACGATCTGACTTGGTGAGCTCGCGACCCACGAAAGATGATTTACTGGGAACCTCAGTAGCAGCTTGTTTTTCTACTGTCGCTGATCCACCACTTGCAGCAACGGGATCAAATCCAGTTGTACGAACTGTAATCACCTTCACTGGGTCGGCGGATTGCACGGTAGCAATTGCATTACCTGCATAAATCGGGCGCTCGAAGGTATCAGGCGAGACAACCTTAGTGATATCCGATAACTGCGCGACATCTAACTTAGCAGCAACACGTGGCAATACATTCTTACCATTAGCCGTTGCTGGCGCGAGGATATGGCTATAGCTATCGGCAATCGCAAGGATCTGCGCAGCTAAAGGCTCAGCCAATTGATCAGCCAAAGATGGGGCATCCACCTGAATCACTTTACGTACTCCAGCAATTTGAGCTGCGGCAGAAGCGGCGCCATCAGCACCGCTACCAGCCACCAATACATCTACCTCAGGGGAGCACTGCAGGGCAGCTGCTACCGCATTGAGCGTAGCCGCCTTTAAGGATTGATTGTCGTGTTCAGCAATAACAAGTGCGGCCATTTAAATCACCTTCGCTTCATTTTTAAGTTTATCTACTAGAGCTGCTACATCAGCAACCATCACACCAGCAGAGCGCTTTGGCGGCTCTTCTACTTTGAGTGTTTTGAGGCGCGCAGCAATATCAACACCAAGCTCTTCAGGCTTCACAATTTCCAAAGTCTTCTTCTTGGCCTTCATGATGTTTGGCAGAGTCACATAACGGGGCTCATTCAAACGCAAGTCAGTCGTGATGACTGCGGGCAAAGTAATTGCAATCGTTTCCAAGCCACCATCTACCTCACGAGTCACGCTCGCTTTACCGTCTGCAACAAGCACTTTGGAAGCAAAGGTAGCTTGTGGAATATCCATCAAGCTCGCCAACATCTGACCCGTCTGATTGCTATCGTCATCAATCGCTTGTTTACCCAAGATCACGATCTGCGCCTGTTCTTTTTCAGAGAGCGCTTTAAGAATTTTTGCAACTGCTAAAGGCTGTAATTCAGCATCGGTTTCTACCAAGATGGCACGATCAGCCCCAATTGCTAAAGCAGTACGCAAGGTTTCCTGGCACTGAGTTGGGCCAGCAGAAACTACTACTACCTCAGTAGCAACTCCAGCCTCTTTTAATCGCACCGCCTCTTCTACTGCAATCTCATCAAAAGGATTCATGCTCATTTTGACGTTTGCCAGATCGACACCAGAGTTATCTGATTTCACCCGAATTTTGACGTTGTAATCAACAACGCGTTTTACTGCCACTAAGATTTTCATGCTGGATTCTCTATTTTTGAGTAACTTTTCTATTTTACCCGTCTAGCGCCAAGTAAGGTTAGACGTCGATTGCTGAAGCAGATCCTGCCTGCTTACGAAGTTCAAACTTCTGGATCTTGCCGGTAGAGGTCTTCGGTAGCTCACAAAATACAATCGCTCTGGGAACCTTAAATCCAGCCAGATGCTGTTTGCAATGGGTGATGATGTCAGCAGGGGTAACTTCCATGCCAGGCTTAATTTCTAAGAAAGCGCAAGGTGTCTCACCCCACTTATCGTCGGGCTTGGCAACCACTGCCGCCGCGATCACTGCTGGGTGGCGATATAGAACATCTTCAACCTCTACGGAAGAAATATTTTCGCCACCAGAGATGATGATGTCCTTACTGCGATCTTTCATCTTCACATAGCCGTCCGGATTCATTACGGCTAAGTCGCCCGAATGAAACCAGCCTCCCTCAAAAGCCTCTTTGGTTGCCTTCTCATTCTTGAGGTAACCCTTCATGGCGATATTGCCCTTAAACATAATCTCACCCATCGTCTCGCCATCGGCGGGAACGGGTTCAAGGGTTTCAGGATCAAGAACGGCAATCGCTTGTTGCATGTGATAACGAACACCTTGGCGAGCATTAAGGCGAGCTCTCTCACCAATATCCACTTCATTCCACTCATCCTGCTTCACACAAACAGCTGCCGGACCATAGACTTCAGTTAAGCCGTAGACGTGTGTCAAATCAAAGCCAAGCTTTTCCATGCCCTCAATAATCGAAGCTGGAGGTGCAGCGCCTGCGATCAAGCCTTTTACGCCAGCAGGCACCCCCTCTTTCAATTCATCGGGAGCATTGACTAATAGGTTGTGCACAATCGGGGCAGCGCAGTAATGCGTGACAGCGTGCTCTTTAATAGCGGCAAAAATATGTTGCGCATCTACGCGACGCAAACACACGTTAATACCGGCACGTGCAGCTATCGTCCACGGGAAACACCAGCCATTGCAATGGAACATTGGGAGTGTCCAGAGGTAAATGGGATGCTTATTAATATCCCAATCCAAAATATTCGACACGGCATTAATTGCTGCGCCACGATGGTGATACACCACGCCCTTAGGATTGCCAGTAGTTCCCGATGTGTAATTTAAGCAAATCGCTTGCCATTCATCTGCAGGCACCTGCCAATCAAATTGAGGATCCCCTTCGGATAAGAACTTTTCATAAGTAAGCTTGCCAAGCTTTTCGCCAGGAACATCAAATTCTTTTTCCTCGACATCAATTACCAAAAACTCGCGCCCACTTTCCTTCTTGGCGATCTCAAGGGCTTTTTTCATTACCCCGGAGAATTCTGGATCTACGATCACGACTTTTGCTTCGCCGTGATTCAACATAAAGGCAACTGACTCTGCATCAAGACGCGTATTCAAGGCATTTAATACCGCTCCTGCCATCGGAATCCCAAAATGCGCCTCAACCATAGGCGGCGTATTGGGCAACATCACGGCAACCGTATCCCCCAAGCCAATGCCATGCTTTTGCAGTGCGCTTGCAAAGCGACGGCAACGTTCATAAGTCTGACTCCAAGTCTGACGTAATTTGCCATGAATAATTGCCAGGCGATCTGGATAGACTTCAGCTGATCGCTCAAGAAATAATAGTGGAGTGATTGGAGTGAAGTTCGCTGGGTTACGATCTAAACCCTGCTCAAAAATATTAGCCATGCGTTCCTTAAATATTGGTCTTTTTTTAATCTGAATTTCGGTGACGTTTAAATATCAGCAAGTGCCTTGACATGAGCCACCACGCTGCGACCCAAAGCGGAAAGGTTGTAACCACCCTCCAAGCAGCTGACAATGCGGCCTTGCGCGTATTGGTTTGCAATCACCTTAAGCTGCTTGGTAATCCAAGCATAGTCGTCTTCTACCAAGCCCATTTGCCCTAAATCATCCTCACGGTGAGCGTCGAAGCCTGCAGAGATGATGATGAGCTCTGGCTCAAAATCCCTTAGACGCGGCAACCACTGCTCCTCTACTATCGAGCGCACTACATCACCTCGAGTAGAGGCCGGCAAGGGTACGTTCACCATATTATTGGCTCCATCCAAGCCGCTGTATGGATAAAACGGATGCTGAAAGAAGCTGCACATCAGTACATTGGGATCATTAAAAAATGCCGCCTCAGTCCCATTGCCGTGATGCACATCAAAATCGATGATGGCTACACGTTCGATACCGTACGTCTCCATTGCATAGCGCGCAGCTACAGCGACGTTATCAAAAACACAAAAGCCCATGGATCGAGTTGGTTCTGCATGGTGGCCTGGGGGGCGAACTGCACAAAATACATTTTCAACTTCGCCTTTCATTACTGCATCAACACCCGCAATAGCAGCACCTGCGGCACGTAGCGCAGCGCTCCAGGTATGGGGGTTCATAATGGTGTCGCCATCGAGCATGAAATACCCGCTGGCTGGTGAGCGCTCTTTAACAAAGGCAATGTGATCTGGGCTGTGAACCAACTCCAGTTGATCTTCAGTTGCTAGCGGCGCATCGAGATGGTGCAAAAAGCGATCGATGCCACTGCGAATTAACTGATCATTGATTGCCTGAATACGTTCTGGGCACTCTGGATGATGACTGCCCATCTCATGTTTTAGAAAGTCTGGATGAGTTATGTATCCTGTTGTCATTACTAGAAATCCTCAATAGCAAAACTATAATTTTTATAATCTAATAAAACCTGCCAACCCTTCAAAAACCCATTTTCTTATCCATGAATTTTCGTGTCTCCTACCTTGCTTCAACACTGTTCATAACGCTACTGCTTGGCGCTTGCTCAAGCACCCCCACCCAGCAAGTTAGCCCTACAGAGACTATCGTAAACCAGTCTGAGGATGCAGCAACAGAAGCCCGCTTTAGCCAAAACCTCAATCAATTAATCACTCAAATTGCCCAAGCCCAGGGGATCCCTCAGGCAAGCCTTGAATCAGGCTTCTCAGATGCTAAAACGATTCCATCCATACGCAAATTGGTGTTACCCCCATCAGGCACCTTTAAAAAGAATTGGGTGGCCTATCGCAAGCGTTTCATTGAGCCGGTTCGCCTTAAGGCCGGCAAGGCCTTTTGGGAGCAAAACCAGGCCTACTTGACCAAGGTTCAACAAGAATCAGGGGTTCCAGCCGAAATCATCGTATCCATTATTGGGATTGAAACCATTTATGGCCGTCAAACTGGTAATTTCCGGGTAAAGGATGTACTTTCTACATTAGCCTTCAGCTATCCAGATACCCCCAACAAAGCCAGCCGAGAACAACTCTTTAAAGACCAGCTTAAGGAACTCATCCTCATGTGCTGGACCGAGGGTGGCGGCAGCTTGCCCGCCAACAATAGCAAGCAAGGATTGAACCAAACTCGCTTTAATGCCTGCTTAAATCAGAACAGCTCTTATGCAGGCGCCATTGGCCTGCCCCAATTCATGCCAAGTAGTATTCGCAGCTTTGCAGTAGATGGTGATGGTGATGGGCATATTGACCTGAAGCAGAGCCCCAAAGATGCGATTGCTAGCGTGGCTAACTTTATGAGAAAGCATGGCTGGCAACCGGGAATGCCGATTTACTTCCCTGTGCAGGAGGGGGCCATTAGTGAGGCAAGAGCCCTAGCTGACGGCGAACCTCAACTCAAATACTCAGTTCAAGAACTCATCGCAAAAGGCATTTTGACTAAAGAGCAAGGCGATCTTCAAGCGGGTGGAGTTGAGCCACAAAGCAAGGCGCTCATTGTCGACCTTCCCTACCCCGATAAAGATGGCAATGATCAGGTTCGTTATGTAGTTGGTTTAAATAATTTCCTAACAATTGTGCAGTACAACCGCAGTTACTTTTACGCCCAAAGCGTTGCTGAGTTTGCAGAAGCGCTGGGATACAAGAACAAAAGCGTAGTACCAGCCGCCCCAACCAAAGCAAAGTCAGAAGTAAAGTCAGGTGAAGCGGTTAAATCCAAACCCAAGAAGACTGCTAGCAAGAAAAAACCAAAGCAGACTTAATTTACCCTCGACTGAATGTCTTACGCTGGAAAAACCCCAGTCGAAAGATAGCGATCACCACGGTCGCAGACGATAAATACAATCGTTGCATTCTCTACCTGGCGAGCGATTCGTAAAGCAACAACTAAAGCACCCCCAGCTGAAATCCCACAGAAAATACCCTCTTCAGCAGCAAGGCGACGAGCCATCTCTTCAGCGTCTGCTTGGCTCACATACTCAATGCGATCAACCTTATCACCTTGATAAATCTTCGGCAGGTACTCTGGAGCCCATTTACGGATACCCGGAATTTGCGACCCTTCCTCCGGTTGAGCACCAATAATTTGGATATTGGGATTCATGGACTTCAGATAAGTAGAAACTCCAGTGATTGTTCCGGTGGTTCCCATCGCTGAAATGAAATGGGTAACTTGGCCATCCGTATCACGCCAGATTTCTGGACCAGTAGTTTCGATATGAGCACGTGGGTTATCCGGATTCGCAAATTGATCCAGTAATCTACCGCGGCCCTCTTTCTGTAATTGCAGCGCATAGTCACGGGCAAATTCCATACCACCAGAGGCTGCCGTCAAAATTAACTCAGCACCATAAGCAGCCATACTTTGTCGACGCTCAATACTCTGGTTCTCAGGCATCACCAAAACCATCTTGTAACCCAACATCGCAGCAGTCATCGCCAAAGCAATGCCAGTATTGCCGCTGGTGGCTTCAATGAGAGTGTCACCAGGTTTAATTTCGCCACGCTCTTGGGCGCGCAGGATCATCGACAGCGCAGGCCGGTCTTTCACCGACCCCGCTGGATTATTACCCTCCAACTTTCCTAAGATCAGATTATTTTTGGAATCATTTTCTGCGCCAGGAATGCGTTGCAAACGAACCAAGGGTGTATTACCCACGGTCTGTGAAATAGTTAAGTAAGAAGGTGTGCTCATGAAACCATTTTAGCCATAAGCCAGGCTAGACGGTAAAGGGTTTAATTTCGGCGACTTGGTTCCGCACGATCCGAAGGATGGCGCGAACCGCTTTGACCGCGTGAGCCACGTCTGCTAGCCTTGGAGCCCTCTTTATCAGTCCTGCCGTGCGGCTCACGAAAAGAACTCGGGGCCTCAATGGTTAAACCGTTATCCACCATCTTTTCTACAGATTTCATGCCAATGCCGCGCACCCGTTTTTGTAGATCATTGGCATCCTGAAAATGTCCACCATCTAAACGTTCAGCAATAATTGTTTTTGCTTTTGATGGTCCGATTCCCTTAATGCTCTCTAACTCAGACTGAGTAGCAGTATTGACATTGACTGGTGAAGCAGCAGCCAATCCTGAGACAGCTACCAATACTGAAAATACCAAAGACTTTAATAATTGATTCATTTAATCTCCATCGGTTAATAAAAAATCCACTTACACGAAGTGCAAGTGGATCAGTTACAACGAATGAAGATTCAGTCGGTTGACTGTTTTTAACTACCTACAGTGGGCTTGCCAAGAAATCTGCATTAGCCGATAGCCAGGCAATATAACGACTGACGCCCTGCTCCACATTCAGGAAGGGTTCTGAGTATCCAGCCACGCGTAGCTTGGTTAAATCCGCTTGTGTAAAGCACTGGTACTTGCCTTTGAGTGCATCTGGAAATGGAATGTACTCAATTGCTTTTTCTTTGACCAACTCTTCTAAGCTAGCGGGATTGGCATTATCGATTTTGCGCATGGCATTGGCCACTGCATGAGCAACGTCATTGAATGGTTGCGCACGGCCACTACCCAAATTAAAGATGCCGCTGATTTCTGGATGATCCAAGAAATACAAATTCACTTTTACTACGTCCTCTACCGAGACAAAGTCACGACTTTGCTCGCCAGCACCATAACCACCATATTCGCCAAAGAGCTTAACTTTGCCATTGGCCTTGTACTGGTGGTATTGATGAAAGGCTACAGAGGCCATGCGACCCTTGTGGGATTCACGTGGGCCGTAGACATTGAAGTACCTAAATCCAACTACTTGAGCAGCATTCGATTTTTCAGCAAAGCGCTTGCGCATCACTTGATCAAATAAGAACTTAGAGTAACCATAAATATTTAATGGCTTCTCATGCTCGCGACTCTCTACAAATACATCAGAACCACCATAGGTAGCAGCTGAAGAGGCGTAGAGTAATTGCACTTTTTGTTCAGTACAGATATCGAGCAAGTTCATGGTGTAACGGAAATTATTCGCCATCATAAAGATGCCGTCAGTTTCCATCGTATCGGAGCAAGCCCCTTCATGAAACACTGCCCTCACCTTGCCAAAGCGACCACTTCTAAATGCTTCCAGAAATTCGTCTTTATCAAGATAGTCAATGATGTCTAAGTCCGCAAGATTGCGATACTTATCAGCGGGACGTAAATCATCGACCGCAATAATATTTTTCTCGCCACGCACATTGAGCGCTTGAACAATATTGGCGCCAATAAACCCAGCAGCGCCAGTTACGATAATTGTCATTGCAATTCCTCAGAAGTAACGGTGGCTGTACCTAACTTGCCTACCACTATGCCACCAGCTCGGTTTGCCAAAGCCATCGCTCTTTCAAGTGGCCAGCCAGCTGCTAAGGCCACTGCGAGCGTGCCAATAACCGTATCACCCGCACCAGAAACATCAAACACTTCACGTGCCTGCGCCTTAACGTGACTCACTCCAGCATCGGTAAATAAACTCATACCCTCTTCAGAGCGGGTAAGCAGAAGTGCCTCAAGATCTAAAGATTTTCTGAGATCCTGCACCCTCTTTGTGAGATCTTCTTCGCTAGTCCACTGACCAACTACTTGACGTAATTCACTGCGGTTAGGTGTGAGCACGGTAGCACCACGATATTTAGCGTAATCATCACCCTTAGGATCGACTAGGATCATTTTCTTTTGAGCGCGTGCTTGCTCAATCATCAGGGCAACTTGGCCTAATGCGCCTTTGCCGTAATCAGACAAAATCACCACATCAGCATCGCCCACAAGCTTCTCATAGCGCTCTAGCTTATGTGCCAAAGCAGCCTCACTAGGAGCCTCTTCAAAATCCAAACGAATCAATTGCTGTTGTCTTGCAATCACACGCAACTTCACTGTAGTCGGAACTTTGCTATCGATTTCAAGCTGGCTGTCAACGCCACTTGACTTCAACAATTCATTAACGCGATTACCCGGCTCATCATCACCAATCACACCCAAGATCGTTGTCTTCGCACCGAGGGCAGCAACGTTGCGAGCCACGTTGGCAGCGCCACCTAAACGTTCATCAATCTTACCCACCTGAACAACGGGTACTGGCGCCTCAGGAGAGATCCGATTCGTATCGCCAAACCAATAGCGATCAAGCATGACATCACCCACCACTAATAAGCGGGCTTTAGAAAATTGTTCTCGGTTAGCTTTTTCCACGATATAACTAATCTCTCTAATGGATACTTTTTTACTTGTAATTAATTATGACGGCCAATACCTTGGTACTCAATGCCTAATTCTTGCATAGCTTGTGGCTCATACAGATTGCGGCCATCGAAGATAATGGGGTTCTTGAGTTTGGCTTTGAGAAGGTCAAAATCCGGACTGCGGAATGCTTTCCACTCGGTAACAATCACTAATGCATCCGCATCTTGGGTGGCTGCCATAGGATCATCTACCAAAGTCACTTGTTTAAGGCCTTCTGGATTGCCTTTAAAGTCCGTCTCGAGGCAGTGTTTGGTTTCTGGCATGGCTACTGGATCGTGAGCCACAATCTGGGCTCCGCGCTTGACTAGCTCTTGAATAATCACACGGCTAGGTGCTTCGCGCATGTCGTCGGTATTGGGTTTGAAGGCTAGACCCCAGAGAGCAAACTTCTTACCTTTAAGGTCGGCGCCAAAGCGCTTTTCAATCTTTTCTACCAAGATGTATTTCTGGGCTTCATTGACCGCTTCTACGGCATCGAGGATCTTCAGATCTCTGCCATGCTCAATAGCCGTTTTGGATAAAGCGGAAACATCCTTCGGAAAGCAAGAACCGCCATAGCCAGTACCGGAGTACAAGAAGCCATAGCCAATACGAGAATCCGAACCAATACCCTGGCGTACAGCTTCAATATCAGCGCCAACCAAGTCGGCCAAATTGGCTAACTCGTTCATAAAGGAAATGCGGGTAGCTAACATGGCATTAGCGGCGTATTTAGTGAGCTCAGCGCTCTTCACATCCATGTAATAGGTACGCTCATGATGGCGATTAAAAGGTGCGTAGAGTTTACGCATCTGCTCTTTAGCTCTCAGACCTGCTGGCGTATTTTGCGTGCCGATCACAATCCGGTCTGGGCGCATAAAGTCTTCTACTGCCGCGCCCTCTTTAAGGAATTCAGGGTTGGAGACTACAGAACATAATTCTGGTGAGAGGCCTCTCTTTTGGAGCTCTTCAGTAATAGCAGCGCCAACCTTATCAGCAGTGCCTACGGGTACAGTCGACTTATCTACGATCACCTTAGGGGTGGTCATATGACGACCAATATTGCGAGCCGCTGCGACAACGTACTGAAGATCGGCCGAACCATCCTCATCAGGAGGGGTGCCAACAGCGATAAATTGAATGTCGCCATGCGCAACAGAAGCGGCAATATCAGTAGAGAACTGCAAACGTCCAGCAGCGCGATTACGCTCAATCATCTCTTTGAGGCCCGGCTCGTAAATCGGTACACCACCTGAATTGAGAATCTCGATCTTCTTAGGATCTACGTCAACGCAAAAGACGTTGTTACCCTGCTCCGCTAAACAAGCGCCGGTAACAAGACCAACGTAACCGCTACCGATGATGGTGACTTTCAAGATATCTCCAAGTAATTTAGATTACATTGAAGGGCCGCTAGGAACGGCTCCCTCACTACGTCTTGGGGAGTACGCCTCCCAATGATTGCAACCTGGGCACTGCCAGTAAAAACGTCTTGCACGGAAACCACAATTGCCACAGGTATACCGAGCCAAACTGGTTGTGCGCTGCTTTAATAAACTGAGTGTTGCCTGTAAATCCGATACTCGCTCTGGCGTACCGTTGCTTTCTGCTAAAGCCAAACGGGTCTCGGCCAACTTAGAAAGTGCACTCAAGCTTGGTGAATGCTGCATCACTTCAACCAGCATTACTTCAGCAGCTTGAGCACCACGAATTTGAGTCATGTGCTTTTGAACAATATCGAGCAACTCACCAGAAGCCTGGGTTTTTAATAGTTCACAGAGCACACTTAAACCTTCATCCGCTTTATTCAGAGCGGTGTGCGCCGCCATCCAACGATCTGCGAGTAGGTGCATATAAGCAGGATGTGTTTTAGCAATCACAGCCCATACCTCAATAGCTTGCGCTGGACGATCCATTGCAATCAGATAATCCCCTTGCAAAATCAGCGCACGCGCATGATGCGGCACGGCTTGTAAGGCCAATTGAACGGATTGCTCTACCTCTGGTAAATCCTTGCGACGCAAGGCCTCCTGACCCAACTCACAATGAAACTGGGCGATCTCGGTATGATGTGATTTGCCCTGTAAGCCCTCAAGCTCACTAGCAGCAATGATGGCTTTCTTCCAGTCTCGCTCGATCTGATACATCTCGAGCAAGCTCTCTTTTGCAGGAGCAGCGAACTTACCTTCACCAACACGATTTAATGATGCTTCGGCGCGATCTAATAAGCCAGCGCGCAGAAAATCACGGCCCAACTCATAAGCAGCATGATCGCGATCACGCGGCTTTAAGTCATCACGATTAGCCAGGTGCTGGTGAACTCGAATTGCACGCTCGGTCTCACCACGGCGACGGAATAAACTCCCTAAAGCAAAATGAAGTTCGATTGTTTCAGGATCGAGCTGAGCGATCTTGACCAAGGTCTCAATCGCTTGATCTGGCTGCTCATTTAATAAGAGACTTAAACCTTTAAAAGTTGAACGCTGCTGACGCATGCGCTCACGCTCATCCATGCGATTCTCAAGACGCAAATCCCAGCGCGAAGCCAACCAACCAATACCAAATATGACTGGTAATAACAGTAGCCAGGAGGTTGCGATCTGAATCATGCTGTGCAGAACTTAAATAAAAAAATGGTCCGAATGGACCACTGGATATGCGCTATGTGACTAGGCACCAGAACCCTCTTTAGGGCTCACTTGCTTCAGAGGCTTGTAATCCACGCGCTCACGTAATTCTTTTCCAGGCTTGAAATGGGGCACCCGTTTTTCTGGGATCAATACTTTCTCACCAGATTTTGGGTTGCGGCCAGTACGCGCAGGACGGTGATGCAAAACAAAGCTACCAACACCGCGCAACTCAATCCGCTTGCCTTCGGCTAAAGCGTGAGTCATGGTGTCTAGCAATGTTTTTACTGCCAACTCCACATCTCTAGGTAGTAGCTGGGGAAACTGTTCCGCCAAGCTCTCCACGAGTTCGGAGCGAGTAATTGCTTGTTGCTCTTGATCTGACATGATCTATCAATAAAAAACCGCCGCTCTCCTAGTGGAAAGCGGCGATATTGATTTAGCCTTGATTGTCCAACTTCGCTTTTAACAAAGCACCCAAGTTGGTTGTGCCGGACTGCGCATCACCTTGGAGTTTGCTCATAGCGTCTTGTTGGTCAGAGCTATCTTTAGCTTTGATTGAAAGATTGATTACACGTGACTTACGATCAATGTTGATGATCATTGCAGTTACGCTATCGCCTTCTTTCAATACATTGCGTGCATCTTCAACGCGATCTGTTGAGATCTCAGAAGCACGTAAGTAAGCTTCAACTTCATCAGCCAAGTGAATAGTTGCACCCTTAGCATCAACAGCCTTCACAGTACCAGTTACAAGGCTACCCTTGTCGCTTACGGATGTGTAGTTATTGAATGGATCACCAGACAATTGCTTGATACCGAGAGAGATACGCTCTTTCTCAACATCAATGGCCAATACAGTAGCTTCAACTTCGTCGCCTTTTTTGTATTTCTTAACAGCTTCTTCTCCTGGCTCATTCCATGAGAGGTCTGAGAGGTGAACTAAACCGTCGATACCGCCAGGCAAACCAATGAACACACCAAAGTCAGTAATAGACTTGATTGCGCCAGTCAGCTTGTCGCCTTTTTGTTGGCCACGTGAGAACTCTTCCCATGGATTAGCTTTGCACTGCTTGATGCCCAAGCTGATACGACGCTTGTCTTCATCAATATCCAGAACCATTACTTCAACTTCGGTTCCTAATGCAGTAGCTTTGCTTGGAGCAACGTTCTTGTTAGTCCAGTCCATTTCAGAAACGTGTACCAAACCTTCGATACCAGATTCGATTTCTACGAATGCGCCGTAGTCAGTCAGGTTAGTAACCTTACCGAATAAACGGGTGTTTGGTGGGTAACGACGAGCGATACCAACCCATGGATCATCACCAAGTTGTTTCACGCCGAGTGAAACACGGTTCTTCTCTTGATCGAACTTCAAAATCTTAGCTGTAACTTCTTGACCAACAGTCAACATCTCGCTTGGGTGACGCACACGACGCCATGCCAAATCGGTAATGTGCAAGAGGCCATCGATACCACCGAGGTCCACGAATGCGCCGTAGTCAGTGATGTTCTTAACGATACCTTGAACAACGCTACCTTCTTTGAGGTTAGACATCAACTTCGCGCGCTCTTCACCCTGGCTAGCTTCAACAACTGCACGACGTGACAACACTACGTTGTTACGCTTACGGTCAAGCTTGATAACCTTGAACTCCATCGTCTTACCTTCGTAAGGGCTGGTGTCTTTGATTGGGCGTGTATCAACGAGTGATCCAGGCAAGAATGCGCGGATACCGTTAACCATGACTGTCAAGCCGCCTTTAACCTTACCAGTAACAGTACCGGTAACAATCTCAGCTTGCTCGAGAGCTTTTTCCAAGTTCATCCATGATGCCAAGCGCTTAGCTTTGTCACGGGAAAGGATTGTGTCGCCATAGCCGTTCTCAAGAGCGTCAATAGCAACAGAAACGAAATCGCCAGGAGCTACTTCAATCTCACCAGCGTCGTTATGGAATTCTTCAACAGGAATAAACGCTTCGGATTTCAATCCAGCGTTAACAACGACGAAGTTATGGTCGATGCGAAGTACTTCAGCCGAAATAACTTGGCCGGTCTTCATATTCGATCGGGTTAATGATTCTTCAAATAGTTCTGCAAATGATTCAGACATTTATATATTCACTTTGTGCCGCCAGAAGGCCTGACGGGTTAGGTTAAAAAAGCCCCAAGAAACACGCTAAATTAGAAAATCGCGTTGTAGAGTTTCTTAAGACGCCAAAACAACTTCTACTGCCCACCAAAAAATTAAGCTATTTTTGATTGATACCAATCTAAAACCGTCTTAACTGCTTGATCTATCGTTAATTCTGATGTTTCAAGCACTTTGGCGCCGTCTGCAACCAACAAAGGTGCGGTACCTCGACTACTGTCTCTGGCATCGCGCTCTTGTAAATCCTGCAGCAAGTCGTCTAGTTTAGCAGAAATTCCCTTAGCTATCAATTGCTTATACCGACGTTCGGCTCTAGCTTCAGCTGTTGCAGTGAGAAAAACCTTCAATACCGCATCGGGAAATATGACGCTTGCCATATCGCGCCCATCAGCAACCAAGCCTGGAACAACCCTAAAACCATGCTGAACACCCACTAAAGCCTGTCTAACCTCTGGATGCACTGCGATTGCCGAAGCACGCAAACCGATACTTTCAGTGCGAATGGCTTCAGTCACATCTTCAGAATTGAGCAAAATTTGGCCATTTTTGAAGGAAATCACCAGTTTTTTGGCCAAAATACCCAGTTCTGGGCCATTTTGGGGGTCAATGGATGCTTTTTGACTACCTAAGGCAACCAACCGATACAAGGCTCCACTATCCAGGTAATGAAAACCCAGCTTTTCAGCTACCAAGGAGGCAACCGTCCCCTTGCCCGAGGCGGTAGGTCCATCAATGGCGATGACTGGAGGCAAACTCATGAAAAGAAATTTCTAGAAGACGATCTTTGCAAACTCTGCAAAGTAAGTTGGGAAGGTTTTTGCAACGCAGTTGGGATCATTGATCTGTAGCGCATTAGGACCAAAAGCGGCTAATGAGAAGCACATTGCCATACGGTGGTCATCGTATGTATCAATACCTTCAGCAGGAGACCTCCAATCGGCCAGTGATTGAGGGGCTTGCACCACGATGTAATCCGCACCCTCCTCAACGATAGCGCCAACTTTTTTCAATTCTTTTGCCATCGCTGCAATACGATCAGTTTCTTTTACGCGCCAGCTGGCAATATTGTTTAAGCGGGTCGGACCCTCAGCAAACAATGCAGCAACAGCGAGCGTCATCGCGGCATCCGGAATTTCTGTGCAATCAATCGTGATACCCGTGAGCTTGCCATTCGCATTATTGACGCCAGCAACTTCAATCCAATCTTCACCAGAAGAAATCTTTGCGCCCATTAATGCGAGTGCGTCAGCAAAAGCAACGTCACCCTGAATACTCTCGCTACCCACACCCAAGACGCGCACCGGTCCACTACCAATCGCACCAAGCGCTAAGAAGTAAGAAGCCGAGGATGCATCGCCCTCAACCGATAAGACACCAGGGCTTTGATATACCGAGTGAGAAGTCTTGGCGGGAATGACAAACGACTGCGCATCAGGGCAAGCCACTTTGACGCCAAAGCGCGCCATGAGCTTGAGCGTGATATCGATATAAGGACGAGAAATCAATTCACCAATCACCTCGATCCTGACAGGCTCTATTGCTACCAAAGGCAAAGCCATCAATAAGGCAGTTAAGAACTGACTAGAAACATCTCCACGCACCTTCACAACATCTTTAATTTCAATATCAGCAGCAAGAATCTTGATAGGCGGATAGCCTTCTTGCAATTCGTAATCAATCTTTGCGCCGACTTGTCGTAATCCGTCTACTAGATCCCGAATAGGACGCTCATGCATGCGGGGCACACCAGATAAACGGTAATTGCCACCCTGCATCGCCAAAGCCGCCGTTAAGGGACGAATCGCTGTACCTGCATTACCCATAAAGAGGTCTACATTCTGAATCGGGAACTTACCACCACAACCTTCAACTATGCAGACTTTGTCTGCTTGATCAGTTACCGACAAACCCAATTGACGAAGCGCATTACGCATCACCTGAGTATCGTCAGCATCTAGTAGATTTTTAAGAGTTGTCGTGCCTGAAGACAAAGCTGCCAACAATAAGGCGCGATTGGAAATACTTTTTGATCCAGGCAAAATAATCGAGCCTTGTGCTCGATTGAATGGTCCAATGTTGATATCAGGCAAGCCACTCATCAAAGCACATCCAAATCTTGACGTGCTTTACTGGCTTTATTAAATAATTTCTCTAAGCCTGCGCCATCATTATCAGCAATCAATTTACGCATGTGATTGACGATGAGTAGATATTGATCAAGCTCTTTCAGAACTGCTGTGCGATTACCCAAACAAATATCGCGCCACATCTCTGGACTCGAGGCAGCGATGCGCGTGAAATCCTTAAAGCCAGCGCCAACATGACTCAGTTTTTGATCGGCATCTTCAGAATTCACTACGCTCGCCATCAAAGCGTAAGACAGAATATGTGGCAAATGAGAAACAGCTGCGTAGATCGCATCATGCTGCACACAAGAAATCTTTTTCACGATAGATCCAACGGACTGCCAAAAGCCTTCGATCAAATCGGTATCCTGCGGAGAGTTTTCTTGTAGCGGACAAAGAATGGTTTGCTTACCCTCAAAGAGATCTGCTTTTGCAGCACTCGCACCATGTTGCGCGCCACCTGCAATCGGATGGGCTGGCACAAACTGACAAGCTTTTTTACCCAGGACTTCCTTAGCAGCCAAAATCACATCACCCTTAGTGCTGCCAGCATCTGTCAGCATGGTCCGAGACTCTAAGTGCGGCTCAATTACTTCAAAAGCGGCGCGCATCTGCGCCACTGGCACACACAACACAATCACATCAGATTGTTTTGCTGCTTCAACTAAATCGACTACTGCATCAATAGCACCCATCTTGAGCGCTTGATCTAAATTTGCAGCGCTACGACCAACGCCCAAGACCTTATTGACCACACCTACTTTTTTAAGAGCCAAACCCAAAGAGGCACCGATCAAGCCAACACCAACAATGGTGACGGTACCGTAATTACTAGATGGATTAATGATGGCCATTGCTTGATGAAGGTTGTCTATTTACGATTGAATTACTGCTTTGCCAAAACATCTTTAAGCGCAGCAATAAAAGCTGCATTTTCTTCGGGCAAGCCAATTGAAATACGCAACCATTGTGGCAGGCCGTAATTTCCAACTGGGCGAACAATGATGCCGCGCTTGAGGAGCTCTAAATTAATGCGAGCGCCAGCGCCATCATCTTCACCCACCTTCACCAGCACAAAGTTTCCAGCCGACGGGAGATAAGTCAGGCCGAGTGCATCAAAGGCTTGAGTTAATTGGGCAAAGCCAGCACGATTAAGTTCAAAGCCTTGTTGCAAGAATGCAGAATCCTGAAATGCTGCAATCGCCGCAGCTTGTGCAAGGCTATTCACATTAAATGGCTGACGGATGCGATTCAGCAAATCGGTCAAAGCAGGTTGCGCCACTCCGTAGCCAATACGTAAGCCCGCTAAACCATATGCCTTAGAAAAGCTGCGCGACAAAATCATATTTGGGAAACGCCTCACCCAAGCAATCGCATCATAGCGTTGATCAGCAGCGAGATATTCGTTATAAGCTTCATCTAAGACCACCACCACATGAGCTGGAACCGCAATAAGAAAATCTTCGATCTCTTTTGCAGTTAAGTAGCTACCAGTAGGATTATTTGGGTTAGCCACAAATACCAACTTGGCTTTATCACCAGCAGCTTTTACCGCCTGAAGCATCGCAGGCAGGTCATGGCCATACATTTCAGTTGCAGCTACTTCAACCGCTTTAGCGCCAACAGCTTGAGTGGCTAGTGGATAAACAGCAAATGCATGTTTAGAAAAAATCACCTCATCACCAGCTTGAGCAACTGCGCGTGCAGCCAACTCTAAGATATCGTTGCTACCATTGCCCAAGGTAATCCAATCAGTTGGAACACCTAAGCGCGCTGACAATACATTCTTTAATTCAAAGCCATTGGAGTCTGGGTAACGACCCAAGTCTGCCGCCGCCTTAAGCATGGCGTCTTGCGCTGACTTTGGCATACCCAATGGATTCTCATTGGAGGCCAACTTCACAATCTTGTTTTCATCAAGGCCGTATTCGCGCGCAACCTCACTAATAGGTCGCCCGCCGATATAGGGTGCTATCGCATGAATATGCTTTAAACCAATATTGGACTTAGAGCTCATGCTGAGTGGGGATAAGAGCCGAGGTTTTTATAAAAAGCGGCTGTTGTTTTTAATTCATCTAATGCTTTGGCTACTTTTGCATCTTCAGCGTGACCAGCAACATCGATATAGAAGTGATACTCCCAAGTTCCCTTGCGAGCTGGACGAGACTCAAAACGATTCATGGAAACACCATGCTTAGCCAAGGGCTCTAACAAGCGGTGTACTGCACCCGGCTGGTTATCTACCGACAACACCAAAGAAGTTTGATCTTTGCCGGTTGGCTGACATTCATAGGTGCCAACCACGACAAAACGAGTGCGATTATGCGGATCATCCTGAATCTGTGCGGCTACTGCCTGTAATCCATAGGCCTCTTGCGCAGGATCACCAGCAATTGCTGCAAGCGTTGGATCGATCGAGGCCATGCGCGCTGCCTCAGCATTGCTACTGACAGCCTGACGCTTTAATTGAGGGGCATGCAAACTCAACCATTGTTGACATTGCGCTAAAGCCTGGGCATGCGCACAAACGGTTGTAACTCCATCCAAATTTCCACTCTTAGTTAAGAGGTGATGACGAATAGGCAGCACCACTTCGCCACTAATACGCATTGGAGAATCTAGAAGTAAATCTAAAGTTCGGGAGATAGCACCCTCGCTAGAGTTCTCAACCGGCACTACTCCGAATTGAGCTGCGCCCTTCTCTACCGCTTTGAATACTTCATCGAGACTATTGCAAGGCAAACCAGCAATCGAGTGACCAAAATAGGTTTGCGCCGCTTGCTCAGAAAATGTTCCTACCGGCCCAAGATAGGCAATTGTCTGACGAGCCTCTAAGGCGCGACAGGCAGACATGACTTCACGCCAGATTGCTGCGATGCCATCTGCTAGTAGCGGGCCCTTGCTGAGTTCTTGCAAGCGCGCGACAACTTGACGCTCACGCTCTGGCCTAAATACCGGCGATGAAAAACCACCCTTGATATGACCAACCTCTTGAGCGGCTTTTGCACGCTGGGATAACAAATCCAAAATCTGCGCATCGAGCGCATCGATCTTGTCGCGGATTGGCGCAAGGCGCTGTTCTTCGGTACTCTGATCTTTAGAGCTCATTAGGCACGCCTTTCAAAGTCACGCATAAATTCCACTAAGGCCTTAACGCCTTCAATCGGCATTGCGTTATAAATACTGGCGCGCATACCACCAGCCGCCTTATGCCCACGCAAGGCAACCAAGCCTGCTGCATTAGATTGCTCTAAAAACTGAGCATTCAAATTCTCATCCTTCAGGAAGAAGGTGACATTCATGCGGGAGCGATATTCTTTTGCAACGCGATTTTCATACAAGCTACTTTGATCCAAGAAGTTGTAGAGCAAGTCCGCTTTTTCTTGATTACGCTTTTCGATTGCTTTAACGCCACCCTGCTTTAACAGCCATTTGAAGCCTAGACCAGCCATATAGATTGCAAAGGTCGGGGGTGTGTTGAGCATGGATTGATTAGCAGCCTGCTTTGACCAATCCCAAATCGATGGGGTGATCTTCATACTGTGGCCCATCAGATCTTTACGAACAATCACAATTGTTACGCCAGACGGGCCAATATTTTTCTGAGCTCCACCAAACCAGACGCCGCACTTGCTGACATCCATCTCTTTAGAAAGAATATTGCTAGAGATATCCGCAACTAAAGTTTTGCCATTCACATCAGGCACATCTGGAAACTCTACACCGCCAATGGTTTCATTGGCACAGTAATGAACATAGGCAGCATCATCTGAGAGCTGCCAAGTAGAACGTGCCGGGATCGTATTGAATTTTTCTGCAGCAGAAGATGCTACTAAATTCGCAACACCATATTTATCAGCTTCTTTAAAAGACTTTTCTGACCAAATACCAGTTACTAAGAAGTCAGCTTCAGGGCCATTCTTAGCTAGACCCATGAGATTCATTGGGATCGCCGCATTTTGACCAAGGCCACCGCCTTGTAGCAACAAGATTTCGTAAGTGTCGGGAATATTCATTAAGGTGCGCAAATCGTGCAACACCTCTTCGTAAACTGCCATGAACTCTTTACTGCGGTGACTAATTTCCATCACACTAGTGCCAAGCCCCTGCCAATTCAACATCTCTGCAGCAGCCTGCTTTAATACCTCTTCAGGTACGGTAGCAGGCCCCGCAGCGAAATTGAAAATGCGGCGGTCAAACGTCATGATGAATTAATTAACCTTGTATGAATGCCAATTAGGCATCACCAGCTTCATCAGAATTGGAGTCAACTGCTGGATCAGCGGAAACATCTCCACCTTCTCCGTCTTCACCATCATCCAAATCATTCTCATCATCAGAATCACTTTCAGCAATACGCTGCAAGCCAGACAAACGTGTGCCTTCATCGACGTTGATCAATGTGACGCCCTGAGTAGCGCGACCCATTTCACGAATCTCTGAAACACGTGTGCGAACCAAGATACCGCCCGTAGTGATCAACATAATTTGATCCTCAGGAGATACCAAAGCAGCGGCTACCACTTTACCGTTACGCTCAGTTGTCTGAATTGCAATCATGCCTTTGGTGCCGCGACCATGACGGGTGTATTCACCAATCGGAGTGCGTTTACCAAAACCATTTTCTGTTGCAGTCAATACGCTGCTTGGAATAGCAAGACCATTCGCATCAACGACAACTGCTTCGGCACCTTCAGCAGCTTCAGCCGGGGCAACTAACATGGCAATCACTTGATGACCTTCACCCAAGTTCATACCGCGCACACCGCGTGCTGTACGGCCCATTGGACGAACATCATTCTCATCAAAGCGAACCGCTTTACCTGCGTCTGAGAACAACATCACATCATGCTGACCATCAGTAATGGCTGCACCAACCAAGAAGTCGTTTTCATTTAAATCAACAGCAATAATTCCGGCCTTACGTGGATTAGAGAAGTCGGACAAACGTGTCTTCTTCACTGTACCCAGGCTCGTTGCCATAAAGACGTAATGATCATCTTGATACCCCTTGATTGGGAGAATCACAGTAATCTTTTCGCCTTCAATCAATGGGAACATGTTGACGATCGGCTTACCACGTGAATTGCGGCTACCTTGTGGAACCTCCCACACTTTGAGCCAATACATGCGTCCACGATCTGAGAAGCACAAAATGATGTCATGCGTATTCGCAACGAAGAGTGTTTCAATCCAATCTTCATTCTTCGTAGCGGCAGCTTGCTTGCCACGACCACCACGTTTTTGCGCACGGTATTCACTCAGAGGCTGACTCTTCATGTAACCAGTATTAGAAAGTGTGACCACCATATCTTGTGGAGTGATCAAATCTTCTGTGAACAACTCAGTTGCATTCATCTCAATGAATGAACGACGACCGGAGTCACCACCTGCAATACCAAACTCAGCTTGCACTTCTTTCAATTCAGACTCAATGACTTGAGTGACGCGCTCTGGCTTAGCAAGTAAGTCGAGCAAGTCAGAAATCTCTGCCATCACATCTTTATACTCATTAACGATCTTGTCTTGCTCAAGGCCAGTCAAACGTTGCAAACGCATCTGCAAAATTTCTTGCGCTTGGCTATCAGACAAACGATAGAGACCAGTAGATTGCATGCCGTACTCAGGCAATAAACCTTCAGGACGATAGGCATTGCGACCGCCCGGAGTATCCGCCTCAGCACGCGCCAACATCTCGCGCACCATGGAAGAATCCCATGCCTTGCTCATCAATTCTGATTTAGCAATCACTGGGTTTGCAGCAGCTTTAATGATGGCAATAAATTCATCAATGTTTGCTAATGCAACAGCTAAGCCTTCCAAGACATGACCACGTTCACGCGCTTTGCGTAATTCAAAAATCGTACGACGTGTAACTACTTCACGACGATGCTGCAAGAAGTACTCAAGCATTTGCTTCAAGTTCAATAGGCGCGGTTGGTTATCAACCAATGCCACCATATTCATACCGAAGTTATCTTGTAGCTGAGTGCTCTTGTACAAATTATTAAGAACGACTTCAGGCACTTCACCACGCTTGAGTTCAATCACTACGCGCATACCTGACTTATCAGATTCATCGCGCAGATCAGAAATGCCTTCTACTTTTTTCTCATTCACCAACTCAGCAATACGCTCGAGCAAGTTCTTTTTATTTACCTGGTATGGCAACTCGTCAACGATGATCGCTTGACGAGCACCCTTATCAAGGTCTTCAAAGTGCGTCTTAGCGCGCATCACAACACGGCCACGGCCAGTGCGATAGCCTTCGCGAACCCCTTGAACCCCATAAATGATGCCGGCGGTCGGGAAATCTGGGGCTGGAATGATCTCAATCAGCTCATCAATAGTGCAATCTGGGTTGTGAAGGACGTGTAAACAGGCTGTAACCACCTCATCCAGGTTGTGTGGGGGGATATTGGTCGCCATACCCACAGCAATGCCTGAGCTGCCGTTAATCAGCAAATTAGGCACTTTTGCAGGAAGAATCAGGGGTTCTTTCTCACTACCGTCGTAATTTGGCCCAAAATCCACGGTTTCTTTGTCCAAATCGGCCAATAACTCATGGGCGATCTTACGAAGGCGGATCTCGGTATACCGCATTGCAGCAGCGTTATCACCGTCTACGGAGCCAAAGTTACCCTGTCCGTCAACCAGCATATAGCGCAGGGAGAAGTCCTGGGCCATGCGAACAATGGTGTCATACACCGCAGAATCGCCATGTGGATGGTATTTACCGATCACATCGCCAACTATACGGGCAGATTTTTTGTAAGCACGGTTCCAATCGTTGTTTAATTCATACATCGCGAATAAGACCCGGCGATGAACCGGTTTGAGGCCGTCACGTACGTCTGGCAGGGCTCTGCCGACAATGACGCTCATTGCGTAGTCCAAATAGGACCGCCGCATTTCGTCTTCTAGGGATATTGGTAGTGTTTCTTTAGCGGCTTGTTCCATTTAGAAATAATATCATTTTGATGACTGATAGCCCCTATGCTAATATTCTGTCAGTTTGTACGAAATTGAGATGTGTCGCTTTGCGGTTTTTTGCTTCAAAGTAGGGCGAATTACATTTAAGTTTGACTTTAATTAAAAAAGAGATTTTTGAGGACTAAAAATGAACAAAACCCTAAAAGTGTTGCTAGCTTCTGTTATCACTGTTTCTGCTTCTGCAGCGATGGCTTCTGATAACTGGGAAAACAGCTCTGGCTTGAATTGGAAAAACGGCGACGGCACATTGTGCTGGCGTGATAACAACTGGACACCTGCAACTGCTGCTAAGGGTTGTGATGGCTGGTTAGCTCCTAAAGCTGCTCCTGGCATTAGCCAAAGCAAGATCACTTTGCAAGCTGACACACTCTATGACTTCGACAAAGCTACATTGAAGCCAGAAGGTAAAGCTACATTGGACAAGATCGCTGCTGACTTGAACAAGATCAAATTAGAAGTAATTATTGCTGTTGGTAACACTGATAGCGTTGGTACTGATGCTTACAACATGGCTCTCGGCCAACGTCGTGCTCAGTCCGTTAAAGCTTACTTGGTAAGCAAAGGTGTTGACGGTAGCCGTATTTACACAGAATCAAAAGGCAAGAGCAATCCAGTTGCATCAAATGCAACTGCTGAAGGCCGCGCTAAGAACCGCCGCACCGACATCGAAGTTGTTGGTACAGCTGCAGTTAAGTAATTCTTTTTACTTGTAAAAAAGCCCGGTTCTGCCGGGCTTTTTTATTTCCGCTATATTCGTAATTCATTTATCCCAGTAGGCCTCTCGCGCCTTTATCCTTATGAACGTCGATCAATCCGAAATTGCTAAATTTAGTGCCCTAGCCCATCGCTGGTGGGATCCCCATAGCGAATTCAAGCCTTTGCATGCAATCAACCCGTTGCGCCTTAATTGGATTAAATCCTTTGTTGATCTAGAAGGCAGGAAAGTGCTGGATGTCGGTTGTGGCGGCGGAATTCTAGCGGAATCTATTGCGCAATCTGGAGCTGATACCTGCGGCATTGATTTATCTGAAAAGGCCCTCAAGGTTGCTGAATTACACGCCCTTGAAGTAGGCGCTACCCTCAAATACCGCTCAATATCAGCGGAGGCGCTAGCTGAAGAAGAGCCAGAGCAGTATGACGTAGTTACTTGCATGGAGATGCTAGAGCATGTTCCAGACCCCGCCTCAGTAGTTCGGGCTTGCGCAAAGCTCTGCAAACCGGGAGGCACCCTCTTTTTTAGCACCCTCAATCGCAGTCCTAAGTCCTACTTATTTGCCATTATTGGCGCGGAATACATCCTGCGCCTACTCCCTAAAGGTACTCACGAATACGCCAAATTCATCAAACCTTCAGAGCTGGTCGCATTTACTCGCCAAGCAGGCTTGGAAATGATTGGCATGAAGGGAATGAGCTACAACCCCATTACCCAGGTCTACAGCCTCGGTGATGATGTCGATGTGAACTACATGATTGCTGTATGCAAATGAGCGGCGCCTTTGCAAGTCCGTTCAAGGGAGTCTTTTTTGACCTAGATGGCACCCTTGCCGATACTGCCCCAGACCTTGTGGCAGCTGCAAATCAGCTCCTCATTGCCAGAAATCTCGCCCCTAAACAATATGAGGTCTTGCGCCCCTGCGCATCTGCTGGGGCTCGCGGACTAATCGGCGGTGCTTTTGGAATTGACCCCGACCACCCCGACTTCATTCCCTTGCGGGATGAGTTTTTTGCGAACTATGAGAAGGCTTTACTAGTCAACAGTGTTCTTTTTGAGGGCGTAGATCACTTACTGGATCAACTGGATGGCGCTAAGCTTCCTTGGGGCATTGTGACCAATAAGAGCGAGCGCTTTACCAACCCCCTTACTGACTTAATGGGTCTGCGCCAAAGAGCAGCATCGACAGTCTCTGGTGATACCACCCCTTATTCAAAACCACATCCTGAGCCCATACTGCATGCCGCCAGAATCGCCAATATTGACCCAAGTAACTCGGTATACGTTGGTGATGACATTAGAGACATCGTGGCGGGCAAAGCGGCAGGCATGAAGACGATTGCAGCTGCCTACGGCTATTGCGGCTGTGAAGAGCCGCCAGAAGCCTGGGGCGCTGACTATCTAGTGCGCCACCCAAAAGAATTACTCCAAATCATCTTCCCGCAGTAGGGCTTAATTAGGAATCTGCAAGATATCCAACAATTTAAGGCTAAGAGCCTTAAAATAGAGCTTCCAATGCATGAACTCCGGGGTCGACATGGTTTCGACGTGGATTACAAAGCATCAAGGGCATACCGAGGACCCGTTATCTCGTAAATCAATGGGAATGTAATAACTGCAAACGACGAACGTTTCGCACTAGCCGCTTAATTGCGGTTGCCCCTGAACTGATTCTCTCTTGGGTCAGCTAGCGCAAGCTAGATCAGGGTCATTTACAAGAGATAAGATCATTTCATGTCACGGGGAATGGTTCGAAAACTTAGTGAATCGCCAGCGTGGAACATGTCAGTCTGTGACTAGCTAGCTAAATTAAATGATATGACTAAGTATGTAGAACTTGTTGTAGAGGATTTGCGGACGCGGGTTCGATTCCCGCCGACTCCACCATTTTGTCAAGTAGATTAAGGGCCTTCGGGCCCTTTTCTACTTTTTCCCCACAAGTTTCCCCACAAGCACTACTCCTCAAAACGCTCTCTGGTTAATGGGGGATCTAAATTTTGAGGGGCTACACGAGAAATGGCTCTGCGTTGCCGCCGCTCCTCTTGAGCTGCCTCTTCAAATTCCTTAATGCGTTGCAGCTCGTTAGCCTTGACTTCGGCCAGCTTCGACGCTGGCATAACCTTCCCTTCCTTTATTAATCGTTCCAACTGGAACTCCTCGAAGGTTTTGATTTTTACCTTACTAGAATAGTGGGTGCCGCTATTGTCTGAGCTATCAAAGTCCATGAGATTACTCTATCAAATTTTCTAAGGGGTACCCCATACGAATTTCTTGAAAACTGACCCCCACCCACCCGGCACCCCCCATTTTTGAAAAGGGTCCCATACAGATAACCCTTGCACATTAATCTGCTCAAACGATTAGTCATTTTTTCAACTAATGTCCATTTATAGATATATTCCAGTCATTCAACAACAGGTATTTTTAAGGAGTATGACAGTCTCAGTTCGGCCAATAGCAGCCGCTAGAGCAGAGGATTGAAAATCCTTGTGTCGGTGGTTCGATTCCGCCCCGGGCCACCAAGAATCTCAATAGCCTACTTGTTGGGCTATTTTCTTTTAAGGCTTGGCATGGTTAGCCACCATTACTTTCGGATACCCTGATTAAGAAGCGTCCTTTAAAAGGACAAATCAGTTAGACATCCCTGCGTCAGTCGATGTCGTTTTAAACGACAAATTAGACGCTGAAATCAAAAACGCTTAACGAGGTTTAGAGCGACTGCGGGAGCAGTTCTGTAATTGGTGCTAAGGGCAGTATTGCCGTTGGTGTTAATGGCAGTCACACTTCCTCCCATATTGGCAAGGGCGTAAAGATCTAGGGCTGTGGTTCTATCAATCGCATAGGAAAACTTGGCAAATACGGGAATGAACTTGTTTTGACCAACGCCACCAGCGTAAGGGCCTGAATCATTTAGGCGAAAGCGATAGCTATTATAGGCTGCACCGCCCGACACTTTAAAGTCACTAGTAACCTTATAGGTTAGCTCCAGACCTGCGCCACCCGCTGGACCACCTGGGAATGGATTATTTAGATTCCAGCGATCAGAGATCTTCCAATCAATCACAATAAATGGAAATACTCGGTTCGTATCAATCTGGCGAAAGACGCCAGTACCCAGGCCTAGATTTAAGGTGGGCGAGAGTTGTTTTGAGCCATTAAAAATAGCGCCATAAGTAAGGGAGTTATTTAGATTGGCGCCAGTCTCTGCAGAAGACTCTATTGTGGGAATAAAGTTGAGCCTCCAATCAGAGTCGAGTTTGTGAGAATAGCTGAGGCCCAGTGCCGGAGTGCTAATCGTCGTCCATGGACTCTTCCCACCATAGCCGTAGCTATTCATATTGCTCCAGTTCCAAAACTGGCTGCCATAGCGAACAGAGACGCCAATTGAAGTTGCCGCTGAAATGGGTTTCAGCAAATTGAGCGTGGCGCCAGCACTAGACCACCCAAAATTCCCACCCGTATTTAGGCTGGTATTAAATTGGTTTATTCCCGTAACACTAACCGTAGCCTTAATAGCATCATTTTGTGCGACTCCATCAGGTTGGGCATGGCCTACCATAGGAATTCCAAACCAGATCAGGGATATGCTTAAGGTGGACAAATATTTTTTCATGGTCTTAGGATAATCGTTTTCTAGAATCCAAGGCTGTATAAAAAGCAATAATAAGCCTCTAATATTAAAAATATCTATTTAAACGACAGTTATTATGTCTAGATATCCTCTGCCCTGGTTCGATTCCGCCCCGGGCCACCAAGAAACACTAAAACCACCTTCGGGTGGTTTTTTATTTGGATGTCTGCTTTGGGTCTTGGATTCAACCGGTCAACGCAACAGATTGAGCAAAACGTTCTGCCGGTGTTTGATAGTTTAGTGTTTTTCTAGGGCGTTCATTTAGTTTCCTTGCCACTGCATTGAGCTTGGCTTGGGAGTAGTT
>NZ_JACVOO010000044.1 GCF_018882405.1 Polynucleobacter sp. 31A-FELB | reverse complement strand
AACTGCGTAAGCGCAAGGAGTGTTGCTCATGAAACAACGACCTCGAATCTATTACACAGCTACCCAGAAGGCTTTAATGTGGGAGCGCTGGAAAAAGGGAGATTCTCTCCAGCAGATTGCCCAGTTATTTGATCGCCACCACTCGGCAGTTCAGCGAATTTTGGCTGAGAGTGGCGGTATCAGACCCCCAGAGCGAACTCGATCAACCTTGGCATTAACTTTGGCCGAGCGTGAAGCAGTCTCACGTGGCCTAGCAAGCGGTCAATCCATGAGATCGATTGCAACTCAGTTAGGTCGATCACCTTCCACAATTAGTCGTGAGATTGGTCGCAATGGCGGTCCAAAGAGTTATCGAGCCCACCAATCTAATCAGGCTGCCTGGGATCGAGCGCAGCGTCCTCAGACTTGTAAACTAGTCTTGAATAAAGCCTTAGCGCATCTGGTGGCAGATAAACTGCAGCACTACTGGTCACCACAACAGATTGCCGGATGGCTAAAAGAGACTTATCCAGATCAGGAGGACTATCAGGTGTCACACGAAACGATCTACCTTAG
>NZ_JACVOO010000043.1 GCF_018882405.1 Polynucleobacter sp. 31A-FELB | reverse complement strand
TATCTTCTCTTGCTTTTGCTCTGCTGGCATAGGTTTTACGTTTGATCCGCTCCCGCTTGAGTAGTTGGAAAAAGCTCTCGACTACAGCGTTGTCATGGCAGTTTCCGCGCCGACTCATGCTTTGCTTGAGGTTGTGTTCTTTTAAGAACGCCTGCCACTCGTAACTAGAAAACTGGCTGCCTTGATCGGAGTGGATCATCACGGTTTGCTGGGGTTTGCGTTTCCATAAAGCCATCAGCAAAGCTGAGACTACGAGCTCCTTATCCATCCGTCCTTGCATCGACCAGCCTACAATCTGGCGGGAGAATAAATCCAAGACCACCGCCAGGTACAGCCAACCCTCATGCGTGCGGATATAAGTAATGTCCGTTACCCAGGTCTCATTAGGCTCTAAAACATCAAACTGCTGAGCCAGGTGATTGGGAGCGGCGACATGAGGCTTACCAGCATGATGCCGTGGTTTGCGCTTGTAACCTGTTTGAGAGCGTAGGCCTTGCGCCTTCATCAAGCGATACACCCGCTGTTCACCACAAGCAATCCCCAGATCTTGCAGATCATCATGGATCTTGCGATAACCATAGATGGTGCCGCTTGCCAGCCACGCTTGCTTAATCTGGGTCACAATCATTTGGTTCTCACACGCTCGAGACGAGAGTGGCTCTTTAAGCCAGGCGTAATAGCCACTGTGGTGGACTCGCAAAACCTTGCACATGGTGCGGATGGCATGCTCATGCTGGTACTT
>NZ_JACVOO010000042.1 GCF_018882405.1 Polynucleobacter sp. 31A-FELB | reverse complement strand
CAGATAAACTGCAGCACTACTGGTCACCACAACAGATTGCCGGATGGCTAAAAGAGACTTATCCAGATCAGGAGGACTATCAGGTGTCACACGAAACGATCTACCTTAGCCTCTTCATCCAAGCCCGTGGAGCCTTAAAGAAAGAGCTCACCCAGCATTTACGACGCACCCGCATCATGCGCCGATCACGGCATCACACGCTGAAGGATGCAGGGCTTGGAAAAATTAAGGATGCAGTCTCGATCAGAGAGCGGCCAGCCGAAGCAGAAGATAGAGCTGTTCCCGGCCATTGGGAAGGTGATCTTTTATATGGGGATGCCAATAGTCAGATCGCTACTCTCGTGGAGCGCCAGACTCGCTATGTGATGCTAGTCAAGGTGGCTCGTAAAGACAGTGAGACGGTGGTCAATGCACTCATCAAGCATGCCCGCAAGTTACCGCAAGAGCTCTACAAGTCCTTAACATGGGATCGGGGTAAAGAAATGTCTGAACACAAACGCTTTACTCTAGCTACCGATGTGCAAGTGTATTTTTGCGATCCTCAGCATCCTTGGCAACGAGGCTCGAATGAAAATACCAATGGGTTATTAAGACAATACTTCCCTAAAGGAATGAGCTTAGCTAATTACTCCCAAGCCAAACTCAATGCTGTAGCAAGGCAACTCAATGAACGTCCTAGAAAAACACTAAACTATCAAACACCGGCAGAACGTTTTGCCCTAACTGTTGCATCGACGGGTTGAAATCAAG
>NZ_JACVOO010000041.1 GCF_018882405.1 Polynucleobacter sp. 31A-FELB | reverse complement strand
TTACATCGAAATGTTTTACAACCCGGTTAGACGCCATAGTTACAACAATGGGCTTTCTCCGGTAAGATTTGAACAGCAGTACCAAGCGAGGTTGGCAAGTGTCTAGGATATTGGTAGCGATTCAGGGTTTGAAAATGAAAAAGAAGCTGCTATCAATATCAATGTTGCTGACCTTAGGCATCCTAAGCGCTACCATAGCCCAAGCTCAGCCGTGGCCAGGAAAAGGTCCGGGACCATATGCCCCATATGGCGCAGGTCAATATGGAGCAGGAAATCCCTATGCCCAGCAACTGAATGAGCTTGCGGTAAAAGATCCAGTAAAACATGACGGCTGCTATACGCAGGCTAATGAAAAGAATCTACGTCAAGAGTCAAGGTGGAAATTTATGCTCGAATGTATGAAAAAATAAATACCTCAATGAGGTGCAATTGAATGAGGATCAAATGGCATGCTAATCCTTTTGTACTTTTATTAGCTTTATTCGCAATGCCAGTTTCTGCCGAAAAAATTAGCATGCCATCTGATGCGCCCAAGTCTTATGACGCGGAGTTCGCTAGTTGTCATATGGACGTATTCTTTTTATCTTGTGGTGAGTGGTGCTTCGCCTAGTTTGACCCGGTAGTCCCGGGGATATTTAGAATCTCCGAAGGTCTGCTTAGGGTCTTGATTTCAACCCGTCGATGCAACAGTTAGGGCAAAACGTTCTGCCGGTGTTTGATAGTTTAGTGTTTTTCTAGGACGTTCATTGAGTTGCCTTGCTACAGCATTGAGTTTGGCTTGGGAGTAATT
>NZ_JACVOO010000040.1 GCF_018882405.1 Polynucleobacter sp. 31A-FELB | reverse complement strand
TTGTCCGCTTGAATCCGCGTGGGCTTACCTCTTTGCGAGACGATATGCTCTAGCAGATGCGCAACATCATCGCCTCGAATGTTTTGCGCAGGATAAATTGCTAGGCACTCACGGGTGTGGTTATCTATCAAAGTTAAGGCTCGAAACTTATTGCCGTTAAATAAGGCATCTGATACAAAGTCCATACTCCAGGCTTGATTGGGTCCCGTCAGAATGGGGCGCTCCATCCGGCTTGCTGCTGCCTTGCGACGCCTAGGACGCTTACACCGAAGGTTCAAGCCTTCTTCACGATATAGGCGATACAGCCGTTTGTGATTGACCACCCATCCATCTCTGCGAATCAGAATGTACATCCGCCTAAATCCATATCGAATACGGGTTCGGGCAATCTCTTGTAGTCTTGCCTTCAGAGGAGCATCGAGTGGTTTGCCTTTGGGTTTGTGATACCAGGTTGAACGTGCTTGCTGACAAACACCGCAAGCACGTTGCACACTCACTCGATATTGCTTAATGAGATGGCCGACCAGCAGCTTACGCTGCGCCGGCCTTAAAGCTTTTTTCGCAGAACATCCTGCAGCATGGCCTTATCTAAACTGAGATCAGCTACCAACTGCTTGAGCTTGCGGTTCTCTTCTTCGAGTTGCTTTAAGCGTCTGAGCTCAGAAATACCCAGGCCACTATATTTTTTCTTCCAGTTGTAGAAAGTGGCTTGGCCGATACCGATCTTGCGACAGACCTCATCAACCGAAATACCGGTATCGACTTGATGCAATGCAAAAGCAATCTGCTCTTCTGTGAACTTTGACCTCTTCATGGCGCACCCCTCCTTAGGGATAATATCGCCGATTTTTTCTAATTTAGGGTGTCCAATTTATTGGGAGGAGGTCA
>NZ_JACVOO010000003.1 GCF_018882405.1 Polynucleobacter sp. 31A-FELB | reverse complement strand
TGATTACATCGAAATGTTTTACAACCCGGTTAGACGCCATAGTTACAACAATGGGCTTTCTCCGGTAAGATTTGAACAGCAGTACCAAGCGAGGTTGGCAAGTGTCTAGGATATTGGTAGCGATTCACAATTAGCTACTATCGCTTTAGCGGCTCACTATGCGGCACCACTTGCTGTAGTAGTTGGCACAACATTGGGAATGCTCATTGCGGATGTGCCTGCGGTATTTGTTGGCAATAAGTTTGCGGCAAAGATTCCAATGAAGTTAGTTCACTCCGTTGCCGCCGCTATCTTTGCGATTATGGGTGTGTTGACGTTACTTGAAGTTGATAAGCTATTTTAAGGAGACACTATGACTTGGATCATCACCAAATACTTACTAACGGCTGGAATGGTTGTATTCATTAGTGAAGTAGCTAAACGCAGTGATAAGTTAGGTGGTTTTATTGCCGCCCTGCCTTTGATGACTTTACTAACGCTGACTTGGCTCTATATTGAGAATCAAACGGAAGAAAAGATAGCCAACCATGCTTATTACACTTTTTGGTATGTGATTCCTACGCTACCAATGTTTCTGCTATTTCCATATTTACTTCCTAAATTAGGCTTTTGGCTAACAATGGGCGCGAGTATTGTCGTAACAGTTATCTGCTTTGGACTGTTTGCCCAACTCATGAAAAACTTCGGAGTTCAATTGTTGTAATGTTTTGTCGTTTAAAACGACAGCGATAGTCAAAGTACGAAAGAGTCTAATACTGTTGAACACAGCACACTACAGAAATGAAAAAACCACCCGCAGGTGGTTTTGGTGTTTCTTGGTGGCCCGGGACGAAATCGACCAGGGCTGGGGATGCCTGACTCTATTCCATCCTACAAAAGCAATATAAGAATTGTTGGGTGGTGCCCATTGGTGTTTTATGGGTTTCAGTTGAACTATTAATGAGCTTAAAAGTCTTGCCAAACTGCCCATGGAGATTCTCTGAGTCATAGCGAACGACATCCAACCCACTACATTTCTCAGGGCCATCTGGACCAAAAGTGGACATAATCACATAACCACCATGCTTAACAGAGCGCATCACTTGCTCTACATATCTGGCTCGCTGAGCTTCTTCCGTTAAAAAGTGGAATACAGCTCTGTCGTGCCAAACATCAAAATAATTCTGAGGAAGCGTTGCCTGAGTAATATCAGCACAATACCAATGTACTTCTTCTGCTGACTTTCCCAGCCTTTCTCTAGCGACATCAATTGCTTTCTGAGAAATATCTAAAACACTGATGTCTTGGTAACCCTCAAATAAAAGGTCGTCAACTAAAGTAGCTTCGCCGCCACCGATGTCAATAATCGCGGCATCTTTATTGGCTGTTGCTTGATGAATGAGATTTAAAGAAGTTTCAAGATGGGGCGTATACCAACTGACAGCATCTGGTGCCTTAGTGTCGTAGACTTTTTCCCAGTGTTCTTTGTTATCCATAATTACCTTTCACATAATTATTTGATTCATTCTATGCTCATTAGATCAGTTTGTCGTTTTAAACGACGTCTACTGACGCAGGGATGTCTAATTGATTTGTCTTTTTAAAGGACGCTTCTTAATCGGGATATCTGATACCAATGGCGATTAACCCTGCCAAGCAGAATGAAAAAACCACCCGAAGGTGGTTTTGGTGAAAATAATTCCAGAGGCTTTTATTAACCGCCACCAGTGCAGTCAGGATTTTTATCTTGCCAAGAGACGGTTGCAGAACAGTTGGCACCTACTGGCGATGATGAACTTGCTCCAGCACAAGCAACTAAGCTAAGGGATGTAGCAAAAGATAAAACGAGTAGGGTCAGTTTTTTCATAAGAAAATTCCGTTTAATTTATGAAACGACTGCAATCTTGGTGGCCCGGGGCGGAATCGAACCACCGACACAAGGATTTTCAATCCTCTGCTCTACCGACTGAGCTACCAGGCCAAGAGTTGGAATTATAAATGAAACTGTTTGACACCTTGGGAAATCATGGTCCAGCGTATAAATTCTGCCCAAACCGTATCGTTCACTAGCCTAGAACACCGACTCCACCGCCCTCTCAGAGTTCCCATTCATTTTGCTTTTGTAGTGTTGCCACTTTTTAGGGATGTTGATTAGATTGGCGGGAAATGGGGGGATGAGGTAGAGATGTCGGAATCCTCTGCTCTATCGTTGGGCTGTTGTTGGAGTGTCGTTTTAAACGACAGCGCTTGGGTGGGGGGGCAGAAAACGGCCCGATGAAGATAGTCGCCAATCTTTTACCGCCCTTTAATTTCCGCAAGGACTGGCTTTACTTGTATTGGTCTGATTGCTTTTCTTGCAGCTCTAAGTTCTTGGCAAGGCGATACGCAATGTAATAACGGTAAATATTGCGCACATAGTCTGTAGTTTGAATACCAACCAGCTGCGCAACTGCAATCTCCACATTGTCCAACCAGATATTCGGATTTAAGCCTTTTTCAATTGCAAGCTGCCTCGCTTTGGCAATATTATGCGGTCCGGCGTTATAGCTTGCAAAAGCAAATAAATCTCGGTTTTCAGGACTCAAGTCTTGCCCTAGAGATCCTTGCGCCATTAAATAATCAAGATACTTACTTCCAGCGTGGATATTAGACTCTAAAGAAGTGATGTCTCCCACATTCATTAACTTTCCTGTACTAGGAAGTAGTTGCATTACTCCAATTGCTCCCGAAGGATTTCTAGCAGATTGATTTAATCTTGACTCTTGATACCCCATAGCCGCTAACATTAATGGATCAAAGTTATATTGCGCTCCATAGGTCTGGAAATATCGAATGGATTCTTGATACCTTTTTTGAGATATTAAATCACGCGAATCTGTTAACTTACTCACATGATTGGCATATGACTCCCATTCCCCGAATAAAGCACGCGAATGCTTCATTTCAAAATCAATAAATTTTTGGAGTACCTGCTTTAATTCAGGATTATCTTTACGAATTGCCCAACCCATCCGCACATCATCATTAATAATGATATTCGGATGTGGCTTAATTTTTGGAAGCGCCTTAGACCACATGGAGACCATCCAATCATAAGTTACCGTATTGGGTATGAGGCCCGCATTAACCATTTCTAGAGCGCCCTCATCATCTAAATTCTCAGGCAGCGCCACGATTTTCACTGGGGACTTCTTGTTTGTCCTTAAAGTTTCATTTAATTTTATGATGCCATCGTGATTGCGTAATTGTGGCCTTATATACAGGGTCTGACCAGATAGCTGCAGTATGTCGCTAATCTCAGGTGAGCTGGGGCCGGTTACTAGTACCTCTTTGGCTGGGAAACGCATGGGCTCAACAAAATCGATGCTTCCTGGAACTTCTGAGTTGGTTTGCAATCCTCCCATCGCTATATCTGCTCTACCCTCAATAACAGAAGGCACCAATTGGGTTGGCTTCATAGGGTAAGCAACCACTTCAAAGGGAATCCTTTTAGCGGAACTAGGATATTGCGTATTGAGCCAAATTGAGAGATCCTGCAAAACTATCGGCAATAAACCGATTTCATTTCCTGCGTCGTTATAAAAAAAGGTTTTGCTATAAGGCACTGCCACACGAATTGCCCGAACCTCCAGCATTCGCCCACCAAAGTCACCAGTCATTACTTTATTCAATCCCAGCAAGGGCGACTGAGCTATCTCTGACTCAGAAGGAATCTGAGCCACCGAGTTTAAGGGTGTGAAAAAACTGAGTATTAGGAATACCAATGATGCTATGCGTGGTAATTTTCTAAACATCAACTCATCTTAAAACAAAAATTAGCGAGTCAATTGGATGTTGGCTGGCCTAAAGACCTCATTTGATCCAATTGAGTTCTAGCGTGTCTGGATTGGTAGTGGGTAGTTTAAGTTGTCGTTTAAAACAACAACTTATCGATTAGGAGTTAATGAATGGCGCTGCGCATAATCCGCATTGCCTGCTGGTCCACATTGATGAATCCGTGCAGCGGTCTGTCTAGATCAGCAATGATCCCCACTGCTAGCGCCACCAAGAAATACAGTCCCCAAGACAAAATGATGTGTCGCTTAGACCCCTCGCCCAAGGATGCACCCAAAAGCACTCCATTAAAAATAAGAAAGAGCCCTACCGGAACAAACAATCCATTAGGGACATTGTTTAATAAGTATTCAGTTCGAGCATTCTCTGCAGTTCCGACACTATCGATTGCCTGAAACAAGACATCTAAAGAGCCACCCTGGGGGTCCTTTATAGCCATGGCCCTTAATTGCGACCATATTTTTTCAAGCTGGTGTTGGCTTTTATATTGGATCTCCCGAACTGACTTTTCATTGCTTTGAGTTGACGCCAGTTCTAGCCGTATATCTGCATACTCACGAATGTCTTTAACTAGCTCTTGGGAATAGGGTGCGGGTTGTAGTTTTGCCGCTTGATATGCTGTTTTAATTACAGCCGCCTCATTAATGACAGCCTGACGATTTAATTCAAAATGATCCATCGCCGAGGAAAATGTAAACCCCAAAAATAAGGCAAGCAATGCTAATGACGAATTCGTGATGGTACTGACATTTTCATCGCTATTATCAAAATAATGAGGGGCGTTTTTAGAAACTATCTTTAGCGCAAGACGACCAATCCAAAATCCAAGCTCTGACGAAACGACCAGAACAACGAAGACCCCGAAAATCAAAAGGGGGAGAGATAGATTTAATAGGGATTCGATCATTGCCTTTAATCCTGAACAATCTGTCCATCTAAATTAATTGCTTCTTGCAAGGCTCCGCCTTTTCTACTGGCAAGATACTTCACACCTTTAGCACCATAGTTTTCTGAATGAATTTGATTGGGCAGCAAATGAAAGGCGTCTCCCGCCAAGTAAGAGCATTTGATGCCACCAATGGTGATGTCAATCTGCCCCTCAATCACCAATGCATGAACTTCATAAGGATGAGCATGTAAGTCTAAGAATCCGCCGACCTCTCGCTCGACTAAAACGGGGGCTGGAAAGCCTTCTTTTGCTAATTTTTCTAAAAATGCTTCTGGCTTCATTGACGAACTTCTATTAATTTGAGTGCCTCATTGTAATGACTGCGTTAATTAGCAGGATGTGCCTTTATCTCACGCCAAACCAAATACGAGCTGCTTCATATGGGTCTTCTAAATGCTCATCTCTGATTTCAAAACTTTGCATAACATCACGAATCATCTGTACAGCTAGATTTTGTCGATTGTTATTAAAGTAACGATCTGCATCATTGCCCATCAACCAGTCAATTGCCTCTTCGAATACGCCCCCATCATTGGCGGTTTGCAACCACTTGCTAATGACAAACTTGCCCTGTAAGAAGATACTTACTTGAGCCTGTAATACTTGCTCATCTAAAGAGCCTACCAATACTTTCATATTAATAGGATCTTTGGACATGAGTGAACGCTTACTTTATATGCTTAATTACTTGGCACGAGTCTTCTTTGGAGCAGCTTTAACTGCTTCACCAAATTGGCCTTGAGCCTGGCTTAGTGCTGACTCAAGGCTCTTTTCAAAGTTAGCAAATGTATCTGCTGCAGATGCACGAGCCTGATCAAACTGTTGAAGTGAAGTTTCAAAGGCTGTTTTGAATGCAGAAATAAAAGCTTCAGATCCAGCAGGAGCTGCCTTAGTAGCCTCTTGAACAAACTTCACTAAATCTTCACGAGCATCATCAATCGAAGCATCAATTACATTAGCAACTTCTTGATTGCCATTGCGAATCACATTGCTTACTTTGGCTTGATAGGCGGCCGCATACTTAGCAATTTCTTGGGCAGCTTCTTGCTGGCCTAAGTTAGCGAACTGTTGTGGATCTTTAATGGCGGACAATTGGGCGCTAGCTTCTTGGGCTACAACCATTGCGTCTTTAGCGGCAGCTTGATTAATTTCTGCCAATTCTTGTGCGCTCTTGGCGGCCACTTCAGCCAAATGTTTAGCGTTTTCTAGAGCCTTAGCTTGAGCTTGGGCAATCTGGTCATTTAATTGATTCTGAAACATGGCATTTCCTTTATTAGTGAGATAGCTGTATTTTGCTGCGATGCACCATTTTAAGAGCACTTTGGCGACAAAACAAGGCCTATTTGCTGCGACGCAACATATTTAGGGTGATTACCTAATATCCACAGCTAATAAATTGCATATGATGAAATGACTGTTAGAACCCTAGATAGGCAACATGCTCAGAAATACCAATCAATTACCCGTTAAATCTGGCGTGGTTTATATAGTAGATGATGATGGGGCAACGCGGGATTCGCTATCCTGGTTACTTGAATCAAATGGGTTTATGGTGAGCTGTCATGAAAATGCTGAGCGTTTTTTACAAGCACTTGCCAGCACCGATTCTGCAACAGTGGCTTGCGCCCTATTGGATATGAGACTGCCAGGCATGTCGGGGATTGAACTTCAAAATAGGCTTCGTGAGGATGGTCACCTGTTTCCTGTTGCGATAGTTACTGGATATGGGGAAGTGAAATTAGCCGTTCAAGCAATTAAACAAGGCGCAGTAGATTTTTTAGAAAAGCCGTTTAAAGAAAATCAACTTTGTAGTCTAGTAGAGAATATGTTGTCAAAAGCTTATCTAGAGCAAAAGCAAAATTTAGAAGTGCAAGCAGCGCAGTCCAAACTAAAAACTCTAACGAAACGCGAACGAGAAGTTTTAGAGTGCATTGTTGCAGGGTGCACCAATAGAGAGGTTGGTGAGACTTTAAATATTTCACTCAAAACAGTTGAAGCACATCGAGCCAATGTCATGGATAAGCTCGGAGTGAATAGAGCGGCAAGTTTATTAAAGCTAGCCATCTCTCATCAGCAATAATTTTACATAGCAAGCGTCTATTAACCAGACGCTTAACTTTTTTGTTCTAAATGGAACGGATAATCAACCATCCTCTATCTATCGAGGTTTTATTGGATATGGCACCTAAAGACCCAAAGAATTAGTTCTCATTAATGCTAGAAGCATTCTTCTCTAATTTTGATAAGACTTGGTTACGCACTAAATTAAGTGCACCCTTCATTGTGTATAGACGATTCTTCTCCTCTGAGGATACCCACCCATCTCGGGTGTCTTTATCGAGTTGCTCCAACCTAATCAATAACTTCCTAAGGAGATCTGGATTATTTGTATTCGCAGATAATTGATCAATTTCTTGAATCTCATCATAGCCATCCTCAATAATCATTAGCGAGTGCTTACTTCTATAGCTAGGTAACAACCTAAAAATTGGATAAATTACTGCTAATAGCCCTAGTAATATAAGCCACATGCGATCGATGTAACTTGAAAGCCAAACTGGTAGTCGCTCCAACATCGGCATCCTGCCGCCCTCATAAAATCTTTTAGCAATCGGACTAATTGCAACTGCATGATCTACATAAGCTGGAAAAAATTCTGGCTTTGCAAAGAATTGGTCTAGTTCATTAGAAATTTTTTCCGCGGCTAAAAGGAAAATGCTCTGTACCGCAGGATGCATATCCTTCCCAATTAAGAGGGTGACTGTTGAAGCTAACATCTGTATATCTTCAGCGGGGTAGGCTTTGTTTAGATCTAAAGAGCCCTTAGGAATAGTCACCACACTCATGTAGGGTAATTTTTTTACATAGGCAGGTGCATAACTAAAATTGAGAACATGGATGTCAGGATGTTGTAATAGCTCCTGAATATTAGGGCTATTAAATCCATCCATAATGAACACTCCATCAATCTCATTACTCAGCAATCTTGAAATAGCATCTTTGTTCGGTATTTTGAGCACATTAGGTCGACCCTCGATGGAAATTCCGCTTAAAGCCAATATCCTTCGCAAGATAATCTCGGCCGCACTTCCACTCGGGCCAACCGAGACTTGTTTGGTTGAAAAATACGCAAATGGCTTTGGTCCATGAAATTCTGGCCCCCTATAAAACAGCCAAAGTGGAGCATATTCAACGCTTCCAAGCGATCTCAATCCTGGATAGGCCCCGCTATCGGCTACACCGCCAATCATGAGTGCCGCATTAACAGCGTTTCCCTTATCCGCAAGATCGACAAGACTTTTTGCGGAGCCCTGGGTATTAACCAAGTGAAGGTGAACACCCTCAGCCTCAAAATAGGGAATAAACTTTTTTCCAAGCATTTCAAATGTTGAGCCTTCTTGTCCAACAGCGAAATAAACATCCTTTGGCGGCAAAGGGCGGCTGAGAATAATTAAAGCGGTTATGCCAACGCATAGCAGCAATAACCAGTGCCAATCAGTTCTAATTAAATTCATCCATGAGTGAAGCTCTTGAGCCAAAGAATTTCGAAGATGAGAAATTAGAGAGGGATTTCTAGACATTAGTGCGCCCAAAGAGAGATTAAAAAATTAACACTTGGCTCTTACTCTTTTATTAGACAACAATCCCTTGCTTGAATCTATTTAAATTCTTATTGCTTAATCAAAAGATTCAGAGTTCTATGGCTAAACTTTGCGGCTCTATATGTGAAAAAATATTTCTCCAACTAGACGCTGTCGATGCCATTCGGGCGATATTCGAAACCGCTGGAAGCCACGAGATTCGGTGCTTGTAGGGCGGCGGGTCGCAACCAGCTAAGACCCAATGTGCAGAACTGTTTTAGTCCTCTATCCTAGCTTTTCAATCCTCTGCTCTACCGACTGAGCTACCAGGCCAAGAGTTGGAATTATAAATGAAACTCTATTCCAGCCCGAAAAACGGGTCTATCGCCGATAAGTCTTGGGTAAACGCTGAAAATTGCTGCCAAATGCTCTTACCGTAGCCCTAACTACCGCTAGCTACAGCCTTTGCTCTGGCAGCATGCAGTTTCTTATAGCTATCTATTAGACGATGATGCCTATCGAGGCCCCCTAACTTCATGCTGGTTGGAGTCAATCCATAGAAACGAACACTTCCGTCGACTGAGCCCATGACAGCATCCATTCTTTCGGCGCCAAACATTCTACGCAAATTGACTTCGTAGTCCTCAAGATTGAGATCATCGTTTAGGACAATCTCGAGTACCGCACTTAAAGCCTGATAAAACAATTTGCGCTCTACTGTATTGTCGTTGTATTGAAGGAAGGCGCCGACAAGCTCATGAGCCTCTTCAAATTGCTTTAAGGCAAGATGGATCAATAGCTTTAGTTCGAGAACTGTTAGCTGACCCCAAGGCGTATTTTCATCGAATTCAATGCCAATCAATGTAGCAATATCGCCGTACTCATCAAGCTCATTATTTTCTAAGCGCTCAAGTAGCGCATTCAATCCGGCATTATTCAAATTTGATAAATTCAAAATATCGTTGCGGAACAACAGCGCCTTATTGGTGTTATCCCAAATCAAATCTTCTATTGGATAAACCTCGGAATACCCTGGCACTAAGATTCGACATGCGATTGCACCCAACTGGTCATATACCGCAACGTATGACTCCTTACCCAAAGATTCAAGAATGCCAAATAGGGTGGCAGCCTCTTGAGCATTTGAGTTTTCGCCCTTGCCAGAAAAATCCCACTCAACAAAATCGTAATCTGATTTTGCACTGAAGAATCGCCACGACACAATTCCACTTGAATCAATAAAGTGTTCAACAAAATTATTTGGCTCAGTCACTGCCTCACTTGCGAAAGTGGGCGGGGGTAAATCATTCAAGCCCTCTAGGCTGCGGCCTTGAAGCAATTCAGTCAAACTCCGCTCAAGCGCCACCTCCAAGCTTGGATGGGCGCCAAAGGATGCAAATACTCCGCCTGTTCTTGGGTTCATCAGAGTAACGCACATGACTGGGTAGACGCCGCCTAATGATGCGTCCTTGACTAATACTGGAAAACCTTGATCCTCAAGACTCTGAATGCCTTCCAGAATGCCGGGATATTTAGCGAGAACTTCTTGTGGCACATCAGGTAAAGCAATTTCACCTTCAATAATTTCTCGCTTCACCGCCCGCTCGAAAATCTCTGACAAGCATTGCACCTGAGCCTCAGCTAAGGTGTTGCCAGCACTCATGCCATTACTGACATAGAGATTTTCAATGAGGTTCGATGGAAAATAAACTGTCTCGCCATCGGACTGACGAATATATGGCAAAGAACAAATCCCGCGCTCGACATTACCGGAATTGGTATCAATTAAATGTGAGCCACGTAGTTCACCATCAGCATTAAAAATCTTTAGGCAATACTCATCAAGAATTTCTGGGGGGAGCGAATCTTTTGGCCCCGGCTTAAACCAGCGTTCATTCGGATAATGAACAAATGCACCATTAGCAATATCTTCACCCCAGAATGCCCCGGCGTAAAAGTGATTGTTGCTGAGTCGCTCAATATACTCACCAAGCGCTGAGGCCAGAGCACTTTCCTTGGTAGAGCCTTTACCATTTGTAAAGCACATTGGCGAGTGCGCATCACGAATATGCAAAGACCACACATTAGGAATTAGGTTGCGCCATGAGGCGATTTCAATCTTGATTCCTAAGTTTGCCAACACGCTAGACATATTGGCAATGGTTTGCTCTAGCGGTAAATCCTTCCCCGCGATGTAGGTGCTTGCTTCAGAGGCTGGCTTCAGCGTCAACAAAGTCTGCGCATCAGCATCTAAGTTCTTGACCTCTTCGATAACAAACTCGGGCCCCGCTTGAACAACTTTTTTTACTGTGCAGCGCTCAATCGAGCGCAATATGCCCTGACGATCATTTGCGGAGATATCTTCCGGCAATTCAACCTGAATTTTGAAAATCTGTTGATAGCGGTTATCTGGATCAACAATATTATTTTGTGAAAGCCGAATATTCTCAGTTGAAATATTGCGTGTATCGCAATACAACTTCACAAAATAGGCCGCGCATAAGGCCGATGAAGCTAGGAAATAATCAAAAGGTCCAGGGGCTGAACCATCGCCCTTATATCGAATGGGCTGATCAGCAATCACCGTGAAGTCGTCGAACTTGGCTTCAAGACGCAACTTTTCGAGAAAGTTAACCTTTATTTCCATGGGAGTAATTCCGAGATGATATGGGCACCATTATCCGTCGCATCGGCAATGCTGTGTGCCGCATCAATGGCCACAAAGATTCATTGCCAAGACTGATGGCAGGTGTATTACTGCTCGGCCTTATTGCGTGACGTATCGATTCCCAAGGCCTTTAACTTGCGATAAAGGTGAGTACGCTCGAGACCTGTGTATTCGGAAATCTTGGTCATACTGCCGCCCATAATGATCATTTGGTGCTCAAAGTAGGCTTTTTCGAATAAGTCCCTAGCCTCTCGGAGCGGCAAATCAAAATAGGTTTTGGCTATCCCGCTAATATATTCGCCATCTTGGGCTTGGGGCGCCTGTTCGCTGACCACCGCCTTAGGGCTTGGGCTTGACGTAGATGCTGACGCAGCCCTCTCTTCAACTGGCTCCACATACTTAGGGGAACTCTCCAGCGCTTTATTAACTGTCTTTAGTAGCTTTTGAAGCGCAATCGGCTTTTCTAAAAAGTTCAGCGCGCCAATACGTGTAGCTTCAACCGCGGTATCGATCGTGGCATGTCCAGACATCATGACTACCGGCATTGTGAGCTGTCCGGTCTTGGACCACTCTTTTAACAGGGTAATGCCATCAACATCTGGCATCCAGATATCCAGCAAAACAAGGTCTGGGCGCATTTGCTCGCGGATTGTGCGAGCCTGCATGGCACTCTCTGCCGCATAAACGGTGTGGCCTTCATCCGTCAGAATCTCATTGAGAAGCTCTCGGATTCCCATCTCATCGTCGACCACCAAAATACTTGCCATTCTTATGCTGCCTCTTTTGCCAGATTCATAAACAAAATTGATACTTGTGCGCCGATCACTTCATCTCCCTGCATACGATTCCGGACTTCGATCTTGGCACCATGATCATCAACGATTTTCTTCACCACCGCTAGACCCAATCCGGTGCCCTTACTCTTTGTTGTTACATACGGCTCAAATGCTCTTGCCAATATCTTAGCTGGAAAACCTGAACCGCTATCACTTATTGTTAATCGCACCGCATTTTGTGGCACACCACTAAGCTCTCCGTAAGACACCAATTCTGTTTTTACTTCAACTGGTTCAGCCTGATGCTTGCCCTCAAGAGTAGCATCTTGTGCATTTTGCAAAAGATTATGAATAATCTGTCTCAGTTGAGTGGGGTCACCCATAATATTTGGGCACTGCGAATCAAGCTGGGTTCTTAACGGGCTTCCCTCATAAAGGCCCAAGATCTCTTTGGTCAAAGTATTAATAGAGAGTGATTTCAGTTGGGGGCTTGGTGTCTTCGCGAAATCCCTAAAGTCATTCACCATTTCTTTCATGGCCTGAACTTGCCCAATGATGGTTTCCGTACTGCGATTCATCATCTCTTCCTGCTCGGGGCTCAATTTACCAGCCAACTTATGCTGTAATCTCTCCGCTGAGAGTTGTATAGGGGTCAGCGGGTTCTTGATCTCGTGCGCAAGGCGCCTTGCCACTTCACTCCAAGCAATGGAGCGCTGAGCACTCACTACATCAGTAATATCATCAAAGACCACCATACGTAAGTCCGCGGTTAATTCGGTTCCGCGAATAAATAAAGTGACGCCAGGCTCATTCTCAAACTCATTTGTACTGTGGAGCTGAATTTGTTTTTGCCATACTGGCGCTGTTTTATTGGCATCCATTTTCGGCTGACCACTCTCCGCGGCGACCGCTAACTTCATAGTTGCAAAGCCTTCTTTAATGGCCTGCTCAAACTCAACAAGACTTGGGCTATCACTTAAAGGGCGTCCATCCATTTGCGTTAAGTCTTGTCCAAAGATACGATCAGCGCCTGCATTGCTAGACACCACATTAAAGCTCTTATCAAAGATGCAAACACCGGCAGTTAAATTTCCTAATACCGTCTCTAGAAATGATTTGGATTCTTGCAAGGATGTTCTGGTGTCGGCAAGTTGGCGAGTCATCACATTAAATTGCCGCGTGAGCATACCCAACTCATCGCCAGTATCGAGCTCTGGTTTAGGAGACAGGTCTCCCTGAGCAACAGCCTGCGTGCCTTTTAATAACATTAACAAAGGTCTGGCTAACTGACGGCCCAGAACTAAAGCCAGCGTAACCGCAACAAATAGTGCAAAAAATAGCGTTAATGTGAGCGTACCCACAAACATTTTTCGCAGACCGGTCCTGCCTAATGATTTTTCTTGATAGTCGCTGTAGGCAGACTCAACCGCAACGATATTTTTAGCCAAAGGGCCAGGAATGAAGCGAACTAATTGCAGAAAATATTTATCCTCTATTTCTTTACCAGCATCTGATTTGTTGGCGATATGTTTTTTACGCACAATTGGGACAATAGCCCTTATGCGATACCCGCGCTGCCCGCCATCCATTTCAATTTGATCTACAAAAGTGGCGCCCTTCTTTTTAAATGCTTCCGCAATGACCTCTGGGGCGGGTGCCGGAAAATATTTCTTGGGTCGCGACTCACTGGTTAGTATCAAATTACGCTGAATAGTAAATAGGCTAACCTCTTGAATGCCAAATTGATTGCGAGCCTTCATCACCATAGCGCCAACTTGTTCAGAAGTTGCTCCAGAAGGGATCTGCACAATTTGCTCGGCGATGTAATTGCCCTCAGCCAATATCTCTTCTTGTGCAACGCGCAGAGTAACGCGCCCCAACTCAAGCCCAGCATCCAATGCAGACTCTACTTGAACGTCAAACCAAGTTTCAATACTACGGGACACGAACTGCAGGGATACGCCATACAAAATTAATCCCGGGACAACGCCAACCAAGGCAAAAATCATAGCCAGTTTTGCTACTAGACGCGTACCAAATCGGCCCTTGCGCCAACGAACAGCAATCACAATAACCAAAGTCAGAATGACCAAGGTTAAACAAATGCCAACGATTACATTGGCCGCATATAGCCAAATAAAATAGTTATCAAAAAACTCGGTGTTTGATGTTGCGATTGACAGCAGCACCAAAAGCAAGAGGGCAAAAGCCCCGATCACCGCCATGGCTGTAGGTAGTGCTCGTCTTTTCCAGGCATCCTTCTCAAAGGCATTGGATCCAATGAAGTCTAAAGATATCTTCATCGTTTAATGATGTTGGGGCCATTTGGCAGGAATGGAAAGCGCAGCCAATCGCTGGTGACATTCCAGTCGCGATTATTTAATGCATTTACTTGAAATGGCTTTGGCAGCTTACTTAAATCTAAAGTCATTCTTAATGCCGCAGTGTAAGACTTACTTGGATCAACTTGGCTGCCGTCAATTACTCGCCAACCCCCAATACTACCAACCGCCTGCAAAGCTTCAAACATGGTCTTGGCAGAAAAGGTAAAACCTTCGGAAGCAATACGATATTGCTGCGTCATCGGCTGATAAGATAATCGGGTTAGTCGTTGCGCAAGGGCAGATTTTTCATCAAACCAATACCAGCGTGAACGGGTTACATCAAACTCAGTCTGAAAATATAAGACCACGCCTTTTTGAACTGCATCTTCTAAGCCTGGGGTTAATTCAATCTGGAATGTGGCATTTAATAGCCAGTCACCATCCACCCGCTCAAGGTCGGCAGATTTAAGTTTGATTCCCTCTGCGCTTGCTGCCACTGAAAATACACTCAGCGCTATCAACACACAAAGAAAGAATTGTTTAATGCCTTGGCTCATGCACCATTTTTCTTAAACAAAGCGTAATAAAAACCATCATTTAGCTCGGCGGGCAAAATTTGTCCGGGGGCGCTTAATCGTAACGCATCGGCATGCTCTACCGCAAACCAAGTTGCCTGATCTTCGCCCTCCTCCGGAAACACGGAACAAGTCACATACAAAAGCGTGCCGCCAATCTTGAGCATCTTCCAAGCCTGCTCCAATATAGCCCGCTGTCTTAGTTGTAGGGCTTTAATATCTGCCTCACGACGCAGAAATGGAATGTCTGGATGTCTAGCAACAATGCCAGATGCTGAGCAGGGTGCATCTAATAAAATTTTGTCAAATGGCTTGCCATCCCACCAAGCCGCCTTTGAGGCATCACCGCGGACCACTCGAACAGCATCAGACTGAAGGCGCAAACGATCTAAATTGCCGCCAATTTTTCCAAGGCGCTCTCCATCTAGCTCTAAGGCAGTCATCTCGCATTGCGCTAGCTCTAGTAAATGGGCAGTTTTGCCCCCAGGCGCTGCGCAAGCATCCAATATGCGTTCACCCGGTTTTGGATCAAGCAATATGGCTGCAATTTGGGCGCCTGCATCTTGAACAGAAACTGCGCCACTATAAAAGCCCGGCAAATCAGATACTGGCACCGGCTCACGCAAGAGCAAAGCAGAATCCAGTCTAATCCCAACGACATCCTTAATAGGCTCGGCAACTATGCCCGCTTGATGCAATAGTTCTTGATATTCCTGGCGCGTATGTTGTTTAACATTCACTCGCAAAATTAATGGCGCACGTTGAGCTTGCTGAATCAACATTGCCTGCCAAGCCTTTGAATAGTTTCGCTTCAAACTGGCTCGCCACCAGGGCGGGAAAAACATTGGGATTGGATCTGGTGGATACGGCTTCTCATTCTCAGCCTGAACTGCGAGGCTCACCTTGCGAAGTACAGCATTTACCAAACCCTTGGCATACATCGTAGGCTCATACTCACTGCAGGCTTTGACAGCTTGGTCAACGATCGTATGTGCCGCGTATCCTTTGCCTTCGGTTACGCCCTGCAAAAACAATGCCATCGCTACGCTTAATAAATATTCCACCTCTGGTGGTGGTGGTTTTGGAATAAATTCCTGAATAAACTCATGCGACCTCACCCACTTACGCAAAGCATCAAATGTGAGGCTTTGCACAATGGGGCGCTCATGGGGCTCGAGCTGATCCAATACTTCTGTGAGTGATCGCCCCAACATCACCTCGCCAATGGCTTGTGCAGAAATAGTGATTGCCTCTGATAGCGGAAGACTGCGTGGTGTTTTTTGATCAGTCAAATTATTCCGCTCCGGGGTAAACCCCGTTTTTAGCCATACTGTTTAAACGAGCTACTCGCTCCTCCATCGGGGGATGAGTAGAAAAAAGTTGCGAGAGTCCGCCAGCGATCAAAGGATTAATGATCATCATCTGCGCGGTTTCAGGGTGTCGTTCAATTGCTTGAAATGGAATATTTTGGGAGTAAGCGTGAATTTTTTGTAGGGCCTGCGCTAGCGCCTCGGGATCAGCGCTAATTTCTGCGCCACCACGATCTGCCTCGTATTCACGTGCGCGGGAGATGCTCATCTGAATTAGGCTGGCTGCCAAGGGCGCCAAAATCATGACCAGTAATGATGCCAACGGATTACCTTGTCGGCCCTCAGAATTTCGGCCACCTGCAAACATCGCAAGATTGGCTAAGGCTGAAATAGCACCGGCCATGGTTGCGGCTAAAGTAGAAATTAAGATATCCCGATGCTTGACATGGGCAAGCTCGTGCGCCATAACGCCCCGCAATTCTCGGCCAGACAATATTCTGAGAATGCCAGTGGTTGCTGCAACGGAGGCATGCTCAGGATTTCGACCGGTCGCAAAGGCGTTAGGGGCATCCTCGTCAATCAAAAATACTTTGGGCATGGGCAGCCCAGCTTTATTCGCCAACTCTTGAACCAAAGCGTAGAGCTGTGGCGCGGAGCGCTCATCTACTTGTTGCGCATTGGTCATTTTGAGCACCATCGTGTCTGAAAACCAATAGCTAAAAAAGTTCATTCCAGCCGCCATCAACAAAGCCAAGAGCATTCCTTGCTCACCACCTAGCATGCCACCGACCACTACAAACAGTGCGGTGATTGCCGCCATCAAGATAGCTGTCTTTGCCAAATTAAACATTCTTAAATCCTTGCTTATTTGCGAGCTTTTCAAACCTCATGGGGGAATGAGCAGTAGTGCCACCTGAAATACAGAGACTAGCAGCAATCTTTTTACCGCCAGGCTTTTGCATTTCTAAGATCTCAATCACACCATCGCCGCATTGAACATATGCGCCATCTCCATCAAATCCTAAAACCTGTCCGGGCTTGGCGTCTTGGCTTTTTGGCGCTTTGCTAGGCAAGCAAGAATTCCAAAACTTGAGTTGCTCACCATGGAGGCTGCTGGTGGACCCAGGGAATGGATTAAAAGCTCGAATACGTCGATCAATTTCAGTGGCACTTAAATGCCAATCGATCTCCGCTTCGCTCTTCAATATTTTTTCTGCATAGGTAACGCCTATGCCAGGCTGTGGAGTTCTTGTGATGCCAGGGTCTTTATCCAAGTCATTGAGCGTCTTGACCATGAGCTCCGCACCCAAGACTGCCAAACGATCATGGAGTGATGTGCTGGTTTCGTGAGGTGTAATTTGTAAATCACCTACCAAAACGGTATCACCAGTGTCCAAGCCCGCATCCATCTGCATGATGCTCACACCTGTAGTGGCATCGCCACTCTCGATAGCACGCTGTATCGGTGCCGCACCACGCCATCTTGGCAGCAAGGAGGCATGAATATTAAAGCAGCCATATCTACCATTGCGAGAGGCAATATCAAGAATATCTTGGGGAAGAATTAATCCATAAGCAACAACTACCATCGCATCAAAATCAATATCAGATAAATATTGATAAGCCTGTTGAGCGGCAATCTTCTTTTGTGGATCTGCATGCCCCCGCTTCAGCGTTTCTGGTTGTAATACGGGAATGTTTTTTTCTTGTGCAAATACTTTTACAGGACTAGCCTGCAGATGCATGCCGCGACCTGCACGACGATCTGGCTGAGTAAGCGCTAAAACGATTTGATGGCCAGCGCCATCTATTGCACGCATTGCTTGCGCAGCAAACTCTGGGGTGCCAGCAAAAACTATTTTCATTGGGCGCTTAGCGCTCGCCTACTAATTCTTTTGCGCGCTTTTTCATTTTGAGAGAAATGCGATTGCGCTTCAACATCGAGAGATACTCAACAAATACTTTGCCTTGCAAGTGATCCATCTCATGTTGCAAGCAGACCGATAACAAACCATCTGCCTCAACTTCAAATTCTTTACCGTTAATATCAAGCGCCTTCACTCGCACGACTGCTGGACGATCTACTTCATCGTAATACTCGGGTACAGAGAGGCAACCCTCACGCCACGATTTTTTTTCTGGGCTCGCCCAAACTAATTCTGGGTTGATGAACACCATTAATTCATCTTGATTGTCTGAAACGTCAATCACAACAATTCGCTCATGAATATCCACCTGAGTTGCAGCCAAACCAACTCCGGGAGCTTCGTACATTGTCTCGGCCATATCAGCCACAATTTTTTTGATACGTGCGTCTACCTGCGCCACGGGTTTTGCAACTTTGTGTAAGCGCGGATCTGGATAACAAAGGACAGTTAATAAAGCCATATCGGAATTATCCAACAGAGTAATCAGGCTGTCCTGATAGTTCTCTCTCGCCCTATGCTGAAAATTGCTTTATGCACATTCCAAAAAATCCTCACAATATTCAAATATGCCGGAATTCCCCTGGCTACCCAGCTCGCTTGCTAGATTTATGCGACCCACCTCATTCACTCTATATATATGGGGACATTAGCCTGCTAAATTTGCCCATGATTGCCATTGTTGGGTCGCGCGCCGCTAGCCCAGAAGGAATCAAAAACGCCCACTATTTTGCGCAGGCCCTATCTGCAGAGGGCTATCTGATTGTTTCTGGCCTAGCTAAAGGGATTGATGGCGCTGCCCACCTAGGGGCTCTTGGACCAAATCAAGGCTATCCAACCTTAGCGGTGTGCGGAACAGGGCTGGATATCGTGTATCCAAGAGAGCATCTTCGGTTGGCTAAGGCGATTGCTGGTGCCGGGCTCTTGGTATCCGAGCTAGCCCCAGGGTTGGGTCCAAAACCCTGGCACTTTCCACGCAGAAACCGCATCATTGCGGCCCTAGCCCTAGGAATTCTTGTAATTGAGGCAGCTGAGCGCTCTGGTTCGCTGATTACCGCCAGGCTGGGGAACGAGCTTGGCCGGGAGATTTTTGCGATTCCCGGATCGATTCACCACCCCCTTTCCAAGGGTTGCCACCAACTTCTGCAGCAAGGTGCCAAACTGGTCCAATCCCCGGAAGATATTCTTGAGGAGTTACCAAAATACCAAAAAACCTCATTTAAAAGGCTTTAAAAGCCTATTTTGACTAAATTGACCCTTCATAAGACCCCCTAGTAGCTCACAAAAAATGCGGGTTTTGGACTTTTGTTAATTTATCGGTTAATAATAAAAAAGAGGGGTGCGGCGGGTTTACCCAGGATCTGGTTTAAATTGGTCGCCCGTTTCTACCCATTAAAAACATGATTTCAAGCTCAAATTTAGGCAAAACGCGTGGCAACTAAAGCAACTACCAAAAAAAGCAGCTCAAAGACCTCAACCGTAGATCATCCTAAAGCACTGATCATTGCGGAGAAACCTTCCGTTGCGAATGACATTGCCAAAGCTTTGGGCGGCTTCACTAAATATGAGGACTATTTCGAGAGTGATGACTTTGTTATTTCTTCCGCGGTTGGCCATCTATTAGAAATCGCCGCCCCCGAAGAATTTGATGTCAAACGCGGTAAGTGGTCATTTGCAAATCTTCCGGTTGTGCCACCCTATTTTGATTTACGCCCGATTGCTAAAACTGAATCGCGACTTAAGGTGTTGCAAAAGCTCATTAAGCGTAAAGATATTAATGAACTTATTAATGCATGTGACGCGGGACGCGAAGGTGAGTTGATTTTTCGTTTGATTGCTCAGCACGCAAAAGCACCCCAAGCAATCAAGCGACTTTGGTTACAGTCGATGACGCCAGCAGCCATTCGTGATGGCTTTGCCTCACTACGTAGCGATAGCGATATGCAACCACTAGCAGATGCAGCGCGTTGCCGCTCTGAGGCCGATTGGCTTGTGGGAATCAACGGTACTCGCGCCATGACTGCATTCAACAGCAAGAGTGGTGGATTTTTTCTAACAACAGTTGGTCGAGTACAAACACCCACACTATCAATTGTGGTGGAGCGCGAAGAGCTCATCCGTAAATTTATCTCCAAAGATTATTGGGAGGTGAAGGCAGAATTTATTGCTGCGGCTGGCGTGTATGAAGGTCGTTGGTTTGATCCGAAGTTTAAGAAAGATGCGGCTGCGCCTGATGCGCGTGAAAATCGCTTGTGGAGCGAAGCAGCAGCGCAAAGTATTGTTGCAGCCTGCCGCGATAAAAAGGCTAGCGTTAAAGAAGAAGCAAAACCAGCCACTCAACTGGCGCCGCAACTATTTGACTTAACAAGTTTGCAACGTGAAGCCAATGCACGCTTTGGCTTCTCAGCTAAAAATACTTTGGGTTTAGCCCAGGCACTTTACGAGCGTCACAAGGTACTTACTTATCCACGTACAGATGCAAAAGCATTGCCTGAAGACTATCTAGAAACCGTGAAGCAGACCATGGAAAACTTGGCTGAACATTCACAAGAATATCGCCCCTTCGCCAAACAAATTTTGCAAGGCGATCCCAAGGATCCAAAGGCTAAGGCTGGATATGGCTGGATCAAACCAAACAAACGTATTTTTGACAACTCAAAAATATCCGATCACTTTGCAATCATCCCCACCTTAGAGTCTCCAAAGAGCCTGAGCGAGCCCGAGCAAAAGCTGTATGACTTAGTTGTGCGTCGCTTCTTGGCGGTGTTTTATCCCGCAGCTGAATTCCGCGTCACCACTCGGATCACCGAAGCATCAGGGCACCACTTTAAAACTGAAGGTCGCGTACTGGTCACACCAGGTTGGCTAACGGTGTACGGCAGATCTAATCAAGCGGATGATGAGTTGGTAGCAGTGCAAGAAGGTGAAACTGTTCAAACTGAATCTATCTCAGCGATCCCATTAAAAACCAAACCACCAGCTCGCTACACCGAGGCAACTTTATTATCAGCAATGGAGAGCGCCGGTAAGTGGGTGGATGATGATGAGATGCGCGAAGCGATGGCTGAAAAGGGCTTGGGCACACCTGCAACGCGCGCAGCCATTATTGAAGGCCTGCTAGCAGAAAAATATATGGTGCGCGAAGCACGCGAGCTCATTCCTACAGCTAAAGCATTCCAATTAATGACACTCTTGCGCGGCTTAGATGTTGAGGAATTGACGCGCCCCGATCTCACGGGCAGCTGGGAAAATAAACTTTCCTTGATTGAGCGTGGCGAGATGAATCGCGACACCTTCATGCAAGAAATTGCCCAGATGACCCAACGCATCGTCAAGCGCGCAAAAGAATATGACAGCGACACGATTCCTGGTGACTATGCCACTATGTCTACGCCATGCCCACACTGTAAAGGCGCGGTTAAAGAAAACTATCGTCGCTTTGCATGTGAGAAGTGCGGCTTTACGATTAGTAAAACTCCGGGTGGTCGCGCATTTGAATATCCAGAAGTAGAAGAATTGCTGCGTGAAAAAACTATTGGGCCATTGCAGGGGTTCCGCAGCAAAATGGGTAGGCCATTTGCGGCGATTATCAAATTAAGCGAAATTCCTGAGGATGATAAGGATTATCCAAATGCAGGCTTCAAGCTTGAATTTGATTTTGGCAATACTCAAGAAGATGAGTCTGAGGCGATCGACTTTACTGGCCGCCAAGCCTTAGGCGTTTGTCCAAAATGTTCTGGCGCTGTATATGAAGATGGCATGCGCTATTTATGCGAAAGAAATACTGGGCCAGAAAAATCATGTGATTTCAAAACAGGCAAGGTTGTTTTGCAACAAGAAATTTCTGCTGAGCAAGTTCAAAAATTGCTCGCCGAGGGTAAGACAGATTTGCTGACCAACTTCAAATCAAACCGTACTGGTCGTGGCTTTAAGGCCTATCTTGCTTTGGGTGCCGACGGCAAAATTGGTTTTGAGTTTGAAGCAAAAGCACCCAAAGCGGGTGCTGCCGCTAAAGCGCCAGCAAAGAAGCGTGCGGGCGCTAGTGCAGCAACTAAGTCTGCAGCAAAACCCAAGCGTGCCAGCAAAGCAAAGTCATCTTCAAGCACTTGAGTAGTAATGAGTTTGGCGGCTAAAGCCGACCACAGTGCGCCTCTCGACCCCAGGGCTGTTGCCAAAAATATCCCTGGGCGTTGAGTCAGTGCGCCAATAATCGGCAAACGATCGCCAGCGACGCAACGAACACCTACAAAACTTCCTGACTTTTGAAGTTGGCTAAGGTCACCATGTTCATAATTCAGCAAGCCTCTTGCCTGTTCACGATTAAAGTCATCACTAGCATCCCAATCCCGAAGATCAGACTCCCCCTCATCAAAACTAGAGCCCACTATCCATTGATAATTTCCATCAGGCAATTTCTTGGCTGGCAAACAATAGCCATCGCCCGATATAGCGGTGTGAGGTAGTCTTGCTGCCCACGAACTATTTTCATCAATAGAAAAAATGCTTAGCTGTCCACGTACCGGCCTCAAAGGAAGTCGTACGTCAATACTTGCAGCTAACTTTTTCGTTTCAAGCGCTGTCGCAATAATGACTTTGCCAGCAATCATGATGGGTCTATCGTGAGGGTCGATTAATTGCCAGCCGGCATTTACCTTCTCCAGACGAGCTACGGGAGTATTCCAGCTGCAAGTCAATTTTGGGTGGGGGGCTAACGCATCTTGAGTTGCTTCAAACAGATTTAATGATGCGCCCCGTGGAAGCCAAATGCCATCTTGAGAAATTCCACAAGCCCGCATAGCATCATTCGCATCAAGTGCTTGTGCCATCCCCTCATCAAGATCGAGTGAACGCAGGTAACCTGCAACATCATCCCGATTAAAAACTTTGTCTTTTTTGTTTGGCTGAAAGATGCCGTGCTGATTCCAGACCTTGCCCCATCGAGCTTCGGCTATCAGAAAGGCAATGCGAGTTAGGCGCAATAAACGGGGGGCGCCACGACCAACATGTGGGTGAGCAATGGCGTAAGCGTGACTAGAACATGCTGATGCGGGGTGAGGGGCTGAGTCAATAATACAGACCGCTTGACCGCGCTCAAGCAACTCACTGGCAATGCTGGAGCCAGCAATGCCTGCCCCAATCACCACGATGTCATGGTGTTGGGGTAAGGTCATTAAATAAAGATGTTTTTGAAAATGCTTCTTAAACCTCTAGGGAATGCCTAGGCGTTTAAGCGCTTCTCGATTTTGCTACGAGCTTCGACCAACTCTTTAGGTAAGCGCTCACCTAAATGCTCAAACAATTCTGAATGAAGTTTGAGCTCGTTCTTCCAGTCGTCAACAGCAACAGTAATCGCTTTTTCAAACTTGTCTACTGAGTAATCGAGACCATTCCAATGCATATCAGCGTGCTCTGGACAAATGCCAAATACAGTTTCCTTGCCCCTAGCTGTGCCTTCAGCGCGGCCCAAGATCCAAGACAACACGCGCATGTTTTCACCAAAACCAGGCCATACAAACTTACCGTTTTCATCTTTGCGGAACCAGTTCACACAATAGATTTTTGGCAACACGGCGCCTTCAGCAGCAAGCTTGCTACCAATGTTTAACCAATGTTGGAAGTAATCGCTCATGTTGTAGCCAGCAAATGCAATCATCGCAAAAGGATCGCGACGAACAACGCCGACTTGACCAGTAATAGCAGCAGTAGTTTCAGAGCCCATTGTTGCGGCCATGTAAACACCTTCTACCCAGTCACGCGCTTCACTTACCAATGGAACCGTGTTCGAGCGACGACCGCCAAACAAGAATGCATCAATCGCTACGCCCTCAGGATTATCCCAATTAGGATCAACTGCAGGGTTATTGGTAGCAGCTACAGTGAAGCGTGAATTTGGGTGTGCAGCTTTGCGACCAGCAGCGCCATCAGCAGGAGTCCAGTCCTTGCCTTGCCAATCAATTAAATGCGCTGGAGGTGTATCAGTTAAACCTTCCCACCAAACATCACCATCATCAGTTAAGCCAACGTTAGTAAAGATTACGTCTTGGTTTAATGAATCGAGACAGTTTGGATTGGTTTGACGATTTGTTCCTGGAGCAACGCCAAAGTAACCAGACTCTGGGTTAATCGCAAACAAACGTGTCTTACCTGTAACAGGGTCTTTGCGTGGCTTGATCCATGCAATGTCATCACCAACTGTAGTGACCTTCCAACCTTCGAAGCCCTTTGGAGGAATCATCATAGAGAAGTTGGTTTTTCCGCAGGCAGATGGGAACGCAGCAGCGATATGGTATTTCTTACCTTCTGGTGAAGTCACGCCCAAGATCAACATGTGCTCAGCTAACCAGCCTTGATCGCGCCCCATATTGGATGCGATACGCAAAGCAAAACATTTTTTACCTAACAATGCATTCCCACCGTAGCCAGATCCAAAAGACCAAATCTCACGTGTCTCTGGATAGTGAACGATGTATTTGTTTTTGTTGTTAGGCCACGCAACGTCTTTTTCGCCAGCAGCCAAAGGCTTACCAACAGTGTGAATACAAGGAACAAATTCACCAGTGGCGCCAAGTTGATCAATCACTGCTTTACCCATGCGAGTCATCAAGCGCATATTGATAGCAACATATGGGCTATCAGAAAGCTCAACACCAATGTGGGCGATTGGGGAACCAATTGGGCCCATTGAGAATGGCACTACGTACATTGTTCTGCCGCGCATGCAACCATCAAACAATGGCTGTAGAGTGGCGCGCATTTCGCTTGGCTCTACCCAGTTATTTGTCGGGCCTGCATCTTCTTTTTTTGCAGAGCAAATAAACGTGCGGTCTTCAACACGAGCCACATCATCTGGATCTGACAATGCTAAGAAAGCGTTTTTGCGCTTAGCTGGGTTGAGGCGCTTGAATACGCCGGCATTTACCAGCAACTCACAAAATTCATCGTATTCAGACTGGGAACCATCACACCAATGAATCTTGTCTGGTTTAGTTAAGGCGGCCACTTCGGCAACCCATTGAATCAGTTTTTGATTTTTTACGTACTCAGGTGCATTGGTATTGATAGTCATGAGAGTCCTATGAAATGTAATATTTTTGATCGCACTATTTTAACATTTTGGGCATATTTTTAGGGCTTGGCCCACCAAGAGCAAACCCTTTACTTGCCAATACAAAATTGGCTAAAAATCTTGCCCAAAAGGTCATCGGGGAGCAGTTTTCCAGTAATGTGCCCTAGCTGATCTTGCGCTAAACGGAGCTCTTCTGCAAATAACTCCAGCGATATGTTGCCATCTGCTGCGAATTGTTGAGATTTATCTAAGTGGGTGGCAGCCCTATCTAAGCAATCCAAATGTCGTCTACGTGCCAAGATAGCACCCTCTTGAGTGCCGCCCCAACCCACAGACTCTAAGATTTTCTGTTTTAGCAGCTCAATACCATCACCCGTCTTGGCCGAAATCAGCAAACGGGGGTTTGTGTCTTGATTTATTGCGGATTCGCCCAGCAAGTCTGATTTGTTGCAAACCTCAAGGACGGGGCACTTTGGGGGGAGCGCTTGCAAAATTTGGGCTTTCAGCCCCGAGGCCTCAGCGTTATTGTTTTTGTCTGTAGAGCTTGGGTCTTGTAGAAATATAACCAGGTCGGCAGCTCGGATGGCCTCCCAAGATCTTTCGATGCCTTTTGCCTCAACTAGATCACCAGTCTCACGCAAGCCAGCGGTATCAATGATGTGCATAGGTACCCCATTAATGGTGATGCTCTCCTTAACCCGATCCCTTGTAGTTCCAGCGATAGGCGTGACAATGGCCACCTCCTCACCAGCCAAACGATTAAGGAGGGAGCTTTTTCCAACATTGGGGGCGCCAGCCAAAACCAACTGGATGCCGTCACGCAAAATTTTTCCTTGCTTTGCACCCTCACGAAGTCCTTGCAACTTTTTCATTACCGTACTGAGGCGCTCGCGAGCCTGGGCATTCTCTAAGAACTCAATCTCTTCTTCAGGAAAGTCTAGGGTGGACTCCACCAAAATACGTAACTGGGTAATTTCTTCAATCAAACTATTGATATCGTTTGAAAAAGCTCCTTGCAATGAGCGTGCTGCACCACGAACTGCCGCCTCACTTTGGGCGTCAATTAAATCTGCGATAGCCTCTGCTTGCGCTAAATCGATTTTGTTGTTGAGGTAGGCGCGCAAGGAAAACTCGCCAGGTTCAGCAATTACTAAGCCCTGATCTTTCCCAAGCTCAAGACAACGCTTCATGACCAACTCTAAAAGTTGTGGCCCGCCATGGCACTGCAGCTCTAAAACATCTTCACCAGTAAAGGAGGCGGGGGCGGCAAAGTAAATGGCAATGAGTTGGTCTATCGACTCGCCTTGCGCATCACGAAGTGTCAGTAAGTTGGCCTGACGGGGCGAAAGCGCCTTCTGAAATAAAGCCTCAGACAGCGGCAAAAGCTGAGCCCCACTGATGCGAATGACTCCAACACCAGCTTTGCCTGGTGCGGTGGCAACCGCAATGATGGGCAACTTTCTAGTCATCATTGCGGGCACTCCGTATTCATCTTTGGGCAGCTAAAAATTTATTTAGCTGGCTTCTTTCCAAACATTTGATTGATTTGCCATTGTTGAGCAATTGACAGCAAGTTGTTTACCACCCAGTACAGAACCAAGCCCGCAGGGAAGAAGAAGAACATTACCGAGAACACTAGCGGCATATACATCATCACCTTCGCCTGAATTGGATCTGGTGGCGTTGGGTTTAGTTTGGTTTGCACAAACATAGATGCTGCCATGATGATTGGCAAAATGTAATATGGGTCCGGAACTGATAGGTCATGAATCCAACCAATCCATGGTGCATTGCGCATTTCCACTGAAGACAGCAGAACCCAGTACAAAGAAATAAATACAGGAATCTGAATAACTACCGGTAAGCAACCGCCCAAAGGATTAATTTTTTCCTTGCGATACATCTCCATCATCGCTTGGTTTAATTTTTGTGGCTCACCTTTGTATTGCTCTTTCATCGCAAGCAAACGTGGCTGAACTTCTTTCATGCGTGCCATTGACTTATAACTAGCAGCGGACAGCGGGAAGAACACCAGCTTAATCAAGATGGTCAACAAGATGATTGACCAACCCCAATTACCAACATAGGAGTGAATGTTTTCTAGCAACCAGAAAATAGGTTTGGCAAGAATGGTGAGGTAGCCATAGTCTTTGAGCAAAGCAAACCCTGGGGCAATCGTTTCTAAAACGCTTTCCTCTTGCGGGCCTACAAACAGCTTTGCTTTTTCAACAACGGTTGTTCCTGGTGCAACTACGCCCAAGGGTGTTTGCATGCCAATGCGGTAAAGATTGTTATCAATTCTTCCCGCATAAATGTCTCGCGCCGTCTTGTCACCGGGAATCCACGCGCTGGCAAAGTAGTGCTGAACCATGGCAATCCATGCAGGATCCCCAGCCGGCACTTGCGTAGGAATAGTAATTTTGTTTTTATCAATCGCCGTGAATTCCAGCTTATTGAATTTTTCTTTTTCGGTGTAAGCGGCAGGACCCGTGAAGGTGCTTGCAGAGAACGCGCCATCAAAGGGTCCAATTTTTTGCTCTTGTGAAGCATCGCGCACGATCTCTGTGTAGAGAACTAGTGGCGCTGCATTTGCATTGCTTTGTGTAACGCGATGTCCAACATCAACAACATAACTGCCGGGACTTAAGATAAATGTCTTCTCTAGTTTTACGCCATTGCGCTCGCTAGCTAAAACAATAAAAGGTTTGCCGGATCCATCTTTCCCGGACTGCACTAATTTAAATGTTGTGGTGTGGTTAGGTAGATCCGCATTACCCAAAGCAATTAAGCCAGAGCGTGCAAAGTATTTATGGTTCGGTGCGTATTGGAATAGTTCAACAGGCTTCTTTTCTGCTGTCAGCTGCTTAGGTAGCTTCGCATCAATAATGTTGGCGCCATTGGCGCTGATTTCCAAAATCAACACATCGTTTTGCAATACAAACTTTTCTGATGTTTCAATTGCGTTAGCAACAATGGCGGGCGCTTGGTTCGGCGCTGGAATGCTGGGACTTTGTACTGGGGATGGAATATCAATTTTGCTTGCTTGAGCTTTATCAGCTACAACAGCAGTGCTTGCAGGGCTTCCACCAAACATCGATGGTTTTCCCTCGTGAACCTGCCAGTTGTTGTACAACATCAGGCCCGACATAGAGAAGACTGCCCAAAGAATTGTTTTTTTAAAGTCCATTTGCATTCACTTAATGATGATGAGGTATTGGTTTTACTGCGGGGTCTATCCCCCCTTGTGACCATGGGTTGCAACGCAAAACACGCCACACCATGAGCCTACAGCTTTTTAAAAATCCGTAATTTGCAAAGCAGTCGCAAGCGTATTGGGAACAAGAAGGTACAAACTTACATTGCATTCCAACAAAAGGGCTGAGCGCAATTTGATAAACCCTCAAAGCCTTAATGGCCAACTTATTCAATAGACGCACGTTAAATTAACCCTGCAATTTGGCTTCGCAGCGTTTCTTTTTCTTTGCTTCTGAGTCTGCCGCGGGTCTCGCGACCGATTGGTTTTTTCAGCTTCACCACAACGTCGCCGTTGAGATGTGTAGCTTGAGCACTTCTAATTAATTCGCGGATCATGCGCTTTAATTGGTTGCGATCCACCGCACGCTTAGCTAACTTTTTGGCGACCGCAATACCTAAGTCTGGCTTAGCGCCCTGATCTGACGATGCCAAATACAAACCCCAATACAAACTTGTCTTGGGGCGTGTTTTTAGTAATTCAGAAATCCTGGCGCTATTCAACTGCTAACTTAAACAGCTAGACGTTTGCGGCCTTTAGCGCGACGTGCGTTTAATACTGCGCGTCCACTCTTAGTTTTCATGCGAATACGGAATCCGTGAGTGCGTTTACGACGTGTTACTGAGGGTTGGTATGTTCTTTTCATGATTCATCCTGCAAAACCCCGTATTTTCCTTGTTGCGCAGCAAAAGGTCAACCGCTGCGGAACAATATATAGGTATTTTTCTCTATTTTACTTGGCTGTTTTTATTAACTAATTGATTTATATAGGTTTTTAAGTTTTATACACAAGTTATCCACAGGTTTTCCACGTTTTTCTAGCTTGTGGATAACTTTGTGGGATCGCTACAATGGATCCTCCAAAAATATGAGTAACTTACAGAATCCTCCCACATTGAATTCACTTAGCCCACTGGGGTTTTGGGATGGCGCCCTAGGCGCGCTTGCTCGAGAGCTCTCCCCCCAACAATTTAAAACCTGGATTGCTCCACTAAGTCTGGTTTCTTATGATGAAAGTGAGCAATCACTCATATTGGGAGCCCCAAACAGATTCAAACTTGATTGGATTAAAAAGACTTTTTCTGACCGCTTCCAAGAGATGGCCGACCAATACTTTGGTCACCCTATCACCTTAAGCTTCATTCTTAATGTTGAGGGATCGAGCAGCCAAACAATGCCGGCCAGCACCCCACAAGAAAAGCTTGAGCCTCAGGGGCCTGTAATTAGCGCAGATAGTTCATCGACAGAGGAGCAGGCTTTTGAAATTGAAGATCACTCCAAACTAAACCCCAACCTTACTTTTGAAACATTTGTAACCGGTAAAGCCAATCAATTGGCAAGGGCTGCGTCAATTCAGGTTGCCCACAACCCGGGCACCTCTTATAACCCCATGTTTTTATATGGTGGTGTGGGTTTAGGTAAGACCCATTTAATTCACGCGATTGGAAATCACCTTTTAAAAGAGAAGCCCAACGCCCGAATTCGATATATCCATGCTGAGCAGTATGTCTCAGACGTGGTTAGGGCTTATCAACAAAAGGCTTTTGACCGCTTTAAGCGCTATTACCACTCTTTAGACCTACTATTAATTGACGATATTCAGTTTTTTAGCGGGAAATCGAGAACGCAAGAAGAGTTTTTCTACGCATTTGAGGCGCTTCTGAGCAACAAAGCCCAAGTCATCATTACCAGCGATACCTACCCAAAAGAAATGGCTGGTATAGATGATCGCCTTATTTCACGCTTTGACTCAGGCCTCACGGTTGCAATTGAACCCCCTGAACTTGAGATGCGGGTGGCTATTTTGATGAAGAAAGCTTTAAGTGAGGGCATCCCCATGAGCGAGGATGTGGCCTTCTTTGTAGCGAAACACTTGAGATCCAATGTACGAGAGTTAGAGGGCGCATTAAGGAAGATTTTGGCCTTCGTTCGCTTCCACGGTAAAGAAGTCACTATTGATGTGGCCCGCGTAGCCTTAAAAGACTTGCTCTCAATACAAAATCGTCAAATCTCGGTTGAAAACATCCAAAAGGCGGTGGCGGATTTTTACAGCATCAAAGTTGCGGACATGTATTCCAAAAAACGTCCGGCAAATATTGCTCGGCCACGTCAAATTGCGATGTTTATGGCAAAGGAGCTTACCCAGAAAAGCCTCCCAGAGATTGGAGAGTTGTTTGGCGGCAGAGACCACACCACGGTTTTACACGCCGTGCGAAAGATTGGTGAAGAGCGCTCCCATGATGGGCAGCTTAATCATGAAATCCACGTTATTGAGCAAACCCTAAAGTCATAGGTTTTTAACCTGTGGATAAGGTTGTGGATAGCTCAATGGATAACTTTGGGGACATCATGTGGATAAATTGTGGAAAGCTCGCGCTTCATGCAAAAATAGGGTGTTGATTAAAAGTTATCCAATATTTATGCAGTGCTTATACAAAAGTTTTCCACAGGTTTTTTTGGTTTTAACGGGTTGTTTTATATACGGTTTTTGAGTTATCCACTGAAATAACGAGCCTTATTACTACTACTAATAAGATATATACAAGGATTTAAAAGCAATGCAACTAGTAAACACCTCACGTGACAGTTTGTTAAAACCTCTTCAGGTTGTTAGTGGCATTGTTGAACGTCGACATACCTTACCCATCTTGGCAAACCTGTTGTTTAAGAAGCGGGGTGACAAGGTTTCTTTTATATCCACCGATATAGAAATTCAAATTACAACCAATGCCAGTTTTGGTGTTGGTACTGAAGATGTAACAACTACGGTTGCCGCAAGAAAGCTGCTTGATATCTTGCGCGCGCTTCCAGAGGGGCCGGTAGCGCTAAATCTTAAAGATAACAAGATGGTTGTTCAGAGTGGCAAAAGCCGCTTCTCTTTGCAAACTTTATCTGCAGCTGAATTTCCAGTAATGCAAAGTGTTGGTGAGGTAACCGCAAGTTGGAAGATGACTCAAAAGAGTTTTCGTCAGCTAGTTAGTCAAGTCCATTTTGCAATGGCTCAACAGGATATTCGCTACTACCTTAATGGTATGTTGTTGGTTGTTGAGGGCAAACAAGTAATCGCTGTAGCTACCGACGGCCATCGTTTAGCTTATTCTCAAGTTGAGTTGGCTGAGGCCCCAGTGGGTTCTGGACAAAGACAAGAAATTATCATTCCTCGTAAAACCATTCTTGAGTGTCAACACCTGCTTGAGGACTCGGATGAGATATTGGAGATGAGTCTTACATCAAACCAGGTGAAATTTACTTTTGGTGATATCGAATTGATTTCAAAATTGGTTGAGGGTAAGTTTCCTGATTTTCAGCGAGTAATTCCAAAAGGTCACAAAAATTCATTAGTGGTCGGGCGTGACGTTTTGCAATCAGCGCTACAACGTGCTGCAATTTTGACAACTGATAAATTTAAAGGTGTTCGTTTCTCCTTATCACCTAACCGAATCACCGTTCAATCAACGAACGCTGAACAAGAAGAGGCGCAGGAAGAGATTGAGACTGAATATAGTGGTGATGTAGTTGAAATTGGTTTCAACGTGAGTTATTTATTAGATGTTTTGTCAAACTTGAAGAATGAAAAAATTCAAATTAGCTTGGGTGATGCCAATAGTAGTGCGGTGATTACTTTGCCTGGTTCAGAAGACTTCAAGTATGTTGTGATGCCAATGCGTATTTAATTTAGAAAAAAATGACTGAAGAAAAAAAAGTAGTAGAGCAGTACGGTGCATCATCGATCCAAATCTTAGAAGGTCTTGAGGCAGTTCGTAAGCGTCCAGGTATGTATATCGGGGATACCTCCGATGGCACAGGTCTGCACCACTTAGTTTTCGAGGTTTTAGATAACTCTATTGATGAAGCATTAGCAGGTTATTGCTCTGAGATTACTGTTGTTATCCAAACTGATAACTCCATTTCTATTGTTGATAACGGTCGTGGGGTTCCAACAGGCATTAAGTACGACGACAAGCATGAGCCTAAAAGAAGTGCGGCTGAGATTGTGATGACGGAGTTACATGCCGGTGGTAAGTTTGACCAAAATAGCTATAAAGTTTCTGGTGGTTTACATGGTGTAGGTGTTAGTTGCGTTAACGCACTATCTAAATGGTTGAAGCTCACCATTCGTCGTGACGGTAAAGCACATTACATGGAGTTTGCGCGCGGCGTTATTCAGAGCCGTAATATTCAAGAAGAGAATGGTGTTGCGGTTTCTCCAATTACTATCACTGGTGACACCACGCTATCTGGTACAGAAGTTCACTTTTTAGCTGATGAAGATATTTTTGGAAATATTGAGTTTCATTACGAGATTCTTGTCAAACGTATTCGCGAGCTCTCATTCTTAAATAACGGTGTTCACATCAAATTAATTGATCAGCGCTCTGGTCAAGAAGAAGATTTTGCTTTCTCTGGTGGTGTAAAAGGTTTTGTTGAATACATCAACCAAACCAAAAACGTATTACACCCAAACATTTTTTACGCAGAAGGCATTCGCCCATCAGACCTAGGTGGCAACATTACTGCTGAAGTCTCTATGCAGTGGAATGATAGTTTTAGTGAGCAAGTACTTTGTTTTACTAACAACATTCCTCAGCGTGATGGCGGTACTCACTTAACTGGTTTGCGCGCTGCTATGACGCGAGTCATTAATAAATATATTGACGAACATGAAGTCGCCAAAAAGGCAAAGGTAGAAATCTCTGGTGATGACATGCGAGAAGGCCTTGCTTGTGTGTTGTCGGTTAAGGTGCCTGAACCAAAGTTTTCAAGCCAAACAAAAGATAAATTGGTTTCCAGTGAGGTGCGTGGCCCGGTAGAAGAAATTGTTGCAGAGGCCTTGAGCGCTTATCTTCAAGAGCGTCCTGCTGATGCAAAAATCCTTTGCGGGAAAATTGTAGATGCCGCTCGCGCTCGTGAGGCTGCTCGCAAAGCTAGAGATATGACTCGTCGCAAAGGAGTCTTAGATGGTTTAGGCCTCCCTGGAAAATTGGCGGACTGCCAAGAAAAAGATCCAACTAAATCTGAATTGTTTATTGTCGAGGGAGACTCCGCGGGAGGCTCTGCTAAGCAGGGGCGCGACCGCCGTTTCCAAGCAATTCTTCCCCTAAAGGGAAAAATCTTGAATGTGGAGAAGGCGCGCTTTGACAAGATGTTGGCAAGCCAGGAGGTGGTTACTTTAATCACCGTCCTTGGTACTGGCATTGGCGCAGAAGAATATAAGGCCGATAAACTCCGTTATCACCGCATCATCATCATGACCGACGCGGACGTTGATGGTAGTCATATTCGCACACTACTACTTACTTTCTTCTATAGACAGATGCCTGAGCTGATTGAGCGTGGCCACATTTATATTGCGCAACCACCTTTATATAAGGTGAAGTTTGGTAAGAATGAGCAGTACATCAAGGATGATGCTGAATTAAACCAACTGCTTTTAAAGATCGCCCTAGAGTCAGCATCACTACAAACCCCTGCTGGTGAAATTATTGAAGGTGCTGCATTGGGTGAGTTGGCAAAGCATTATCAAGTCATTCAATCTATTGTTGATCGCCTCTCACGCACCATTGATGAAGATGCCTTGCGTGCAATTGCTTCTGGTACCCAATTAAATTTAGATACTGAACAGTCTGCTCAAGAGTCTGCTGAGCGGTTACGCATTGCACTTGCTGATTCTTTAAATCCTTTGGCCTTGCCACCAGAAATTATTGTGCAAAAGGAAGAGCGCACCGATCGATTTAAGTTGTTGCTCTCTCGCCGCATACATGGCAACTTGAAGTTATCTGCAATTAACTCTGACTTTGTTCATGGTGATGACTATCAAAGTTTGGCAAATGCTGCCGCGGTTTTATCTGGCAAAGTATTGCCTGGCTCGAAAGTGCGTCGTGGCGATCCAGACAAAAACCAAAAAGAACAAGCCATTCAAGATTTCAGAGCAGCTTTTGCTTGGTTGCTTTCGGAGGCAGAACGTGTGCTCAGTCGTCAGCGTTACAAGGGTCTTGGTGAGATGAACCCATCACAGTTGTGGGAAACCACAATGGATGCTAGCTCACGCACCTTGCTTCAAGTCAAAATTGAAGATGCAATTGCAGCTGATCAAGTCTTCACCACCTTGATGGGTGATGAGGTTGAGCCGCGTCGTGCGTTTATTGAGAAGAATGCATTAATTGCGCGTAACTTGGATGTTTGATTTAAATGGCTAAAAAGAAATTGGCTTTACCGAACGTGGATAGGTCTTGCATTATTGTTAAATCTTCACCCATTCACGGCAAAGGGGTGTTTGCTGCAAAGCCTATTAAAAAAGGCGCGGCCATCATTGAGTACAAAGGTGAGCGTATTAGTTGGAAGTTGGCCGAGAAGCGCCACCCACACGATCCTAAAGACCCAAATCACACCTTCTACTTTTCTTTAGAAGATGGGCGCTGCATTGATGCCAAGTACGGCGGTAACGCTGCGCGCTGGATTAACCACTCCTGCAAGCCTAGTTGTGAAACCCGAGAAGATAATTTTGACGGTGAGCCACGTGTATTTATTTATGCGAAACGCGATCTCAAGTTGGGTGAAGAGCTTTTTTATGACTACTCACTTGATGTCGAAGGTCGCATTACCAAGCAAATGAAAAAAGATTACGAGTGCCGTTGCGGTGCAAAAAATTGTCGCGGCACCATGTTGTCGCTTGATGATAAGTAATTCTTAAAATGTTGTTTGTTAGCATTCAAGAGTTAGAGGCTGCCATTAATTATTGGCGCAGCCAATCCCCTGCGATTGGTGAGGAGTTGCACTTGTGTCCAGAGGCTGCGGCTCTTGCAAAACCATACGCCCTCATGATTGTTCAGGGCGCCCAAAGAGTTCCTATGGATGTTTTGGATGAGGCTGCAAGAGTGGCAATTCAAAACTTTTTCAAAAATAGCCATACAAATTAAACAACACCCACTTTGTGTGTTTAGGGTTATCGCTATATTAGTAAATGCTCTCTTAGGGTATTCTTAATTTCTTGCCTAAAAATGGGTATGGGGATTTGAGCTTGCAAGAAACAATATTAAAAACAATTGGCCTTGGAAAAACCTTTAAAGGTTTTTCTGCGGTAAGTGACGTCAATCTAGATGTTACTAGGGGCACCATTCATGCTTTGATTGGGCCTAACGGCGCGGGAAAGACCACCTGCTTTAATCTGCTCACGAAGTTCTTGGAGCCCAGTAGCGGACAGATCTTATTTAATGGTTTTGACATTACCAAAGAGAAGCCCGCTCAAATTGCACGGCGCGGCGTTGTTCGGTCGTTTCAGATCTCTGCAGTTTTTCCCCACTTAACTGTTTTAGAAAACGTTCGTGTTGCACTGCAGCGAGGATTGGGTACGGAGTTTCATTTTTGGAGGTCTGGCGACTCACTCAATGTGCTCAATGAGCGTGCTGAAGAGTTGTTGCTTGAGGTTGGTTTGGCTGATTTTGCTCATGAAGAGACCCTAAATCTAGCTTATGGCCGCAAAAGAGCCCTTGAAATCGCCACCACCATGGCCATGGAGCCTGAGTTAATGCTGCTGGATGAGCCGACACAAGGTATGGGTCACGAGGATGTGGAGCGTGTTACCGAGTTAATTGATCGGGTAGCAAAAGGGCGCACTATTTTGATGGTCGAACACAATATGAAGGTGGTTTCATCTATTGCTGACCGCATTACGGTATTACAGCGTGGCTCGGTTTTGGCTGAAGGCTCTTATCAGGAAGTTTCAAATAACCCACTGGTGGTTGAGGCTTATATGGGTAGTCACGGGGGTGACAGCATATGAGTAATATGGCTTTAGAGGTTAAAAACCTTGAATCTTGGTATGGAGAGTCCCACATCCTTCACGGCGTGAACTTTGCTGTGCGTGATGGCGAGGTGGTTACTCTTTTGGGTCGCAACGGCGCTGGTCGCAGCACCATTTTAAAAACCATTTTGGGCTTAACCAGCAAGAGAACTGGTTCAGTAGAGATTTATGGCGCTCAAACTATTGCGATGCCAACCTACAGAATTGCGCGCTTGGGGGTTGGTTTCTGCCCAGAAGAGCGCGGCATCTTTGCCAGCCTAAGCACCGAAGAGAACTTAATATTGTTGCCAGAGATTGCTCCTGGCGGCATGGGTTTGGACGAGATTTATGAAATGTTCCCCAACCTTTATGAGCGACGCAACAGTCCTGGTACAAGGTTGTCGGGCGGTGAACAACAAATGCTCGCAATGGCACGCATTCTGAGAACAGGCGCAAAACTATTGTTGTTAGATGAGATTACTGAGGGTTTGGCACCAGTGATTGTTCAAAAGCTGGGCGAGGTGGTTACTAGCTTGCGCAATAAGGGTTTCACGATTGTGTTGGTGGAGCAAAACTTCCGTTTTGCTGCACCCTTGGCCGATCGCCATTATGTTGTTGAGCACGGCAATGTAGTCGAGGTTGTTAATCAAAACGAGCTTGCTGAGAAAGCAAGCTTATTGAATGAGTATCTTGGTGTTTAGTGGTTATCTATAGGAGATAAAAATGAAGTTAAAGCAAATTACCGCGTGTCTGGTGGCGGCAACCTTTTTTGGTTCAAACCCAGCGTTTGCACAAACATCTAAAGTTAGTGGTGATGTAATTAAGATTGGTGTGTTAACTGACTTATCTTCAACCTATTCAGACTTGGCTGGTCCTGGCGCAGTGATTGCGGCAAAAATGGCGATCGCTGATTTTTCAAAAGACGGCACTGTTATTGGCAAAAAGATTGAATTGGTTAGCGCCGATCATCAAAACAAAGCAGATATTGCCGCAAACAAAGCACGTGAGTGGTACGACAAAGACGGCGTTGATGTGATTGTTGAGTTGGTGTCTACCAACGTTGCGCTCGCCGTAATGGAAGTGGCAGAACAAAAAAATAAAATCACATTAGTTTCTGGCGCAGCCTCTTTGCCAATTACCAATGAAAAATGTACCGCCAATAACGTACATTGGACTTACGATACCTATGCGCTTTCAAACGGTACAGCTAAGGCTGTTGTAAAGCAGGGCAAAAAGAACTGGTACTTCCTTACAGCTGATTACGCTTTCGGCGCTGCTTTGGAGAAAGATTCAACCAACGTTGTTAATGCAAACGGCGGCAAGGTGTTGGGTACTAGTAAGCACCCATTCCCAAATAGCGACTTCTCTTCATACCTTCTAAAGGCGCAAGCTAGTGGTGCCGATGTTGTGGCATTGGCGAACGCCGGTCAAGATACTATTAACTCGGTGAAGCAGGCTTCAGAATTTGGTATCAACAAAAAGCAAACTGTAGTTCCTTTGCTTATGTTTATCTCCGACGTTCACTCTTTGGGCTTGAATGCTGCACAAGGCATGTATTTAACCGAAGGCTTCTATTGGGATAAAGACGATAAGACACGCGCATTCTCGAAGCGTTTCATCTTGCAACACAAGCGTATGCCTACTAGTGTTCAGGCCGGCGTTTACTCATCTGTTCTTGCTTACTTAACTGCAGTACAAAAAGCTGGCACTGACGATACACAGGCGGTAATGAAGGCCCTGAAATCCACCAACATTGATGATGGATTGTTCAAAGGAAAAATCCGCGCCGATGGTAAGTTTGAGCACGACATGTATTTGCTTGAAGTGAAGAAGCCATCCGACTCTAAGAGCCCATGGGATTATTACAACGTCAAGGCAGTGATTCCTGCTGCTGAGGCAACACAACCACTTTCATTGTCACGATGCAAGTTGGTTACTAACAAGTAATTCATTTCTAGCTAAGTATGTTTGAACTTCTTGGAATTACCCCACAAGGGCTGGTTGCTCAGCTCTTGGTGGGGCTTATTAATGGCTCTTTCTATGCCATTTTGAGTTTGGGTCTGGCCATTATTTTTGGCCTACTCAACATCATCAATTTTTCGCATGGCGCCCAGTACACAATGGGTGCATTTGTTGCCTGGATTGGCCTTACTCAAGTCGGCCAATGGTTTGGCTTTCCTGAGTTCTCTATTAACTATTGGTTTGCATTAATTTTGGTGCCCTTGGTTATGGCGGGCTTTGGTTTGATTCTTGAGCGCACAATGCTCAGGCGCCTTTATCACCTTGATCACCTTTATGGCTTGTTGTTAACTTTTGGTTTGGCGCTCATTATTGAGGGCATGTTCCGTCACTGGTATGGAATCTCTGGTGAGAGCTATCCAGCTCCTGAGCTATTGCAAGGTGCAATACCTTTAGAGTCTATCGGCATTATTTTGCCCAAGTACCGTTTGTGGGTTGTTGTGGTTTCTTTGGTAGTTTGTTTCTCTACTTGGTATGTGATTGAGCGAACCAAGTTGGGCGCCTATCTTCGCGCTGGCACTGAAAATCCAAAACTTCTTCAAGCATTTGGCATCAATGTTCCACTAATGATTTCCTTGGCTTACGCCTATGGTGTGGGCCTTGCTGGCTTTGCTGGCGTTTTAGCTGCGCCAATTTTTCAAGTTAACCCATTGATGGGGTCGAATCTCATCATTGTTGTTTTCGCGGTTGTTGTGATTGGCGGCATGGGCTCCATCATGGGCTCTATATTGACCGGTCTAGCCTTAGGTTTGATCGAGGGCTTAACTAAAGTTTTTTACCCAGAAGCTTCTGGCGTGGTTATTTTTGTGATCATGGCAATCGTGTTGCTCATTCGTCCAGCTGGACTTTTCGGCCGGGAGAAATAAGTGAACTCAAATACAAAACTGCTTTATGGGATTCTGGTTTTAATTGCCCTACTGCTTCCGTTCCAAGACTTTATTTATTTAGTTTTTGCAATGAAGGTCTTGTGTTTCGCCCTCTTTGCTTGCGCATTTAATTTGTTGTTGGGTTTCACGGGACTTCTTTCTTTTGGACACGCGGCATTCTTTGGAACCTCTGCTTACATCACCGCCTATCTTTGTAAAGAAGCTGGCCTATCTCCGGAGTTTGGAATTGTGTTGGGCGTCTTGGGCTCTGGCGTCTTGGGCTTTCTGATTGGCTCTTTGGCTATTCGTCGACAAGGTATTTATTTTGCGATGGTGACGCTTGCGCTCTCCCAGATGGTCTACTTCTTAGCGGTTCAACTCCCCTTTACTGGTGGTGAGGATGGCATTCAAGGTGTGCCACGCGGAATGCTATTTGGCCTAATTGATTTAAAAGATGATGTCAGCATGTATTACTTTGTGCTCGCTGTTTTCTTGCTTGGATTTGCATTGATCGTTCGCACAGTGCATTCCCCTTTTGGCCAAGTCTTAAAAGCTATTCGTGAAAACGAACCGCGCGCAGTTTCTTTGGGTTATGACGTTGATCGTTTCAAGCTAATCTCTTTTGTGATTTCAGCGGCGCTTGCGGGCCTTGCTGGTTCTTTGAAAACCCTTGTCTTCCAGTTGGCAACATTGACCGATGTTCATTGGCACATGTCTGGCGAAGTTGTTTTAATGACATTGCTTGGTGGAATGGGCACCATCCTTGGTCCAGTAGTCGGTGCCGGCATTGTGGTTGGTTTACAAAACTATCTAGCTAACATTGGATCTTGGAGCACGATTGCAACTGGATTTATTTTCGTAATCTGTGTCTTGGCATTCCGTCGCGGGGTTGTTGGCGAAATTACTCATCTCTTTAAGAAGAAGAATTGATTTAGTTTTTTCTTGTTTGCTTTTAGTACGGCGCTTCGGCGCCGTACTCATTTAAATCCTCCCGCCATTCGTTCAATATGTGCCGCTACTTCTCGGCGGCGGCCATTGTGGGATTGTTTAGCACCAATCATTAATAGCTATTTTTACAAAAACTCAATTAAATCAATGACTTATTAAGTAGGTGCTATATTTTATTGTTATTTGAGTGAGCATTTGTTTCACGTGAAACCTACAAAATGCTATGATCATCGCCCTATCTGAGGCAAATCATGCGTTATTCAAAGAACTTCGATGTCATTGTGGTTGGTGGCGGTCATGCTGGGACTGAGGCCGCCCTTGCGGCTGCGCGCATGGGATGCGATACCCTTCTTATTACTCACAGTATTGAGAATTTAGGTGCCATGAGTTGTAATCCCTCAATTGGTGGGATTGGCAAAGGCCATCTGGTTAAAGAAATTGATGCTATGGGTGGCGCCATGGCGGCGGCCACAGATGAGGCCGGTATCCAGTTTCGGATATTGAATTCTAGTAAGGGCCCCGCTGTCCGCGCGACTCGGGCACAGGGTGACCGAGTTTTATATAAAGCAGCGATTCGCCGTCGTCTCGAAAATCAAGAAAACTTAACCTTATTCCAGGCTGCTGTAGATGATCTATTGGTTGCCGGGGACGAGGTCCGGGGCGTAGTCACGCAAATGGGGCTGAAGTTTATGGCCAAGAAAGTCGTCCTTACGGCCGGAACCTTCTTGGACGGAAAGATTCATGTCGGCTTAAATAATTACGCGGGTGGTAGAGCTGGTGATCCGGCGGCCGTTTCTTTGTCCGCCAGGCTAAAAGAGTTGAGGCTTCCCCAAGGAAGACTAAAGACGGGTACGCCGCCGAGGATCGATGGCCGCACTATTGATTTCTCGGTGATGCTGGAACAGCCTGGTGACTTAGATCCGGTGCCGGTTTTCTCTTATTTGGGTCGACCTGAGCAACACCCAAAGCAAGTTCCTTGCTGGATTTCCCATACGAATGAGCAAACACACGACATTATTCGGGGTGGTTTAGACCGCTCGCCAATGTATACGGGTGTAATTGAGGGGGTTGGTCCCCGCTATTGCCCTTCTATTGAAGACAAGATTCATCGCTTTGCCTCCAGAAATAGTCATCAGATCTTCTTGGAGCCTGAGGGCTTAACAACAAACGAGTTTTATCCCAATGGAATCTCTACTAGCCTCCCCTTTGATATTCAGTGGAGTTTGGTGCGAAGTATTCGGGGTTTAGAGTCTGCGGTGATTGTGCGTCCTGGTTATGCCATTGAGTACGATTTCTTTGATCCACGCCACTTACGCCATAGTTTGGAGACCAAGGCGATTGCCGGTCTTTACTTTGCAGGTCAGATTAATGGCACTACGGGTTATGAAGAGGCTGCAGCACAGGGCATGCTTGCTGGCATCAATGCTGGTTTAGCGGCACAGGGCAAGAAGCCTTGGTTGCCCAAGCGCAGTGAGTCTTACATTGGTGTTTTGGTGGATGACCTGATTACTTTGGGTGTTCAAGAGCCTTACCGCATGTTTACAAGTCGTGCCGAGTACCGCTTGAGCCTGCGTGAAGACAATGCGGATTTGCGTCTAACTACCATTGGCCGTGAGCTTGGTTTAGTAGATGACTATCGCTGGAATACGTTTTGCAGAAAACAGGAGGCTGTTTCACGTGAAACATCCCGCTTGCAAGATATTTGGATTGGACCAAAGCATGGCTCAGCGAAGGCAGTTTCTGAGCTTTTAGGCCAAGACTTATCCCACGAGTGTAGTTTGGCTGATCTTTTGCGGCGCCCCGGCATCACTTATGAGGCGATAACCAGCTTGGCTGATGGCCTTTGGTCGCCGGGAACGCTGGATGATGACTTGGGTTTAGCGCAGCAAATTAGCGATCAGGTTGAAATTTCTATTAAATATCAAGGCTATATAGATAGGCAGGCGGTTGAGATTGCTCGGCAAGAGCATAACGAGAGCTTTCCTTTGCCCGAGTCTTTGGACTACACCCAGGTTCTTGGTTTGTCTAAAGAGGTGCAGCAAAAACTGAATCTGCATAAGCCTGGCACCTTGGGTCAGGCCGGCAGAATTTCTGGTGTGACGCCGGCGGCTCTCTCGCTACTACTGGTCCACCTTAAAAAGGGTCTAGGCCGCACCCAAGAAGAAACCCATGAGTAATGATTTGGTTTCTTTGGGAATTGAAGGGTTAGGCCTCAATCTCAGTTCCGCGAATATTGCAGATTTAGAGCTCTTTTTGCAGGAAATGGGTCGCTGGAACCAGGTGCATAACTTGACTGCAATTGAGGGTGAAAAGAACTCAGTACGATTGCATCTCATTGATTCCATTACGGTTTTACCCGTGATGCGTCAATTTTTGGATTTAAAAAACCCCAAAATTGCAGACCTTGGCTCGGGTGGTGGTTTACCAGCAATCCCTATTGCCATCTTGCAGCCCGAGTGGCATGTGACCCTGATTGAGGCTATCCGCAAAAAAACAGCGTTCTTGCAACACGTACGTGGCAAGTTGGGCCTAAAGAATATTCAGGTTCTGAGTGAACGTGTCGAGGCGGTGGCTAAATCACAGCCTGGACAGTTTGATGCAGTGATTTCTAGAGCATTTACTAATCTTGCCCATTTTCTAGAGCTTTCCCTTCCCCTTCTGAAGTCTGATGGCCTAGTGTTCGCGATGAAAGCTAGGCGGGCAGATGAAGAGCTGCAAGATGTTTGCATGGATGACTGGCGCTTGGTTGCCGATGAGCCCTTACAGATCCCAAATTTGGCGGTGGAGCGCAGACTTTTAGTCTTATCCCCCGTGAGAAAATTACCCCTCTAAAGTACGACATTTTTAAGAAAAACTATGGCCAAAATATTTTGTATTGCAAATCAAAAAGGCGGGGTTGGTAAAACCACCACTGCTGTGAATTTGGCCGCCGGTTTAGCCGGACATCAGCAACGTGTTTTGTTAGTAGACTTAGATCCACAAGGTAATGCCACGATGGGATCTGGAATTGAAAAAGCGGATCTCAATAACACCGTGTATCAAGTCTTAATTGGCTTGTCATCAGTGAAAGAGTCCGCGGTGCGTTGCGAAAGTTCTGGCTACGATGTGCTTCCAGCAAATCGTGATTTAGCTGGCGCAGAAATTGAGTTGGTGGATTTGGATTCTCGCGAACAACGATTGAAAGATGCGCTTGCACTCGTAGCAAATGACTACGATTTTATTTTGATTGATTGTCCCCCTGCACTATCTTTGTTAACTCTCAATGGATTGTGTGCAGCGAACGGCGTGATCGTACCAATGCAGTGTGAATATTTTGCGTTAGAGGGATTATCAGATTTAGTTAACACCATCAAACAGGTACATGCAAACTTAAATCCTGACTTGGTGATTATCGGTTTGTTACGCGTGATGTTTGACGCGCGCATGACATTGCAACAACAGGTTTCCGATCAATTGCTTGAGCACTTTGGCGACAAAGTATTCAAGAGCATTATTCCCCGCAACGTCCGCCTGGCCGAAGCCCCGTCTTATGGGCTTCCTGGGGTGGCGTTTGATAAGTCATCGCGTGGCGCTAAAGCTTACTTAGAGTTTGGTGCTGAGATGATTGAGCGCATTAAGCAAATGTAAAACCTAGGAACAAGAAAAATATTATGGTTGCTATTAAGAAAAAAGGTTTGGGTCGTGGCTTAGAGGCGCTGCTCGGTGATAAGGCGCAGAAAGAAACTACTGCTGAAATTAATCGTTTGCCATTAACCGCATTGCAGGCTGGTAAATATCAGCCGCGTCAAAAAATGGAAGCAGTCGCATTACAAGAGTTGGCTGAGAGTATTCGCGAACAAGGTGTGATGCAACCATTGTTAGTGCGTTTGGTCGCTCCTGGTAAATATGAAATTATTGCGGGTGAACGTCGCTTCCGTGCGGCAACATTGGCAGGCTTAAAAGAGGTGCCTGTTTTAGTTTCTGGCGCAAATGATCAAGCTGCCGCCGCAATGGCTTTGGTTGAGAATATGCAGCGCGAAGATTTGAATCCGCTGGAAGAATCTCAGGGTCTCGCAAGGTTAATTGAGGAGTTTGGTTTCACGCATGAACAAGCAGCAAAAGCGGTAGGCAAATCACGCAGTGCTGTAAGCAATTTATTGCGCTTAAATCAACTGGCAAAACCAGTGCAAGCTATGCTTTTGGCGGGTGATATTGATATGGGCCACGCACGCGCTTTATTGCCTTTGCCTGGAGCAAGTCAAGTCGCCTTGGCGCAAAGAATTGCAGCCCAAGGTCTTTCTGTTCGGGAGGCTGAAAAAATGTCTACCGCCCTAGCCCTCGCCGGTGGACAGATTGGCGATAAAAAAGTCAAAACTCAGGCGGAGGGCGGCGCACCAAGTCGAGATCCAGATATGCGCCGTTTAACCCAAGAAATCGCTGATTTGATAGGTTTAAATGCAGAATTTAAGTTCAAAGGCAAGGGCGGCGAACTCAGAATTCGCTTCAGCCAATTTGACGAGTTGGATTCTTTGCTAAAAAAGCTGGGCGTCGAGGCTTAAAAGTCATTAAAAATGACCCTAAAACATTTGACCTATTGCAGTGCACACATTAAACTCACGGGGCTAAATTGATTCCTCAAAAAAATCGATTTTCCGAGGCAAATGACTGGGATGAGCCCGAAGAAGAGGTCTATCGGGTTTTAAGTAAAGAGGAAATGACTGCGTTGCAAGCCAGCAATGCCGTTAAACACCCCCTGCTGTCGCCCTGGAGGATTTTGGCTGCGCAAGTAGCCGTTACCGTGCTCAGCATGGTGATTTGGTCAATTTTTGGGGAGCCGGTAGGGGTAAGCCTTTATACTCAGTCGGCCTTTTTAGGTGGTTTAATTAGCGTCTTGCCGTCAGCCTTGTTTTTGATCAGGCTGGAGTTGGCAAAAAATACGCAGATATTGAATCCAGGTAATTATTTGGCAGCATTGGTTTCGGGCGAATTTATCAAAATCGTCGTTACTTTGATGCTGTTTTTAGGGGTTGCATATTTGATCCCGGGTGTGCTTTGGGTCCCATTGTTGGTGACTTATGTGCTTGCCCTTAAGTGTGTGTGGCTGGCGTGGTTGTGGCGCTAAGAGTAATAAATGAGATTGAACCAAAGGACTAGTTAAGAGATGTCTAGCGAAGCAAACCAAGCCCACGCGGCAGCCGAGCAAATGACGCCAACAGCGTACATTTCAGAGCACTTACAAAACCTCAACAATTCAGGTGGACCACAGACGTCCATTATTGATTTCAGCATTATCAATTTAGACACCATTTTTTGGGCATCCCTCATGGGCTTGCTCACGGTATTTATTTTGTTGATTGCAGCGCGTCGCGCAACTCCAGGTGTGCCAGGTCGTTTCCAGTGCTTTGTTGAAATGATTGTGGAGATGGCTGAAACACAATCGAAGAGCATTGTTCATGGCGACCGCTCTTTCATTGCCCCGCTTGCTCTGTTTGTATTCTTTTGGATCATCCTTTTAAATACTCTCGACTTGATTCCAGTGGATTGGGTTTTAGGCGTCAATCACTTCATCGAAAGTTTTGGCGTTCATGTTCCGCACCATAAGGTTGTTCCTACAACCGATCTGAATGCGACCATGGGTATGTCCATGTCTGTTTTGCTTTTGGTTTTCTTTTACAGCTTCAAAGTAAAAGGTTTTGGCGGCTTCTTGCATGAGCTCGTTTCTGCCCCGTTTGGCGCGAAGTGGTACTTGGCCCCATTCAATCTCGCTTTGAACATCATCGAATATCTTGCTAAAGGTGTTTCATTGGGAATGCGACTATTCGGCAACATGTATGCCGGCGAGTTGGTTTTCTTGTTGATCGCATTGCTAGGTAGCGTGTGGACGTTTAATTTTGATTTATCCCTGTTCGGATTGGTGGGCCATGTTATTGCTGGATCAGCTTGGGCCATCTTCCACATTTTGGTTATTTTGTTGCAAGCCTTTATTTTCATGATGTTGACCTTGGTCTACATCGGGCAAGCGCATAGCCATCACTAAGATTTTTTATTTTTAACTTATCTCTTTAACTTCAGGAGTCAGCAACATGCAACAATTTCTCGCAAACATTCAAGGTTTCACAGCAATCGCTATCGGCATCATCATCGGCCTCGGCGCGATCGGTGCTTGTTTAGGTATTGCATTGATGGGTGGTAAGTACATCGAAGCTTGTGCACGTCAACCAGAATTGATGGAGCCACTCCAAACTAAGATGTTCCTTTTGGCTGGTTTGATCGACGCTGCGTTCTTGATCGGCGTTGGTGTTGCAATGTTGTTTGCTTTCGCAAACCCACTGCTCGCAGTTATTAAGTAATTGTTTTGGCGTGGATGACCACCGGGTCATCCAACCGTTCTCAACAATACTGAAAGGAATATCGTGAATCTGAACGCGACCCTATTCGCGCAAATGATCGTTTTCTTCGTCTTATGGTGGGTTGTTGCACGCTTTGTGTGGCCACCGCTAGTTAAGGCGTTAGATGAGCGTTCAAGCAAAATTGCCGACGGCCTAGCTGCTGCCGAGCGTGGTAAAGAAGCACTCGCATTAGCAAGCAATGAAGCAGAGCAAGAATTAAATAAAGCACGCCAAGAAGGTGTGCAGCGTGTTGCAGAAGCAGAAAAACGTGCGCAAATGTCCGCTGAAGAAATTCGCGTAAATGCACAAGCTGAAGCAGCCCGCATCATTTCTCAAGCTAAGCAAGATGCAGATCAACAAGTAACTCGTGCTCGCGAAGTGTTACGTGCTGAAGTTGCCGTGTTGGCTGTTAAAGGTGCAGAGCAAATTTTGCGTCGTGAAGTTGATGCAAAAGCCCATGGCACATTGCTTGATCAACTAAAGGCAGAACTTTGATATGGCTGAATTAGCCACTATTGCACGCCCTTACGCTGAGGCGCTTTTCCAAAGCGCTAAGCCTGCTGAGCTTGCTACTTGTTTAGAGCAGTTAAATGAATTGGCGCAGCTAGCTGCATTGCCAGAAGTTGCTGCTTTATCAAACAATCCAAAAGTATCTGCAGATGATTTAAGCAAATTGCTTTCCGGCATGGTGAAGACAAAGCTGGACGGCAAAATCGCAAGCTTTTTAAGTCTTGTAAATCAAAACCATCGCTTATCTGCCATTCCTGAAATTGCACGTCAATTTGAGGCAATGAAGAATCAGAGCGAAGGTGCAGCAGAAGTAATGATTACTAGCGCATTCCCATTAGAGGGTTCTGCGTTAAACGATTTGTTGTCAAGTTTGAAGAAGCGCTTTGGGGGTAAAGAATTGCGCCCAACTATTCAAGTAGATCCTGCGTTGATTGGCGGAGTTCGCATTCAAGTTGGAGATGAAGTGTTGGATAGTTCAGTTAAGGCACAGTTAGCTCAAATGCAAGCAAGTCTTGGCGCATAAGTTATCCCTATTAAGAACATACGAAATAAGACCCAGGAGTAAGTAATGCAACTCAACCCTTCCGAGATCAGTGAACTGATCAAAAGCCGAATTAGCGAAATGGGTGTTGATTCCCAACTTCGCAACGAAGGCACTGTAATTTCAGTGACCGACGGTATTTGCCGCGTACATGGCTTGTCTGGTGTTATGCAGGGCGAAATGTTGGAATTCCCTAACAACACAATCGGCCTCGCGTTGAACCTTGAGCGTGATTCAGTTGGTGCTGTGGTGTTGGGTGAGTACACCCACATTAAAGAAGGCGACCCAGTTAAATGTACGGGCCGCATTTTGGAAGTTCCAGTTGGCCCAGAGTTGCTCGGTCGCGTTGTAAACGCACTTGGTCAACCGATTGATGGCAAAGGCCCAATCAACACTAAGTTGACTGACTTTATTGAAAAAGTTGCTCCAGGCGTTATCGCTCGTCAATCCGTTAGCCAGCCAGTTCAAACCGGTTTGAAGGCGATTGATGCAATGGTTCCAATCGGCCGCGGTCAGCGCGAGTTGATCATTGGTGACCGTCAAACAGGTAAGACAGCAGTTGCGGTTGACGCGATCATTAACCAAAAAGGTAAAGGCGTTTATTGCGTTTACGTTGCGATCGGTCAAAAAGCTTCTACTATTGCTAACGTTGTGCGCAAGCTCACAGAGCTAGGCGCAATGGAATACACCGTTGTTGTTGCTGCAAGTGCTTCTGAGTCTGCAGCGATGCAGTACCTCTCAGCATATGCTGGTTGCACAATGGGCGAATACTTCCGCGACCGTGGTGAAGATGCCTTGATCGTTTATGACGATTTAACAAAACAAGCCGTTGCATACCGTCAGATTTCTTTGCTCTTGCGTCGCCCACCAGGCCGCGAAGCTTACCCTGGCGACGTGTTCTACCTCCACTCACGTTTGTTAGAGCGCGCTGCTCGTGTAAACGCTGAATACGTAGAGAAATTTACAAATGGTTCAGTAAAAGGTAAGACAGGTTCTTTGACCGCATTGCCAATTATTGAAACTCAAGCTGGTGACGTTTCTGCATTCGTTCCAACCAACGTAATTTCGATTACTGACGGTCAGATCTTCTTGGAAACTGACTTGTTTAACGCGGGTGTACGTCCTGCGATTAACGCCGGTATTTCTGTGTCACGTGTTGGTGGTGCGGCTCAAACTAAAGTCATTAAGAAATTGTCTGGCGGTATTCGTACTGACTTGGCGCAGTATCGTGAATTGGCAGCGTTTGCTCAGTTCGCTTCTGACCTTGACGAAGCAACTCGTAAGCAGTTAGAGCGCGGTCGTCGTGTTACAGAATTGTGTAAGCAAGCTCAGTACAAGCCTTTGCAGGTTTGGGAAATGGCTGCTTCACTCTACGCTGTGAATAACGGCTACTTTGATGACCTCGAAGTAAAGAACGTATTGCCATTCGAAAAAGGTTTGCAAGATCATTTGAAATCTAAATACGCTGATTTAGTTGGCCGTATCGAAGATACAAAAGATTTGAGCAAAGATGACGAAGCTGCTTTGCGCGCTGCTATTGAGGATTACAAGCGTTCAGCCTCTTTCTAAGAGGGCTCGCATAAATCATGGCAAGCACAAAAGAGATACGATCTAAGATCAAGAGCGTGCAAAACACGCGCAAGATCACGAAGGCAATGGAAATGGTCGCCGCATCCAAGATGCGTCGCGCCCAAGAGCGCATGCGTAATGCGCGTCCATATGCTGAAAAAATTCGTGAGATTGTTGCCAATCTTTCTAAAGCAAATCCAGAGTTCCGCCCAGCATATATGGCAACTCGTGAAGTGAAGAAAATTGGCACGATCTTGGTTACAACAGACAAAGGTTTGTGCGGCGGTTTGAATACCAACGTATTGCGTCTGATTGCAAACCAAGTGCGCGATATGGAAGGTAGCAATGTTGGTATTGAATACACTGCCATCGGCTCAAAAGGCCTCCAGTTTTTAAATCGCTCTAAAGCAAAACTCATTTCTCAAACAATTCAGATTGGCGACACGCCACATATGGATGTTTTGATTGGTGCAATTACTGCCCAATTGGAAGCGTTTGAGCGCGGCGAGATTGATGCTGTTTATTTGGCATACACCCGCTTTGTTAACGCAATGAAACAAGAGCCTGTTTTAGAAAAACTCTTACCTTTGGAGCCAGCTGCATTAACTCCAGAAGAGAAGGCAGGAAATTCTTGGGATTACATCTACGAGCCAGATGCAGAGTCGATTTTGAATGGCTTGCTCAAGCGTTACGTAGAGGCAATGATTTATCAAGCTGTTGCTGAGAATATGGCTTCAGAACAATCTGCGCGTATGGTCTCTATGAAGGCCGCTTCAGATAATGCGAAGAATGTGATCGGTGAATTGCAATTGGAATACAACAAGACACGACAGGCTGCTATTACTAAAGAGTTGTCAGAGATTGTTGGCGGAGCGGCTGCGGTTTAAGCGGTCAGCGTTTAGGAATACGAAAGAATTCAGGAATTAAAAGCGGAGAAATGCGATGAGTAACGGAAATATCGTGCAGTGTATCGGTCCAGTGGTGGACATTCAGTTCCCACGCGACAAAATGCCAAACATTTATGATGCGTTGACATTAGTTGATAGCGGCGAAAAATCATTTGCTGAAAAAGGTTTGACCTTTGAGGTGCAGCAACAGATTGGCGACGGCGTAGTTCGCGCGATTGCCATGGGTGCTAGTGATGGTTTGCGTCGCGGCATGGAAGTGAAATCTACTGGTGGTCCAATTTCTGTTCCTGTTGGTCCAGCAACATTGGGACGCATCATGGACGTTTTAGGCCGCCCAATTGATGATGCAGGTCCGATTGCTACTGAAGAGCGTCGCGCTATTCACCAGCCAGCACCAAAGTTTGATGAACTCTCGCCTTCTGTTGACTTGTTAGAAACCGGTATTAAGGTTATTGACTTAGTTTGCCCGTTTGCTAAAGGCGGTAAGGTTGGCTTGTTCGGTGGTGCGGGTGTTGGTAAGACCGTGAACATGATGGAATTGATTAACAACATCGCTAAGCAACACTCAGGTTTGTCTGTGTTTGCTGGTGTTGGTGAGCGTACTCGTGAAGGTAATGACTTCTACCACGAGATGAAAGAATCTAACGTTATCGACAAAGTGGCGATGGTGTTTGGTCAGATGAACGAGCCTCCTGGCAACCGTTTGCGCGTAGCGTTGACTGGTTTGACAATGGCTGAAGCTTTCCGTGATGAAGGCCGTGACATTTTGTTCTTCGTTGACAATATTTATCGCTACACACTCGCAGGTACTGAGGTATCAGCGTTGTTGGGTCGTATGCCTTCAGCTGTGGGTTATCAACCTACTTTGGCTGAAGAAATGGGTAAGTTGCAAGAGCGTATTACTTCAACTAAGACTGGTTCTGTTACATCCATTCAGGCCGTTTACGTTCCTGCGGATGACTTGACCGATCCGTCACCAGCTACAACCTTCTTACACTTAGACTCCACAGTTGTGTTGTCACGTGACATTGCTGCTTTGGGTATTTACCCAGCGGTTGATCCATTGGACTCAACTAGCCGCCAGCTTGATCCACAAGTGGTTGGTCAAGAGCATTATGAAGTTGCTCGTGAAGTTCAAATGACATTGCAACGCTACAAAGAGTTGCGCGACATTATTGCTATTTTGGGTATGGACGAGCTGTCACCAGAAGACAAATTAGCTGTGTCACGTGCACGTAAGATTCAACGTTTCTTGTCCCAGCCTTTCCACGTTGCTGAAGTGTTTACTGGTTCACCAGGCAAATACGTTCCATTGAAAGAAACTATCCGTGGTTTCAAAATGATTTGCAGCGGTGAATTGGATCACTTGCCTGAGCAAGCGTTCTACATGGTGGGTTCAATTGATGAAGCCATCGAGAAAGCTAAGAAGCTTTAATCGAACTCATCTAGGGAAATTATGTCAACCATACGCGTCGATGTAGTAAGTGCTGAGCAATCTATTTTCAGCGGTGAAGCCAAGTTTGTTGCGCTTCCTGGTGAGAATGGTGAGCTCGGTATTTTGCGCGGCCACACTCCTTTGATTACACGCATTCGTCCAGGTTCAGTTCGCATTGAAAAAGCTGACGGTGATGAAGAGTTTGTATTCGTTGCGGGTGGCTATTTAGAAGTTCAGCCGGATCATGTCACTGTATTGGCAGACACTGCTATTCGCGGTCATGATTTAGATGAAGCAAAAGCTAACGAAGCGAAGAAGCGCGCTGAAGAAGCAATGCAAAATCGTGGCACTGACTTTGATCTGGCATTGGCTCAATCAGAGTTTGCAATGGCAGCAGCACAGCTTGCAGCTATTGCTCGTTTCCGTCGTAAAAAGTAAGAGCCGGTCATCTCCTTGTTGTTAAATGATCGGTTTTTAAAAGCCTGCTTGGGCGAAGCGGTTGATCAAACACCGCTTTGGCTCATGCGCCAGGCGGGCCGCTATCTACCTGAGTACAACGCTACTCGTGCAAGAGCTGGAAGTTTTCTCGGCCTCGCTAAAAATCCTGCATACGCAACTGAAGTAACGCTCCAGCCATTGGATCGCTACCCATTGGATGCGGCAATTTTGTTCTCCGATATTTTGACTATTCCAGATGCAATGGGATTGGGCTTGAAATTTACTGCAGGTGAAGGTCCTAGCTTTGATCATCCACTTCGCACAGAAGAGGCTGTTAAGAAATTACGTGTTGCAGATATGGATCAGCTCAAATATGTTTTTGATGCCGTATCTGAAATTCGTAAAGCTTTGATTCAGGATGGCAAGCAGCGCGTTCCTTTAATTGGTTTCTCTGGAAGCCCGTGGACATTAGCTTGTTACATGATTGATGGTTCGGGCTCCGACGATTTCCGTCACGCCAAGACGATGATGTTTAGTCGCCCTGATTTGCTTGAACATATTCTGGAAATTAATGTGCAGTCTGTTGCCGCATATTTAATTGAGCAGGTAAAGGCTGGCGCGCAAGCGCTAATGATTTTTGATACTTGGGGAGGTTTACTTCCTGATGGATGGTATCAGCGCATGTCTTTGGCGGCGATGCAAAAAGTGATTGCACTATTGCCGCGCGAACATGAGGGACGCAAGATCCCAATCATCATGTTTACTAAAGGCGGCGGAATTTGGTTGAATGATATGGCGCAAGTTGGGGCAGATGTCATTGCGATTGACTGGACTATGCGCTTAAGCCGTGCCCGTAAGCAGCTTTTAGAGATTAACAAGCCACTATCTTTACAGGGTAACTTAGACCCGCTGATCTTGTTTTCGGAGCCAAAGCAGATCGCATCCGCTGCTGCTGGGCTCTTAGATGATCTGGCTGGCGCCCCAGCTTTAAAGCCGGGCTTACATTCGCTAGATGGCCATATCTTTAATCTTGGTCACGGCATAAATCAATTCACGCCCCCTGAGAGCGTAGCCGCCCTCTCTGAAACTGTAATATCGCGGTCAAAAGCCCTGCGGGCAACAAAATAAGCACAAGTAATTACTAACTTTAGCCAGTATTTAGGCGAAAGTTATGCACAGAAATGTGCAGAATCATAAATACAGTGAGATTCGTGATAATTATGAACTTTCACCTTTAGTAATCAATGTAACTTATTGATCTATATAGATAATAAATATAATGCTGATTTTCTATGCAAAATAGCATTCCTATAAAATAAGCATATAAATCTAAAACAGCGAATGATATCCACAGACTTATCCACAGGATAAGGCGGAAAAATTAAGTAAATGATGCCCAAGCCCATCGTTGTACAGGTAGTAATAGATAAGCCATTGGCTCAGGGCTTTGACTATCTGTGGGATGCTGAAAAATTAGGCAAATTACCAGAGGTTGGCAATGTAGTAGAGGTGTCTTTTGCTAGATCTAAGGTGGTTGCCATTGTGATTAAAGTGAGCGATCACTCCGAATATGAGTTAGCTAAACTCAAACCCGTTGAGCGCCTAGCGCCACTCCCGGCTTTTGATCCAGCCCTCTTGCGGCTAATGAATTTTGCAAGCCAATATTACGTCCATGCTTTAGGAGAAACCATATTGCCCGTTATTCCACAGATGTGGAAAAAAGCTGATGAATGGGAAAAGATTCCAGAGAAACTGGAGTCGGCAGAAAAGAAAAGCAAAAAAAGGATAGAAGTAAAGCCAGAAGGATTAATCACTCTGGATCAACTGAACGACGAGCAAAAAAAGGCGTTACAAGAATTATTAGTTGGCAGTTCAAAAGAAAATCAATTTAGAGCAATCTTGTTGCAGGGGCAAACGGGTAGCGGTAAGACAGCAGTTTTTTTGAATTGGCTGGCAAGTATTCTGAAAGATGAAAGCGCTCAGGTCTTATTGCTAGTGCCAGAAATCAATTTAACGCCGCAATTAGAGAGGCGCGTGAATGCCTACTTCCCAGATAAAACAATGGCTGTACTGCATAGCGGTGTCAGTGAAAAGAAAAGGGGCATTGCTTGGTATGAGGCAATGACAGGCAAAGCGCAAATTATTTTAGGAACGAGATTGGCGGCTTTAACGCCAATGCCAAACTTACGCGCTATTGTGGTGGATGAAGAGCATGACACATCGTACAAACAACAAGACGGGACGCGTTACTCCGCAAGGGATTTGGCAATCTGGCGCGCTCACGATCAGAAAATTCCTATTCTCTTATCTTCGGCTACGCCATCGTTAGAGACTTGGCTGGCGGCTAAATCTGGTCGCTATGAATATATTCGACTCGATGAACGAGCGCAGGGCGCAAGCTTGCCAAGCGTACATCTCATCAACACACGAGATCCACAAAATCAATTTAGCCCAGGTGATGTAGGCGTTCCAAAAGAAAAAAGCCTCATCACCAAAACACTTGCAAATGCCATTAGCAAGTCACTTGCAGAAAAAAAGCAATGTCTGATTTTAATTAATCGACGCGGCTATGCTCCTGTGCTTAGTTGCTCGGCATGCAATTGGTTGTCAAAATGTACCCAGTGCTCTACCTATACCGTAATGCATAAGGCTGGAGCATTAGGAAGGCGGTCGGTGTTGAGTTGCCATCACTGTGGCTTGGTAAAACCAATTCCTCAGTTTTGCCCAGACTGTGGCAATGCTGATTTAAAAACTTTAGGCCATGGCACACAAAAGCTAGAAGATGCTATTGAAGAAATGTGGCCACAAGCAAGGGTGCTGCGGGTTGATACGGACTCAAGCAGAAAGAGCAAGGGAGCGGAAGCGCTCTTTCAGGAAATACATGATGGGAATGTAGATATTGTCGTTGGTACTCAAATGATTGCTAAGGGGCATGACTATCAAAACATCGGATTAGTTGCAGTCTTAGATGCAGATAGTCGGCTTTACTCAGCCGACTTCAGGGCAGCTGAAAGATTATTTGCACAGTTGGTACAGGTGGCTGGACGCGCTGGAAGGTCTGGTACTAGCGGTCAAGCTGGTGGCGAAATTTATATTGAGACTCAATATCCAGAATCACCAGTTTTTCAGTACTTGCTTAGACATGACGTAGATGGATTTTTAGCATTTACTGCGGGAGAGCGTGAAGAGGCAAAATTACCGCCCTACTCATATCAAGCCCTTATTCATGCAGAAGGTAAAAGCCTAGATAAGGCAATTCAGTTTTTGAATGAGCTAAAAACGCGCATGAAAAGCGGGGGCATAATTACTAGAGAATTGAAGGTCTATGACCCTGTGCCCAAGCCAGTCATGCGGGTGGCGGGCTCAGAGCGCGCCCAACTACTGATTGAGTCAGGTAATCGTAAGGCCCTACAAGAAGCGCTTGAAATGATTGACCAAGAATTACGTCAAGATTCCACTGGAAGAATTAGTAAAACATCACGCATTCGTTGGTTGGTCGAGCGGGACCCAATTTCTATTTAAGCGCCTGGTCCAGATTCATATTGCGCAAGAGACATTAAAGCATTGAGATCTGCAGCTAGAGATGCAGTTGATGTCGGTTTAATTTTAAAAAGCCAAACTGCATAGGGATTTGCATTTACTGCCTCAGGACTTGCATCCATCTCTTCATTGAGAGCAACGATCTCACCATTAATGGGCGCATGAATATCGCTTGCCGCTTTAACGGACTCAATTGCAGCAATAGCCTCACCCTGCTTTACTAGCTGCCCAACTTTCGGCGCCTGAAAAAACATCACATCACCCAAAGCTTCTTGCGCGTGATTGCTAATGCCGACCCACACCAGTCCATCATCTTCGATGCTGGCCCACTCATGCGTTTCTGCGAATTTAAATGTGTCTGGAGTTTTCATTGTGTATCCTGTGAGATATATTCTAGCGTCTTTGCCATAAGCTAGTGGCCAATCAATTTAAGTGTTTTTATTTATGCCGATCAAATTAGGAATTGTTCCCGTTACCCCATTTGAGCAAAACTGTTCTATCTTGGTTTGCCAAGAAACTGGGGATGCGGCAGTGGTTGATCCTGGTGGAGATATCGAGAAGATTTTGGCTGGTGTTAAACAACTAGGCGGTACAGTTAAAAAGATTTTATTAACCCATGGGCACCTGGATCATTGCGCTGCAGCCAAAGACTTATCAGATCAACTGGGCGTGCCTATTGAGGGTCCGCAAATCGATGAGCAATTTTGGTTGGATCAATTGCCCGAGCAAACTATACGTTTTGGATTTGGTCATGCAAAAGCATTTGTGCCTACTCGCTGGTTAGAGGATGGCGATCACGTACAAGTTGGTAATGTTGATTTAGAAGTTTTGCATTGTCCTGGCCATACACCGGGACATGTTGTCTTCTTTGATAAAGAAGATCGTTTGGCTTTAGTGGGCGATGTCCTTTTTGCGGGCTCAATTGGAAGAACGGATTTTCCGCGCGGTAATCATGCCGACTTAATTAATGCCATTAAGACAAAATTATGGCCGCTAGGTGATGACGTGCAATTTGTTCCGGGACACGGGCCTATGTCGACATTTGGCAAAGAGCGCCAAACAAATCCCTACGTAGGGGATTAATCAAACCTGAAGTGGTGGGGCCTAATTAGGAATTAGGCTTTTGCTGAGCCGGTGCGGTGTGTTCGGTTATACAAACAGCTAGCGCAAATCCAGCGTTGCTTACGATTGCTTGTCGGAATCCAGGTGCCGCCTTCCAGGCGCTTTTCGCGACTGCATGAAGAGCAAAACTTAAGGCTCTGTGAGGTTTCTTGGGTAGCAGCTGGAGTCGAGGTAGTCATGGGCAATCCGGGTAAGCCAAATCTTGTACAGAGGATCTATTTTACCCGTTTTGTCCCGCTGGGGCTGGGCTTAGGACGACTCTGACGGAATCAGCAGTTTTATTGCCATCAAAATCCAGCCAAGCCTTGTTTTCGAAGTCATAGAGCTTGCATTTGCGCGCGGTATCGAAATACCAGGCCCAGGAGAACTTTTGCACAAAAATACGCTCCGGAAGGATAGTTTCGAGGGTATTTTGGGCTTCTTGCAGGCGATATAGGGGTACGCTCATATCCACGTGATGGGCTGTGTGCTCCATGATGTGGTGCATTAAAGAGCCCCAAATCCAGTTAAAGGTCAAGTGAACTGTGGTTGAAACAAATGGCTGGGCGCGTAACCACTCGGACTTCTTGTCGTACCAAGAAACATTTGGATGGGTATGGTGAACGTAGACTACAAAGCCAATCATGCCGTTCCAGAATAGGAATGGGATGGCGAAGCCAGTAATTAATCCAAGCCAGACAGATTGCCCTGTAGCAATCGCACCAGCAATCAGGCAGCCAATCCAAATAATGGCAAAGCCAGTCACCAACAAGTTGTCTTTTAGGAAGATTGGGCGATCGCCAGGTTTGTTCTTCGCATTAGGGAAGTACTCACGTCTCCACCAGATTTCAATAAGGTAGTAGAAAACCGGACCCCAACCACTTCGATAAAGACGCTCTAAGGCTTTGCGCCATGCTGGCAGAGCATCAAATTCCGCCTTGGACAGGGGAGCCCAAACAAAGTCAAAGCCTTTAAGGTTGGTTTGGCCATGATGAACCACGTTGTGGCCTACATCCCATAGGCTATATGGAGTTAGGGATGGCAAGAATGCGATGCGACCCAAAACTTTATTCAGTTCACGGTGAGGTGTATAGCTTTGGTGGCACGCATCATGACCAAGAATAAAGATGCGACCTGTAACAAAACCAGCAACTACGCCCAAGATGATCTTGATGAGAATGCTTTCAACAAAAATAGTTCCAGCAATACAGGCAAGCCACAAAACGGCATCAAGCACTAAAAGCGCGATGGCTTTTGCGGTTTCTCCTTCAGCCATTGGGATCAGCCAGCTGCGAATGACTTTTCGATGCGGCAATGGAAGGTCTGGAGCCAAAGGATTGGCAATAGATGGCTCAGAGAGTGCGGAATTTAGATGATTTGACATGATAAGAATCAATAAGTTAGGTGCAAATGATAGTCTTTTTCACGAATTTACGCATGATGTAGGTCAAAAAACCCCCTGTTTTGGTGCGCCCGGCAGGAATCGAACCTGCGACCCTTGGCTTCGGAGGCCAATACTCTATCCACTGAGCTACGGGCGCCAGTAGGAAATTCGCTAACTACGCTATTGTAAGTGCCTATATCCCCCGCAGTCTCGTTATAATCACGGCAAAGTAACCCTTAAACCCGTCAAACGATAAAAGTCCTATGAGCGAAGCGCACGGCAGCCTAATTAAGTCCCCCAAACAACTCATCATCATGGTGTTTCTCAGCTTTTTTGTACCCTTGATTGTTATTTTGTTGTTAATGGTGTTTGTAAATAATGGCAAGCGCACAGATGCTGCCGCATCAGCTGAGCAACTCATTAAGCCGGTGGCTCAGTTGAATGTTCAAGAGAGCCCAGCGCCCAGCGATGCGCAAGCTGCCAAGTAAATATTTGGCATAACTTTGAACCTGGCTATACGCCAGGTTTTTTATTGCTCCTCGTTTTGCTCTTTTGCATCTAGCGCTATTTGATAGGCCTCTTTTTTGCTGAGTCCAAGTGCTTGAGCAAGTACGGCGGCAATTTCTTTGCTGCCCAAGTAGGGGCTCAATGCATTAGCCCACAGCAACAAGGTTGCATGCTCTGGAGCCTCGTCAGCATTAGCTTGGCGACCAGCTACCAAAATAATAAATTCACCTTTGAGACTCTCCGCCCTCTCAAGCCACTCTGGAATATCGGCAGCCGTCAGCGTTACTAGTTGCTCAAATTTTTTAGTGAGCTCTCTACCAACCAGAACTTGTCGCTCTGACTCAAGCTCCTTGTTAAGTGTTGCGAGCGTCTCACGTATCTGATGGGGTGATTCAAAAAAGATACTCGTTTTTGAATTACTGCGAATATCTTGAATCAGCGCGTGACGTTCCTTGGCCTTATTTGGCCAAAAGCCAAGAAACTGAAAGCGCCCCTCTGATGGCAACATCACTGAGCCGCTAGCAGAAATGGCGGAAGACACTGCGCTAGCGCCAGGAATGGGAATAATGCGAAAGCCTGCTTTTTGAACGGCGTTGACTAGTCGTGCGCCCGGATCGGAAACGCCTGGCGTGCCTGCATCTGAGATATAGGCCCAGCGTTCGTTTTGGGAGAGATGCTGAATGATGTTTTGTGCGCCTGCAATTTCATTGTGCTCATGCAAGGCGACACATTTTTTATGAATTCCAAAGTGTTGAAGCAGGGGCGCGCTATGTCTAGTGTCTTCACAGGCTATCCCATCTACGCTGTTGAGGACATGCAGCGCGCGCAAGGTGATATCCCCCATATTGCCAATTGGGGTGGCAACCATATATAGGGCTCCAGTAGGCAGATCCTGCTGTTTCAAAAAGTCAAAGGAGCTTAATTCCATGGGGGCAATCTTTTGTGAAAGAGATGTTAATAAGCAAGAGAATACGTCCCTTTTGAATTCATGGACAGCGCAGCCATTCCGTCTGTAGTTTGGCGCATAATAATGCGATGGATAAAGATACCCTCGAACGTTTGCGCGCTCGCGCATCCCAACATTTCTTGGATAGCATTGCTGTAAAGCAAGAGGCTGAAAAAATATTGCCTGAGCAAGTTGCTCGTGGCATCGTTGCTATGACGGATTGTTTGCGCTCTGGTGGAAAAGTGATGGCCTGCGGCAATGGCGGATCTGCTGCTGATGCACAACATTTTGCCGCCGAGCTTATTGGACGTTTTGAAAGAGAGCGCCAAGAGTTGGCTGCAATTGCATTAACAACAGATACCTCAATCTTGACTGCCGTGGGAAATGACTACAGCTATGACGAGATCTTTAGCAAGCAAGTGCGGGGCCTTGGAAAAAAAGGCGACATCTTGATTGGCATCTCCACTTCAGGAAATTCAAAAAATGTGGTGAAGGCAATCGAAGCTGCAAAAAAAATGGGGATCAAAATTATTGCTCTCACCGGTAATGGCGGCGGAAAAATTGCAAGCCTTCTAGACGCAGATGACATTCATCTATGCGCACCCTCCACTCGCACTGCTCGCATTCAAGAAACGCATTTAGTTTTGCTTCATGCCCTATGTGATGGTGTGGATCATCTTTTGCTTGATTAATAGCCTTACTAATTAGAAAGTTCGTATATGCGAAATGCACTCACCACCAAACTATTTGCTGCGATTTTGATTTCATCATCGTTATCAGGCTGCGGAGTGTTGGCCGTTGGTGGCGTTGTGGCGGGCACAAGCATAATGGCCGATCGTCGCACACCAGCCGTACAGTCTATCGACAAGGGTATTGAGCTCGAAGCTGGAAATGCTCTCGCCAAGCGCTATGGCGATAATGCACACATTAACGTGACATCATTTAACCAAAAAGTACTGTTAACTGGTGAAGTGAAGGACGCTGACATTAAAGGCCAGGCTGGCGCCTATGTAAAAGCAAATAAGAATGTTCGCTCTGTATTTAATGAATTAGTTGTTGGGCCAAACAGCACTTACACTGCTCGCGCCAATGATTCTTATCTTGAATCTAAAATCAAAACACAAATGATTTTTACAGACAAGTTGCCATCCAATTCGATGGCAATTGTTGCCGAAGGTAGCAGCGTTTACTTGATGGGAATTCTGACTCAAAATGAAGCGGCGATTGCTAAGAAAGTGGCGAGCAATGCTGACGGCGTAAAAGATGTTTACGCCTACTTCGATATTATTTCCGAGGCAGAAAAAATACGGCTAGAAAAAGAAGGCAAGGCAGACGAATCGCAGCCGAACACAATGCCTAAGCAGTAAATTTATTTGATGGGAAGCGAGCAATGAATTTTTTTGCACAACAACTGAAATATTTTTTGCTTGTCGCCCTCTTCTCACTTTGCTCCTTAAGCGCGCGGGCTGCTATTGATGATGCAAAGGCTGCCGCTCTTGCAAAACAAAATGCTTGCCTGGGGTGCCATGCTGTTGATAAGAAAGTTGTGGGGCCTAGCTTTCAAGCTGTTGCAAAAAAATATGCAACGGATCCTGCCGCAAGCGTATTTCTAAAAAATAAAATTTTAAAAGGTGGTGCTGGGTCTTGGGGGGTTGTACCAATGCCAGCAAACGCAAAGTTAAGCGACGAAGACGTGTCTTTACTTACAGGCTGGATTTTGCGCGGAGCGCCTAGTACAAATTAAGTTGGACGAACGACTGGTTTGCCAAGCAACCAAGACCACGCATCGCTTGAGCGCTTGAAGTTTTCTTTAAGCGCATAGTCAAAGTCAGCCCATTGTTCATTGGCTGCTTCCTCCACAATCGTGGCAGGATTTGCGGGCGGCAATTTTAAGTACGCATCCGCATCACCATAAGCGTATTCAACACGCATGCCAGCCCTTTGGGCTAGATGCATCATGGCTCTATTGTTTGCCAAGCAATGAACAAATAGGGTTTCAATGCGAGTATTGCGTGAGTGCACTGAAGCGCGCGCTAATAGAGCCGTACCAATGCCCTGCCCACGGCCATCAGGAAGTACGGAAACCCCAAATTCGGCAGCCAGTGGCTGACCCTTAGTTTTTGGCAAATATGCCAAGTGCGCCATACCAATAAGCTTTAGTTGGGAGTCAAAGCTGCCAAAAACCTTATCCCTATTGAAATCTAGGCCTTCTACATAGTGATGAATGACCTCATCTGGTGTTTGTGTGCCAAAACGCAGACGACGATCTTCATCATTTAAGAGTAAAAGGTGGCTCAGGATCTCGTCCCTATGCCCGGCATGCAATTCACGTACAGGGACAGCCAGGCTGGCCATATATGGCTTGCTAGGTAAGTGACTATTCGCTAATTTATTGTGCATAGCAATATATTAGCAGAAATTAGAAGAATTTACAGGGTTTTCCCTAGGTTTATAACTAGGGCGGAAGAAAAGCAACACATGGGGGCTTAAAAAGCAGAATGTAGCGCCTAAATTTCTGACTTATCCATAAAAACCCCTAAAATTTGAAAAAAAGTTAAAAATATTTTCAAACTACATCCTATTGTTTTTAAAGGGTTTATTTGAAACGTAAGAAAAAAATTAGCTTTTTAAGAGAAAAAGACTACGAAAGGTGTTGACAGACCCAAATGAGTAGGATAAAGTCTCATCTCTCTGCTGAATGTTTTTAAGAAATACGAAACAAGTCAGCCCTCTTTAAAAATTAGTCAACCGATAATTGTGGGTACTAAGTGAAAGCATCAAGTCCTTCGGGACAGATGTAAATAAATAGTACTCATAGACAGTAAAAAGATTTGGTTTTATTACCAAGTCAATTTCTTGAATGAGTGCGACGATCCGCAAGGATCACAGGAATTGAACTGAAGAGTTTGATCCTGGCTCAGATTGAACGCTGGCGGCATGCCTTACACATGCAAGTCGAACGGCAGCACGGGTGCTTGCACCTGGTGGCGAGTGGCGAACGGGTGAGTAATACATCGGAACGTACCTTATCGTGGGGGATAACGCAGCGAAAGCTGTGCTAATACCGCATACGCCCTGAGGGGGAAAGCGGGGGATCGAAAGACCTCGCGCGATTAGAGCGGCCGATGCCTGATTAGCTTGTTGGTGGGGTAAAAGCCCACCAAGGCGACGATCAGTAGCTGGTCTGAGAGGACGATCAGCCACACTGGGACTGAGACACGGCCCAGACTCCTACGGGAGGCAGCAGTGGGGAATTTTGGACAATGGGGGAAACCCTGATCCAGCAATGCCGCGTGAGTGAAGAAGGCCTTCGGGTTGTAAAGCTCTTTTGTCAGGGAAGAAACACCGGCTCTAACACAGTCCGGGAATGACGGTACCTGAAGAATAAGCACCGGCTAACTACGTGCCAGCAGCCGCGGTAATACGTAGGGTGCGAGCGTTAATCGGAATTACTGGGCGTAAAGCGTGCGCAGGCGGTTATACAAGACAGGCGTGAAATCCCCGGGCTTAACCTGGGAATGGCGCCTGTGACTGTATAGCTAGAGTGTGTCAGAGGGGGGTAGAATTCCACGTGTAGCAGTGAAATGCGTAGATATGTGGAGGAATACCAATGGCGAAGGCAGCCCCCTGGGATAACACTGACGCTCATGCACGAAAGCGTGGGGAGCAAACAGGATTAGATACCCTGGTAGTCCACGCCCTAAACGATGCTGACTAGTTGTTCGGGATTTACATCCTGAGTAACGTAGCTAACGCGTGAAGTCAGCCGCCTGGGGAGTACGGTCGCAAGATTAAAACTCAAAGGAATTGACGGGGACCCGCACAAGCGGTGGATGATGTGGATTAATTCGATGCAACGCGAAAAACCTTACCTACCCTTGACATGTCACTAACGAAGTAGAGATACATTAGGTGCTCGTAAGAGAAAGTGAACACAGGTGCTGCATGGCTGTCGTCAGCTCGTGTCGTGAGATGTTGGGTTAAGTCCCGCAACGAGCGCAACCCTTGTCTTTAGTTGCTACGCAAGAGCACTCTAAAGAGACTGCCGGTGACAAACCGGAGGAAGGTGGGGATGACGTCAAGTCCTCATGGCCCTTATGGGTAGGGCTTCACACGTCATACAATGGTGCATACAGAGGGTTGCCAACCCGCGAGGGGGAGCTAATCTCAGAAAATGCATCGTAGTCCGGATCGTAGTCTGCAACTCGACTACGTGAAGCTGGAATCGCTAGTAATCGCGGATCAGAATGTCGCGGTGAATACGTTCCCGGGTCTTGTACACACCGCCCGTCATACCATGGGAGTGGGTTTTGCCAGAAGCCGTTAGCCTAACCGCAAGGAGGGCGACTGCCACGGCAGGGTTCATGACTGGGGTAAAGTCGTAACAAGGTAGCCGTATCGGAAGGTGCGGCTGGATCACCTCCTTTCTAGAGAAAGATGCTGGAGCTATAGTGCCCACACTTATCGGTTGACAATAAAAGCCACGGGTCTGTAGCTCAGCTGGTTAGAGCACTGTGTTGATAACGCAGGGGTCGTAGGTTCAAGTCCTACCAGACCCACCACCAGCCAGAAACAAGACTTAGTGGGACGTTGGGGGATTAGCTCAGCTGGGAGAGCACCTGCTTTGCAAGCAGGGGGTCGTCGGTTCGATCCCGTCATCCTCCACCATCATCTAAATGTCAAAACTAAGCGAATATTTAATCGTTTAGTTTTGCCATTTATGGCTGTTCTTTAAAAATTTGAGTAAGCAAAGTGTCAAATGTTTCTTTGAGAGGACATTTGACAATGTAATAAGGGTAAAGATTGAATCATCAATCAGTAATACAAACGAGTTTTACCAAGTTCTTAACAAAGTACTTACAGTTTGGATTACGGCAAACATGTCAGAAGTAGAAGTAAACCTGTAACAGGTGCTAGCAATGGTGCTCGTTATAGGATCAAGTGAATAAGTGCACATGATGGATGCCTTGGCGATTACAGGCGACGAAAGACGTTATAACCTGCGATAAGCCCCGGGGAGCTGGTAAATAAGCTTTGATCCGGGGATTTCTGAATGGGGAAACCCACCACTTTTGTGGTATCCATACCTGAATACATAGGGTATGAGAAGCGAACCTTGTGAACTGAAACATCTAAGTAGCAAGAGGAAAAGACATCAACCGAGATTCCCAGAGTAGTGGCGAGCGAAATGGGAACAGCCTTCTAGTGATAGCTCAGTAATTAACAGAACGGAATGGAAAGTCCGACAATAAAGGGTGATAGTCCCGTATGTGAAAATTATTGGGTGGTACTAGGCTAGAGACAAGTAGGGCGGGACACGTGAAATCCTGTCTGAATATGGGGGGACCATCCTCCAAGGCTAAATACTCGTAATCGACCGATAGTGAACAAGTACCGTGAGGGAAAGGCGAAAAGAACCCCGGGAGGGGAGTGAAATAGATCCTGAAATTGTGTGCATACAAACAGTAGGAGCCTCGTAAGGGGTGACTGCGTACCTTTTGTATAATGGGTCAGCGACTTACATTCAGTAGCAAGCTTAACCGAATAGGGAAGGCGTAGCGAAAGCGAGTCCGAATAGGGCGCTAGTTGCTGGGTGTAGACCCGAAACCAGTTGATCTATCCATGGCCAGGTTGAAGGTGCGGTAACACGTACTGGAGGACCGAACCCACTAACGTTGAAAAGTTAGGGGATGAGCTGTGGATAGGGGTGAAAGGCTAAACAAAACTGGAAATAGCTGGTTCTCTCCGAAAACTATTTAGGTAGTGCCTCGTGTATCACTGTAGGGGGTAGAGCACTGTCATGGTAGTGGGGTCCATTGCGGATTACTGCGCCATAGCAAACTCCGAATACCTACAAGTGCAAGCACGGGAGACAGACATCGGGTGCTAACGTCCGGTGTCAAGAGGGAAACAACCCAGACCGCCAGCTAAGGTCCCTAATATATGCTAAGTGGGAAACGAAGTGGGAAGGCTAAAACAGTCAGGAGGTTGGCTTAGAAGCAGCCATCCTTTAAAGAAAGCGTAATAGCTCACTGATCGAGTCGTCCTGCGCGGAAGATGTAACGGGGCTAAGCATATAACCGAAGCTGCGGATCACAGTAATGTGATGGTAGGAGAGCGTTCTGTAAGCCTGTGAAGGTGTCTTGTAAAGGATGCTGGAGGTATCAGAAGTGCGAATGCTGACATGAGTAGCGATAAAGGGGGTGAAAAGCCCCCTCGCCGTAAGCCCAAGGTTTCCTGTTCAACGTTCATCGGAACAGGGTGAGTCGGCCCCTAAGGCGAGGCAGAGATGCGTAGCTGATGGGAACAAGGTTAATATTCCTTGACCATTGTTAGATGCGATGGGGGGACGGATCGCGGAAAGTTGTCCGGGTGTTGGAAGTCCCGGTTCTTGCGTTGGAGATGGCTATTAGGTAAATCCGGTAGCGTAATTCAAGGGCGTGAGACGAGCGAATTTATTCGCGAAGCAATTGGAAGTGGTTCCAAGAAAAGCCTCTAAGCTTCAGTCTAACAAGACCGTACCGCAAACCGACACAGGTGGGCGAGATGAGTATTCTAAGGCGCTTGAGAGAACTCAGGAGAAGGAACTCGGCAAATTTGTACCGTAACTTCGGGATAAGGTACGCCCTGGTAGTTTGACCCTGTACAAGGGGAGGACGAAAGGGTTGCAATAAAAAGGTGGCTGCGACTGTTTAATAAAAACACAGCACTCTGCAAACACGAAAGTGGACGTATAGGGTGTGACGCCTGCCCGGTGCTGGAAGATTAAATGATGGGGTGCAAGCTCTTGATTGAAGTCCCAGTAAACGGCGGCCGTAACTATAACGGTCCTAAGGTAGCGAAATTCCTTGTCGGGTAAGTTCCGACCTGCACGAATGGCGTAACGATGGCCACACTGTCTCCTCCTGAGACTCAGCGAAGTTGAAATGTTTGTGATGATGCAATCTACCCGTGGCTAGACGGAAAGACCCCATGAACCTTTACTGTAGCTTTGCATTGGACTTTGAACCGGTCTGTGTAGGATAGGTGGGAGGCGTTGAAAGCGGGATGCTAGTTCCGCTGGAGCCAACCTTGAAATACCACCCTGGTTTGTTTGAGGTTCTAACCTTGGCCCATTATCTGGGTCGGGAACAGTGCATGGTAGGCAGTTTGACTGGGGCGGTCTCCTCCCAAAGTGTAACGGAGGAGTACGAAGGTACGCTTGGTACGGTCGGACATCGTACCTAAAGTGCAATGGCAAAAGCGTGCTTAACTGCGAGACCGACAAGTCGAGCAGGTGCGAAAGCAGGTCATAGTGATCCGGTGGTTCTGTATGGAAGGGCCATCGCTCAACGGATAAAAGGTACTCTGGGGATAACAGGCTGATACCGCCCAAGAGTTCATATCGACGGCGGTGTTTGGCACCTCGATGTCGGCTCATCTCATCCTGGGGCTGTAGCCGGTCCCAAGGGTATGGCTGTTCGCCATTTAAAGAGGTACGTGAGCTGGGTTTAAAACGTCGTGAGACAGTTTGGTCCCTATCTGCCATGGGCGTTGGAGATTTGACGGGGGCTGCTCCTAGTACGAGAGGACCGGAGTGGACGTACCGCTGGTGTACCTGTTGTTTCGCCAGAAGCATCGCAGGGTAGCTATGTACGGAAGAGATAACCGCTGAAAGCATCTAAGCGGGAAACTTGCCTGAAGATGAGATCTCCCGTAGGTTTAACCTACATAAAGGGTCGTTGAAGACCACAACGTTGATAGGTCAGGTGTGGAAGCGCAGTAATGCGTTAAGCTAACTGATACTAATTGCCCGTTAGGCTTGATCCTATAACCAGCACTATTGTGTTGGATGTTTGCCAGATTTAATCTGCATCCTTAATTACATGCTTACTCAAATAGAGTTGTTGATGAATTATCAGCAACTCGACCCTCTACGCCCGGTGACCATAGCAAGTTGGAACCACTCCTTCCCATCCCGAACAGGACAGTGAAACGACTTTACGCCGATGATAGTGCGGATTACCCGTGTGAAAGTAGGTAACTGCCGGGCACCAATGCGACGCCCAGACCCTCTTAGGTCTGGGCGTTTTTACTTGTGCAAAGCGTTTTGAGGTTTTAGAGATTGACAGAAACTCCATTTGGAGTCAGAATATTGGGTTCGCGGAGGGGTGTCCGAGCGGCTAAAGGAGGCAGACTGTAAATCTGTTGGCTATGCCTACGTAGGTTCGAATCCTACCCCCTCCACCAGATGTGCGGGATTAGTTTAATGGTAAAACAGCAGATTTCCAATCTTCGGTCAAGAGTTCGATTCTCTTATCCCGCTCCAGTATTAACAGTATTTGTATTTGCCCATGTGGCTCAGTGGTAGAGCACTCCCTTGGTAAGGGAGAGGTCGGCAGTTCGATCCTGCCCATGGGCACCATGGCTTAGTAGTAAGAATTTTAATTTCGTGTGTTGGTTTAAGAGTTAACTAAAGGCAGACAAAAAAATGGCAAAAGAAAAGTTTGAGCGGACAAAACCGCACGTAAACGTTGGCACAATCGGTCACGTTGACCATGGTAAAACCACATTGACAGCAGCTATTGCAACTGTGCTTTCAAAAGCATTCGGTGGCGAAGCTAAAGCATACGATCAGATCGATGCTGCTCCAGAAGAAAAAGCACGCGGTATTACTATTAATACAGCACACGTTGAGTACGAGACTGCTAATCGTCACTACGCTCACGTTGATTGCCCAGGACATGCTGACTACGTTAAGAACATGATTACTGGTGCTGCTCAGATGGACGGCGCTATTTTGGTTTGCTCAGCAGCTGACGGCCCAATGCCACAAACTCGTGAGCACATCCTCTTGGCACGCCAAGTTGGTGTTCCATACATCATCGTATTTTTGAACAAGTGCGACATGGTTGATGACGCTGAGTTGTTAGAACTCGTAGAAATGGAAGTTCGTGAGCTTCTATCTAAGTACGACTTCCCAGGCGATGACACACCAATCGTTCAAGGTTCTGCTAAGTTAGCTCTTGAAGGCGACGAAGGCCCATTGGGTAAAGAAGCCATCATGAAGTTGGCCGAAGCACTTGACTCCTACATCCCAACTCCAGAGCGTGCTGTTGACGGTGCGTTCTTGATGCCAGTAGAGGACGTGTTCTCTATCTCCGGTCGCGGTACTGTTGTTACAGGCCGTATCGAGCGCGGTATCGTTAAAGTTGGTGAAGAGATTGAAATCATTGGTATCAAGCCAACACTCAAGACAACTTGTACTGGTGTTGAAATGTTCCGCAAATTGCTCGACCAAGGTCAAGCAGGCGATAACGTTGGTATCTTGTTACGCGGTACAAAACGTGAAGAAGTTGAGCGCGGCCAAGTATTGGCTAAGCCAGGTTCAATCACCCCACATACTCACTTTACAGCCGAGGTTTACATCTTGGGTAAAGATGAAGGTGGTCGTCATACTCCATTCTTTAACAACTATCGTCCACAGTTTTACTTCCGTACAACGGACGTAACTGGTTCAATCGAGTTGCCAAAAGACAAAGAAATGGTTATGCCTGGTGATAACGTCACGATTACCGTAAAACTCATCGCTCCTATCGCGATGGAAGAAGGTTTACGTTTTGCGATCCGTGAAGGTGGCCGTACTGTTGGCGCCGGCGTGGTTGCAAAGATTTTGGCTTAATAGTTTTAATAAAGGGGTGTAGCTCAATTGGCAGAGCGTTGGTCTCCAAAACCAAAGGTTGGGGGTTCGATGCCCTCCGCCCCTGCCACGATTTGAACTGAAAGTAATATGTCTCAACATACAGCAGGTCACTCTGAAGAAAAGAGCAGCTGGGTCTCCGGACTCGCTGCTTTAATCGTCGTTGCAGCGTTAGTTCTTTACTACACGCTGGCAGATCAATCTTTATTGATCCGTTTAGCTGTTTTGTTTGGCGGCATTGCTGCTGCAGTTTTGATTGTGGCTCTTTCACCTGATGGGCGTCGTTTTATCGCCTACGCAAAAGATTCTTGGTATGAAGTAAAAAAGGTTGTTTGGCCGACTCGTAAAGAGACGACTCAAATGACTCTAGTCGTATTTGGCTTTGTTCTGATCATGTCCCTCTTTTTATGGATTGCAGACAAATTAATTGAATGGCTAGTTTTTTCAGTCTTCCTAGGCTGGAAGTGAGTAAAAAATGATTGATTCTGAATTGGCCTCAAATCCACAAGCTACTGGCAATATGCGCTGGTACGTTATTCATGCGTATTCAGGCATGGAGAAAAGCGTTAAAAGAGGCTTGGAAGAGCGTATTGCACGCTCTGGAATGCCAGAAAAATTTGGCCGCATCTTGGTTCCCTCCGAAGAGGTTGTAGAAATCAAGTCTGGCGCCAAATCTGTATCTGAGCGTCGTTTCTTCCCAGGATATGTCCTGATTGAGATGGAAATGACCGATGAGAGCTGGCATTTGGTGAAAAACACACCAAAAGTGACTGGATTCGTTGGTGGCGTTCGTAACCGCCCAAGCCCGATTTCAACAGCAGAAGTATCCAAAATCATGGATCAAATGCAGGCTGGGGTTGATAAGCCGAAGCCTAAGACCTTATTTGAGGTTGGTGAGATTGTGCGCGTTAAAGAAGGCCCATTTGTTGACTTCAACGGAAATATTGAGGAAGTCAATTATGAGAAGTCAAGATTGCGCGTTTCTGTTACAATTTTTGGCCGCGGTACCCCAGTTGAGCTGGAGTTCGGCCAGGTAGAAAAGATGTAAAAACACCCAATTTAAGGGGGTTTTGTAGCAAAAAGTAGTAGTTTTAAGTGGTTAGCAATAACCGAGGAGCGGATCTAGAAAGCCAAAAACTAGTGAAGCGTTTACTCAACAGCGGTCTTTCCTAATGAGGTTAGGCGCGCTTTTAGGAGCAATCAATGGCAAAGAAGATCATTGGCTTTATCAAGCTGCAGATCCCTGCAGGTAAAGCAAATCCATCACCTCCCGTAGGTCCAGCATTGGGTCAACGCGGCCTCAATATTATGGAATTCTGTAAGGCGTTTAATGCTCAAACTCAGAGCATGGAACCTGGCCTTCCAATTCCAGTCGTGATTACAGCGTTTGCTGATAAGAGCTTCACTTTCATCATGAAGACTCCTCCAGCAACCATCATGATTAAGAAGGCTGCAAAGATCGAAAAAGGATCACCACGTCCGCATACCGATAAGGTAGGAAAAATTACACGTGCTCAAGCAGAAGAAATTGCTAAAGCAAAAATGCCAGATTTGACAGCTGCTGATATGGATGCTGCTGTAAGAACAATCGCTGGTAGCGCCCGCTCAATGGGCATCACAGTGGAAGGTCTCTAATCATGACTAAGTTATCTAAGCGTTTAAAAGCAATCGAATCTAAAGTAGATCGCAATAAGTTTTATGCATTAGAAGATGCATTGAACCTCGTTAAAGAGTGTGCAACTGCAAAGTTTGATGAGTCTATCGACGTGGCAGTTCAGTTGGGTATTGATGCTAAGAAATCTGACCAAGTTGTGCGTGGCGCAGTTGTGCTCCCAGCTGGTACAGGTAAGCATGTTCGTGTAGCGGTATTTGCACAAGGCGAAAAAGCTGAACAAGCTAAAGCTGCTGGTGCTGAGATCGTTGGCATGGAAGACCTTGCTGACCAAATTAAAGGTGGCAAAATCGATTTCGATATCTTGATCGCATCTCCAGACACAATGAAGATTGTTGGTACTTTAGGTCAAGTATTGGGCCCACGTGGTTTGATGCCGAATCCAAAAGTTGGAACTGTTACTCCTGACGTTGCTACTGCAGTTAAGAATGCAAAAGCAGGTCAAGTGCAATTCCGTGTGGACAAAGCCGGTATCGTGCATGCAAGCATTGGCCGTCGTTCATTCGAGCCAGCTGCATTGAAATCAAACTTGCTCGCATTGCTTGAGGCTTTGAATAAAGCTAAGCCACCTGCATCTAAGGGTGTTTATTTAAAGAAGGTTGCCGTAAGCAGCACCATGGGTGCTGGCGTACGTGTAGACCAAGCATCGATACAGGCTGCTCAGTAATTAGCCTGTAGCAAAAAGAACTTTGGGTCGACTCCTACTCTTTGAGTGAGAGTCGAACATCAAAGACCGTTGGTGAATTATTTGCTTACTCAGAACTAATTCTTAATCGTTACGAAAGTAATAGCCAGCGCAGATGGCGACCCTGAAAAGATTTCACAAGATTCTCTTGTGACAAATGATCAGACGCTGGTGTGTAACCCCAACTGGGAACAGTTGGTTTTTTAGGAGTTAAACCGTGCCTTTGAATGTACAAGACAAAAAAGCGATTGTTGCTGATGTCGGCGCTCAATTGGCTGGAGCTCAAACAGTCGTGCTCGCTGAATACCGCGGTATTCCAGTAGAGCAGTTGACAAAGCTACGTGCTAGCGCACGTGACCAAGGTGTATATCTTCGCGTTTTGAAGAACACATTGGCACGCCGTGCTGCACAAGGCACACAGTTTGAGCCTCTTGCTGATTCGATGGTTGGCCCCTTGATCTACGGCATCTCTGCTGATCCGATTGCTTCGGCAAAAGTATTGCAGAACTTTGCTAAGACTCAAGACAAGCTAGTCATTACTGCTGGCTTATATAACGGCAAGTTGTTAGATGTTGCGGGCGTTAAAGCTCTTGCAACAATTCCAAGCCGCGACGAGTTGTTATCTCAGTTGTTAGGTGTGATGTTGGCACCAGTATCTGCGATGGCTCGCGTATTGGGCGCAGTAGCAGCGCAAAAATCAGCCGGAGCACCTGCTCCAGTTGCAGCACCTGTAGCAGAAGTTACTGAAGTGGCAGCAGCACCAGCAGTAGTTGCTGAAGCCGCCGCTCCAGAAGCAAGTGCTGAGCCTGCAGCCGCAGCCCCAGAAGCTGGAACAGAAGCACCGCAAACCCCTGCCGCTGAATAAGCGCAGATTAACTATTAAGTATTAGGAGCTAAAAATGGCGATTACCAAAGAAGAAATCATTGATGCAGTAGGCAGCATGTCCGTAATGGATTTGAACGACTTGGTTAAGGCGTTCGAAGAGAAGTTTGGCGTTTCAGCTGCAGCGATGGCTGTTGCTGGTCCTGCTGGCGGTGGCGCAGCTGCTGCTGGTGAAGAGCAAACAGAATTCACTGTTAACTTGCTCGAGGCTGGTGCAAACAAAGTTTCAGTAATTAAGGCTGTTCGCGAAATCACTGGCCTTGGCTTGAAAGAAGCTAAAGACTTAGTTGATGGCGCACCAAAGCCAATCAAAGAAGCTGTTGATAAGAAGACAGCTGAAGAAGCTAAGAAGAAGCTTGAAGAAGCTGGCGCTAAAGCAGAACTCAAGTAATACAAACTCAGTTAGTGCCCCTCAAAAAGGGGTGCTAGCCCTGTTGGGTTTGACCATTAGTGGTCAAACCCGATTTCATTTCTGATTGAAATCGGGTTTGCCTTCTGATACGACTGCAGAATGCAAGTTTGGTCGGACACTGGATCTTTCGATTTAGTGTTGTCCGCCAGTGATTGGTAGTGGCCAATCGCCAAATCTTTGTACAGTCGCTGAATTCGGAGATGAAATGAACTACAGCTTCACCGAACGCAAGCGAGTCCGTAAAAGCTTTGCTAAGCGAGTAAATAATCATCAGGTTCCATACCTGATCGCAACGCAGCTGGAATCCTACGCTAAATTTTTACAGGCTGAAAAGCCAGCAATGTCTCGTCTTACAGAGGGACTTCAAGCTGCCTTTACATCAGCATTCCCAATTGTGTCCAACAATGGCTACGCACGTATGGAATACGTGTCATACCAGTTGTCACAGCCACCGTTTGACGTTAAAGAATGTCAACAGCGTGGTTACACATACCACTCAGCCTTACGTGCAAAAGTTCGCTTGATTATTTATGATCGCGAAGCGCCTACTAAGGTTAAAGAGGTAAAAGAGAGCGAAGTCTACATGGGTGAAATTCCACTCATGACTGATAACGGCTCTTTTGTGATCAACGGTACTGAGCGCGTGATCGTTTCTCAGTTGCACCGTTCCCCAGGCGTGTTCTTTGAACACGATAAGGGCAAGACACACAGCTCAGGTAAGTTGCTGTTCTCAGCACGCATCATTCCTTACCGTGGTTCATGGCTCGATTTCGAGTTTGATCCAAAAGATATTCTCTATTTCCGCGTTGACCGTCGTCGCAAGATGCCTGTCACCATTTTGCTCAAAGCAATTGGTTTAAACAACGAACAGATCCTTGCAAACTTCTTTAACTTTGATCATTTCTCATTGAGCGCAAATGGCGCCTCTATGGAATTTGTGCCAGAGCGTTTGCGTGGTCAGTTAGCTAGTTTTGATGTGCTTGATAAGAATGGCGTTGTTGTCATTCAAAAAGACAAGCGTATCAATGCAAAACATATTCGTGAACTCGAAGCCGCTAAGACTAAAAACATCGTTGTTCCAGATGACTATTTAGTTGGTCGCGTAGTTGCACGCAACATCATTGATCCAGACTCTGGTGAAATCTTGGCGTACGCTAATGATGAAATCACTGAGGAGTTGTTGGCTACATTGCGCGATGCAGGCATCAAGCAATTGGAAACCATTTACACCAATGATTTAGATTCTGGTGCGTTCATTTCACAGACATTGCGTACTGATGAAACTGCCGATCAAATGGCTGCTCGTATTGCCATCTATCGCATGATGCGTCCTGGTGAGCCTCCAACAGAAGATGCTGTTGAAGCTTTGTTCCAGCGCTTGTTCTACAACGAAGATAGCTACGATTTATCCCGCGTTGGTCGTATGAAAGTAAATAGCCGTCTCGGTCGTTCAGAGATGGAAGGCAAAATGGTTTTGTCGGATGAAGATATCCTCGACACCATTAAGTCACTCGTTGACTTGCGTAACGGCAAAGGCGAAGTCGATGACATCGATCACTTAGGTAATCGTCGTGTACGTTGCGTAGGTGAGTTGGCAGAGAATCAATTCCGTGCAGGTTTATCACGTGTTGAGCGTGCGGTTAAAGAACGTCTCGGCCAAGCCGAAACAGAAAACCTCATGCCGCATGATTTGATTAACAGCAAGCCAATCTCTTCAGCGATTCGTGAATTCTTCGGTTCTTCACAGTTGTCCCAGTTTATGGACCAAACAAACCCATTGTCAGAGATCACGCACAAGCGTCGTATTTCTGCATTGGGACCTGGTGGTTTGACACGTGAGCGCGCAGGTTTCGAAGTGCGTGACGTGCATCCAACCCACTACGGTCGTGTTTGCCCAATTGAAACTCCAGAAGGACCAAACATTGGTCTGATCAACTCACTCGCGTTATTTGCGCGCTTGAATGAACATGGTTTCTTAGAAACGCCATATCGTAAAGTTGCTAATAGCAAAGTGAGCGATGAAGTAATTTATCTCTCCGCTATTGAAGAGGCAAAGTACATCATTGCTCAGGCTAACGCAACAATCGACAAAACTGGTAAGTTGGCCGACGAATTGGTTTCAGCGCGTCAAGCTGGCGAAACCATCATGGTAAGCCCAGAGCGCATTGATTTCATCGACGTTGCTCCAAGTCAAATTGTTTCTGCTGCCGCGTCGCTCGTTCCGTTCTTGGAGCACGATGATGCGAACCGTGCGTTGATGGGTGCGAATATGTCACGTCAAGCGGTTCCTTGCTTGCGTCCTGATAAGCCATTGGTTGGAACTGGTTTAGAGCGTATTGTTGCGGTTGACTCCGGTACGGTTATTTTGGCTTCCCGTGGCGGTATTGTTGATTACGTTGATGCAAATCGTATCGTGATTCGTGTGAACGATGATGAGACTGCGGCTGGTGAAGTTGGTGTGGATATTTATAACCTCATCAAGTACACCCGTTCAAATCAAAATACCAATATCAACCAACGTCCAATCGTTCAGGCTGGTGATCGCGTAGTGCGTGGCGACGTAGTTGCTGATGGTGCTTCTACCGATTTAGGTGAATTGGCTTTGGGTCAAAACATGACCGTGGCATTTATGCCATGGAACGGTTACAACTTCGAAGATTCAATCTTGATCTCCGAGAAGGTGGTTGCCGAAGACCGTTACACCTCTATTCATATTGAGGAGTTGTCGGTTGTTGCGCGTGATACCAAGTTGGGCTCAGAAGAAATTACACGCGATATTTCCAACTTGGCTGAGTCACAACTCTCCCGTTTGGATGAGAGCGGTATTGTTTACATCGGTGCTGAAGTAGAAGCTGGCGACGTTTTAGTCGGTAAGGTAACTCCAAAGGGCGAGACCACTCTCACTCCAGAAGAGAAATTGCTACGTGCGATCTTCGGTGAAAAAGCATCTGACGTTAAAGATACTTCTTTGCGCGTTCCATCTGGAATGATCGGTACCGTTATTGACGTTCAAGTCTTCACCCGTGAAGGCATTGAGCGCGATGCACGCGCACAAGCCATTATTCAAGAAGAATTACAACGTTATCGTTTGGACTTAAACGACCAGCTGCGTATTGTTGAAGGCGATGCCTTCATGCGTTTAGAAAAACTGTTGATTGGCAAGGTTGCCAATGGTGGTCCTCAGAAATTAGCTAAAGGCACTAAGATCGACAAGGAATACCTTGCCAGCTTAGATAAATATCATTGGTTCGATGTTCGTCCAGCGGATGATGAAGTTGCTACACAAGTTGAGGCAATCAAATCGTCTATCGAAGCGAAGCGTAAGCAGTTTGATGAGGCCTTCGAAGAGAAGCGCACCAAGCTTACCCAAGGCGATGATTTGCAGGCTGGCGTAACGAAGATGGTTAAGGTCTACCTAGCTGTGAAGCGTCGCTTGCAGCCTGGTGACAAGATGGCCGGTCGTCACGGTAACAAGGGTGTGGTTTCTAAAATCGCCCCAGCAGAAGACATGCCATTTATGGCTGACGGACGCCCCGTTGATATCGTCTTGAACCCATTGGGCGTTCCTTCCCGTATGAACGTAGGTCAGATCTTGGAAACCCATTTAGGTTGGGCGGCTCAAGGTATTGGTAAGCGCATTGATGAGATGGTTCGTCAACAAGCTAAACAAGCTGAACTCCGTAAGTTCATGAAGCAGCTTTACAACGAAACCGGTCGTATCGAAGATATCGATAACTTCACTGATGAGCAGATCACAGTTTTGGCTGAGAATTTACGCCAAGGATTGCCATTCGCTACTCCAGTGTTTGACGGTGCAACCGAAGCTGAAATCGGACGCATGCTCGAGTTGGCATATCCAGAAGAAGTTGCTGCTTCTTTGAAGATGACGCCTTCACGTCAGCAAATGATTTTGTGCGACGGCCGTACTGGCGATCAGTTTGAGCGTCCTGTAACTGTTGGTGTAATGCACGTCTTGAAACTCCACCATTTGGTCGACGACAAGATGCACGCACGTTCAACCGGACCTTACTCGTTAGTAACGCAACAGCCACTGGGCGGTAAAGCTCAGTTTGGTGGTCAGCGCTTTGGTGAGATGGAAGTTTGGGCCCTCGAAGCATACGGTGCGTCATATGTCTTGCAGGAAATGCTGACAGTGAAGTCCGATGACGTCGCAGGCCGTACCAAGGTTTACGAAAACATCGTCAAGGGCGAGCACACAATTGATGCTGGCATGCCCGAATCCTTCAACGTGTTGGTAAAAGAAATCCGCTCGTTGGGTATTGACATTGACATGGAGCGCAACTGATATGAAAGCATTGCTCGATTTATTTAAGCAAACGCAGGGTGATGAGCAGTTTGATGTCATCAAGATTGGTCTTGCATCCCCTGAGAAAATTCGCTCATGGTCTTTTGGTGAAGTACGCAAACCAGAAACTATCAACTACCGGACTTTTAAGCCCGAGCGTGATGGTTTGTTCTGCGCCAAGATTTTTGGACCAACCAAAGACTACGAGTGCTTATGCGGTAAGTACAAGCGTTTAAAGTTCCGTGGCGTTATCTGTGAGAAGTGTGGCGTTGAAGTTACGCTTGCTAAGGTACGTCGTGAGCGCATGGGCCACATTGAGTTGGCAGCCCCTGTAGCGCACATCTGGTTCTTGAAGTCATTGCCGTCCCGTTTGGGTATGGTTCTCGATATGACATTGCGTGATATCGAGCGCGTTCTTTACTTTGAAGCATATGTAGTTGTAGATCCTGGCATGACTCCTGAAGGCGCAATGAAGCGCGGTCAGATCATGTCTGAAGACGAGTACATTGCCAAGACTGAAGAGTATGGTGACGGTGCGTTTACTGCCATCATGGGCGCTGAAGGTATTCGTGATCTCTTGCGTTCGATTGATATCGATCGCGAAGTTGAGACTATTCGTGCTGACTTGAAAGCTACTGGTAGCGATGCCAAGATCAAGAAATACGCTAAGCGCTTAAAAGTGCTCGAAGCGTTCCAGACTTCAGGCATTAAGCCTGACTGGATGATCATGGAAGTATTGCCAGTATTGCCACCTGAATTGCGCCCATTGGTGCCGTTGGATGGCGGTCGCTTTGCTACCTCTGATTTGAACGACCTCTATCGTCGCGTGATTAACCGTAACAACCGTCTCAAGCGTTTGTTAGAGTTGCGCGCACCAGAGATCATCGTTCGCAACGAAAAACGTATGTTGCAAGAAGCGGTTGATTCATTGCTCGACAACGGTCGTCGCGGTAAGGCCATGACTGGCGCTAACAAGCGTCCTCTCAAGTCCTTGGCTGAGATGATTAAAGGTAAGAGCGGTCGTTTCCGTCAAAACTTGTTGGGTAAACGTGTTGACTACTCTGGTCGTTCAGTCATCGTGGTTGGCCCGACGTTGAAATTACATCAGTGCGGCTTGCCAAAATTGATGGCTTTGGAATTGTTCAAGCCATTTATTTTCAACAAGCTCGAGACTTTGGGAATTGCAACCACTATTAAGGCTGCGAAGAAAGAAGTTGAAAGTCAGACTCCAATCGTTTGGGACATTCTCGAAGAAGTGATTCGTGAACATCCAATCATGTTGAACCGTGCGCCTACATTGCACCGTCTTGGTATTCAGGCTTTCGAGCCAATGCTGATTGAAGGTAAAGCAATCCAATTGCACCCATTAGTCTGCGCGGCATTTAACGCCGACTTTGACGGTGACCAAATGGCGGTTCACGTTCCTTTGTCGCTCGAAGCGCAAATGGAAGCACGTACATTGATGTTGGCTTCGAACAACGTATTGTTCCCAGCTAACGGCGAACCATCTATCGTTCCTTCACAGGACGTGGTGTTGGGTCTGTACTACGCTACTCGTGACAAGATTAACGGTAAAGGCGAAGGCATGGTCTTCGCTAATATCGCTGAAGTAATTCGTGCACACGAAGCTGGCCAGGTTGAATTGGCCTCACGCGTTGCGGTGCGTATTACTGAGTTTGAGATCGTGGACAAGAAAGCAGAGGGCGACGCCCGTTTTGCTGAAAAGACTAAGATCTATCAAACTTCAGTTGGCCGTGCAATCTTGTCAGAAATCTTGCCTAAGGGCATGACTTTTGAGGAAATCAATAAGCCTCTGAAGAAAAAAGAAATCTCACGTCTGATTAACACTTCATTCCGTAAGTGCGGCCTCCGTGAAACAGTTATTTTTGCTGACCGACTCTTGCAGTCTGGTTTCCGCTTGGCAACAAATGCTGGTATCTCGGTTGCAATCGACGATATGCTGATTCCAACCTCTAAAGAGCGCATCATCACTGAAGCAACCAACAAGGTTAAAGAGTATGACAAGCAGTTCATGTCAGGCCTCGTAACCAATCAAGAGCGTTATAACAACGTGGTTGATATTTGGGGTGCAGCTGGCGACCAAGTTGGTAAAGCGATGATGGATGAGTTGTCACACGTTGACGTACTCGACCGCAACAGTAAAACTGTGCGTCAAGAATCCTTTAACTCTATCTACATGATGGCGGATTCTGGTGCGCGTGGATCTGCAGCGCAGATTCGTCAGTTGGCCGGTATGCGTGGTTTGATGGCGAAGCCTGATGGCTCCATCATTGAAACCCCAATTACAGCGAACTTCCGTGAAGGTTTGAACGTGTTGCAGTACTTCATCTCAACACACGGTGCTCGTAAAGGTTTGGCCGATACAGCATTGAAGACAGCGAACTCAGGTTACTTGACACGTCGTTTGTGCGACGTAACTCAAGACCTCGTTGTAATCGAAGATGATTGCGGCGCAACTTCCGGCGTAACAATGAAAGCCCTCGTAGAGGGTGGCGAAATTATCGAAGCATTGCGCGATCGTATTTTGGGTCGTGTATGTATCGGTGACATCGTTCATCCAGATACACAAGAGGTGATCGTTCCTAACGACACATTGCTCGATGAAGATCACGTTGATCAAATCGTTGCCTTGGGTATCGACGAGGTTAAAGTTCGTACAGTGTTGTCATGCTTAACTCGCTTTGGCTTGTGCGCGAAGTGCTACGGACGTGATTTAGGTCGCGGTGGTTTGGTCAACGTTGGTGAGGCGGTTGGTGTTATCGCTGCTCAGTCCATTGGTGAGCCAGGCACACAGTTGACTATGCGTACCTTCCACATTGGTGGCGCGGCATCACGTGCATTGGTTGCAAGCAACATCGAAGCGAAGTCTAACGGTGCTTTGAAGTTCTCCGGCACGATGCGTGTTGTGAAGAATGCCAAGGGCGAGCAGATCGTGATTTCACGTTCTGGCGAAGTCTTGATCGTTGATGATAACGGCCGTGAGCGTGAGCGTCATAAAGTGCCATACGGTGCGACTCTCTTGGTGAAAGAAGACGCAGCAGTGAAGTCTGGCGCAAGCTTGGCAACTTGGGATCCGTTAACACGTCCAATCATTTCTGAGTACGCTGGTATTGCTCGCTTCGACAACGTTGAAGAAGGCGTTACTGTAGCTAAGCAGGTTGACGAAGTAACCGGCCTCTCCACTTTGGTGGTGATTGACGGTAAGCGTCGTAGTGCTGCTAGCAAAGGCGTTCGTCCAATGATCAACTTAGTTGATGACAAGGGCGGCGAAGTGATGATTGCGGGTACAGATCACCCAGTAAACATCGGTTTGCAAGTTGGCGCTTTGATCACCGTTAAAGATGGTCAAAAAGTTGAAGTTGGTGAAGTATTGGCACGTATTCCAATCGAATCACAGAAGACTCGCGACATTACCGGTGGTTTGCCACGCGTTGCTGAATTGTTCGAAGCACGTTCACCAAAAGATGCTGCTGTATTAGCTAAAGTAACTGGAACTGTTTCCTTCGGTAAAGAAACCAAAGGCAAGCAACGTTTAGTTATTACTGATATGGATGGCGAAGCTAATGAATTCTTGATTCCTAAAGAGAAACAAGTTCTCGTTCATGACGGCCAAGTTGTGAATAAGGGCGAGATGATTGTGGAAGGCCCTGCCGATCCGCATGACATCTTGACACTCAGAGGTATTGAAGAGTTGGCGATCTACATCGTGGACGAAGTTCAAGACGTTTACCGTTTGCAAGGCGTGAAGATTAATGACAAGCACATTGAAGTAATCGTGCGTCAAATGTTGCGTCGTGTGCAAATTACTGATGGTGGCGATACTGCCTACATCACTGGTGAGCAAGTTGAGCGTTCTAAGTTATATGACGCAAACGATGCTGTGATTGCACAAGGTAAGCGCCCAGCTCAGTTCGAGAATGTGTTGCTTGGTATTACTAAGGCATCCTTGTCGACAGACAGCTTCATTTCAGCGGCTTCTTTCCAAGAAACCACCCGTGTATTGACCGAAGCTGCAATTATGGGCAAGACCGATACACTCCGTGGCCTCAAGGAAAACGTCATTATTGGTCGCTTGATCCCTGCTGGTACCGGCTTGTCTTACCGCCGTGCACGCAAGGTCAGAGAGCAATTCGAGCGTGATCGCGCTCAAATGATTGCCGCCGAAGAGGATGCAATGGCTGATATGCCTGTAGAAATAGAGGCTGAAGTGATTGCTCCTGCTGGGGAGGCTGATCCAAGCTAATTTGGTATTCCTGGCCAGAAATGGCCAGTTTTTTCCCTCGAGGTTGACGGAAAGGGCTGGCCAGGCTAGAATGCTGAGTTCTACTGATTCAGAAGAGGGTCGTTTTGACCTAGGATTTCTCTAAGTCATTGATTTTCTTGAAGAAAGCAACAAAGAAGTACTAACCGAGCTATTTTATGCCAACAATTAATCAATTATTACGTAAGCCAAGAACACGGCTGACCGTTAAAAGCAAGAGCCCTGCGCTGCAAAACAGCCCGCAGCGCCGTGGTGTATGTACACGTGTGTACACAACCACTCCTAAGAAGCCTAACTCTGCGCTACGTAAAGTAGCTAAAGTTCGCTTAACTAATGGTTTTGAAGTCATTTCATACATTGGTGGTGAAGGCCATAACCTCCAGGAACACTCAGTAGTATTGATCCGCGGTGGTCGTGTAAAGGATTTACCAGGTGTTCGTTACCACATCGTTCGTGGCTCACTTGACTTGCAAGGTGTTAAAGACCGTAAGCAGTCACGTTCCAAGTACGGTGCTAAGCGCGCTAAGAAAGCTGCTTAATAGCAACTTAAAGTATTTGCAGTAAGTCTTCGTTTGTCAGACTTTAAAGACAAGTAAGTGGCCGTTCCGTCTAGAGATTTCTTTGGATAGTAGGACGGCCGGAGCGGGTGATCCATGTGGGCCACCCCTAACTGAACTGAAGGAGTAGTTATGCCACGTCGTCGTGAAGTTCCCAAACGGGAAATCTTGCCTGATCCAAAATTCGGCAATGTAGAAGTAGCAAAATTCATGAACGTCCTCATGTTGGACGGCAAGAAATCGGTTGCAGAGCGTATCGTTTACGGTGCCTTTGATCACATCGAGAAAAAAGCAAATAAAGAACCACTCGAAGTTTTCTCAACAGCTATGGGCAACGTTAAGCCAATGGTTGAGGTGAAGAGCCGTCGTGTTGGTGGCGCTAACTACCAGGTTCCTGTTGAAGTTCGCCCATCACGCCGTTCTGCTTTGGCAATGCGCTGGGTGCGCGAAGCCGCTAAAAAGCGCGGTGAAAAATCTATGGCTCAACGTTTGGCCAACGAATTATTAGAAGCTGCAGAAGGTCGCGGCGGAGCAATGAAGAAGCGTGAAGAAGTTCACCGTATGGCAGAAGCTAACAAAGCTTTCTCACATTTCCGCTTCTAATCGCACAGTAAAGAAAAGGTACCAACAGTGGCACGTAAAACCCCTATCGACAAATACCGCAATATCGGTATTTCTGCGCATATTGACGCAGGTAAGACAACAACAACAGAACGCGTTTTGTTCTACACCGGTGTTAATCACAAAATTGGTGAAGTACATGATGGCGCTGCAACCATGGACTGGATGGAGCAAGAGCAAGAGCGTGGTATCACGATTACTTCTGCTGCTACTACAACGTTCTGGAAGGGTATGGCTGGTAATTTCCCAGAGCACCGTATCAACATTATTGATACCCCAGGACACGTAGACTTCACTATTGAAGTTGAGCGTTCAATGCGCGTTTTGGATGGCGCTTGCATGGTTTACTGTGCAGTCGGTGGTGTACAGCCACAATCTGAAACTGTTTGGCGTCAAGCTAACAAGTACCAAGTTCCACGTTTAGCATTCGTAAACAAGATGGACCGTACTGGTGCTAACTTCTTCAAGGTCTACGACCAAATGAAGATGCGTCTTAAAGCAAATCCTATCTTGATCCAGATTCCAATCGGCGCTGAAGAAAACTTCAAAGGTGTTGTGGACTTGGTGAAGATGAAGGCCATCTATTGGGATGAGGCTTCACAAGGCACTAAATTTACATACGAAGATATCCCTGCTGAATTGCAAGCTTCTGCTGAAGAGTGGCGCGAGAAAATGCTCGAAGCTGCTGCAGAGAGTTCAGAAGAGTTGATGGAAAAGTATCTCGGCGGCGAAGGCTTGACCGAGGAAGAAATCAAGGCAGCATTGCGTCAACGTACTATCGCTAATGAAATCGTTCCAATGCTGTGCGGAACAGCTTTCAAAAACAAAGGCGTTCAGGCGATGTTGGATGCGGTTGTTGAATTGTTGCCTTCACCATTAGACGTTCCACCAGTTCCATGTGAATTGGAAGATGGCACACCGACAACACGTGAAGCTTCTGATAGTGCAAAGTTCTCAGCGTTGGCATTTAAGATCATGACTGACCCATTCGTTGGCCAGCTCATCTTCTTCCGTGTTTACTCAGGTGTAATGAAATCTGGCGACACAATCTACAACCCAATCAAGGGCAAAAAAGAGCGTGTTGGTCGTTTGTTGCAAATGCATGCAAACGAACGTGAAGAAATCAAAGAAGTATTCGCTGGCGATATCGCAGCTGCAGTTGGTCTAAAAGACGCAACGACAGGCGAAACATTGTGTGATCCAGATAGCATTGTTATTTTGGAGCGCATGGTATTCCCAGAGCCAGTGATCTCTCAAGCTGTAGAGCCAAAGACAAAAGCTGACCAAGAAAAAATGGGTCTTGCTTTGAATCGCTTGGCACAAGAAGATCCTTCTTTCCGCGTAAAGACAGACGAAGAATCTGGCCAAACTATTATTTCTGGAATGGGCGAGCTCCATTTGGAAATTTTGGTTGATCGTATGCGTCGTGAGTTTGGTGTTGAGGCAACTGTTGGTAAGCCACAAGTTGCTTATCGCGAAACAATTCGCAAGGTTTGCGAAGAGATTGAAGGTAAATTCGTTAAGCAGTCTGGTGGTCGTGGTCAGTATGGTCACGTGGTATTGAAGTTAGAGCCACAAGCCCCAGGTAAAGGTTTTGAATTCGTTGATGCTATTAAAGGCGGTGTTGTTCCACGTGAATACATTCCTGCGGTAGAAAAAGGAATTATCGAAACATTGAACTCCGGTATTTTGGCTGGCTATCCAGTCGTAGATATCAAAGCAACATTGTTCTTCGGTTCATACCATGACGTTGACTCCAACGAAAACGCATTTAAGATGGCGGGCTCGATGGCATTCAAAGACGGTATGCGCAAAGCATCACCAGTATTGCTTGAGCCAATGATGGCTGTTGAAGTTGAAACACCAGAAGATTTCATGGGTAACGTAATGGGTGACCTCTCATCACGTCGCGGTATTTTGCAAGGTATGGATGACATTCCAGGGGGCGGTAAGATCGTTCGCGCTGAAGTGCCATTGGCAGAGATGTTTGGGTACTCAACTGGCTTGCGCTCGTTGACCCAAGGTCGCGCTACCTACACCATGGAATTTAAGCATTATTCCGAAGCACCTAAGAACGTTGCTGAAGCAGTTATGGCTGCTAAAGCGAAGTAATTTATCCACATTATTTTGAATATTGACTAGCTAAGAAGGCAGACAAAAAAATGGCAAAAGAAAAGTTTGAGCGGACAAAACCGCACGTAAACGTTGGCACAATCGGTCACGTTGACCATGGTAAAACCACATTGACAGCAGCTATTGCAACTGTGCTTTCAAAAGCATTCGGTGGCGAAGCTAAAGCATACGATCAGATCGATGCTGCTCCAGAAGAAAAAGCACGCGGTATTACTATTAATACAGCACACGTTGAGTACGAGACTGCTAATCGTCACTACGCTCACGTTGATTGCCCAGGACATGCTGACTACGTTAAGAACATGATTACTGGTGCTGCTCAGATGGACGGCGCTATTTTGGTTTGCTCAGCAGCTGACGGCCCAATGCCACAAACTCGTGAGCACATCCTCTTGGCACGCCAAGTTGGTGTTCCATACATCATCGTATTTTTGAACAAGTGCGACATGGTTGATGACGCTGAGTTGTTAGAACTCGTAGAAATGGAAGTTCGTGAGCTTCTATCTAAGTACGACTTCCCAGGCGATGACACACCAATCGTTCAAGGTTCTGCTAAGTTAGCTCTTGAAGGCGACGAAGGCCCATTGGGTAAAGAAGCCATCATGAAGTTGGCCGAAGCACTTGACTCCTACATCCCAACTCCAGAGCGTGCTGTTGACGGTGCGTTCTTGATGCCAGTAGAGGACGTGTTCTCTATCTCCGGTCGCGGTACTGTTGTTACAGGCCGTATCGAGCGCGGTATCGTTAAAGTTGGTGAAGAGATTGAAATCATTGGTATCAAGCCAACACTCAAGACAACTTGTACTGGTGTTGAAATGTTCCGCAAATTGCTCGACCAAGGTCAAGCAGGCGATAACGTTGGTATCTTGTTACGCGGTACAAAACGTGAAGAAGTTGAGCGCGGCCAAGTATTGGCTAAGCCAGGTTCAATCACCCCACATACTCACTTTACAGCCGAGGTTTACATCTTGGGTAAAGATGAAGGTGGTCGTCATACTCCATTCTTTAACAACTATCGTCCACAGTTTTACTTCCGTACAACGGACGTAACTGGTTCAATCGAGTTGCCAAAAGACAAAGAAATGGTTATGCCTGGTGATAACGTCACGATTACCGTAAAACTCATCGCTCCTATCGCGATGGAAGAAGGTTTACGTTTTGCGATCCGTGAAGGTGGCCGTACTGTTGGCGCCGGCGTGGTTGCAAAGATTTTGGCTTAATAGCAGTAAATTATTTAGCGGTTTGCTAACCGGTGACATCAGTGCTGCTGATGTCACCGAGCTCTTTAGAAATATAACGCGGCAGCACCGCAACGCTCTTTGGAATTAATATGCAAAACCAAAAAATTCGTATTCGTCTTAAAGCATTTGATTACCGTTTGATCGACCAGTCTGCAGCTGAAATCGTTGATACAGCTAAGCGTACTGGTGCAGTTGTTAAGGGTCCAGTACCCTTGCCAACACGTATCGAGCGCTTTGACATTCTGCGTTCACCACACGTTAACAAGACATCACGTGACCAGTTAGAGATTCGTACCCATCTGCGTTTGATGGATATCGTTGATCCTACAGAGAAAACAGTAGATGCCTTGATGAAATTAGACCTCCCAGCAGGTGTGGACGTCGAAATTAAGTTGCAGTAATTCAGTATTTCCAGTCTTAGCGCTTGCCAAGACTGACCTTTCGGGATAGAATCTAAGGCTTCGCTCAATTATTTGGGCGGATTTTAAGGTTTTATCAGCATTAAAAACGTTGTAAGTTATTGATTTAGAAGTACTTTTACTTGTAAATCACTTAAATTAATTTTGCCGACCAATCGAAGTCGGCGTGGAGCATGAATATGAGCTTAGGCTTAATCGGTCGCAAGATCGGCATGACCCGTCTATTTACGGACGAAGGGGAAGCAATTCCTGTCACCGTAATTGACGTGAGCGACAACAGAATCGCTCAAATCAAGACCCAGGCAACTGATGGCTATGATGCTATCCAGTTGGCACATGGCACACGTAGAGCTACTCGCGTTACCAAAGCAATGGCAGGTCACTTCGCTAAAGCGGGTGTGATGGCTGGTAACGGTCTCAACGAATTTCATTTAGATGCAGCAAAAATCGCAGAAATGACACCAGGACAAGTAATTCCTGCTGACACTGCATTTGCTGCTGGCCAAAAAGTGGACGTACAAGGTGTAACGATTGGTAAAGGCTATGCCGGTACTATCAAGCGCCATCACTTCGCTTCAGGTCGCGCGTCACACGGTAACTCACGTTCACATAACGTGCCAGGTTCTATCGGTATGGCGCAAGATCCAGGTCGTGTTTTCCCAGGTAAGCGCATGACAGGCCACCTTGGTGACGAAACACGCACTGTACAAAATTTAGTCATCGCACGCATTGATGCAGAACGTAATCTCATCATGGTTAAAGGCGCTATTCCAGGTGCCCCAGGCGGTAAAGTTATTGTTACTCCAGCGGTGAAGACACCGTTGAAGAAGAAATAAGGAGAGCGAATATGGAACTTAAGCTTCTCCAAGATAACGGAACTTTGGGCGCAGGCGTTCAAGCCTCACCAGAAGTATTCGAGCGCGAATATAACGAAGCATTGGTACACCAAGTTGTTGTGGCTTACCAAGCAAATGCACGTAGCGGTAACCGTGCACAAAAAGACCGTGAGCAAGTTAAGCACACAACCAAAAAACCTTGGCGTCAAAAAGGTACTGGTCGTGCACGTGCTGGTATGAGCTCTTCCCCGCTGTGGCGTGGAGGTGGTCGTATATTCCCGAATTCACCTGAAGAAAATTTCAGCCAAAAAGTAAACAAGAAAATGTACCGCGCTGGTATGAGATCAATTTTGTCTCAGTTAGCACGCGAAGGTCGTTTGAATGTTGTTGACCAATTTAATCTTGATGCTCCAAAGACTAAAGTTTTAGCTGACAAAGTTAAAGCAATGGGCTTGGATTCAGTCTTGATCATCGTTGATCAGGTTAGCGAGAATTTGTACTTGGCATCACGCAACTTGCATAAGGTTGCTGTATGTGAGCCACAGCACGCTGATCCATTAGCTTTAGTTCAATACAAAAAAGTATTGGTAAGCAAAGCAGCGATCGCAAAAATTGAGGAGTTGCTGAAATGAGCCAAGTCCGTAAAAACGATCACAGCTTGATGAAGGTTCTGCTTGGACCGGTTATCTCTGAAAAAGCAACTATGGTTGCAGAGAAAAACGAACAAGTAGTATTCCAAGTTACACGTGATGCTAATAAGAGCGATGTGAAACAAGCGGTTGAGTTGCTCTTCAAAGTGCAAGTTGACTCTGTTCAAATCGTGAATCAAAAAGGTAAGCCAAAGCGCTATGGCCGTTTTGAAGGTCGTCGTGACCACACTAAGAAGGCCTACGTTAGCTTGAAGCCAGGTCAAGAAATTAACTTTGAAGCGGAGGCGAATTAATCATGCCTTTGATGAAGACAAAACCGACCTCACCAGGTCGTCGCTCAATGGTCAAGGTGGTCAATCCTGACCTCCATAAAGGTAAACCTTTTGCACCATTGCTCGAGCCACAGTTTCAAAAAGCGGGCCGTAACAACAACGGTCACATCACTACCCGTCATAAAGGTGGTGGTCATAAGCATCACTATCGTGTTGTTGATTTCAAACGCAACGACAAAGATGGTATTCCAGCAAAAGTTGAACGCTTGGAATACGATCCAAACCGCAGTGCAAATATTGCATTGATCGTGTTTGCTGATGGTGAGCGTCGCTATATTCTTGCTGCAAAAGGCATGACTGTTGGTCAGGCGTTGATGAGTGGCTCTGAAGCCCCAATCAAGTCTGGTAACAACTTGCCAATTCGCAACATTCCAGTTGGTAGCACGATTCACTGTGTAGAAATGTTGCCAGGCAAAGGTGCTCAAATCGCACGTTCTGCTGGCGGCTCTGCAGTGTTATTGGCTCGTGAAGGTGTATACGCTCAGGTGCGCTTGCGCTCTGGTGAAGTACGTCGTATTTTGATCGATTGCCGTGCCACTATTGGTGAAGTTGGTAATGAAGAGCATAGCTTGCGCGTTATCGGTAAAGCTGGTGCAAATCGCTGGCGTGGTATTCGCCCAACCGTTCGCGGTGTGGCAATGAACCCAGTAGATCACCCACACGGTGGTGGTGAAGGTAGAACTGGCGAAGGCCGTGTACCTGTCTCCCCATGGGGCACACCAACCAAAGGTTATCGTACACGTCGCAATAAGCGTACAACTTCGATGATCGTTCAACGTCGTCAAAAACGTTAAGCGATAAGGATAAATAGATATGACACGTTCAGCTAAAAAAGGCCCATTTTGCGACGCCAGCTTAGTAAAAAAAGTTGAAGTTGCACAAGCCAACAAAGACAAAAAGCCGATCAAAACTTGGTCACGCCGTTCAACAATCCTCCCAGACTTTATTGGTCTGACGATTGCTGTACATAACGGTCGTCAACACGTTCCGGTATATGTATCAGAAAACATGGTGGGTCATAAGTTAGGCGAATTTGCCTTGACCCGTACTTTCAAAGGTCACGCTGCTGACAAGAAAGTAACGAAGAAGTAAGGGGATGATGATGGAAGTTAAAGCTATTCACAAGGGCGCCCGCATTTCTGCGCAAAAGACACGTTTGGTCGCTGACCAAATCCGTGGTTTGCCAATTGCTCGCGCTATGAACATTTTGAATTTCAGCCCCAAGAAAGCTGCCTTCATTGTGAAGAAAGTTGTTGAGTCCGCAATGGCCAACGCTGAACACAATAAGGGTGCTGATATTGATGAGCTCAAGGTTTCAACAATTATTGTTGATAAGGGTACTTCCTTGAAGCGCTTCACAGCACGTGCTAAGGGTCGCGGTAATCAAATCGAAAAACAAACATGTCACATCACCGTGACCTTGAGTAACTAAGGGAAGATATGGGACAAAAGATAAACCCAACCGGATTCCGACTCTCGGTAACGAAGAACTGGACATCAAAGTGGTATGCAAACAATACTGATTTTGCGAAGATGCTCAAAGAGGACGTAGATGTCCGCATCTATCTCAAGAAGAAGTTGAAGAATGCATCAGTAAGTAAAGTGATTATTGAGCGTCCTGCAAAGAACGCACGCATCACAATTTACAGCTCACGCCCAGGTGTTGTGATCGGTAAAAAAGGTGAAGATATTGAAGTTCTCCGTCGTGAACTCCAGAAGCGTATGGGCGTTCCAGTCCATGTGAATATCGAAGAAATTCGTAAGCCTGAAGTTGATGCTCAATTGATCGCTGACTCTATTACTCAACAGTTAGAGAAGCGCATCATGTTCCGTCGTGCAATGAAGCGTGCAATGCAAAATGCAATGCGCCTTGGTGCACAAGGAATCAAGATCATGTCTTCTGGTCGTTTGAACGGTGCGGAAATTGCTCGTCGCGAATGGTACCGTGAAGGTCGTGTTCCACTTCATACATTGAAGGCTGATATTGATTACGCAACTTCAGAAGCGGAAACAACATACGGCATCATCGGTGTAAAAGTTTGGGTATACAAGGGCGATACATTAGGTCGCGGTGCTGATGCTGTAGCAGTAACAGCAGAGCCAGCAGCTGAAGAGAAAAAGCCACGTCGCGCACCAGCTAAAACAACCGCACGCAAACCAGCAGCTGACAGCAAGCCATTAGTTGCTGCTAAGCCAGCAGTAAAGCGTGCACCGAAAGCCGTTGAAGCCGCAAGTGCTGAAGCGCAGAAGTCAGGAGAGTAAGCATGCTACAACCAAAGCGTCGTAAGTATCGCAAGGAACAAAAGGGACGTAACACTGGCGTGGCAACACGCGGTAGTTCAGTAGCCTTTGGTGACTTTGGATTGAAAGCTATTGGCCGTGGTCGTTTGACTGCACGTCAGATTGAATCTGCACGTCGCGCAATGACACGTCACATTAAGCGTGGTGGTCGTATCTGGATTCGTATTTTCCCAGACAAGCCAATTTCACAAAAGCCAGCTGAAGTACGTATGGGTAACGGTAAAGGTAATCCAGAGTACTACGTAGCAGAAATTCAACCAGGCAAGATTTTGTACGAGATGGATGGTGTGGATGAAGGTTTGGCGCGCGAGGCTTTCAAGCTTGCTGCTGCTAAATTGCCATTGCAAACCACTTTCGTGATTCGCCACTTAGGTTGATCGGGATAGAGATTATGAAAAAGACAGAATTAGCATCCAAAGATCTGGTTGCCTTGAATGCAGAATTAACAGAGCTCTTGAAGACTAGCTTCAAGCTCCGTATGCAAAAGGGTACTCAGCAACTCACAAATACCAGCCAATTGGGTAAAACTAAGCGTGAAATTGCTCGCGTGAAGACTTTTATTACTCAAAAAACTGCACAGAAATAAGGAAAAAGGGATATGACAGAATTATCTAAACCCTTGCGCCGCACCCTTGTGGGTCGTGTCGTTAGCGACAAAATGCAAAAAACTGTGACTGTGCTAGTTGAGCGCCAAGTAAAACATGCGCTTTATGGCAAATATGTTGGACAGTCCAAAAAATACCATGCTCATGACGAAGCTGGCCAATACAAGATGGGTGATACCGTTGAAATTGCTGAATCTAAGCCAATTTCACGCACTAAATCTTGGGTTGTAACCCGTTTAGTTCAGGAATCCAAAGGTATCTAAAGAAATATTAGGGATTTTGGCGAACTTTCTTGCCAAATCCCTGTTTTGCGTAGTATGATAGAAGGCTTCTCTGGTTTTATTGGGAGAAGCAGTGTTTTTTCATTAATTCCGGGTTTTAACTTTCGTTAAAGCCCATAGACGGAACCAAGACTGTTTGCCTTTGGCTAACAAGTTGGGGATTAAAAAATGATTCAGACCGAAAGTAGATTACAGGTCGCCGATAACACAGGCGCCAGTGAAGTTTTGTGCATCAAGGTATTGGGCGGCTCTAAGCGTCGTTACGCCAGTATCGGTGATGTCATTAAAGTGACTGTAAAGTCCGCTGCTCCACGTGGCCGTGTAAAAAAAGGTGACATTTATAACGCCGTAGTAGTGAGAACTGCTAAGGGTGTACGCCGTCCAGACGGCTCATTGATTAAGTTCGATGGAAACGCTGCGGTATTGCTCAACGCTAAGTTAGAGCCAATCGGCACACGTATCTTTGGACCAGTTACGCGCGAATTGCGTACTGAGAAGTTCATGAAGATCGTTTCTCTCGCCCCCGAAGTTATTTAAGAGGCTGATATGAAAAAGATTCGTAAAGGTGATTCAGTAGTTCTGTTGACTGGCCGCGATAAGGGCAAGCAAGGAACAGTTACAGCCGTTCTCGAGAACAAATTAGTAATCGAAGGCGTAAATATTTACAAAAAGAGCGTTAAGCCAAATCCAGCAGCCGGTGTTACTGGCGGCATGATTGACAAGACGATGCCTGTTCACATTTCTAATGTGGCTGTGGTTGACGGTAACGGCAAACCATCACGTGTTGGTATCAAACTCGTGGACGGTAAAAAGCAACGTTTCCTCAAAACCACTGGCGCAACTTTAAGCGCATAAGGGGCACGGAGAAATTATGAGCACACGTTTTCAAGAACACTATCAAGCTAAAGTTGTTGCTGATTTGATCGCCAAGTTTGGTTACAAGTCAGTAATGGAAGTTCCACGTATCACTAAGGTAACCCTAAACATGGGCCTCGGCGATGCAGTGAACGACAAGAAAATTATCGAAAATGCAGTTGGTGATTTGACTAAAGTAGCAGGTCAAAAGCCAGTTGTGACAAAAGCGAAAAAAGCGATTGCTGGTTTCAAAATTCGTCAAGGCTACCCAATCGGCGCCATGGTGACATTGCGTGGTGCACGCATGTACGAATTTTTAGATCGTTTCGTGACTGTTGCTTTGCCACGTGTACGTGACTTCCGCGGAATTTCCGGTAAGGCATTTGACGGCCGCGGTAACTACAACATCGGCGTTAAAGAGCAAATCATTTTCCCTGAAATCGAATACGACAAAATTGATGCCCTCCGTGGTCTCAATATCAGTATTACGACGACCGCTAAGACTGACGAAGAAGCAAAAGCTTTGTTAGCAGCGTTCAAATTCCCTTTCCGCAATTAAGAGGCTAACGTGGCAAAACTATCCCTAATTGAGCGCGAGAATAAGCGCGCTAAAACTGTAGAGAAGTACGCTGTAAAGCGTGCTGAACTCAAGGCAATCATTGCTGATCAATCACGCAGCGATGAAGAGCGCTATGAAGCTCGCTTGAAGCTACAGGCACTTCCACGTAACGCAAGCCCGATTCGTCAAAGAAATCGTTGTTCATTAACCGGTCGTCCACGCGGTGTATTCAGCAAGTTTGGTTTAGCGCGTAGCAAGATTCGTGAAATCGCCTTTCGTGGCGAAATCCCCGGTTTAACCAAGGCCAGCTGGTAAGCGGCGAAAGAATTAGGAGAACTCATGAGTATCAGCGATCCAATCGCCGACATGTTGACAAGGATCCGCAATGCGCAAGCAGTGCAGAAACCCGTAGTCTTGATGCCGTCGTCAAAAGTTAAAGTAGCTATTGCAAAAGTCTTGCAGGATGAAGGTTATATCGATAGTTTTGAAATCAAAGGTGAAGCAGCTAAGCCAGTGCTACACATTGAACTCAAATACTATGCAGGCCGCCCTGTTATTGAGCGTATTGACCGTGTTTCTACACCAAGTCTACGTATCTACAAAGGCCGCCACGACATTCCTGAAGTGATGAATGGCTTGGGCATTGCAATTATTTCAACCCCACAAGGCGTAATGACAGACCGCAAAGCCCGTGCAAACGGCGTTGGTGGCGAAGTTATTTGCTACGTCGCGTAAGGAGAGAAATATGTCCCGCGTTGGTAAATCACCTATTCCAGTCCCTAAGGGCGCTGAAATCAGCATTAACGGTGCAAACATTACTGTTAAGGGCCCATTGGGAACTTTGACACATAACTTGCATCCTTCTGTTGGTTTGAAACAAGAAGATGGCGTATTGACAGTTGTTTTAAATAACGACACACCAGAAGCTGGTGCACAGTCTGGTACAGCCCGCGCTTTAGTAAACAACATGGTTGTTGGCGTAACTACTGGCTTTGAGCGCAAACTCAGCTTGGTAGGCGTTGGTTACCGTGCTGCTGCTCAAGGCGAAACATTGAAGTTGCAGTTAGGTTTCTCACACGACATTATTTACAACCTGCCAAAGGGTGTAAAAGCTGAGACTCCAACTCAAACTGAAATCATTATTAAAGGTTCCAATAAGCAGCAAGTTGGCCAGGTTGCCGCTGAAGTTCGCGCATACCGTTCACCAGAGCCATACAAAGGCAAGGGCGTTCGCTACGTGGATGAGGTTGTACACCTGAAAGAAACTAAGAAGAAGTAAGCGAGATTAAAAAATGAATAAAGACGAATCCAGACAAAGACGCGCTAGGCAGACTCGTATTCGCATTGCTGAAGCATTGGCAAATCGCTTAACAGTTATCCGTAGCAACTCACACATTTCTGCACAGGTATACAGCCCATGTGGAACCAAAGTTGTAGCAGCTGCTTCAACAATGGAAAAAGATTTGCGCCAAGCAATCAAAAACGGCGGCAACGCTGATGCGGCAAAACAAATCGGCAAAATAGTTGCTGAGCGTGCTGTTAAAGCAGGCGTTGTTGATGTTGCTTTTGATCGTTCCGGTCATCGTTACCACGGCCGTATTAAGGCCTTAGCTGAAGCTGCGCGTGAAGCCGGCCTGAAGTTCTAATAGGGTTTAGGAAAAAACATGGCAAAAATGCAAAACAAGATGCAAAACGAAGAGCGTGATGACGGTCTTCGCGAGAAGATGATTGCTGTTAATCGTGTAACTAAAGTGGTTAAGGGTGGTCGTATTCTCGGCTTCGCTGCACTCACTGTAGTTGGCGATGGCGATGGTCGTATCGGCATGGGCAAAGGCAAATCAAAAGAAGTTCCAGTTGCTGTTCAAAAGGCAATGGACGAAGCACGTCGCAAGATGATCAAAGTTTCCTTACGTAAAGGTACTTTGCAACACACTGTGATTGGTAAGCATGGCGCGTCACGCGTGATGATTTCTCCAGCCAAAGACGGTACTGGCGTTATCGCTGGTGGCCCAATGCGCGCAATCTTCGATGTAATGGGTGTAACTAACGTTGTTGCTAAGTCACTTGGCTCAACAAACCCTTACAACATGGTTCGTGCAACGATTGATGGCTTGAGCAAGATGAGCACTCCTTCTGAAATTGCTGCTAAGCGCGGTAAGTCAGTTGAAGAGATTCTCGGCTAAGACCAAAAGATTAGGAATCTATAAATGACAACATCTAACTCCAAAGTCAAACTGCAATTAGTACGCAGCTTGATCGGCACACGCGAAAGCCACCGTGCAACTGTTCGTGGTTTAGGCCTCGGACGTATCAATTCTGTTTCAGAATTGGAAGACACTCCAGCAGTTCGCGGAATGATTAATAAAGTTTCTTATCTAGTTAAAGTCATTGGCTAATAACTAGCAAGTAAATAGGCGAAGAATATGCAACTCAATACACTCAAACCCGCAGAGGGATCCAAGAAAAATCGTCGTCGCGTAGGTCGCGGCATCGGTTCAGGTCTTGGTAAAACTGCAGGCCGCGGTCACAAAGGTCAAAAATCACGTTCCGGCGGATTCCACAAGGTTGGATTCGAGGGCGGTCAGATGCCTATGTATCGTCGTTTGCCAAAACGCGGTTTCGTGTCTTTGACACGTCGTCACGTTGGTCAAATCACTTTGAATGACTTAGCAAAAATCAACTTGCCAGAAGTGGACTTGTTGGTTTTGAGAGCTCATGGTTTTGCTGGTGAGCAAATCAATGCAGTCAAAGTAATTAAGACTGGTGAACTGTCAATTGCTGTAACCCTCAAAGGTATTACAGCAACTGCAGGTGCGAAAGCGGCTATTGAAGCAGCTGGCGGCAAATTGGTTGACTTGGTTTAATTAGTTTTTAGTAAACGATGGCACTCGCTCCTACCAACACAGCAAATATTGCTCAATCAGGAAACAAGTTTGGCGAATTACGCCAACGCTTGATATTCCTGGTTTTGGCATTGCTCGTGTTCCGTTTGGGCGCACATATTCCTGTTCCAGGTATTGATCCTGACCAATTGGCTCAATTGTTCTCCGGTCAAAAAGATGGCATCTTGGGTATGTTCAACCTGTTCTCAGGTGGTGCTTTATCACGCTTTACAGTTTTTGCTTTAGGAATCATGCCGTACATCTCTGCGTCGATCATCATGCAGCTAATGACGATTGTTGTTCCTTCTTTGGAGTCTTTGAAAAAAGAAGGCCAAGCAGGACAGCGCAAGATTACTCAATACACTCGTTATGGCACCGTGTTCTTGGCGACATTCCAGGCATTGGGCATCTCAGTTGCGTTGCAAGCTCAACCAGGTTTGGTTATTAATCCTGGTTTGATGTTTGAACTCAATACTGTAGTTACTTTAGTTACTGGCACGATGTTCCTGATGTGGCTCGGAGAGCAGATCACTGAGCGCGGTCTTGGCAACGGTATCTCTATTATTATTTTCGGCGGCATTGTTTCTGGCTTGCCAACTGCAATCGGTAGCTTGCTTGAATTAGTGCGCACCGGTTCCATGAATATCCTATCCGCATTACTCATCGTAGTGATTTGTATTGCGGTAACTTATTTTGTTGTATTTGTAGAGCGTGGTCAGCGCCGTATTTTGGTGAACTACGCTAAGCGTCAAGTTGGCAACAAGGTATACGGCGGCCAGTCTTCATACTTCCCATTGAAGTTGAACATGGCTGGTGTTATCCCTCCAATTTTTGCTTCATCTATCATTTTGTTCCCTGCAACGATTGCTGGCTGGTTTACATCAGGTGAGCCAACCAATATGTTCAGCAAAATTATTAAAGACTTGGCAGCAACATTAGCTCCAGGCCAACCTGTCTACACAATTTTGTATGCAGCTGCGATTATTTTCTTCTGTTTCTTCTACACAGCTTTGGTTTTCAACAGCCGTGAAACAGCAGATAACTTGAAGAAGAGCGGTGCCTTTGTCCCAGGTATTCGTCCTGGTGATCAGACTGGTCGTTATATCGACAAGATCTTGGTTCGTTTGACATTGGCTGGTGCAATTTATATGGTTTTGGTTTGCTTGTTGCCAGAATTCTTAGTGTTGAAGTACAACGTGCCATTCTATTTTGGCGGTACTTCATTGTTGATTATTGTCGTTGTTGCAATGGATTTCATGGCTCAAGTTCAGTCATTCGTAATGCAACAACAATATGGTTCTTTGATGAAAAAAGCTAACTTTAAGATGGGCGCTTAACTGAATGTCTAAAGACGATGTAATTCAGATGGCGGGAGAAATTATTGAGAATTTGCCGAACGCAATGTTTCGCGTGAAGCTAGAGAACGGACATGTGGTTCTAGGGCACATTTCTGGAAAGATGAGGATGCATTACATCCGCATTTTGCCAGGAGATAAGGTGACGGTGGAGATGACTCCTTACGACCTGACGCGCGCAAGAATCATTTTCCGAGCGAAGTAAAGATTAAGTAGTACATATTTTTTTAGAGGTGAGTTATGAAAGTTTTGGCATCCGTTAAGTGTATTTGCAGAAATTGCAAGATCATTAAGCGCAAACGCGTTGTGCGTGTGATCTGTTCTTCAGACGCACGTCATAAGCAGCGTCAAGGCTGATCTGGTTAATTAAGAGGAAATCTCATGGCACGTATCGCTGGGGTAAATATCCCAAATCATCAACATACTGTTATCGGTTTAACAGCAATTTTTGGCATCGGCACAACACGTGCTCGCAAAATTTGTGAAACCACAGGTGTTGCTATCGACAAAAAAGTTAAAGATCTTACTGACGGTGACTTGGAAAAGTTGCGTGATGAAGTAGGTAAGTTCATCACTGAAGGTGACCTTCGTCGTGAAGTAACGATGAGCATCAAGCGTTTGATGGACTTAGGCTGCTATCGTGGCGTTCGTCATCGTAAGGGCTTGCCTGTACGTGGTCAACGTACTAAGACTAACGCGCGTACCCGCAAGGGCCCACGTAAGTCTGGCGTGCAACTCAAGAAATAATCAAGAAAGTTTATTGACATGGCAAAACAACAATCCGCTTCTGCAGCTTCACAGCGCGCACGCAAGAAGGTTAAAAAGAACGTTGCTGACGGTATTGCACACGTTCATGCTTCTTTTAATAACACCATTATTACGATCACTGATCGCCAAGGTAATGCGCTTTCATGGGCAACATCTGGTGGCCAGGGCTTCAAGGGCTCACGTAAATCAACACCTTTTGCTGCTCAGGTAGCTGCTGAAGTTGCTGGTAAGACAGCCATTGAATGCGGTATCAAGAATTTGGAAGTTCAGATCAAGGGCCCAGGCCCAGGTCGTGAATCAGCAGTTCGTGCATTGAACTCATTGGGCATCAAGATCACTGAGATTCAAGACGTAACTCCAGTTCCACATAATGGTTGCCGTCCTCCTAAGCGTCGTCGTATCTAAGCTTGGAAGTTGGCAGTACAACAGTTTTAGTAGTTTTTTATTAAAGCCCACTGTTCGCCTGATTTAAAAGGCGAACTCACCGCCGGTCGTAAGACTGCGGCAAAGAAAGGAAAGCATCGTGGCACGTTACTTAGGGCCTAAGGCCAAATTAGCACGTCGGGAAGGTACCGACTTATTTTTAAAGAGCGCACGTCGCGCCCTGTCAGACAAGTGCAAGTTAGATACTAAGCCTGGTCAACATGGCCGTACATCTGGCTCAAGAACATCTGATTACGGTAATCAATTGCGTGAAAAGCAAAAGGTTAAGCGTATCTATGGCGTATTAGAGCGTCAATTCCGTCGTTACTTCGCAGAAGCTGAGCGTCGTAAGGGCAACACTGGTGAAACATTGCTCCAGTTGCTTGAGTCACGTTTAGACAACGTGGTTTATCGCATGGGCTTTGGTTCTACTCGTGCTGAAGCGCGTCAATTGGTTTCTCATTGCGCAATTTTGCTCAATGGCAGCCCTGTAAACATTCCATCAATTCAGGTTAAGCCTGGTGATGTAGTGGCGATTCGTGAAAAAGCGAAGAAGCAAGCGCGTATTACAGAATCACTCAATTTGGTTGGGCAAATGGCAGCTGTTACTTGGGTTTCAGTTGACGCAGCCAAGCTCGAGGGAACGTTTAAGCAAGTGCCTGACCGTGAAGATATTAGCGGTGAAATTAATGAAAGTTTGATCGTTGAATTGTATTCACGCTAATTAGGCACTCTCAAGGAAAAATATGCAAACAAATTTGCTCAAGCCAAAAATTATTTCTGTTGAAGCGCTTACTGCCAACCAAGCTAAGGTTGTGATGGAGCCGTTCGAGCGTGGCTATGGCCACACACTTGGCAATGCATTACGTCGTGTTTTGTTGTCCTCGATGGTTGGTTATGCACCAACTGAAGTAGCAATTGCTGGTGTTGTTCATGAATATTCCACATTAGATGGCGTTCAAGAGGATGTAGTAAACCTTTTGTTGAACCTCAAAGGGATCGTATTTAAGTTGCAGTCACGTGATGAAGTTACTATCAATTTGCGTAAGGAAGGCCCAGGCGTTGTTACTGCAAAAGATATCGACTTGCCACATGATGTAGAAATCATTAATCCTGATCACGTTATCGCTCACTTGTCAGCTGGTGGCAAGTTGGATATGCAGATCAAGGTTGAAAAAGGCCGTGGCTATGTACCAGGCAATATGCGTCAATACCATGACGAAGCTACCAAGATCATTGGTCGTATCGTATTGGATGCCTCATTTAGCCCAGTAAGCCGTGTTAGCTATGCTGTTGAGTCTGCTCGTGTTGAGCAACGTACCGACCTTGATCGTCTCGTAATGACAATCGAAACAAATGGTGTGTTGTCTCCTGAAGAGGCGATTCGTCAAGCCGCTACCATTTTGGTTGATCAGTTAGTTGTATTCGCAGCCCTCGAAAGCAGCGAAGTTTCTGGTGATCTCGCACCAAGTCGCTCATCAATGGTTGATCCAATGTTGATGCGTCCGGTTGATGATCTCGAACTCACAGTGCGCTCTGCAAACTGCTTGAAGGCTGAGAATATTTACTACATCGGTGACTTGATTCAACGTACAGAGAATGAATTGTTGAAGACGCCTAATTTAGGTCGTAAGTCTTTGAATGAAATCAAAGATGTATTGGCGGCTCGTGGCTTAAGTCTTGGCATGAAACTCGAAAGCTGGCCTCCAGCTAACCTCGAGAAATAATTAGAAAGGAAGCATCATGCGTCACGGAAACGGCTTACGCAAATTAAACAGAACATCATCACATCGCTTAGCGATGCTGCGCAACATGTCCAATTCTCTTTTGGAGCACGAAGTGATTAAAACCACTTTGCCAAAAGCAAAAGAATTGCGCATGGTTGTTGAGCCTTTGATTACCTTGGGTAAAAAAGATAACTTAGCAAACCGTCGCTTAGCATTCAATCGCACACGCGATCGCGATATCGTGACCAAACTCTTCACAGAGCTCGGCCCACGTTACGCAACTCGTCCAGGCGGCTACCTTCGTATTTTGAAGTTTGGCTTCCGTCATGGTGACAATGCACCTATGGCTTTGGTTGAGTTGGTAGATCGTCCAGAAGTTGAAGAAACAGCAGTAGCTGAAGAGGCTTAAGCCCTTTAGTAAGATTAAAAGCCAGGCTTCGGTCTGGCTTTTTTCATTTATACGGTTATAAATACAGGATGGCCCTAGAAAAATCTACCGAATTGCTGATTGTTGTCACCAGCTTTGCATCATTTGAAGATGCAAAGAAAATGGCGCATCAATTGATTGAAAGTCGGCTAGCTGCTTGTGTACAAATTCAGGAGGGTGTGTATTCCATCTATCGCTGGGAAGGCAAGATTTGCGAAGCAAGTGAAGTTCTATTGTCAGCAAAGACGGTTGCAGATAAATGGGTAGATATTTCTAATTTCATCAAAAGTCATCACCCTTATGATTTGCCGGAGGTGATTGCCTATGCCCCTGAAAAATATGAAGCGCCGTATGGCAAGTGGGTTCAGGCCGAGGTAAAGTAAGTCCCATGAGATTGATTAATAAATTCATCCCAGTTCTGGCTGCAATCCTATTCTTTGTTGGTAATGCTATTGCAGCCCCAGAATTCCTACCGCCTGAGAAAGCATTTCAGGCTGAAGCAACGTGGGTGGTAAATACGAATGACATTGAGCTGGAAATTTTTCCAGCTAAGGGTTATTACATCTATCAAGAATCCCTGCATTTCAAGATGGGCTCCGAGCCCAATAAATTAGCGCTTGTAAAGGCATCGCTGCCTGCCGGAATTGAAAAGTATGACGAAACTTTTCAAAAGAAAATGCAGGTTTATAAGCAGGCATTTCTACTTACGCTAGATAAAAAAGCGGAAGTGGGAAAGCCTTTATATCTAGAATTGGAGTTACAAGGTTGCGCTGAAGCAGGAATTTGTTATCCGCCAATGACTCTCAAGTTCCTACTTGCGGGCCCTGGGGTAAAGGCCGGGCCGATACCAGAATTATTGGAAGGCGTTGAAGCGGGTAATACCCCCAAAAAAGAATTGAGCCTAATAGATGTATGGCGTGAGCGTGATGACGTTAATGCCATTAGTCGCTTTTTAGAAAGCACCCCAACAGGATATCTTTTCTTGGCTTTCTTCATTCTGGGTCTGGCATTAGCTTTCACTCCCTGTGTACTTCCGATGCTACCGATTCTCTCGAGCGTGGTATTTGGAACGCAGGGTAAACAATCCATCAGTAAGGGCCGCGCCAGCTTATTGGCGGTGGCCTATGTGCTCGGTATGGCCTGCGTATATGCTTTGGCTGGAGTCTTGATGGCTGCCTTAGGTGGAAGCGTCCAAAGAGCTCTACAGAGCCCTATAGCGCTGATTGGGTTTGCATTGCTTCTACTGGCCTTATCAGGCAGTCTTTTTGGTCTATATGAGCTCAGAATGCCCCAATCTTGGCAGCAAAAGGTGGATCAATTGGCGGGGCGTCATAAAGGAGGCAGTTTTGCAGGTGCCTTTGCTTTGGGCGGAATTTCTACATTAGTTGCCAGCCCTTGTATTACCGCCCCTTTAGCTGGGGTACTCGCTTTTATTGCCCAAACAGGCTCAATGAGTTTGGGGGCAGGCCTCCTCTTTGTGATGGCTTTGGGTATGGGTTTGCCACTTCTCTTTATTGCTATAGAAGCGCGCATATTAATTCCATCAACTGGCATTTGGATGGTTTGGTTGCAAAGAACATTGGGTGTTTTATTGGTTGCTACTGCGGCATGGATTGCTTCACCGCTTTTACAGAATGGCAGCAGCGGCGTGACTACTACCGCTGCCAATGGCCAGCGCCAACATCAGATTGGAAATGCGAGTTTTGCTGTAATTGAATCTAGTGCGCAGTTAGAGCAATTCTTAGCTCAAGCAAAAGAACAAAAGAAATTGGTGCTCTTAGATTTTTATGCAGACTGGTGCATTTCTTGTAAGGAGATGGAAGTCAATACTTTCGCAAATCCTGAAGTGAATCAAGAGCTGCAGAAGTTTGTTTTGCTGCAAGCTGACGTTACAAAGAATAGCCCCGACAATCAGGCTTTATTGAAGCGCTTTGGATTATTTGGCCCACCCGGAATTTTGATCTTTGATCTCAATTCTGAAGAGTTAAAAGATCAACGGGTAATTGGCTATATGCCGCCACAGCGTTTTGCCGAGCGCTTGAAAAAAGTACTAGCAAATTAAATTACTCGAGACTGAATAAGTTTTTTACTTATTCAGTCCTCACCATCAAAAGTTATTTACTTGCTTTGATAAGGCGTGCAGCCTCGAGTGCGAAGTAAGTCAATATGCCATCTGCGCCAGCACGTTTAAATGCAAGCAAAGATTCCATCATCACAGCGTCGTGATCAAGCCAGCCGTTTTGTGCTGCAGCTTTGAGCATGGCGTACTCACCACTGACTTGGTATGCATAAGTCGGGTAATTAAATTCATCGCGGACTCTGCGCACGATATCTAGGTAAGGCATGCCAGGTTTGACCATCACCATATCAGCACCTTCGCTGATATCGAGAGCAACCTCCCGCAAAGCCTCATCAGTATTGGCGCAATCCATTTGGTAGGTTTTCTTATCAGCTTTACCTAAATTTTTTGCTGAACCTACTGCATCACGAAATGGTCCATAAAAAGCAGAGGCATATTTCGCGGAGTAAGCCATGATGCGAGTGTGAATGAGCTTCTTCTCTTCTAGCGCTTCACGAATTTTTCCGATACGACCATCCATCATGTCTGATGGTGCAACGATATCAACACCAGCTTGCGCTTGAGCAATAGCTTGTTGCACCAAGATTGCCGTAGTCTCATCATTCAGAATGCGACCTTGCTCATCTAAGACACCATCTTGACCATGACTTGTGTAAGGATCAAGTGCGACATCTGTCATGATGCCCAAATTAGGAAAGCGTTTCTTGAGTTCGCGTACTGCGGCCGGAATTAATCCATTGGGATTAAAAGCTTCTTTGCCATCAGGTGTTTTCAGAGATGCATCAATCACCGGAAAGAGTGCCATCACAGGAATGCCTAATGCAACGCATTCTTCGGCTACGCCAAAAAGTAAATCTAATGAAACACGATTCACGCCAGGCATTGAGGCAACAGCTTCTGATTTACCTTGGCCTTCAAGTAGGAACACTGGGTAGATCAAGTCATTGGCAGAAACGCTGTTCTCTTGCATTAGGCGACGCGACCAATCATCGCGACGCATGCGACGTGGGCGGTGCGCCGGAAAGTTCAACAAAGAGTTAGCTTGTGATTTCATCTTCTTGAGTCTCTGCTTCAAATAACCATTTAATAACAATATTGTCGGCCTCTTCAAGACCAATGCGCTTGGTGCTTGAAAATAATTGTGCCGTAAGTTGCTTGGATTCTCCATTCCCGTCGGGAAGTGCAGGGTCGTATTGCTGTAATTGTTTGCGGACAGCCTCAAGCACATGTTTACATTCACTTTTGTTGAGCTTGTCGCACTTGCTGAGCAAAACATGAATAGGTTTACCGGTCGGCACAAACCATTGGATCATTTGCTCGTCCAGCTCGGTAATGCCTCGCCTGGAGTCCACAATGAGGACCATGCCTACCAGTTGCTCCCGCTCCTGCAGGTAATCGCTTAGAAGGGTATTCCAGTGGTATTTGGTCTCATGATTGACGGCTGCATAGCCATAACCCGGTAAATCCACCAAATAGGCCAAAAGATCATCTTTTGCAAAAAGACCAAAATAGTTGATGTGCTGGGTACGTCCTGGCGTTTTACTGGCAAAAGCGAGGCGTTTTTGGTTACAAAGTACGTTAATTGCACTAGATTTGCCCGCATTTGAGCGCCCAGCAAAGGCTACCTCTCGGAGTGGAGTGGCAGGCAGGCAATGGGTATCATTGACTGTGGTCGCAAATCGGGCTTGAAAGAGTTTAGACATGTCCAGAAGCTATTGTAAAATCACGCAAAATCATGAAATATCTCATGGTGTTGGGTAAAAGGTTGTAAAAGTAGGGCCCAAACACTTTTAGGAATTTTTGCCAAGGTAAACATAATGCGTCAAACCTCTCAAATCTCCAAATTAACTAGCGTAAGCGCTAGCCTGGCCACTGGCTTATTACTGGCTATGACCAGCTTCTCTGGTGTGGTTAGCGCCGCAGATCCTGCGCCTGCTGCTGCCCCGATGGCGGAAGCCGCTGCTAAGCCAGCTGTTCCTGGCAAGCCTAAGGTCGACCCTGCTGTTGGTGAAGCGCTTTACTCTAATGGCGATGCTAGTCGTGGCGTTACTGCCTGCTTGACTTGTCATGGCCCTAAAGGTCAAAGTGCAACCGCTACTTGGCCTAAGTTGTCTGCTCAGCATGCAGCATACACAGCCAAGCAATTAAAGAACTTCAAGGATGGCACTCGTGCTAACCCGGTCATGATGGGAATGGCTGCTACCCTGACTGAGCAAGATATGAATAATATTTCTGCTTACTTGGCTAGTCAGCCAGTTTCACAGGGTGTTGCTCAGAACAAAGACACGATTGAATTAGGTCAAAGTATTTATCGTGGCGGTATCGCTGCTAAGGGCGTTCCAGCATGTGCAGCATGTCATAGCCCAACTGGTGCCGGCATCCCATCACAGTACCCACGCATGGGTGGTCAGTGGGCTGAGTACAACACTGCGCAGTTGCTAGCGTTCCGCGAAGGCACTCGTAAAAATAGCACTCAGATGACAACGATCGCAACTAAGCTTTCTGATCAAGAAATGAAAGCTGTTGCTGATTACATGGCTGGCTTGCATTAATAGTTACGTTCAGTACAAAACAAAAACCCCGCTGAAGTAGCGGGGTTTTTTATTACCTAGAAATTTACCTAAAGGCGTTATTAATTAAATTTAGTTTGGCAGGGTAGTTTCACTAGCAAAGAGATCGGCAACATTTTCACGTGCACGAATGACATATGCATTCTTGCCATCAACCATGATCTCAGCAGGTTTTGGCCGGGTGTTGTAATTGGATGCCATTACAAAACCATAAGCACCAGCAGATAAGATAGCCAGCAGATCACCCTCTTCAACTGCAAGCTTGCGATCTCTTCCGAGCCAGTCACCAGATTCGCATACAGGCCCAACGATGTCATAAGTAGAGCTTGCAACTTGTTTGGTTTGGACTGGAACGATTCCGTGATAAGCCTCGTATAGGGCTGGACGCATCAACTCAGTCATTGCTGCATCCACAATACAAAAGTTTTTCTCAGCACCGGGCTTGAGGTATTCCACTTGAGTCAGCAGCACGCCAGCATTGCCTACCAAGGATCTGCCGGGCTCTAAGACGATATCGAGGTGAGCAAAGCCGCGCTCAGCAACACGGTTGAGTAGGGTGTTGGTGAACTCAGTAATGTCAGGCGGGTTGTCATCGCCGTATGAAATGCCAAGGCCTCCACCTAAATCGAGATGATGAATCTCAATACCTTCTTTTTTCAATTGAGCAACTAGCTCGAGTACCTTATCAAGCGCATCAAGGTAGGGTGCGGTTGTGGTGATTTGTGAGCCAATATGACAATCAATACCAACTACATCAATTTGCGAAAGCAATGCAGCTTCACGATAGGTTTTTAGAACCTCGTGATAAGCAATGCCGAATTTATTTCCTTTTAATCCAGTAGAGATATATGGATGAGTTTGTGCATCCACATCGGGATTCACGCGCAAAGAAATCGGGGCGCGGCAATTGAGTTTTGTAGCAACGCGATTAATTTGATGTAGCTCAGCAATCGATTCCACATTGATGCATTTAACACCTGCTTGCAATGCTTGAGCGATTTCATGGGCGGATTTGCCAACACCTGCAAATACCAAACTCTTTGGATCTGCACCAACTGCCAGTGCGCGAGCTAATTCACCGCCGCTAACTAAGTCAAAGCCAGAGCCTAATTTTTTGAAGCAATCAATCACAGCTAAATTGCTATTGGCCTTCATGGCGTAATGAACGCGAGCACGTCTTTTGCCAGAAGAATCTACACAAGCTTTGTCATAGGCTTGATATGCCTCGGTTAACGCTTTTTTGCTATAGACATACAAAGGCGTGCCAAACTCTTTTGCCAAATCTGACAAAGGAATTTCTTCTGCATACCAATTGCCATTGCGTTCTGTAAATCCAGCTAGGTCAGGGAGTGGAATTGCTTTACTTGTCATTACTTGGCCGATGATGGGTTAGTTGCAGCAGGGCTTTGGGGTGGATAGAGCTTGCCTTTGGGTTCTGGCTCAGAGGGAGGGCTAGGCGCCGGTGGCACATTTGGCAAATATAAGGGCCCTCTTACCCCACACCCAACAAGGGATATTAGAAGGCTAATGCCAAGAGTTCTTTTAAGAATCGCTATCATGAATGTCTCTAAAACGAATGATTGAATATAGCATGCAGGACTCTAATATGAAGCCAGGCAATTTGACTGTGGAAACCATTGACGATAAGCAATTCCATCAGTTGGGCAGCAATTTATTACAGTCAATAGAAGTGGCCCTAGAGGCTGCAGACGATGCACTGGATTTAGACCTCGATGTAGAGCGCCAGGGCGGAAACGTGATTAATATTCGATTTAGGGATCGCAGCGTCATTGTGGTTAATACACAGCCACCTTTACATGAAATCTGGGTAGCGGCTAAATCTGGCGGTTATCACTATCGCTGGGCTGGAACTTTAGCTACGCCCCTATGGTTAGATACCAAAACAGGGCGCGAGCTTCTCGCTGATTTATCTGAATTTGCTAGCGCTCAGGCTGGGCAGGCGATTGCTATCAGTCTGATTCAAAAATAAAGCAAGCTAGATAATTAAACTGCCCCAGTCGCTGTTAGGGTCTCGATGACCTGAGCATCGGGAACACTCTTAATTTGCGCTTTGCCAATCTTTTCTAAAACGACGTAACGAATTTGACCGCCCTCAGTCTTTTTATCTACTTGCATTAATTCCATATAACGCTGGGCGCCAAACTTGGGTGGAACAATCGGCAGATTCATAGACTCAATAATTTGAGTTAAGCGATTAACTTCATCTTGAGTGATGAAGTTCAGACGTCGTGAGAGGTCTGCACCCATGACCATGCCGCAGCCAACAGCTTCACCATGTAACCACTCACCGTAACCCATGCCGGCCTCGATTGCGTGACCGAAGGTATGTCCAAAATTGAGAGTGGCACGGATGCCGCCTTCTCTTTCGTCTGCTGAAACAACAGCTGATTTAATTTCGCAAGAGCGTAATACTGCATGCGCCATTGCTGCGGTATCGCACGCTAGCAAAGCTTTTGCATTTGCTTCTATCCAGCTTAAGAATTCAGCATCTGCAATTGCGCCATGTTTGATCACTTCAGCTAGACCTGCAGAAAGCTCGCGGGCAGGCAATGTCTTCAAGGTATTGAGGTCGGCAATCACTGCTGCTGGCTGATGAAACGCCCCAATCATATTTTTTCCGAGTGGGTGGTTAATACCTGTCTTGCCACCGACAGAAGAGTCCACCTGGGCCAGCAAGGTTGTTGGCACTTGAATGAAGCGGATGCCGCGCATAAAGCTGGCAGCAGCAAACCCGGTCATGTCACCAATAACACCACCACCTAAAGCCACCAACATAGTTTGGCGATCAGCACCAAATTTAAGAAGGTCATCAAAAATCAATTGAAGATTTTTCCAGTCCTTATAAGACTCCCCATCAGGCAGCACAATCGTTCTGACGGGCTTACCGAGCTTCTCTAAAGTCTTGGTGAGACGCTCTGCATATAAAGGTGCAACTGTCGTATTGGTAACGATATAAATTGAGGTCGCTTTTTCGCAAGCGCTAAATAATTCTGGCTGATCTATTAAATCCGTACCGATATGAATGGGGTAGCTACGATTGCCTAGATCAACTTCTAATGTTTTCATGGATAAATTTATGCGGAGAGTTCGAGTTGCATGATGAGGGTATTGACTAGTTGATTGACGCTGGGCTTTCCAGTCTCAATTACATAGTCAGCGATTTCGCGATACAGGGGATCACGAATGGCGTATAGGTTTTCTAAAATCTTTTTTGCATCACCATTTTTAAGTAGCGGCCTACCTTCACCACCTTTAGTGCGATGCCATAGCTCCATCGGATTGGCGTGCAGATAAATTACTGTCCCTCTTTCGCTGAGGAGCTGACGATTCTCGGGCAGGAGTACGGCGCCACCACCAGTTGCCAAAATGACATCATGTTCAGCGGTAATATCCTTGATGGCTTGAGCCTCACGTTTGCGAAATCCATCCTCACCTTCCATTTCAAAGATGACGGGAATCTTGACTCCGCAACGATCTTCAATCACATGGTCGGCATCCAAAAATCGACGACCCAATTTCTTGGCCAGCAATTTGCCGACGGTCGACTTCCCGGCGCCCATAAGGCCAATCAGAAAGATATTGTTGGATGAAGAGTTCACCCTCCGATTTTATTAGTGTTTGTCCAGCACGGTGGGGGTTAAGAAGACTAATAGCTCAGTTTTATCTGCTAATTTGGATTTGTGTCGAAATAAATGGCCAATCAAGGGAATATCACCGAGAAGTGGAACCTTGATTTCATCATCGCGTTCGGTGGTTTGAAAAATACCTCCAATGATGGCTGTGCCCCCATTTTCAACGGTTACCTCGGAGCTGAGATTTTTGGTGTCAATGGCATAGCCCTGTTCGGTTTTCATGCCAATAGTGTCTTTATTGATCCCTACCAACATTGAGATCTTCCCGTCAGGATGAATCTTTGGCAAGACCTCTAGGCGTAAATTGGCTTTACGGAACTGTAATTTGCTCCCGCTTTGAGAGCTCACTTGATATGGCAGCTCAGTTCCCTGCTCAATTGTGGCTTTAACTTGATCGCCAGTCATGATCCGGGGGTTGGAGAGAATCTTGCCCTGACCATCAGATTCGAGGGCTGAAAGCTCTATTTGTAGTAGTCTGGCAGCATTCTTGGAAACCAGGGTTGCAGCCAAGGTGGCTGGGTTAAAGCCAGCTAAGCCAGTCCCTCCCAGATCAAGATTGGCGCTGGCGTTTTGATCTGGGCGATTGCCAATGCCATTGGCCTGGTATCCCAACTTCATTCCTAGTTCGCGGGCAAAGCGCTGATCCGCCTCGACGATGCGAGCCTCAATAAGGATCTGGCGAGGGCTATTAATGTGATCGCCCCCAAAAGGTAGGGCGGCATCCTCCCGTCGAAACTTTTGAAAACTCTGAATTTCTGCATGAGGGCCAATCCAGTAAATATCGCCATTTCGGACAAGCCTTAATCCCCGACTGGCAAGAATGGAATGGAGGGCAGTTTGCCAAGGGGTGTCCTTGAGATCGACCGAGATCTTGCCCTGAATAGATTCGCTGAGGAGGAAGTTGGTATTCCCCATTTTTGCCAAAACCTGCAAAAGTTCAGTCATTTCAATTTGGCTAAATTGCAGGCTAATACGATTATCTTTGAGGGTGGCCGAAGCGCTTCCTTCTGGAACATTTCCCAAGGCTGGGTTGATCAAAAAAACCACTACTAAGGCTAGCCGGGCGGCACGGGATTTTTGTAAGATATTCAATAAAGTTACTCTGATTGGGTTGACTTAAAAGTGATGGATTTACCTTTGGAGTGGGTCAAGATAGCCAGCTCTTTTTCAGCTTGAGTTAGGCGCCACTCGCCTAATACCAGATCCTGTTTGACCACCATCCTTGTGGACTTGCCGGTATGAAAAAAAGCGTGCTCCACTGCCCCCATACGGGTAATGCCCAAATACCTCCAACGACGAAGATCAGTCTCATGTGGGATGGCTGCTGGCTTGCTTTGAGGTGCCTGTATTGCTGGTTTTATCACTATTGAGTGAATACTCACTTCCATTTGATCTATTGCATCATATAGATAATCTCTCTCAGATGCCCATTCTCTTTGAGATAACTCAAAGTCTTTCTTGAGGGCGAATAGTTGATTCTGTAGGCTACTTATTTCACCTTCAGCACCAGATTTATTGGCGTCAAAATAGAAAAAGAGGCCGCCCCCGCAGATTAATAAGAGGGCGCCAAGGATCCAAATCGAGCTGAAATGAGGCCTATTTAACTCAAAGGATTTAGTCAGAAAAGACGGCTTTGGAGTCTTTGTTTTGGCCGCGAAATCTTCCCTGGGAGGGGAGGACGATTTTCGAATTCCGTGGGGATCTGGAATGGCGGGGTCATCCCCCAATTCACTCAGAATGTCATCAAAAGACTGGGGGGAAATGTGGCGTGGAGGCATGCCATATTGTTTGCCCTGCGGATAGTAAAAACGATCAGGGAAAGCGGAATTGAGCGTCAGAAAAATCCAAGCCAAAATCTTTCAAACAAGGGTTTTGGAGCTTTCGGGAAAAATGTATAAGCACCCTATAATTTGAATCTATGGCTCTACCCCCAAAAGACAAGCCGCCCTTAAATCGGCGGTTTAACCGACAGCCTGATAGACGTCCCGGTCAGCCTAGAGCGGAGCATGTCTCATCCAGAAAATCAGGAAGTAATCCCCTGATTAAGGCGCTGCTGATTATTAGCATGGTCTTTGCGGTGGTAATTACATTGTTACTGGGATATGCCTTCTTAATAGCAAAGCCGAATTTGCCGAAGATCTCGGCGCTGGTCGATTACAACCCCAAAACACCATTACGCATCTATACGGCCGATAAGGTCCTGATCGGTGAGTTTGGGGAGGAGCGCCGTAAGGTGATTCCTTTGAATGAAATCCCCATGAGTATGCGTAATGCCGTCTTAGCCATTGAGGACGATCGTTTTTACTCTCATGGCGGGGTGGACTACGTAGGCATTCTTAGAGCGGCCCTCACCAATTTACGTGGCAACCTCTCTCAGGGGGCCTCAACCATCACGATGCAGGTGGCCCGAAACTTCTTCCTGAGTAATGAAAAGACCTTTAGTCGCAAGATTTACGAAGTTCTCCTATCTTGGGAAATTGAGTCTCAATTAAGTAAAGACAAGATTCTTGAGATTTATATGAATCAGATCTTTTTGGGACAAAGGGCTTATGGATTTTCTAGTGCAGCCCAAATCTATTTCGGTAAAGAATTAAAAGACATCACTATTGCGGAGTCAGCGATGTTGGCTGGTTTGCCAAAAGCGCCATCTGCATATAACCCGGTAAGCAACTTCCGTCGTGCCAAGATTCGTCAGGAATACATTTTGCAGCGGATGCGCGATTTGTCGTATATCACTCCCGAGCAGTATCAAGTTGCTATGGCGGAAGAGTTGCACATCCGTGGTCTTGGAAATGAATTTAGTACCCGCGCTGATTTTGCTTCGGAGATGGTGCGTCAATTACTGTTTACGCAATACGGCGAAGCAATTTATTCCCAGGGTATCGATGTCTACACCACGATCCTGAAGGCGGATCAAGATGCGGCATATAAGGCAGTACGTCGCGGTATTTTTGAATATGACTTGCGTCACGCTTATCGTGGTCCAGAAGGATTTATTGATTTGCCAGAAGATCAAGTCAAGCGTCAGCGCGCAATTGATGAGGCCTTGTTGGCATACCCTCAGTTAGATGATTTGCAGTCCGGTGTTGTGCTCGATGTCAAGCCAAAAGAAATGCAAGTGATGATTTCAACGGGGGATACGATCACGCTGAAAGGTGAGGGTATGAAACTTGCTGCCGCCTCTTTAACGGATAGCACTCAACCCAAAAAACGTTTGCGTCCTGGAGCCATCATTAGATTGCTTTCGGATGGTGGCGTTTGGAAGTTAGCGCAATTACCCCAGGTTGAAGCAGCCTTTGTCTCTATGAATGCCGAGACGGGTGCGATACTTTCCTTGGTAGGTGGTTTTGATTTCCGTCGCAATCAATTTAATCACGTTACTCAGGCTCAGCGCCAGCCAGGATCTTCATTTAAGCCATTTATTTATGCGGCTGGAATTGAAAAAGGTTTTTCTCCAAGCACGATGGTGAACGATGCACCGCTGTCTATTGGAAGCATGGAAACCGGTAGCCAAGCTTGGGAGCCAAAGAACTATGATGGCAAGTATGAAGGCATGATGCGCTTGCGTACTGCTTTAGCTAAATCGAAGAACTTGGTATCTGTGCGACTCATTCGCGCAATTGGCCCATCCTACGCACAAGAATATATTCAGCGTTTTGGTTTTGAAAAGGAGAAGCATCCGCCTTACTTAACTATGGCTTTGGGTGCTGGCTCTGTAACGCCCCTGCAAATGGCATCCGCTTACAGCGTGTTTGCTAACGGCGGCTACCGCGTAGATCCATTCTTAATTAATAAAATGACGGATTCAAAAGGAACGGTTTTATTTGAAGCTAAGCCTACCCATGCCCGAGAAGACGCACCTCGCGTGCTGGATGCAAGAACGGCTTTTGTAATGGACAGCATGTTGCAAGAAGTGACAAAGACTGGAACCGCTGGAAGTGCGAGAGCGAAATTGGGTCGCAGTGATATCGCGGGCAAAACAGGTACAACCAATGATTCTCATGATGCTTGGTTCGCGGGATACAACCCAAAGGTAGTGGCTATTGCCTGGATTGGATTTGATAAACCGACAAGCTTAGGTGATCGTGAGACTGGCGGCGGTCTTGCTTTGCCCATGTGGATTTCTTATATGAGTACCGCTCTGAAAGATGAGCCACAACAAGGTCGTGAAGTGCCTGCGGGTGTAACTCAAGTTGATGGCGATTGGTTTATCCCAGAATTTTCCAATAACGGCGGTGTGCGCGAACTGCAGTAGTTCGTTTTAGCAATGGCAAGGCAAGCGCGCACCATTATTCCTGGCCAAGCAATGCATGTCATGGTTCGTGGCAATAATCGTGAAGTGCTTTTCTTTAATGATGCGGACCGCCGTATTTATCTAGATTGGCTGCGAGAAGCTGCAAAGCAATTTGGGAGTGCAGTCCACGCTTTTGCATTGATGCCTAATCATGTTCATCTACTGATCACTCCCCAAAACGCAGATTCGCTTTCTAAGACGATGCAATCTCTAGGTAGGCGTTATGCCCAGTATTTCAATCAACAACACAACCGTTCGGGAACTATTTGGGAGGGACGGTATCGCTCCTCGCTAATAGACCCAGACTATTTTTTGCGCTGCCAACGCTATATTGAGTTAAACCCCGTGAGAGCTGGTTTTGAATCTAGCCCCCAAGATTCAACGTGGACCAGTTTTGCATCCCATATTGGCGGCAATGCAGAGCCTTGGTTAGTTGATCACCAGCACTTTTGGAAATTGGGTAATACCCCTTTTGAGAGGCAAATGACTTGGGCGGGATTTGTGAAGGAGGGCGCTCCCCATTGGGAAGATCGTCAAATTACTGAGGCATTAGTCAGATCTAAGCCTTGGGTGAGCGATATTTACGCTAAAAAACTATTTAAAGATAATCCCGAGCAGACATTGATTCGCCATCGTGGCCGCCCTAAGAAAATAATATCAATTAATTCAGTAACTTAGATCATATTCTGAGGATTTGGTAAGTTGCTCTTTTGCCATGAAGTAACGACTCTGTCCCTTTTATAGCAATTCATCTTGGTGCTGACCCAATTTAAATGGGACAGACTCATTTTATTTCTATTGCATCAGCATGGGTATTCACCTATATTGGATCCTCCAAAAGTAATCAGGCCCCAAGGGCACACGGAAATACCATGACTACACAAATGAATACAGATCTTCGTCCAATCGCACAGGGTCTCTACGATCCACAAAATGAGCATGATGCTTGCGGCGTCGGATTCGTCGCTCACATCAAGGGCAAGAAGTCACATGAGATTGTTGCTCAAGGATTGAAAATTCTTGAGAACTTAGACCACCGGGGTGCTGTTGGTGCTGACCCATTGATGGGTGACGGCGCTGGAATTTTGATTCAAGTTCCAGATACTTTGTATCGCGAAGAAATGGCTAAGCAAGGTATCGAGTTGCCACCATTCGGTGAGTACGGCGTCGGCATGATTTTCTTGCCTAAGGAGCATGCATCCCGTTTAGCTTGCGAACAAGAATTGGAGCGTACTGTTCGTCTAGAAGGTCAGGTTGTATTGGGATGGAGAGATGTACCTATTGATGTGAAGTTGCCAATGTCTCCAACTGTACAAATGACAGAGCCATTTATCCGTCAAATTTTTATTGGACGTGGCCGTGACATCATGACGACCGATGCTCTTGAGCGTAAGTTATATGTGATTCGTAAAACTGCAAGTCATGCAATTCAAGATTTACATTTGAAGCATGGCAAAGAATATTTTGTTGCATCAATGTCTGCTCGCACCATTGTTTACAAGGGTTTGCTGTTAGCCAACCAAGTGGGCGCGTACTACAAAGATTTGCAAGATCCACGCACTGTATCTGCATTGGCATTGGTGCATCAACGCTTCTCAACAAATACTTTCCCAGCATGGGAATTGGCCCACCCATACCGCATGATTGCGCACAATGGTGAGATCAACACAGTTAAAGGTAACGTCAACTGGGTAAATGCACGCGAAGGCGCTATCAGCTCTCCAGTTTTGGGCGACGATCTTAAAAAATTATGGCCACTAATTTATCCAGGGCAATCTGACACAGCTTGTTTTGATAACTGCTTAGAGTTATTGGTGATGTCAGGTTATCCGCTGGCACAAGCCATGATGATGATGATTCCAGAGGCATGGGAACAACATGCATTGATGGATGAAAACCGCCGTGCATTCTACGAATACCATGCAGCAATGATGGAGCCATGGGATGGCCCAGCTGCGATGGCGTTTACAGACGGCCGCCAGATTGGTGCCACTCTTGACCGTAATGGTTTGCGTCCAGCGCGCTACTACGTGACTGATGATGACTTGGTCATTATGGGTTCAGAAGCTGGTGTATTGCCGATTCCAGAGAGCAAGATTGTTCAAAAATGGCGCTTGCAACCAGGCAAGATGTTCATGATTGATATGGAGCAGGGTCGCATTATTGATGATGTTGAATTAAAGGATGCTGTCTCCAAAGCGAAGCCATATAAGAGCTGGATTGATGCAGTGCGCGTTAAGCTCGACGAAGTTGATGCAAGCAAAGATGACTTAGTGGATGAAAAAACCACGATTCGTCCAGCAGCTAAATTATTGGATCGCCAGCAGGCTTTTGGTTACACCCAAGAAGATATTAAGTACCTCATGGCGCCAATGGCCATGAATGGCGAAGAGGCAATTGGATCAATGGGTAACGATAGCCCATTGGCCGTACTCTCTAATAAGAACAAGCCACTCTATAACTACTTCAAGCAATTGTTTGCGCAGGTGACCAATCCTCCGATTGACTCCATCCGCGAAAACATGGTGATGTCTTTAGTGTCTTTCATCGGACCTAAGCCGAATTTGTTGGATACCAACAATATCAACCCACCAATGCGCCTGGAAGTAAGTCAGCCGATTTTAGATTTTGACGACATGACCAAAATTCGTCATATCGGCCATTACACCAACGGCAAGTTCCGCTCATATGAGTTGGATATTTGCTATCCAGCATCTTGGGGCAAAGCAGGTATCGAAGCTCGCTTAGCATCTTTGTGTGCCGAAGCAGCTGATGCGGTTCGCTCTGGTTACAACATCTTGATTGTGAGCGATCGTCAGGTTGATGAGCAGCACGTGGCAATCCCTGCGTTGTTGGCAACTTCAGCGATTCATCAGCACTTGGTGGAAAAAGGTTTACGTACTAGCGTTGGCCTCGTTGTTGAAACTGGTAGCGCGCGTGAGACACATCACTTCGCACTCTTGGCTGGCTATGGCGCTGAAGCAGTTCATCCGTACTTAGCAATGGAAACTTTGGCTGAAATGGCTAAAGGTTTGTCTGGCGATTTGTCAGCAGAAAAAGCTGTAAAGAATTTTGTCAAAGCGGTTGGTAAGGGCTTGCAAAAAGTGATGTCCAAAATGGGTATCTCTACTTACATGTCTTACACCGGCTCACAGATTTTTGAAGCGATTGGTTTAAATAAAGACGTTATTGATCATTACTTCAAAGGCACTCCATCGAATGTGGGTGGTATTGGTGTATTCGAAGTCGCTGAAGAAGCGTTGCGTATGCATCAGTCTGCATTTGGTAATGACCCAGTGCTAACTAATATGCTCGAAGCTGGTGGTGAGTATGCCTTCCGTATTCGTGGTGAGAACCATATGTGGACTCCAGATACGATTGCGAAGTTGCAGCACTCCACTCGTATTGGTATCGACAAGGGTTATCAAACCTACAAAGAGTACGCCAACATCATTAATGACCAAACTAAGCGTCAGATGACATTGCGCGGCTTGTTTGAGTTCAAGATTGATCCAGCTAAAGCAATTCCTTTGGATGAAGTTGAATCTGCAAAAGAAATCGTCAAACGTTTTGCAACAGGCGCGATGTCTTTAGGTTCGATCTCTACTGAAGCGCATGCTACTTTGGCAATTGCTATGAACCGTATTGGCGGTAAGTCCAATACCGGTGAGGGTGGTGAAGATCCAAATCGTTATGTAAATGAGCTCAAAGGCATTCCTATTAAGAAGGGCGAAACGCTAGCGAGCATTTTGGGTGATGATGTTGTTGAAGCAAACATTCCTTTGCTCGATGGCGATTCATTGCGCTCCAGAATTAAGCAGGTTGCTTCAGGTCGTTTTGGTGTCACTACTGAATACCTGCGCTCTGCTGATCAGATTCAGATCAAGATGGCTCAAGGTGCTAAGCCTGGTGAAGGCGGTCAATTGCCAGGTGGCAAAGTGTCCGATTACATCGGTAAGCTACGTTTCTCTGTGCCAGGTGTTGGTTTGATTTCTCCTCCACCACACCACGATATTTACTCTATTGAAGATATTGCCCAGTTGATTCACGATCTGAAGAACGTGAATCCAGCTGCTGATGTATCTGTGAAATTAGTGTCTGAAGTGGGTGTTGGTACGATTGCTGCCGGTGTTGCCAAAGCGAAAGCGGATCACGTTGTGATCGCTGGACATGACGGCGGTACAGGCGCATCACCACTGTCTTCTATTAAGCATGCTGGCTCCCCATGGGAATTGGGCTTGGCTGAAACTCAACAAACATTAGTGCTCAATGGTTTGCGTAGCCGTATTCGTGTGCAAGCCGACGGTCAAATGAAAACTGGTCGTGACGTCGTGATCGGCGCCTTGTTGGGCGCGGATGAGTTTGGTTTTGCAACAGCTCCATTGGTGGTTGAGGGTTGCATCATGATGCGTAAGTGTCATTTGAATACCTGCCCAGTTGGTGTTGCAACACAAGATCCAGAATTGCGTAAAAAGTTCTCTGGTAAGCCAGAGCACGTTGTGAACTTCTTCTTCTTTATTGCGGAAGAAGTAAGCGAGATCATGGCTCAGCTCGGTATTCGTAAGTTTGATGATTTGATCGGTCGTGTTGACTTCTTGGATACCCGCAAAGGTATTGAGAACTGGAAAGTGCATGGCTTGGATTTCAGTAAGATTTTTGCTGAACCTAACGTAGCCAAAGATGTTCCGCGTTACCAGATCCTCACTCAAGAGCATGGCTTAAGTAGTGCGCTCGATAACATTTTGATTGAGAAGAGTGAGCCAGCGTTACAACGTGGCGAGAAGGTCTCTTTCATTGTTCCAGTGAAGAACGTGAACCGTACGGTTGGCGCAATGCTTTCCGGAGAAATCGCTCAGCGTTATGGCCATGCTGGTTTGCCTGATGACACCATTCATATTCAATTGAATGGCACTGCTGGTCAAAGTTTCGCAGCCTTCTTGGCGCGCGGTATTACCTTGGACTTGGTTGGCGACGGTAACGACTATGTTGGAAAAGGCTTATCTGGTGGACGTGTGATAGTGCGTGCTCCACATGAGTTCCGTGGCGATACAGCCAAGAACATCATTGTTGGTAATACTGTTCTCTACGGGGCAATCGGCGGCGAAGCATTCTTCAACGGCGTTGCTGGCGAGCGTTTTGCAGTGCGTAACTCTGGCGCCACAACAGTAGTTGAAGGCACCGGCGATCACGGTTGTGAATACATGACTGGCGGTACTGTGGTTGTGTTGGGTGCAACTGGCCGTAACTTTGCAGCAGGTATGAGCGGCGGTATTGCTTATGTTTATGACGAAGATGGCCTCTTTGAGAAGCGTTGCAATACCAGCATGGCGACTTTGGAAAAAGTATTGCCATCCGCCGAACAGATTGCCAAGATGCCTCAGTCACAGTGGCATGCCCCTGTTGATGTGAAGGATGGTGGCGAGCGTATGACTGATGAGCAAATTCTGAAGGACTTGATCGAGCGTCATTTCCGCCACACCGGTTCAGAGCGTGCAAAAGCACTCTTGGCTGATTGGGAAAATGCCCGCGGTCGTTTTGTGAAAGTGCTGCCTACTGAGTACAAACGTGCTCTGGGTGAGCTGTGGGAAAAGGCGCAAAACAAAACTGTTGCAGCTTAATCAATATAGTTATTAAGAAAAGATACTAAGGATTCGATATGGGTAAGGTCACTGGATTTATGGAGTTTGAGCGCGTAGATGAAACCTACGAAGCTCCCGTTAAACGCCTCCATCACTACAAAGAGTTCGTTGCGGCATTAACGGATGAAGAGGCCAAAATACAGGGCGCGCGCTGTATGGATTGTGGTATTCCGTTTTGCAATAACGGTTGCCCTGTTAATAACATCATTCCTGATTTCAATGACTTGGTATTTCATAGTGATTGGAAGAATGCGTTAGATGTTTTGCAATCCACAAATAACTTCCCTGAGTTCACTGGCCGTATCTGCCCAGCACCTTGCGAAGCTGCATGCACCCTAGGAATTAATAGTGACGCCGTTGGCATTAAGTCAATCGAGCACGCCATTATTGATAAAGGTTGGGAGAATGGCTGGGTCAAGCCGCAGCCATCCAAAACCAAGACCGGCAAGAAAGTTGCCGTTGTTGGCGGCGGCCCTGCAGGTATGGCGACTGCACAGCAATTGGCGCGCGTGGGTCATGACGTTACAGTATTTGAAAAGAATGATCGTGTCGGCGGATTATTGCGCTACGGCATTCCTGATTTCAAGATGGAAAAATGGTTGATCGATCGTCGTGTTGAGCAGATGCAGGCTGAAGGCGTGAAGTTTGAGACTGGCGTATTTGTGGGTAAAGAAGCGATTGGTGCTGAAGTAAAAAACTATTCCACAAAAACCGTTTCACCTGATCAGTTGATGAAAGATTTTGACGCTGTTGTGATTAGCGGTGGATCTGAGCAGCCACGTGACTTGCCAGTCCCAGGTCGCGAGTTGAAGGGCGTTCACTATGCCTTGGAATTCTTGATCCCACAGAATAAGGAAAACGCTGGCGATTTCAAAAACGAAATTTCTGCAGCTGGTAAGCATGTAGTAGTAATTGGCGGTGGTGATACTGGATCTGATTGCGTAGGAACATCCAATCGTCATGGCGCTGCCAAGATTACTCAGTTTGAATTGTTGCCGCAGCCACCAGAAACGGAAAACAAACCTTTGGTATGGCCTTACTGGCCAACTAAGTTGCGTACATCCTCTTCGCACGAAGAGGGTTGTGAGCGTGATTGGTCTGTTGCTACAAAGCGTTTTGAAGGTAAAGACGGCAAATTAGAGAAATTAATCTGTGTGCGTTTGGAGTGGAAAGACGGCAAGATGTCAGAAATGCCAAATTCTGAATTCGAGATTAAGGCAGATTTAGTGTTCTTGGCCATGGGATTTGTATCGCCTGCAGCTCAGGTTCTCAATGCCTTTGGTGTTGAAAAAGACGCTCGCGGCAATGCAAAAGCCACAGTTGACGGCCAAAATGCCTATCAAACTAACGTTCCAAAGGTATTTGCTGCCGGCGATATGCGCCGTGGACAATCTTTGGTGGTTTGGGCGATTCGTGAAGGTCGTCAAGCCGCTCAGGCAGTTGATGAGTATTTAATGGGGTCTTCTGTTCTGCCGCGATAATATCGAGGATATGAACAGTAGCCACTCAAACTCGGTGGAAGTGAAGCAAAAAACCTCTAGCGGTGGCCATGGCGAAGTTGTAGTTCAAATTAAGGACGTCAACTTTTCATACGCCCCTGGGGAGCGGCAAATTCTATCTGGTCTCAATATGGAGTTCCGTCGTGGCCAAGTCGTTGCGGTGATGGGCGGCTCCGGTTGCGGCAAGACAACTATTCTGAGACTGATTGGTGGCCAGTTCACCGCTCAATCTGGTCAAGTTTTATTCGAAGGTCATGATATTGGCAAAATGAATGGCACTGAATTGATGGCAGCCCGTCGCCGCATGGGAATGCTGTTTCAGTTTGGTGCACTCTTTACCGACCTGAGTGTTTTTGAAAATGTCGCCTTTCCTTTGCGTGAGCACACCAATTTAAGTGAAGAGCTATTGCGCTCTTTGGTACTCATGAAACTCAATGCGGTTGGCTTGCGTGGCGCACGCGATTTGATGCCTTCACAGATTTCTGGTGGTATGGCACGCCGTGTTGCTCTAGCAAGAGCGATTGCGCTTGATCCACCGTTGATCATGTACGACGAGCCGTTTGCTGGCTTGGATCCGATTTCATTGGGAATTACTGCACGGTTGATTCGCGATCTGAATCAAGCCTTGGGTGCAACGAGCTTATTGGTTACGCATGATGTTGAAGAGACATTTGAAATTGCCGATTACGTTTATTTCATTGCTAATGGTCGCATTGGTGCAGAAGGTACGCCAGAAGAGTTGAGCCGATCAAGCGATCCTTTTGTGCGTCAATTCCTGGATGCTTCACCGGATGGCCCTGTGCCGTTTCATTACCCAGGACAAAGCCTTGCAGAAGATTTTGGGGTGAGCGTGAAATGAGTGTGCTTAATAAGGCCTTAGATCTTTTCGGCGACCTCGGTTTTTTTGTTCGTCGCAACTTAACGAGTCTTGGGCTGGCTGCACGCATGTTTGCTGCAGTGATTTGGCGCTCGGGATTTTTATTAAAAAGACCTCGCTTAGTTTCTGATCAGATTCTATTTGTCGGAAATCACTCATTTGTGATCATTGCGGTATCTGGTTTATTTGTAGGATTTGTTTTGGGCTTGCAGGGTTATTACACACTTAACCGTTATGGCTCTGAACAGGCTCTAGGTTTATTGGTTGCGCTATCGCTCACTCGTGAATTAGGCCCAGTAATTACTGCTCTCCTATTTGCTGGTCGCGCTGGTACATCCCTTACTGCAGAGATTGGGTTGATGAAAGCCGGTGAGCAGCTCAGTGCTATGGAAATGATGGCGGTAGATCCATTGAGTCGGGTGATTGCTCCGCGCTTATGGGCTGGCATTATTGCGATGCCGATTTTGGCAACGATCTTTACGGCTGTTGGTGTGATGGGCGGCTACTTTGTTGGGGTTCCTTTAATTGGGGTCGATTCAGGCGCCTTCTGGTCTCAGATGCAGGGCGGGGTAGATCTCTTCTCTGATATTGGCAATGGGCTGATTAAAAGTCTGGTGTTTGGTGTAGCGGTGACCTTTATAGCCCTGTATCAAGGCTATGAGGCAAAACCTACGCCTGAGGGCGTATCGCAAGCCACCACCAGAACAGTGGTGATTTCCTCCTTATCGGTTTTAGCATTGGACTTCTTGCTGACCGCGATGATGTTCTCGAATTAGAAAGAATAAACTGGGACTCTTATGAGAAAAAGTGCAATTGATGTTTGGGTCGGGATCTTTGTAGCCATTGGCTTATTGGCTGCTTTGTTTCTAGCATTGAAGGTCGGCAATATGAATGCCGTTTCCTTTGCACCTACTTACAAAATTTCTGCACGCTTTGACAATATCGGTGGATTAAAGCCACGTGCACCAGTAAAAAGTGCCGGGGTAGTTGTTGGCCGTATTGCCAATATTTCTTTTGATGACAAGACTTATCAGGCAACCGTCACTATGACGATTGAAGATACTTATAAGTTCCCTAAGGATTCTTCCGCAAAGATTTTGACTTCTGGTTTATTGGGCGAGCAATACATTGGACTTGAGGCCGGTGGCTCCGATGATATGTTGACTGCTGGAGATAAGATTACTCAGACTCAGTCTGCAGTGGTTTTGGAAAACCTCATTAGCCAGTTCTTGTACAACAAGGCGGCCGATAGCGGTAAAGATAAGGGCGCTGAAAAGTAATGCAATGGCTTATCAAACTCAAACGTCTTGTGCTGCTTGGCTTGGTGGCTGGCATGGTAGGTTGCGCCTCTATTCCTGCGGGAGTAGAGCCTTCCCCACATGATCCTTGGGAGCCGTTCAACCGCTCTGTTTTTGAGTTCAATGAAGGTTTAGATGCCTACGTGCTAAAGCCGGTGGTTGCTGGCTACCGCTTTGTATTGCCAGAATTTGTACGTGACGGCATTTATAACTTCTTTAGTAACTACAGCGACATCTACACTGCATTACAGAATCTTTTGCAGGGCAAACCAGGCGATGCTTTTAGCGATTTGATGCGGGTGGTAGTCAATACCACTTTTGGTTTGGGTGGTTTGATTGATATGGCTACACCTGGCGGGCTACCAAAGCATAAAGAAGACTGGGGTCAAACCTTTGGTGTTTGGGGTATTCCGTCTGGCCCCTATGTCGTTTTGCCATTCTTTGGACCAAGTAGTGTGCGCGATACCTTTGGTACTGCAGCTGATTTGGAGTCTGACTACCTATTTGGCTATGTCAAAGATATTGGTCTGCGAAATAGCATTACTGGCTTGCGGGTAGTCAATGCTCGTAATACTTATTACGAAGCAGGCGATCTATTGGATGGAGCTGCAATCGATAAATATAGCTTTATGCGAGATGCCTATATTCAGCGACGTGAGTATCAGATTAATGAAGGGCGTGAAGACGAGGAGGTATTAATGCCTCCTTATCAAAATCCCTATGAATAAAGGCCCTCAAGCCTAGCCTAGTTTCCTTAAAGAGCTAAAATGAGCTCTAATGACCAGTCATAATCGAGGACACATGAAAAGCCATAACACTATTCAAAAATACTGCGCAGCATTGCTATCAAGCTTGTTTTTGTTTGCAGGCAGTGCTTTTGCTCAAGCAGTTGATCAGTCCACGCCAGATGGCTTGATTAAGGCTGTGGTTTCTGATGTGATGGCTTCCGTGAAGTCTGATCCCGAAATTCAAAAAGGGAATATTCCACGCATTGTGGATTTGGTGGATAAGAAAATTGTTCCCTATACCGACATGCGTCGTACTACTGAAATGGCGATGGGGCCAAATTGGAAAAAAGCGACCCCAGAACAGCAGGCCCAATTGGTTAGCGAGTTTAAAAATTTATTAATTCGCACTTACTCAGGCGCTTTAAGCCAACTGCGCGATCAAACTATTCAATACAAGCCTTTGCGTGCTGCTCCAGACGATAAAGAAGTGGTTGTAAAGACTGTAGTGATTGGCCGTGGCGATCCTATTCCGCTTGACTATCGCTTAGAGAAAACTGCTAACGGCTGGAAAGTCTATGACATGAACATCATGGGCGTTTGGTTGGTCGAGGCCTATCGCAATCAGTTTGCGAATCAAATTAGCCAGAATGGTGTTGATGGTTTAGTGAAGTTCTTGCAAGATCGCAACAAACAGCTTGCTGCTGCAAAGCCAGCAAACTAAAGATCACGTAGATTTAGTAAAGATAAATAGCAAATGCCATTTTTATTGCCCGCTTCAGTGACACAAGATAATGTGTTGCAGTTAGAAAAAGATGGCTTACTGAATTTAGCTGCACTCAGAACGGTTGACTGCGTCAATCTCAAAGATTTTGATTCCACGGTGTTAACTGTTTTATTGGCATGGCAGAAAAAATTACAAGCTGATGGTCAGCAGATTTCTGTGCAAAATGCCCCTGAAAAATTAACGGTATTGGCTGGCGTATATGGTGTTGCTGAGTTGCTAGGTTTGTCATAGCATGCACGCTGCAATATCGATTAAAAATGTATCAAAAAATTATGGCGCGCTTCAGGCGCTAGATGATGTCTCTTTATCAATTGAGCAAGGCGAGTTCTTTGGCTTACTTGGCCCCAACGGCGCCGGTAAGACTACGCTCATATCTATTCTGGCTGGCTTGGTTACTGCAGATAGTGGGCACGCTGCAATCATGGGTGCCGATGTGCAAAGCCAGTTTCGTGAGGCTCGCCGGATGCTCGGAGTGGTTCCGCAGGAGTTGGTATTTGATCCCTTCTTTACTGTAAGAGAGACGCTGCAATTTCAGTCTGGTTATTTTGGCATTCGTCATAATGATGCGTGGATCGACGAGATCATGGCGAACTTGGATCTCACTGGTAAGGCTGATAGCAATATGCGCTCTCTCTCTGGCGGCATGAAGCGTCGAGTGTTGGTTGCTCAGGCATTGGTTCATAGGCCACCAGTCATTATTTTGGATGAGCCTACAGCTGGTGTTGATGTGGAATTGCGCCAATCTCTGTGGCAATTTATCAGTCGCCTAAATCAAGATGGGCACACCATTGTCCTAACAACCCATTACCTTGAAGAAGCTGAGGCCCTGTGTCAGCGTATTGCCATGCTCAAGCAAGGAAAGATTGTTGCTTTGGACACAACCGCAAATTTACTGAGTCAATATGGCTCAGTGAAAAAAGATGGAGAAGGCAAGACAGATCTCGAGGATGTGTTTGTCAACATCATGTCCGGGGGTGCTCGATGAAGCCCGCTTTGAATAAGCTGCCAATCTCTTATGGCAGCGGCTTTCCAACCCTATTGCGAAAAGAAATTAAGCGCTTTTATAAAGTAGCTTTCCAGACGGTCGCTGCACCAGTGCTTACCGCTGTTTTGTATTTAATGATTTTCGGTCACGTGCTTGAGGGCAAGGAAGTGTATGGTCGTCTCAATTACACGGCTTTCTTGATTCCTGGCTTAGTCATGATGAGTGTGTTGCAAAACGCTTTTGCAAATACTTCCTCATCACTCATTCAGTCGAAGGTGACTGGTAATCTCGTTTTTGTCCTGCTAGCCCCTTTTAGTCATTTAGAGTTTTACGCTGCCTATGTCTTGGCTGCTGTGTTCCGTGGAATCGTCGTAGGCTCTGGTGTATTGATCATTACTGCATGGTTCGCTATGCCATCCTTTGAATACCCTTTATGGATCATGACATTCGCTCTTTTGGGTGCTGCAATTTTAGGAAGCATGGGTTTAATTGCTGGTATATGGGCTGATAAATACGATCAATTAGCAGCCTTCCAGAATTTCATCATCATGCCAGCGACTATGTTGTCAGGTGTTTTTTATTCCATTCACTCTCTGCCTGCAGCATGGCAGGTGGTATCTCACTTCAATCCATTCTTCTACATGATTGATGGTTTCCGTTATGGCTTCTTTGGAGTGTCAGATATTTCCCCTTGGGATAGTTTGGTAATTGTGGCTTGTTTCTTTGTTGTGGTCTCTGCTATCGCTTTGCGTTTACTGCAAAAAGGCTACAAGCTCAGGAGCTAAGTGCCATTGAACTTGCCTCAAAATTCGTATTAGAGAATCGTTAAGAAATTAGAAATCAGGAGATTGTGATGTTGCCAACCCCAGAACAAATTGAAGGCTATATTCAGCAAGGCCTCGCATGTACTCATGTGAAAGTTGAAGGTGATGGGCAGCACTTCTTTGCAACGATTGTGAGTCCGGAGTTTGAAGGCAAGCGTTTGATCCAGCGTCATCAGTTGGTATATGGTGCAATGGGCGATCGCATGAAAGCGGAAGTTCATGCTTTATCAATCAAAGCGTTTACTCCTGAAGAATTCGCACAAAATACCCCAACATAAAATACGGCATTAGCTTTTTACTGGAATAGATTCATGGATAAATTACGAATGGTTGGCGGCACTCCGCTTAAGGGCGAAGTGGTGATTGCTGGAGCTAAGAATGCAGCGCTACCAATTTTGTGCGCTTGCTTGCTAACAGATCAACCAATTACTTTACGTAATGTTCCAGATTTGCAAGATGTACGGACCATGCTCAAGCTCCTCCAAGAAATTGGAGTGACTGTTACGTTTCCAGATGCAAATGATCGCAATCATGTTGTGCTCAATGCGGCCAATATTAAGAGCTCTGAAGCAACCTACGAGATGGTGAAAACCATGCGTGCCTCTATTCTGGTTTTGGGCCCCTTGCTCGCCAGAATGCATAGCGCCAAGGTTTCTCTACCAGGTGGCTGCGCTATTGGTGCACGCCCAGTGGACCAGCACATCAAAGGTCTAAAGGCCATGGGTGCAACGATCAAGATTAAGAGTGGCTACATTCAGGCAGAAACAAAATCCGCTACGGGTCGTCTGCAAGGCGCTTCCATCTTGACTGACATGATCACCGTAACTGGTACAGAGAATTTATTGATGGCCGCTACTTTGGCATCAGGTACAACGATTTTAGAGAATGCAGCGCGCGAGCCTGAAGTAGGGGACTTGGCTGAGTTGCTCGTCAAAATGGGCGCGAAGATTACTGGTATTGGTACTGATCGCTTGGTTATTGAAGGTGTTGAAAAGCTCCACAGCGCAGAACATGCCGTCATTGCAGACCGTATTGAGGCAGGCACATTCTTGTGTGCAGTCGCTGCTGCTGGTGGGGAGGTGCTGGTGAAGCACTGTCGCCCAGATACATTGGATGCCGTGATCGTCAAACTCAAAGAAGCTGGCTTAGAAATGGAAGTGGGGCCTGACTGGATTAAAGCTTCTATGAATGGTCGTCCTAAGGCGGTTAGTTTCCGCACTTCTGAATATCCAGCCTTCCCAACGGATATGCAGGCCCAACTGATGGCAGTTAACGCGATTGCCCAGGGAAACGCCACGATTACAGAAACCATCTTTGAAAACCGCTTTATGCACGTTCAGGAGATGAATCGTCTTGGGGCTGATATCGCAATTGAGGGTAATACTGCTATTGCCCAGGGTGTTGAGAAGCTATCTGGCGCTATCGTGATGGCTACCGATTTACGCGCATCTGCTAGCTTGGTAATTGCTGGTTTGGCTGCCCAAGGCGAAACCCAGGTAGACCGAATTTATCACCTAGATCGTGGATATGACCGCATGGAGCAAAAGTTGACCCTCTTAGGTGCCAACATTCAGCGAATCAAGTAAGCCTGATGGATAATTAGTCCATGAAGTTAACTTTAGCCCTCTCGAAGGGGCGCATCTTCGAAGAAACCGCTGAGATCTTATCTAAGATCGGTATTCGTCCGCTTGAGGACCCAGAAAAGTCACGCAAACTCATTATTGAGACATCCAACCCAGATGTGCGTCTGATTATTGTGCGCGCATCTGATGTACCAACATACGTTCAGTTTGGTGGTGCCGATTTTGGAGTGGCCGGCCTGGATGTGTTGATGGAAAACGGTACCGATGGCCTATATGTTCCATTTGATCTGAACATCGCTAAATGCCGTATGTCAGTGGCTGTCAAAGAAGGTTTTGATTACGCAGCCGCTGTAAAGCAAGGCTCTCGTTTAAAAGTTGCCACTAAGTATGTCAATTGCGCACGTGAACACTTTGCTAATAAAGGCGTGCACATCGATACGATTCATTTATATGGCTCGATGGAGTTGGCTCCCTTGGTTGGTTTGGCGGATGCGATTGTGGATTTAGTTTCTACAGGCAACACTTTGCGTGCGAATGGCCTAGTTGAAGTTGAGCCTATCGCCGACATCAGTGCGCGCTTGGTGGTTAATCAAGCTTCGTATAAACGGAAGCGCGCTCAGCTCCAGCCATTCTTTGAATTGTTGAAGTAAAGAAAATTCACATGTCAGCGCAAGTCAACGTCAAACGCCTTAATAGCAAAGATGCAGGGTTTAAAGAAACTCTGCTCTCTAGCCTTTCTTTGCCAATGGCAGATGACGAGGCGATTGATGCCGCAGTAGTCAAAATTTTGGCGCAAGTAAAAGCGCATGGTGATACTGCAGTACTAGATTTCACAAAGCAGTTTGATCGTTTAAATGTGGCTAGTGTTGCTGAGCTGCAGATTTCTCAGGAAGAATTAAAAAAAGCCTACGAAGGCTTATCAGCCGAACAAAAAAATGCTTTGGATATTGCCGCGCAAAGAGTGCGTGCGTATCACGAGAAGCAAAAGATCGAAGCGGGTTGTCACTCTTGGGAGTATGAAGAGGCTGATGGCACACGCTTGGGTCAAAAAGTCACAGCCTTAGACCGCGTGGGTATTTATGTTCCAGGCGGTAAAGCAGCATATCCATCTTCTGTATTGATGAATGCGATTCCCGCAAAAGTGGCTGGCGTCAAAGATGTCGTCATGGTGGTGCCCACTCCCGATGGCGCTCGTAATCCTTTGGTCTTGGCTGCCGCCTATTTATCTGGCGTTGATCGCGTCTTTACGATTGGTGGTGCGCAAGCCGTTGGTGCTTTAGCTTATGGCACGCAGACTATTCCGCCGGTAGATAAGATTGTTGGTCCTGGTAATGCCTATGTAGCAGCCGCCAAGCGAAGAGTCTTTGGTACTGTTGGTATTGACATGATCGCTGGCCCATCAGAAATTTTGGTTCTTTGCGATGGTTCTAGCAACCCAGATTGGATTGCGATGGATTTGTTTTCTCAGGCGGAACACGATGAGTTAGCGCAATCTATTCTGCTTTGTCCAGATGAGAAGTTTATTGAGCAAGTGCAATCAAGCATTAACAAGCTATTGCCTGAGATGCCAAGAAAAAAAGTGATTGAAGCATCACTCTCTAATCGCGCTTTATTAATTCAGGTTAACGATATGGGTGAGGCTTGTGAGATTGCTAATGCGATTGCTGCTGAGCATTTAGAAATTTGTGCAACTGAGCCACGCAAGTGGGCTGAGTTAATTCGTCATGCTGGCGCTATCTTTATGGGTAACTACACTAGTGAATCTCTTGGTGATTATTGTGCAGGTCCAAACCACGTTTTACCAACAGCACGCACTGCACGCTTCTCTTCGCCATTGGGTGTTTATGACTTTATCAAGCGTTCGAGCATGATTGAAGTGAGTGAAGCAGGCGCTCAAACGCTAGGTGCTGTAGCTAGCACTCTCGCACATGGTGAAGGCCTAACGGCTCACGCTCGTGCGGCTGAGATGCGCCTTAAAAAATAATCCGAATCTCGGTTTACAAAAAATAACTTCAGTAAGGTTTAGGCGCTAGCCAGAATTTCTTTCAGAGCTGCAATCAATTCATTGGTTTGTTCATCTGTACCGATGGTGATACGCAGAAATTCTTCAATGCGTGGCGACTTAAAGTGACGCACAATAATTCCACGATCGCGTAAAGCTTGATACAGCTTTGCTCCAGCATGTTTAGGATGGCGCGTAAAAATAAAGTTGGCTGTTGAAGGCAGCGTATCAAAACCCAATGAGGCTAATTCAGCAACTAGGCGTTCGCGAGTTTGAATCACTTTTTTGCTTGTGGATTCCAAATGCGCTTGATCTTGTATTGCTGCAATCGCTCCAGCTTGAGCTAAGCGGCCTAGCGGATAGGAGTTAAAGCTGTTCTTGACTCGCTCCAGACCTTCAATGAGAGCTGGGTGCCCCACTGCAAATCCAACGCGTAATCCCGCTAGGGCGCGTGACTTGGATAGGGTGTGAACGACTAAGAGGTTTTCTGGGCAAGCACTGCCGCGAAGAAGGGGGATGCAGGACTCAGTTCCGTAATCTACATAGGCTTCGTCAATGACCACTACTGAATCTGTATTTCTGCTGAGCAGGGCTTCGATATCTGAGCGTGGAATGGCGCGACCAGTTGGGGCATTTGGGTTGGGAAAAATAATCCCGCCATTCGGGGCCTTGAAATTCTCTGTCTGAATTTCAAAATCAGGGCCTAAGGGCACTGTTTGATAGTCAATTCCAAACAATTTGCAGTAGACCGGATAGAAGCTATAGGTGATGTCTGGGAGCTGGATGGCCTTAGCTTGCTTGAGTAGGCCTAAAAATACGTGGGCCAGGACTTCGTCGGAGCCATTACCCAAAAAGACTTGTTTTGGGTCTAAGCCGTATAAATCGGCAATTGCCTTCTTAAGGGCTACTCCTTCAGGATCTGGATAAAGCCTTAAATCATCCGTGTTTTGCTGATTTATGGCGGATAGGGCCTTAGGAGAAGGGCCGTAGGGACTTTCATTCGTATTAAGCTTTACCAGCCGCTCCATTTGCGGTTGCTCCCCAGGGACGTAAGGGGTGAGGGTCTGAACAACGGGGCTCCAAAAGCGGCTCATGAGGGACTCTAGTCAAAAATCAGCAAAAGTGAATAAACGCTAGCAATCAAAATCGGCATTTATATCTGTATTAGGAATGATATTATGAGGCTTCAATCAACACTTCGCCTCGCGGCGCACTGAAGCATGCGGCAAGCCGACGTTACCCGAAACACTTCGGAAACCAAAATTCAAATTGCCATCAATTTAGATGGCACAGGTAAAGCTGAGCTAGCCTCTGGCGTACCCTTTCTAGACCATATGTTGGATCAAATTGCCCGTCACGGCATGATCGATCTCAAAGTGATTGCTAAAGGCGACACCCATATTGATGACCACCATACCGTTGAGGATGTGGGCATTACCCTGGGTCAAGCATTTGCAAAGGCAGTTGGCGATAAAGCGGGGATTACTCGCTATGGCCATTCTTATGTGCCTTTGGATGAGACCCTTTCCCGTGTAGTGATCGATTTTTCTGGTCGCCCAGGCTTGGAGTTCAACGTTCCATTTACCCGTGCACGCGTGGGTGACTTTGACGTGGATCTCAGCATCGAGTTCTTCCGTGGTTTTGTAAACCACGCCGGAGTGACTTTGCACATCGATAACTTACGTGGCATTAACGCTCATCACCAGATTGAAACTGTGTTCAAGGCCTTTGGCCGTGCATTGCGCATGGCTTTAGAGTTGGATCCACGCGCTTCCGGTGTTGTTCCTTCCACTAAGGGCAGCCTCTAATCTAGAAAATTTCTAGTGTTGAGTAGAAGACTGTCAACAAACTACAGAACATAGGCTAACAATTGGCGCAAACCATTGCGATCGTTGATTACGGAATGGGCAATCTCCGTTCTGTATATCAAGCCTTTCATCACGTGGCTCCCGATGCCAATGTAGTGATTGCGCATACTCCTGAAGAAATCATTTCCGCAGAGCGCGTAGTGCTTCCAGGTCAAGGCGCCATGCCCGATTGCATGAAGCATCTCGAAGAGTCTGGTTTATTGGAGGCGCTGATAGATGCCGCCAAAAATAAACCCCTTTTAGGTGTTTGCGTGGGTGAGCAAATGTTGTTTGATCAAAGTGCAGAAGTAAGAACAAGCGCTAATACCGCCTGGACACCTTGCTTGGGATTAATTCCGGGTGAAGTTCGGCGTTTTGAATTGGCCGGCAAATTACAGCCAGATGGCTCTGCGTACAAAGTGCCCCATATGGGTTGGAATCAAGTGCGTCAGGATCGCCAGCACCCAATATGGGATGGCATTCCAGATTTGACCAGTTTTTATTTTGTACACAGCTACTATGTTGTGCCGCAGCGCAAAGAAGATATTGCAGGCTCAACTGAATATGGCGATTGGTTTACTTCTGCGGTTGCAAGGGATAATATTTTTGCAACGCAATTTCATCCCGAAAAAAGTGCAGAATACGGATTAAAGCTCTACAAAAATTTTGTTTCTTGGCAACCTTAATACTTTTCTAACCTACCGCTATGCTGCTGATTCCCGCGATTGACTTAAAAGATGGTCACTGTGTTCGACTCGAACAAGGTGACATGGATAAAGCCACTGTTTTTTCTGAAGATCCAGGGGCAATGGCTGCACATTGGATTAGCAAGGGCGCGCGTCGTTTACATCTCGTAGATTTGAATGGGGCATTTGCCGGAAAACTTAAAAATGAATCTGCAATCAAATCTATTTTGAAAGCAGTGGGCGATGAGATTCCAGTTCAATTGGGTGGAGGCATCCGCGATCTCGAAACGATTGAACGTTTATTGGATGACGGTATTAGTACGGTGATTATTGGTACTGCTGCTGTGAAAAGTCCCGGCTTTGTGCAAGACGCTTGTACCGCTTTTCCTGGCCACATCATGGTGGGCTTAGATGCGCGCGATGGCAAAGTGGCAACGGATGGCTGGAGTAAGATTACTGGCCATGAAGTGATTGATCTTGCTAAAAAGTTTGAAGATTACGGCGTTGAAGCAATCATCTATACCGACATTGGTCGCGATGGCATGATGAAGGGTATTAATATGGATGCCACAGTTAAATTGGCGCAAGCTATTCGGATTCCAGTGATTGCAAGCGGCGGGTTATCTAATAATCAAGATATTGAAGCCTTGTGTGAGGCTGAAGCTGAAGGTGTTATGGGCGTAATTGCGGGCCGCTCAATTTATGCCGGTGATTTAGATTTAACAGCGGCACAAAAATATGCCGATGAGTTAACTCTGAAGTTCGCCAAGAAAACTTTTTAGAGTGACCATCAGTGCTAACTAAGAGAATCATTCCCTGCTTGGATGTTACGGCAGGGCGCGTTGTCAAAGGCGTGAACTTTGTTGGTCTGCGTGATGCGGGTGATCCTGTGGAGATTGCAAAGCGCTACGATACTCAAGGCGCTGATGAACTCACCTTCTTAGACATTACAGCCACATCTGATGGGCGCGATCTCATACTGCACATCATTGAAGATGTTGCCTCCCAAGTATTTATTCCTTTAACTGTTGGTGGTGGTGTTCGTGCGGTAGCGGATGTGCGTCGCTTACTCAATGCTGGTGCCGATAAGGTCAGTATGAACTCCTCTGCTGTAGCAAATCCAGATTTAGTTTCTGATGCGGCGGCGTATTACGGCTCGCAGTGCATCGTGGTTGCCATTGATGCTAAAAAAACTGAAGCCGGCAACTGGGAAGTATTTACGCATGGCGGACGGACTGCGACTGGCATGGATGTAGTGGCATGGGCTTCTGAAGTAGCTAAGCGTGGCGCTGGAGAAATTCTGCTCACGAGTATGAATCGCGATGGCAGTAAAGATGGTTTTGATCTTGAATTAACTGCTGCTGTGAGTGATGCGGTGAGTGTGCCAGTGATTGCTTCTGGTGGAGTGGGTAATTTGCAGCACTTAGTTGATGGTATTACCAAAGGTCATGCTGATGCAGTTCTTGCAGCCAGCATTTTTCATTATGGTGAATACACTGTTGGCCAAGCAAAACAATATATGGCGAGCCAAGGTATCCCTGTTCGTATTTGAGCGAACATGGAACTAATAAGAGAATCATACGAAGATGACCATGAAAAATACCTTCACCCCAATTGACTCTTTAGAGGCTGGAGCATGGCTTGATGCCGTTACTTGGAATGAGCAAGGCTTGGTTCCAGTGATTGCTCAGGAAGAGGGTAGTAAAGATATTTTGATGATGGCCTGGATGAATCGCGATGCTTTGTTGGCTACTCTGCGTTTAGGCGAGGCGGTGTATTGGACTCGCTCAAGACAAAAGCTGTGGCACAAGGGTGAAGAATCTGGCCACACCCAAAAGGTAAAAGAAATTCGCCTTGACTGTGATGGGGATACGATTTTGCTCATGGTTGAGCAAAAAGATGGCATTGCTTGTCATACCGGCGAACACAGTTGCTTCTTTATGCGCTGGGATTCTGGTAAATCTACTTGGGTAGATGAGTCCCAGGGTCACAAATAGGACTCTCTTAGTCTTTCTGGCAATAAAAGACATAAAATCGCCTTATGACTAGTTCAGTACAAAACCCTTCTAATTTAGACTCTGCCTTGGCTCATTTGGCCGATGTAGTGGATCAGCGACGTGATGCTTTTAAGGCTGGCCAAGCAGATCCAAAGACTTCTTATACCGCTTTGCTTTTCTCCAAAGGGGATGACGGGATCCTCAAGAAGATTGGCGAAGAGGCTACCGAAGCCGTCATGGCAGCCAAGGATGCGCGTAACGCCAATCTAGCCCCAGAGCAGCAAAAGCTCTTGGTAGGTGAGATGGCCGACCTTTGGTTTCATTGCCTGATTGCCCTGTCACAGTTTGGTTTGCGCCCGGAGGATGTGGTGGCTGAGCTCAATCGCCGTTTAGGGACCTCTGGCATTGAAGAGAAGGCGGCTAGAAAAGCTGCTGGCCAAGAGTAAATAGATAAAAACTCGATTAATTCATCAAAAGTAGAGGCGAAAGCGTGAGCCACGATCCGAATTGCTTGTTTTGTAAGATTTCTAAAGGCGAAATCCCCTCCCACAAGGTGTATGAGGATGAGGAGATTTACGCTTTTAAGGATATCAATCCAGCCGCGCCCATCCATTTTTTAATGATTCCTAAAAAACACATCCCCATGCTGGAGTCTGCAGAAGTGGTGGATGCTCCATTGCTAGGTAGAATGATGGAATTAGCACCGCGTCTCGCCAAAGAGCAGGGTTGCCGTCCTGGAAAAGATGGTGGCTTTAGATTGGTTGTGAATAATGGTGCAGATGGTGGGCAAGAGGTTTATCACTTGCATTTGCATGTGATGGGCGGTCCGCGCCCCTGGAAAAAATAGTCCAAGGAGATTAAAAATGGGTTCATTTAGCATTTGGCATTGGTTGATAGTTTTGGTAATCGTGATGTTGGTATTTGGTACCAAAAAATTACGCAATATCGGTACTGATTTAGGTGGCGCTGTTAAGGGCTTCAAAGATGGCATGAAGACACCTGAGGAATCACAAGATAAAACTGCTGATCAAATTCAGAGCACTGCTGTATCAACAGAAAAAACTGTCGATGTTCAAGCAAAAGACATCAATAAATAATTATTGATGGAAATAATGCGCAGCTGCAATGATTGATCTCGGAGTTTCAAAGCTTGCACTCATTGCAGTAGTTGCATTGGTGGTGGTTGGTCCCGAGCGCCTTCCAAAGGTTGCTCGCATGGCGGGTAATTTATTCGGACGTGCGCAGCGCTATATGGCGGATGTGAAGTCTGAAGTTAGTCGTCAGATGGAAGTAGAAGAATTCAAGAAACTTCGCGAAGAAAGTGCTTCGGTTTTTAAAGAGGTGGAAAACAGTATTCAATCTACTGTTAACGAAGCAAACGCAAATCTTAGCGATCAAGCCGACATCTTTGAGAATAATTTCACGAGAGCCCCTCTTGATGAAAAAGAAGTATTTCGTAAGTCTATGCGTCAGGGTCGCAAGAGCTGGGGTGTGAGGCGCGCAGCTAGGCCGGTCTGGTTTAAGCATTCCACTGGTATGCGTACAAGAGTTCAGTCTGGCGCTGCACGCATGAAGCGCTTTCATCACACCGCTGGCAAATAAGCCAAAAGAAAAGTAAAAACCTTTAATAATGACTCAAAATAATTCAACTGAAGATTCAGGTTTACAAGAATCTTTCTTGTCTCATTTATTTGAGTTGCGCGATCGCATTATTAAAGCAGCATTAGCCATCATTGTTGTATTTTTTTGTCTAGTCTATTGGGCGCCGGATATTTTTCATTTGTTTGCGCAACCACTTCTTAAGGCTTTGCCGGCAGGCGGGAAGATGATCGTCACTGACGTGACAGGTTCATTCTTTGTGCCCATGAAAGTCACCATGCTGGTGGCGTTCTTAATTGCCTTGCCTGTAGTGATGTATCAGTTGTGGGCATTTATTGCTCCGGGTCTCTATCAGCATGAGCGTAAGTTAATAGTGCCTTTGGTTATCAGTAGCTATAGCTTATTCATTTTTGGCATGGCCTTTGCTTACTTCTTGGTGTTTCCAACAGTATTTCAATTCATGGCAAGTTACAACGCGCCGTTGGGTGCGGAGATGTCTACCGACATTGATAACTACCTAAGTTTTGCGATGACCACATTCTTGGCTTTTGGCATTACCTTTGAAGTTCCGGTGGTCGTGGTCGTCTTGGTTCGCATGGGTATGGTTCCCTTAGCCAAGTTAAGGGAAATTCGTCCCTATGTAATTGTTGGCGCTTTTGTAATTTCAGCAATCGTTACGCCACCTGATGTGTTATCTCAATTGCTTTTGGCTGTGCCAATGAGCTTGCTCTATGAGTTAGGACTTTTGATAGCGCGCTTTTACGTGCCTAAGCCATCGGATGAGGATGTTGATGCTGCTAAGGATGGCGACTCCAAGGCCCCTGATACTCAAGCAACTGCTTGATCCTGGGAGAAGGTGGCAGTAAGCCATTCCGTTACTCTATCGAATCGATAGCGTCTTTGTCTAAGATTTCCCTCTACACCCGATTCACTGCTAGCAAAAACTTTACCCGCTGCAAGTAGGGAGCGACGCTGCTGCGTGGTATCTATTTGAATTAGTCTAGGCAGTATTTTTGGTAGCTCATGACGAATATCAACTACAACACAGTGTTCATGTTGAAGCTGACCAATTTCGCACAGTAGTAGCTCTGCCTTACTGAGATTAAATTGATTGGCAATGATGAGCCGATGGCATAACAAAATCCACTCTTCGTCTAATTTGTATTCAGCGTGATGATTTAACGCTTTTTCAGCGTAAGAGGCTAATGTAAACCAATCATTATCTTTTGGGCTGGAAGCATTCTCTAAGATTTTTGAAAGTAATTCTTTTGCTTCGGGTACACCTTGTTGGTGGGCTTGCCAAACCCAATAGGAAGCTTGAAGTCCGCGAACTTTTTCTTCAACCTTCTCTCGTTTGCGCCATGAGTTAGCACCTCGCCTATATTGGGCTTGAGCATGACCTAAATCTGCTGCCCGATTAAAGCAGTGATCACTTTCATTTGCGTTATACCCAGAAAACTGAGGGCGGCGATAAATTTCGCCAAGGGCAAACCAAGCATCTGAATCACCATCTTTTGCCGCAAGCTCTAACCAGTAGGCAGCCTTCTTAAGAGATGCATTGGATTTTCCAATGACAGCTCTAGCAGGATTCTCATGGCTGGCTACCTCGTCAAACTGAGCCAGTTTCAGGCCAAGGGTTAATTTGGCAACAGTTAGACCTAACTCGGCAGCTTGCGACAGTGCATCTTCATTTTTTTCAGTGAGCCAAGCATTCCAAAGTGAAGATAGCGCTTCGTCTTTTGGTTGTAATTTAATGAGTAGGTCTTTTGCGGAATTGGTAAAGGGTGTTTCTGCATCAGCCAGTTGAAGCAGAAATTCCTTGGCTTTTTTTTGAAGGAGTAAAAAATCAACGCCGCTCTCCTGTCTCAAGAGCCAATGATTAAGCTCTCCCTGTAGATTTTTTTTACTTGGATCTAGTAATAATTCTGCGAGCTGCCATTGCGCAGCTGAACTTGCAGGCATGTTTGCATGCGCCAGATCCCAAAACAATTTCCACCCAAAATGGAAGGCTGGGGAATTAAAGGTTGCGCCCAGTGGGATGGCTGAAACCTTTTCATACATCTCCAAAATTTCTGGGGGAGGTGTCTCAGGATGGGTAATTTCCGCACCACTTGAGCTTGCAACTCCAAGCAACTGATTTTTAAGGGATAAATACGATTTCTCCAGCCAAATCAATGCGTTAGACGGCTGTATTGGAGTATTAAATGCACCGGTTAGGTAGGCTGAGGCTAAATTTTGTTGTGCTGAAACATCACCCATACGGGCTAATTGAAGGATTTTTAAGAATTCACGGCTTGCCATGTGACAATTTTGGCACTCAAGCCCCTAAAAAGACAGAAATCAAAGCGCTTGTTGCCCTGATACAACGAAGAAAGCCAAAAAACAGCCTTTTGACAAGCAAAAAGAGCTCCTAAATACCCTTACCCCCAGCCTAGCGGGGCAAAACAAGCAAAATTCGTAGGTCCCAGTTTTATTTGGGCATTACTTTCAATTTATGGAGATTTAAAGAATGAAAAAATCGCTATTCGCAATCGCTGCAGTAACAGCATTTGCTGGTGCAGCTCAAGCTCAGTCCAGCGTGACTGTTTATGGTCTTTTAGATGTTGGTTATGTTGGTGGTAACGATCGTCTTGCCAATGTTCCAAACACATTGAATCCTCAAGCATCACGTGTTGCAGGAACTCCTGCAGGTGCCGTGCAAAAAGGCAACCTCAACTCATTCTCATCATCCGCTGAATCTACTTCACGTATTGGCTTCAAGGGTAATGAAGATTTAGGCGGCGGTTTGTCTGCATTCTTTACTGTTGAGCTTGGCTTAACTCCTGATGGCCAACAGGCTGTCAACTCAGGTACAACACAAAACCGTCAAACATTTGTTGGTTTGAAGAAGAATGGTATCGGTTCTGGTTCTATTGGTACTCAGTACACAATCGTTCAACAGCAAGTTGCTGCAACTGACCCTGGCAATACCAACAACATCGCTGGTAATTTGATTTACCCAGCTGCTACTGGTTCAAATGGTAGCCAAAGCAATTCAATAGGCGCCGCTTACACAGTTCGTACGAATAACCAACTTCAATTGAACAGCGATAGTTTTGCTGGTTTCAAAGTGAATGCTATGGCAGTAATGAACAACAAAAATACAACTGAGTTCGATGGTACAGGCCCTGCAGGTACAACTACAGTAACTGGTGGTTTAAACAACCAAAATGGTTGGGGCTTAGGCGCGAACTACACATGGAATAAACTGTATGTAACAGCTAACTACCAAGCGCTTTCATCTAAGCAAGATGGTGTAACAATTACTAACGCTACTGGTATCGCTGTTCCTGGAACTGCTGGCGCGCCAACAGTAGGCTATGTAGGTGGTGCTTCCACTCCTGGTGTCAACGTTAAAGACAACCAGTGGTATGCAGCTGCTACTTATGACTTCGGTATTTTGAAGGCTTATGCTCAGTACATCAACCGTAAAGTGACTTCACAGTTGAACGACGGTTACTACCTCAAGCGTACAGCTCAGCAGATTGGTGTTCGTAGCTACATCACTCCAGCGGTTGAAGTATGGGCATCTGGTGGTTTGGGACGTTACACAGGCTTTGGTGCTAACACAGCAAACTTGACAGCATGGCAGTTGGGTTCTAACTACTGGTTGAGCAAGCGTACAAACTTGTACGCGATCTACGGTATGGCTGGAACTTCAAACACTTCATTCCCAACTACTGCTAATCCAAATCCTAACCCATCATCATCAAACATTAGCAACTACGCTATTGGCGTACGTCACACTTTCTAATTTAATGCTAGCGTAAGCTAGTGGAGAATTAGTTTGGTATTAAATTAACCCACTGTGGCAACACAGTGGGTTTTTTCTTTGCAGGATCGGGTCTTTAAGTTTGCTTATGCTGATAATCAGTGCTAGCAATGTCATCTGTGGGTAGCTTTGCTTCATATCGCTGATGAGCGGTACTGAATGCTTGCTCCAAATGTTTTACGAATAGCTTTGTATTAAATAGCGGTTCTGTTAAGCGGTTAGCAGCTAACTTATTCTTGAGCCCATTGAGTTTGGTTTGATTGTTTGCTAATTCAATTGCTTGGGCCTCATAGTCTTCAATGGAGTGATGAATGAGTTCTGCGAGTTTAAGGTTGATCAGTAGGCTAGATGCTACTCGACTGGAAAACGACTCTCCCTGAAGCGTGATTACCGGAACACCCATCCAGAGAGAATCACTTGCAGTGGTTCCTGCGTTATAGGGGTAGGTATCTAAAAACAAGTCGGCAATTGCGTATTGCGCCAAATAGTCTGATCTAGGAAGATGGCTTGTAAAAATTAGCCTGGCGGAATCGATGCCGTATTCAACAGCCAGGGTTTGAAGATTTTCAGTTGCCCATGGATTTTCTGAATACAGTAGAAGAACAGAGTTTTCTACTTTACGCAGGATATTCAGCCAGCTATGAAATATAGACTCCGTAATCTTATAAACATTGTTTAGATTGCAAAACACAAACTGATTTTCAGAAATGCCGAGATCTGATTTTCTAAAGCTTTTTTCTCCTGAGCTACGCTGTGAATCGTTGGACTGATAGCTAGGTAAATATATTATTTTTTCAGAATAAAACTTTCTAAGGTTTTTGGGAATGATGACTTCATCAGCAATTAAGTAGTCCATCCACTCAGATCCCATTGTCCCTAAAAAGCCAATATAGCTAATTTGAATCGGGGCAGCCCTTAAAGAAAAGATTTCAGATCGTGCATTTTCGGTGTAACCACAGAGGTCTACCGCTATATCAATCTGAGCCTCTCTTGCCATGAGGCAAATCTCATAAGAGGTTTTGTCTGCAACATCGACAAAATTATCAAACGCGGCCTCTAGCCTTTTGCGCATAGCGTCTTTGGTTTTTTTCCCAAATGAGAATGCGTAAATTTCAAATCGATCGCGATCATGTAGTTCAAATAATTCTGCGGTTAAAAACGAAACTGGGTGCTCATGAAAGTCAGGCGAAAAATAGGCAATTCGAATTTTTTTATTAGAGTAATAAGGTATTGGCTCTAGGGAGTTATTCTGGGGGTATCTAGCTTTGGCATATATTGCTGCCGCCTTTTGAATCAAGGCTGGAAAGTCCAATAGCGCCATCAGCGGAAAGGGCGCTATGATTTTTTGCCCCCTTTCAATACCCTCTTGTAACATTTGCAATGTTTCTTGCGCATTCTCCCAATTGCACATGCGCATTTTGATAAATCGACAGTCCCCATATAAAAAATCAATATTCGGATCCTGTTTGTAGGCCACTTCAAAACAGTCCAGCGCATCGTCATATTTTTTAAACACCGCTAAATCAATGGCTAAGTTGATCCAGGCCATAGTGAAAGCTGGATCAAGATTCACGGCTTTTTGGTAAAAGGTGATGGCCTGCTCAAATGCATACTGCTCATCGCAGAGTCTGCCCAAGTTGTAAAACAAGTCCGCGGACTGATCGTTTACCTTTGCAGCCTTGAGAAATTGTTCTTTAGCCTTGCCGATATTACCCATCAGTGCAAACGTTGCCCCTAGGTCGTGCAAAGCCTCAAAGCAATGGGGGCTTTGTTGTAGCGATCCCTCAAAAGCATTCGCAGCGAGTGGGTACTGCCCAATACTTAAATATAAGGATCCCAAATCGTATTGCAGAATGGGTGAATGGATGCCTTGCTCAGAGCAGTATTGAAGAAGATGGATAGCTTGATTTTTGTCAGGCAGGCTATCGCATGTCAACCTAATCAAGTGAATTGCTTTTGGATTGTTAACTTCAAGCTTCAGCAGTTCAATTAATTTCTGAATTCCAGGAGTTATCTGCTGAGCTCTCAGGAATCCTAGGGCCTCATCGAGCATTTTGTTGGCTTGTGCTTCATTCATGGCTGTATTTTAGGTGGGTCATTGCATGATCTTTATAGTTCATAGCAGCATTGAGGACTTTACAAAGATGAATTCTTTGGGGCCCCGAACAGCGCTCATCGAGAGCCAAAGAATGCTTATTGATGACTTTGGCTGGCTGGAGGTACTCTCAAGAAAATAGGCACTCACTGCCTATTTTTCATCGCGGACTCAAAAGCTGGCACCACCTACAAGTTGGTCGACCTTATTTTTTGAGGCTATCCCTAATCTCGCGCAGCAGAATTGTGTCTTCGGGTTCTGGCGTTGCCTGAGGTGCATCCATTTCGCGCACTCGGTTCACCACCTTTACCATTTGGAATATGACAAAGGCTAGTAGGATGAAGTTAATGGAAATGGTAATGAAGTTGCCGTAGGCAAAAATAGGTACTCCGGCCTTTTTTAAAGCATCAAAAGTTCTGGGTACCCCTTCAGGAACATTGCCAAGTACTAAAAATAAGTTTGTGAAATCAATATGCCCCCCTAGAAGCGTCGAAATCACAGGCATCACGATGTCATTTACTAGGGAATCGACAATTTTCCCGAAAGCGCCACCAATAATTACGCCAACCGCCAAGTCAATTACATTGCCCTTGACAGCGAAGTCCCGAAATTCCTTTAAAACCGCCATAAATGCCTTCCTTTGCGTTTAGATTGAGATTAACTCAAGATTAACCCCATAACTTGCTTGCATACCCCACTTTTTACTTTAAAATCTTACCTTTAAGCAATTTCCATCTATAAATGCTCTATCGAGGAATTCTGTAAATGAGTGACAAGCCCTGTATGGATAAAGATCGTCGTAACTGGTTGATCGCAACTTCGGCGGTTGGTGGCGTAGGTGCGGCCGCAGCCCTTTACCCTTTTGTGGACAGTTTTGAGCCTTCCGAGCGCGCTAAGGCCGCTGGAGCCGCTGTTGAGATCGATATCGCTGGCATGCAGCCAGATGAGATGCGCATGGTTGAGTGGCGTGGTAAGCCTGTTTGGGTGGTACGTCGCACGCCTGAGCAAGTTGCTGAGCTTTCAAAAATCGACTCTGAGCTTGCAGACCCTGATTCTTTAAGGGATCCAGCCCAATTTACTCCTCCATATGCGCAGAATCAATGGCGCTCTATTAAGCCCGAATACCTTGTTGTTGTGGGTATTTGCACTCATCTAGGTTGCTCCCCTACAGCTAAGTTTGAGGCAGGCCCTCAACCTTCTTTACCAAATACTTGGCCAGGTGGCTTCCTTTGCCCATGTCACGGATCTACCTTTGATATGGCAGGCCGTGTATTTAAGAACAAACCAGCACCAGACAACATGGAAGTACCGCCGCATATGTATTTGAGCGATACCAAGATTCTGGTTGGTGAAGATAAGAAGGCCTAAGGAGAGATAAATGGCATTTCACGAAAAAGAAGTCTCGGCAGACGCTCCTGTAGCCCAGAAGGTGCTAGCTTGGGTTGATTCCCGTTTTCCGCTTACATCCTCGATTAAAGCCCATTTAACCGAGTATTACGCCCCTAAAAACCTCAATTTTTGGTATTTCTTTGGTTCTTTGGCCATTGTTGTGCTCGCATTGCAGATCATTACCGGTATTTTCTTGGTGATGAACTATAAGCCTGATGCCGCCAAGGCATTTGAGTCTGTTGAGTACATCATGCGCGAAGTGCCATGGGGCTGGTTGATTCGTTATCTCCACTCAACTGGCGCCTCTATGTTCTTCGTAGTGGTCTACCTGCATATGTTCCGTGGTTTGATCTATGGCTCATATCGCAAGCCACGTGAGTTGATTTGGGTTTTTGGTTGCGCAATTTTCTTGTGCTTAATGGGTGAGGCCTTCTTTGGCTACTTGCTCCCATGGGGTCAAATGTCCTACTGGGGCGCTCAAGTAATCGTGAACTTGTTCTCTGCAATTCCTTTGATTGGTCCAGACCTCTCATTGTGGTTGCGTGGCGACTACGTAGTTGGCGATGCCACATTGAACCGTTTCTTTGCATTCCACGTCATCGCAATCCCATTGGTATTGATTGGTTTGGTTGCTGCTCACATCATTGCCTTACATGAAGTTGGCTCGAACAATCCGGATGGCGTTGAAATCAAAGAAACAGTTGATGAAAAAGGCATTCCATTAGACGGCATTCCTTTCCACCCTTACTACACCGTTCATGATGTATTTGGTTTGGGCGTGTTCTTGATGGTGTTCGCATGTATTGTGTTCTTCGCACCTGAGATGGGCGGTTACTTCTTGGAAGCCAATAACTTCATCCCTGCAAATCCATTTGTGACTCCAACACATATTGCGCCGGTTTGGTATTTCACACCGTTCTACTCTATGTTGCGTGCAACTACTTCAAACTTCTTGTTGCCGTTGTGGATTTTCTTGGCAGTGATTTTGGGAATGTTTGCTCTCAAATCAAAAGACGTCAAAGTTAAAGGCGCATGCGCTGCTATTGCCCTGGTTTTGGCTGCTGGCTTCTATGCATTTGATGCGAAGTTCTGGGGTGTTGTGATCATGGGTGGTTCAGTTGTGATCATGTTTTTCTTGCCTTGGTTGGATCATTCACCAGTGAAGTCCATTCGCTATCGTCCACAGTTCCATAAATATATTTATGGCGTGTTTGTAGTGAGCTTTGTGGTCTTGGGTTACTTAGGTATCGAGCCACCATCACCAGTATTTGAAAAGATTTCTCAGATTTGCACTATTTATTATCTGGGCTTCTTCTTGGCAATGCCGTTCTGGAGCAAGCTTGGTACGTTCAAGCCTGTTCCAAAGCGCGTTACTTTTAAGTCCCATTAATTCAGACACCCGAGAAATTAGGAACTAGTATGAAACGAATTTTGCAAACTTTGATGGGCGTCTGCCAAGCAACTGTTTTAGTTGCTGCCCTTGGGCTTAGCGTCAGCGCTAATGCTAATGAAGGCGGCTTCCCATTGGATGCGGCGCCAAACCGTGTGAGCAATAATGCTTCATTGCAGAACGGTGCCAAGTTATTTGTTAACTATTGCTTGAACTGCCATGCAGCTTCAAGCATGCGTTACAACCGTATGCGCGATATCGGTTTGACGGATCAGCAAATCAAAGATAACTTGATTTTGACCGACGCAAAAGTTGGCGATCTGATGACGATCTCCATGACGCCAAAAGAAGGTAAAGCATTCTTTGGTAAGACTCCTCCTGACTTATCTGTAGAGGCACGTGCACGTGGTACTGATTGGCTCTACACCTATTTCCGCACTTTCTACAAAGATGACACAACTCAAACCGGTTGGAATAACTTGGTGTATCCAAACGTCGGTATGCCACACGTTCTCTGGCAGTTGCAGGGTGAGCGCGCTGCGAAGTTTGAAGAGCGCAAAGATCCGCACGACGAAAGTCGCACAGAAAAAGTATTCGTAGGTTTCGAACAATTAACGCCTGGAACGATGAAGCCGCAAGAGTATGACGACAATATCGCTGACTTAGTTGCATTTATGTCTTGGATGGCTGAGCCAGTTCAGCTTGAGCGTAAGCGTCTCGGTGTTGTAGTGCTCATCTTCCTCGCAATCTTCACGCTATTAGCGTGGCGTTTGAATAAGGCTTACTGGAAAGATATTCATTAAGCCAAAGTTGTTAGAGATTTAAAGTCGCAGTGGTTAGTGCGTTTGTTGTATTGAAGTAGATATTTAAGGAAATAAATCTATGATGGTGTTGTACTCGGGCACAAACTGCCCATTCTCGCAACGCTGCCGTTTGGTGCTTTTCGAAAAAGGCATGGACTTTGAGATCCGCGATGTGGACTTGTTTAACAAGCCAGAAGACATCTCGGTTATGAATCCTTATGGCCAAGTTCCCATCTTGGTTGAGCGTGATTTGATTTTGTATGAGTCAAACATCATCAATGAATATATTGACGAGCGTTTTCCTCATCCACAATTGATGCCGCCCGATCCTGTTGCTCGCGCACGTGCACGCCTCTTCCTCTTTAACTTTGAAAAAGAGTTATTTGTGCACGTTGCAGCCTTGGAAAATGAAAAAGGTAAAGCAGCAGAGAAGTCTCATGAAAAAGCGCGTTTAGCTATTCGTGACCGCTTAACTCAGCTAGCCCCTATTTTTGTTAAGAATAAGTACATGCTGGGCGAAGAGTTTTCAATGCTTGACGTTGCTATCGCACCTTTATTGTGGCGTTTAGAGCATTACGGCATTGATCTCTCCCGTAATGCTGCTGCCTTATTGAAATACGCTGAGCGTATTTTCAGTAGGCCTGCATATATTGAGGCTTTAACTCCTTCAGAAAAGGTAATGCGTCGCTAAGCGGCTCATTTTCCATGCTGGCAAGATGAGCATGTCTGATATCCCAAGTAATAAACCCTACCTAATCCGTGCTCTACATCAGTGGTGCACGGATTTTGGTTTTACGCCCTTCATGGCGGTCTTTGTGGACTCTAGTGTTGAAGTGCCTATGGAGTTTGTGAAGAAAGATGAAATCGTTTTAAACCTCTCTCTAGAGGCCTGCCATCAATTGAACCTAGATAATGACTGGATTAGTTTTCAGGCAAGGTTTGGCGGAATTCCAAGAAAAATTATGGTTCCAGTAAGCCATGTATTAGCTATCTATGCCCGAGAAAATGGTCAGGGAATGTCCTTTCCTTTTGATGCTAGCCAGACTATTACCCCGAAGCAGGCGAGTCCTGAAGCTGCCGAAAAGCCAAAAGCTGGCAGACCTTCCTTGACGATTGTGAAATAGGTTAAAATATTATCCGTTGCCCCTTTAGCTCATCTGGTAGAGCAACTGATTTGTAATCAGTAGGTGGTCTGTTCGAGTCGGACAAGGGGCACCAAAAATTTAAAACCTAAATTCTCACGAGTTTAGGTTTTTTCATTTCCTGGCTTATATTTTTTGCCGCTGACTCGCTTTAATTAAGCAGATTCGTTTTTCTAGTTTCCGGCAAATAGAGCGCTGCCACCACGGCGCCACTAGCTAAAAAAATAGTTGGGTACCAAAGGCCCGCAAGATTGCTGCCCCATTCTTGATTTAACCAAGTAATAATTAATGGTAGAAGGCCGCCAATCCAGCCTGCTGCTAAGTTGTGCGGAAGTGTAGCTGCGCTATTTCTAGATTTTGCTGGAAAGAGTTCTGCAAGTAGTGCGGTTTGTGGGCCAACGACAAGCGCCAGAATGGCAGATAGTCCAATTAATACCCCAGCAATTGTGAGTGGTGAGTTAACGCTTAAATGTTGTAGTAAGTTAAATACTGGCAGAATCAGTATGGCCCCCAAGATCAGTCCACTGACAATCACAGGCTTTCTACCAATCTTGTCAGATAGCCACCCTGCAAATATCGTGAAGGGTAATAGTGCAAGCGTTGCATACACACTTAGCTGATCTACTAACTGAGGGGGTAATTTAACTGAAGTCTTTAGAAAGATTCCTGTATAAACTTGAACGCAGAAGAAAAGAACTGCGCCACCAGCTGAGACACAGAAAAAAAGCAGGAACATTCTTTTCCTCGTTTCAGCATCTTTGAGGTTGTCTCGCAAGGGACTTTTGGATTGAGCCTCTTTTTGGCTTAGCTGTAAATAGATTGGCGTTTCCTCTAAAGCCATACGAGCTTTAAATGCGAGCAATAGTAGGATAAGTGAAACCCAAAATGGCACTCGCCAACCCCATGATAGAAATTCTTCTTGAGTTAAATAGCTTTGAAGCAATGCAATTTGTAACGTAGAAACTAGGATGCCCAGTGGCCCCATTAATTGCAGGAAGCTCGTTTTAAAGCCTCGATTAGAGTCACCAGCATGCTCTGTTAGGTAGACAGCGCTGCCGCCAATTTCACCACCAGCAGATAGACCTTGTAGAAGTCTTAAGGTCACCAGTAGGATGGGTGCCCAGATTCCGATCTGTGCATAGGTTGGCAAAAATCCAACGCAGACTGTGGCAATCCCCATCAGGGTAATAGTGATCATGAAGACAGGGCGTCGGCCAATGCGATCGCCGATGCTGCCGAAAATAGCCGCTCCAATAGGCCTGACCACCATGCCAACACCGAAGGTTGCAAGGCTGGCCAAGAGGCCGGTACTGGGATCGCTCGATGGAAAGAAAAGGGGGCCAAAAACTACCGCCAGAGTGGCGAAGGTCAGAAAGTCATACCACTCTAGAAAGGTGCCAAAGCAGGCTGCAATAGCTACTTTTTTATAGGAATGCGATGAAACTTTTGCATCTGACATGCTGAGATCAGTCAATTTTTATTCAGTATCTGTAGACGATTCAATCAGCGGTGCAGATAGATTTTTGCTGGGCTTAACGCCAAGCTCACGCACCTTCTCGGCAGTGCGAATGAGATTGCCTTTGCCAGATTTGAGTTTATTGAAAGCATCGTGATAACTCGTTTGAGCTTGATCTAAACGTTGACCTAATTTTTCAAGGTCATCCACAAAACCGACGAATTTATCGTAGAGGGTGCCGCATTGCTTTGCAATTTCTAGGGCGTTACGGTTTTGGTGATCTTGACGCCATAAGTGAGCAACAGTGCGCAGTGTAGCCATTAAGGTACTTGGGCACACCAGCACAATATTTTTAGCTAAGGCTTCTTGATAGAGGTTTGGTGCAGTTTTCAGCGCCAATAGGAAGGCGGGTTCAATTGGAACAAACATCAACACAAAATCTACAGAACCGATGCCATATAAAGAGCTATAGTTTTTACTCGATAGGCCTTGGATATGTTGTCGAAGAGATTGAATATGGGCTGCTAACTCTTGCTCTGAGACTGTTGGATCAGTTGCTTCGGCATGGCGTGAATACGCAGTAATGGAAACCTTGCTATCAACAACGAGACTTCTACCTTCTGGTAGCTTCACGACTACATCTGGTTGCAAACGTGAGCCATCAGTTTGGGTGTGGCTATCTTGAACCAAATACTCTTCACCTTTTCGTAGTCCTGAAGATTCGAGAATAGACTCTAGAACTAACTCGCCCCAATTGCCTTGTACCTTGGAGTCACCTTTGAGTGCTTGAGTTAGAGAGCGTGTTTCATCAGACATGCGCAGGTTGAGATTGGCGAGACGCTCGATCTCGCTTTTAAGTGCAAAGCGCTCGCGTGCTTCATTGCCATAAGAAGTATTTACCTGCTCTTTAAATTCTGAAAGCTTAGTTTGCAGTGGCTTGAGTAAGGCGTCTAGATTAGCAACATTCTGTTCGGTAAAGCGCTTAGATTTATCTTCTAGAATTTCGTTGGCTAGATTTTTGAATTGGCTAGTCAATGCTTCTTTAGCTTCATTGAGAGACTCAATTCTTCCTAAGCCCTGCTTACGTTCAGAATCTAGTGCGGCCTCAAGGCGAATAGCATTCTGAAGTGCCTGATCACGCTCTGCGCGAAGACTGGTAGCTAATGCAGCATCAGTTTGATTCTGTTGCTCAGCGCGACTGAGTGCGGAGCGCAAATTGACTGCATATACTAAAAGGCCTGCACATAAACCCAATGGCAAACCAAACAGAAGCAGAGAGCTTAAATCAAAAGTCACAAATTCAGCCTATTAGATCAGTGAAATCTTAGGCTTGAACTAATTTTTGTAATTCACCACTTTGAAACATTTCAGTCATGATGTCAGAGCCGCCAATAAATTCACCATTGATATAAAGCTGAGGAATAGTTGGCCAATTAGCAAATTCTTTAATGCCTTGACGAATTTCTGCATCTTCTAATACGTTAACGGTATGAAGTTTATCTACGCCGCAGGTGCGCAAAATATTGACTGCATTTCCGGAAAAGCCACACTGAGGAAACTGAGCATTACCCTTCATAAACAATACAACAGGATGACTGCTAACGATTTCTTGAATTCTTGCTTGGGTATTCATAATTTTTTCCTAAATTGATTCTGTAAGGTCATCTTGAACTGCAACTAACAATGAGAGTAATTTTAAGGCTATCCGGAGAAAAGGGTTAATTCCCCTCAGGGGTTTTTAAGGCTTTTTCTGCCAGATGCTGCGCGACAGTGGCCAGCCAAATCATGATGAACTTGCACGTCTATTAGGCCCGCATCTTTCATGAGCACCACCACTGCTTCGGATTGATCATAGCCATGCTCGACAGCAATTAAGCCCCCAGACTTCAGGAAGTTACCCGCCTTTGAAATGATTGCTTGAAGGCAGCTAAGACCGCTACCGTAGTCGGTTAGAGCGGATTCGGGCTCAAACCTCAAGTCCCCTTGCCCGAGGTGAGGGTCCTGACTGGCGATATAAGGTGGATTGCTGACAATGACATCAAACTGATCTTGTTGGCTAATAGCCTCATACCAGCTACCTTGCTCAAATTGGATTTGGGCGCTTAGAGCAAGAGATTGGGCATTCTGTTTTGCAATGTCCAGAGCTTCAGGGGATTGATCCGTTGCAATCAGTGAAGCCAGGGTTGTGGAGCTTGCGATGGATAGGGCGATGGCACCAGAGCCGGTACCCAAATCCAATACCTTGGCAGCTCTGTTGAGTTTGGTAATTTCGGCAAGAGCAATCTCTACTAGGAGCTCCGTTTCTGGGCGGGGAATAAGTACTCCAGGGCTAACAAGTAATTCAATATTGTGAAAGCCCTTCTTGCCCAATATGTAGGCGATAGGCTCACCATTTACTCTTCTGGAGACGAGATTTTCCCACTCCTCAAAAGCTTGCTCATTCAGCCTCATATCGTCGCGGGATAGGAGGGCGGAGCGTGGGAGTTGGTAGTGCATCTCTAGTAAATGGGCCAGCAGTATGCGCGCCTCACTGGCTGGCAATGTGCAGTTGCTAATTAATTCACGTAAAGACTGGCTGACACTCATCCTGATTGAGATTAATTGTCACCAAGAGCTGCAAGCAGTTCTGCTTGATGCTCGGATGCCAGGGCATTGCAGAGGTCGTCGAGATCACCATCCATCATGGCATCGATTTTGTAGAGCGTGAGATTAATGCGGTGATCAGTAATGCGACCCTGTGGAAAGTTGTAGGTCCGAATGCGATCGCTGCGATCGCCGGAGCCAATGAGAGACTTTCTTGTTTGGGCTTCGAGCTGATGCTTTTCACGTTCGCGTGCATCCATGATGCGTGAGACCAGCACCTTCATTGCTTGCTCACGATTGCGATGCTGACTGCGATCGTCTTGGCACTCTACTACGGTGCCAGTCGGTAAGTGCGTGATACGTACTGCAGAATCTGTTTTATTAATATGCTGACCACCGGCGCCTGAAGCTCTAAAAGTATCAATGCGAAGTTCAGCGGGATTAATTTTGACTGCCTCTAGTTCATCTGCCTCTGGCATAACTGCTACCGTGCAAGCCGAAGTATGAATACGACCCTGAGTTTCCGTTTGAGGTACACGTTGTACGCGGTGTCCACCGGATTCAAACTTGAGGCGCGAGTAAACGGATTGACCGACTAGGCGTAGGACAACTTCTTTATATCCACCAAGATCAGACTCAGCAGCATTCACCACTTCTACTTTCCAGCCTTGGCGCTCAGCAAAGCGCGTATACATGCGAAGTAAGTCACCTGCAAATAACGCACTCTCATCACCGCCAGTACCCGCACGAATTTCCAAGAAGACATTGCGTTCATCGTTAACATCTTTGGGGAGCAAGAGTTTTTGTAGGACGCCTTCAAGCTCTTCCATGGTGGCTTGAGCTTGCTTTTGTTCTTCATCAGCAAAGTCCTTCATCTCAGGATCTTTACGCATCTCTTCGGCGGCCTGTGCATCGGCCTCGGCTTGTTTGTATAGGCCAAATTGCTCTACTACCATCGCAATATCCGAATGCTCACGTGTAAGCTTCCGGTAGTTGTCCATGTCTTTGGTGGACTCTTCGGTGGTTAATAGGGAGTTAAGTTCGGCTAAGCGCGTGTCTAGGTGGTCTAGCTTAGCCCGCATGCTGGGCTTCATCTAATGGTCTTCTGGCTTGGAGTGCGAGGCGAATAATTTAGGAAGCAACTTAATCAGGGCGTCACGCTCAGCGCCATTCGAGTGTTGTAAAGCATGCAATGAGCCATGTAAGAACTTGTTGGTTAAGCCCTGGGCCATGGCATTGAGAACCTCTTGAGGATCATCGCCACGCATCAATCGTTTCATGGCGCGATCGAGCTCTAACTGTCTTAGATGTTCACCTTGTTGTTGGATATCTTGAATGAGTGGAACAGTTTTCCGGCCCTGCATCCAGTGCATGAAATTACCAACGCGATCTTCAATGATTGCTTCAGCTTGGCTCACGGCGGCTTGACGTAAAGAAGCGCCTGTTTGAATCATCACGCCTAAATCATCGACTGTATAAAGATAGATATCATTTAAGCGAGCAATCTCTGGTTCAAAGTCACGAGGTACCGCTAAATCAATCATCACCATGGGTTTATGACGACGTTGTTTCAGCGCGCTCTCCACCATACCTAGGCCGATGATCGGCAGTGAGGATGCGGTGCTTGAAACGATGATATCAAATTCATGAAGACGTGAGGGAAGTTCGGATAATTTAAATGACTCTGCTTCAACGTCTTGAATCGATATCGAGTCTGCTAATTCTTGTCCACGTTCAATAGTGCGATTAGCAATGGCAACAGACTTAGGTTTGCGTGCAACAAAATGGGTTGCGCACAAAGTGATCATGTCGCCAGCGCCGATAAACAGAACACGTTGTTCGGCAATACTTTCAAAAATACGTTCCGCCAAGCGAACTGAAGCGGCCGCCATTGAAATCGAATGGGCGCCAATTTCTGTGGAGCCGCGAACTTCTTTTGCAACAGCAAAGGTTTTCTGAAAGAGCTGGTTGAGATAGGTCCCAAGGACACCTGCATCATTTGCGGTGCGTACAGCATCTTTCATCTGACCCAAAATTTGGGTTTCACCAATCACCATCGAATCTAATCCACAGGCTACCCTAAAAGCATGACGTACCGCATCCGATTGCGGTAGTGAATAAATATGCGGCTCCAAACTGCTGGGAGCAACTTGTTGAGTTTTTGCCAACCAATCAAAAGTGGCTTCATGCAAAAGACTAGCCGCATCTGCATCATTAGCGGCGCAATACACCTCTGTGCGATTGCAGGTAGATAAAATTGTGGCTTCAGGCAGCCCGGCCTGATTCGCGCCAACCAAATGCTGGCGAAGATCGTGCAACGCTTCTTGAAGAAATTCAGGGTCAAAGGCAACCTTTTCCCGAATGGCGACCGGCGCTGTGTGATGATTGATGCCGAGTGTCAACAACTTCATAATGGTGATTATAGATTTGATGGCAGCAATAATGGGGGTAGCAATGGGGTTTTTAGCTTTTCTGGTGATTGGTGGTTTAACTGGCGTATTCGCCTTAGCTTTTTACCCAGGAGAGCGTAAAGCTAGGCCCAAGGCCAAGAAATTCCTCATGGCTGCCTTGATAGGCTCCATAGCTGCCCTAGCTAGCTCTTATATAGGGCAATTTGCGGGTTTATTTCAGTCTGGACAGATGCTTGAGTGGCTAAGCGCCATAGTGGCCTCTTGCCTTGTAGGCTGCCTCTATGCGGCAGCAAATAACTAGTTAAATAAATTGGCCTGAGGGGTGGCGCTGGTGTTTTGTCCGCTTGGGATCGCCCAGCGAATAGGTGTTTCATGGTGCTCCACCAGCCATTCATTAGCCTTAGTGAAATGCCCGCAACTTGCCATCCCCCCAGGTTCCAGAAATGGCCGATCTGTTTTGTAGACCCCAAGCCCAGAGGGGTGGGAGGATTGCAGAATTAATTGATCTGGCGCTACCTCAATCAGGGGTAACTTGGACTGGGCATGACCACCCCATAGCATCCAGACTAAATGGGGCTTTTGCAGAGCTAAGGCGCTAATCAGTCTATCGATCAGGGATTTCCAACCTAGGTTTGTATGGCTGCCAGCCTCTCCCAATTTGACGCTGAGGGCGGTATTGAGCAACAGCACGCCTTGCTGAGCCCAGGTATGAAGATCACCGTTAGGAAGGGCGCCAAACCCTTCCAGCGCTAGGGCTTTACTGATATTGCGTAAGGAGCTGGGAAATTGCCGAGAATTAGTCGGAATATCGCTCGGGATGGAAAAAGCTAAGCCTTGAGCCAGCCCAGGAGAGTGGTAGGGATCCTGTCCCAAAATGACGACCTTGACCTTGTTAAGCGGGGTTAATGTCAGCGCTTTGAAGAAATTCTGGGGTTCAGGGCAAATCCTTGCTGTGTCCTTATTCAACTCCGCCCTGAGATTGGTCTGTAGTTGTTGCCACTCAGGGGATTCAAAATAATCGCCGAGTAGGGCGCGCCAGTCCTCAGGAATATCAGCAGCAGAAAACGAATGCATCACTCAGCTGGAATGAGGGTGTACTGGCTTGGTATCTGATCATCCTCAAGAATGGTCATGCACTCGTGCTCCAGATCATCTCGATAAAAACAAATCTGAATGACTTGTCCTGATATCAAGCTAGATAAGACCTTGTCCCATCGAGCAGCAGTAATCCGTTCACCGTTAATACTGGCCAAAATATCTCCAGTTGCCAGACCTGCTAATTGCGCAGCTCCGCCATCCAGTACGTGCGTCACCTTTAGCCAGCCATTCGCATCGCTAGTACGCAATCCTAATTGCAACTTAATTTGCTCAAGCTTCGAGTGAGTTTTTTGTTTAACTGAAATGATCTTCGAATTAATCCACTTCTGAATAGGAATATCTTCAACACCAAAAATATAGCGAGACTTAAATTCATTCCAAGTTTTATTAAATCCTGTGCCCATAAGTGTTTGCATTAAGTCATCAAGACCATCTTCAGCAATTCCATCAAGCGTGACTCCATGCGTTTGCCAGATGAGGCGCATCAAATCATCCAAGGATTGACGGTTGTTACTGAATGCGCGAATCTTGAGATCCAAACCCAAGGCAAGCAATGCACCCTTACCGTAATAACTCACCACGGCATTCGGAGTATTCTCATCCGCTTGGTAATACTTAGTCCAGGCATCAAAAGAGCTATCGGCCAGGCTTTGCTTGAGTCTGCCTGGCCCACGCAAAATGCTATTCCAGTTATTGGCGACTAGCTTGAGATAGGTTTTGAGATCAATGCTTTTACTGCGGAATAATTGCAGATCATCGTAGTAGCTCGTAAAGCCTTCAAATAGCCACAGTAAGCGGGTATGGTTTCTGCGATCGAGTTGATAAGGTTGAAATGCTTTGGGCTGAATTCGCTTAACTAACCAAGCATGAAAATACTCATGACTACAAAGACCTAAAAACTCGCGGTAGGATGCTTCATCCAATGGGGCATTGACTTGGGGAATCTGATCACGACGGCATAGAAGTGCAGTGCTATTGCGATGTTCAAGTCCGCCATATCCAGAAAGAACTGCATTGACCAAAAATAAATAATTATGGAAAGGCGCCTTCTTTGTCTTGGGCTCAAAGAGATTAATTGTGCAATTGCAGATGGCCTGAAGATCGGTTGCTAAACGCTCTAGATCAATTTCATGAATGCAGCCCTGAATCGCCATGCTGTGCGATACGCCATTGGATTTCCAATGGGCAATTTGAAATTCTCCCATCGCAATCGGGTGATCTAGCAAGTCATCATAATTTTTGGCGAGATAAAAGCCGTAACCTTGACTATCTACCTTGGCTGCTTGCAGGCCTGTCTGAACAGTCCAAGAATTCGCGCAAGTATCTTTAGGTGGAATTAATACTAAGGCGCATGGCAAAGACTCTTGACCTTTGACTGCCAAACATAAGCTACTTGGATTGATAAACGCACGCTCGGTATCTAGATAGGCGGCGCGCACCGAAGTATCAAATGCGTATACCGTGGTGAGAATTTCTACTGCACCAGCCACCTTGGGCAAGCGCCACTGATCGTTATCGATTCGCTCTAGGACGAGTGCCTCATGCAGGTTATTGACTGCAAAGGCTTCAATGGTTTCGATTTGCTTGCTGAAGTCTCTTATCAAATAGCTACCCGGAATCCATGCGGGCATTTGCAGAATCTGCCCATTCGGCAATGGGTTCTCAATACGCAACTTCACATGAAGGCGATGACCATGAAGATCTGCGGCCCAAATGGTGTATTGGATTGCAGGTAGATCAGAAGTATTTAACTCGTTCATAAGCTTGACCCATTACTTCAGACTGTTAAATTTCTTTTCAATGTCGGTGATTTGAACGGCACCCGGAAAGCGGCTGCCATCAGTAAAGAAAATAGTTGGGGTGCCAGTAATGCCATAGGTTTTGGCAAAGGCCATATTCTTGTCTAAAGGAGTGGTGCAGTCGCTTTTGCCACTCGGTGCAATTCCATTGATCATCCAATCAATGTAAGCCTTCTGTGGATCGGCAGAGCACCAAATTTGTTTAGACTTCTGCGCGGAGTCTGGCGACAAAATCGGAATTAAGTAGGTATAGACAGTAACGTTATCTAATTGCTGTAAGGATTTTTCCAAGCGCTTGCAGTAACCACAATTAGGGTCAGAGAAAATTGCCAGCTGTCGACTTCCATTGCCGCGCACTGCTTTTAAGGCATTTGCTGGAGTGAGCTCGGACCATTTAATGCGATTCAGGTCCGCTTGTTTTTGTTCAGTAATATTTTTTCCTGTGGCGATCTCAATGATTTCACCCTGGATTAAATATTTGCTGCTCGCATCGGTGTAAAACACATCATTGCCTACCAACACCTCGTATATGCCGGGAATAGGTGACGGGGAAACACTTTTAATTTTGGCATTGGCGCCAATCTTCTTTTGTAATTCAGTTCGGACCTGTTGTTCCGATTGTGCATTGACTGTTCCCACTAGCAGGGTGAGAGAGCAAGCTAAAGCAATAATAGAAAATAATTTATTCAAAATCAGCATCTCCAAGGGCGCGCTCAATGAGACGCCGTTTAATAAAGTGACTACGATTGACGAGGCCTAAACCCCAATTGCGCAATTGCTTCTCTGTGCCACTACTGGCTGAGAATAACTTCTTGAGCTTGTCTGTCACCCAGAGCAGCGCGCTGGTATCGCCTTGACGCTGACGTTCATAACGACGCAACAATACTTTGTCGTTTGGTAGGCGGAAAGATTCTCGCTTGCTCAAAATATGCAGCAGGGTTGCTACATCCCTGAGTCCCAAGTTCAAGCCTTGCCCTGCCAAAGGATGCATGACATGTGCGGCATCCCCAATCAGCACAACTTTGGGGTTCTCATCGGGCCCGATAAACCGATTCGCCCGAATTCTTCTGAGAGGAAACGCGGCTGGTATTGAATTGAGTTTGAATGATCCAAGTTGCTTCACTATTTCCCCATTAGCAATTGAGGAAAACTTTTCAGTCCATGCTGCTTGATCTAGTTTTAAAAGTTCGGCAGCATTTTCTGGCGAAGTTGACCACACCATAGAGGCCTGTTTATTTGGTAATGGCAACATCGCTACGATATCTCCACCCGGCAAAAACCATTGGTAAGCGGTTTCCAAATGCGCGCTACTGCAAATCCAATTGGCTACTACAGCACTTTGTGAATAACTTTCTTCTTTTGTAGAAATACCCAGCTCAGCACGTATGGGTGAATTAGCTCCGTCAGCAGCAATAACGAGTTGAGCGCGTATGGTGGATCCATTCGTGAGATGGAGGGTTACTCCATCCAAATCCACTTGAATATTTTCTACTGCGTCATTAATGCGCTCTAGCTTATTTTGGAAGCGTGAGGCTTGATCTAGGGTGTGTTCGATTACATTCGATTCGCCAATCCAGGCCAACTGGGGTGTGCCCGCCTCAAAAGCAGATAGGTGCAGCTGATCATGTTTTTCTCCACGATCGCCAAAAATTCGCATATCTCTAACAGGCTGCATTCGACTGTGATCAACGGCATCCCAAATCTGAAGATGGGTTAACAGTTTTTGGGTGCTGGGAGAGAAAGCGTAAATGCGTTGCCCCCATTGCCCCCCATGGGGAGCAGGAACAGCTTGCCCTAAGTCGGGGGCGATTTGAATGGTTTGCAGACCAAGCTGAGCCAGACCTAAGGCGCAGGCCTTACCCGCTATACCTCCGCCCACTACAGCGACGTCGATTGTCCGCATTTGAGGGGTATTTTTGGGCAATTTTGCCGAGTTATTTTGGAGAACTTCTGACATATCTCGATGATATCGAAACTAGCCCTTTACAATACGGCTATGTCTTTGAAATGTGGCATCGTCGGCCTGCCTAACGTCGGCAAATCTACCCTCTTTAACGCGCTTACCAAGGCTGGAATCGCGGCGGAAAACTATCCTTTCTGCACGATCGAGCCTAATGTGGGTGTGGTCGAGGTTCCTGACCCCCGTCTTGCCGCTTTGGCTGAGATCGTGAAGCCTGAGCGCATCCTGCCCGCAGCAGTCGAATTTGTCGATATTGCAGGTTTGGTGGCTGGAGCCTCCAAAGGTGAGGGTCTAGGAAATCAATTTTTAGCGAATATTCGCGAAACTGACGCTATTACTCATGTGGTGCGCTGTTTTGAGGATGCGAACGTGATTCACGTAGCGGGCAAGATCGACCCGATCTCCGATATCGCTGTGATCGACACTGAGCTAGCCTTATCTGATTTAACTACCGTGGAAAAAACTCTGCAGCGTTCTAGTAAGGCCGCTAAGTCAGGAAACGACAAAGAGGCAGCTGCTTTGGTGGCTGTGTTAACTAAGGTGCAAGCCCATTTGGATCAAGCTCAGCCAGTACGTAGCCTGAAACTGACTGACGAAGAAAATCTACTTTTGAAGCCTTTGTGTCTAATCACAGCAAAGCCAGCGATGTATATCGCCAACGTCAAGGAAGATGGCTTCGACAATAATCCGCATTTAGAGGCAGTGATTCAGCACGCAGCTAAAGAGGGTGCTCCAGTGGTTGCTGTTTGCGCAGCAATCGAGGCAGAAATCGCTGATTTAGATGATGCTGACAAGATTGAGTTCTTGGCAGATCTCGGCATGGAAGAGTCTGGATTAGACCGTGTGATTCGTGCGGGCTATAAGTTATTGGGCTTGCAGACCTACTTTACGGCTGGCGTTAAAGAGGTTCGTGCCTGGACAATTCATCAAGGCGATACTGCTCCGCAGGCTGCAGGAGTGATCCATACTGACTTTGAGCGTGGCTTTATTCGCGCGCAAACCATTGCTTTTGAAGACTTCATTCAATTTAAGGGTGAGTCTGGCGCCAAAGAGGCTGGGAAAATGCGCGCGGAAGGCAAAGAGTATGTTGTTAAAGACGGTGACGTCTTAAACTTCCTATTTAACGTCTAAACCAGCCCCACTAAATAAAAAAGCCCTTACTATGAACTGACCCACAAAAGTTGGACACCCAATCCAACCAAAAGGGGTCAGCTTCATGAGCAAACACAGTGCGCAGTTCAAGCTAAAAGTAGTTAATGATTATCTAGGGGGTGGAGGCTACCTGAGGGTAGCTAATCATTACGGCATCAATACCACCGATGTCCGCAAATGGGTTTTGACCCATAAACTACATGGAGTATCTGCCCTGCAAAAGAGGGGTTATCAACAGTACACCC
>NZ_JACVOO010000039.1 GCF_018882405.1 Polynucleobacter sp. 31A-FELB | reverse complement strand
CTTGGATTCAACCGGTCAACGCAACAGATTGAGCAAAACGTTCTGCCGGTGTTTGATAGTTTAGTGTTTTTCTAGGGCGTTCATTTAGTTTCCTTGCCACTGCATTGAGCTTGGCTTGGGAGTAGTTAGCCAGACTCATTCCTTTAGGGAAGTATTGTCTTAATAATCCATTGGTATTTTCGTTCGATCCTCGTTGCCAAGGATGCTGGGGATCACAAAAGTACACTTGAACATCCGTGGCTAAGGTAAAACGTTTGTGTTCAGACATCTCTTTACCCCGATCCCACGTTAACGACTTATAAAGCTCGTCCGGTAATTTTCTCGCATGCTTAATTAAGGCATTGACGACAGTTTGACTATCTTTACGGGCAACCTTTACTAGCATTACATAGCGAGTCTGGCGCTCAACGAGAGTAGCGATCTGGCTGTTGGCATCCCCATAAAGTAGATCGCCTTCCCAGTGTCCTGGCACCGCGCGATCTTCTGCTTCTGCTGGCCGCTCTCTAATGGAGACTGCATTGGCAATCTTGCCAAGGCCGACATCTTTGAGTGTGTGATGACGTGAGCGGCGCATGATCCGAGTGCGACGTAAGTGCGCCACGAGCTCTTTCTTTAAGGCTCCACGGGCTTGGATAAAGAGGCTGCGATAAATTGTCTCGTGTGACACCTGATAGCTTTTCTCATCTGGATACGTTTGCTTTAACCATCCGGCAATCTGTTGTGGCGACCACTGCAAGAACTGCAGCTTATCTGTCACGATAGTTGCCAAGGGCTTGTTCAAGACCAGTTTACAAGTCTTAGGACGAAGTGCTCGATCCCAAGCGGCTCCATCAGCCCCAGCTGATCGGTAGTCTTTGGCGCCACCATTACGCTTAACCTCCCGACTAACCGTAGAGGGCGATCTACCTAAAAGCTGAGCGATGGAGCGAAGGGATTGTCCCGTTGCTAGGCCGCGGGAGATCTCTTCTCGCTCAGCCAAAGTTAGCGCTAAAACGGATCGAGTTCGCTCTGGCGGTCTGATGCCACCACTTTCAGCCAAAATACGCTGGATAGAGGAGTG
>NZ_JACVOO010000038.1 GCF_018882405.1 Polynucleobacter sp. 31A-FELB | reverse complement strand
TGAACTGACCCACAAAAGTTGGACACCAAATCCAACTCAAAAGGGTCAGTCTCATGTCCAAATACAGCAAAGAGTTCAAACTAGAAGTTATTCAGCATTACCTCTCCGGTAAGGGTGGTTTTAAAGCAGTCGGAGACCGCTACGGCGTTAAACATACCTATATTCAAAAATGGGTTCATGCCTATAAAGCTCATGGTCAAAAGAGCTTAACCAAGACTTACACACATTACCCCGACACCTTTAAGGTGTCTGTGCTCCAGTCTATGCAACAAGACCAACTCTCCATCAATCAAGCCGCAGCCCGCTTTAATGTGCCAGCCCCCAGCACAATTAGTCTTTGGCAACGCCTCTACAATGAAGGTGGTATTACAGCCCTAGAACCTAAGCCCAAGGGACGGCTACCAATGTCAAAACCCTTCAAACCATTTACCCCCACCAATAAGCCAGTCACCCAAATGACTCCGCAAGAGCTCATGCAAGAGCTCGAGTACCGCCGAGTGGAGACCGATTACCTAAAAAAGCTCGAGGCCTTAGCCCAGCAAAAGCACTTGGCAAACAAGAACAAGTCCAAGTAATTACTGAGTTAAGGCAGCAATACCCTTTGCAGACCATCTTGGCAGTAGCCAATATGGCAAGAAGTGTTTATTACTATCAGGTAGGGCTAAGCAAGCAGGCTGACCCTCATCTTGCAACAAAGACCCAGATCCAAGTGATCTACCATCGCCACCAGGGCCGTTATGGCTATCGACGAGTCCATTTAGAGCTTAGCAATCAGCAGTGTTACCTCAACCCCAAAACCGTACAAAAACTGATGGGGCACCTCGGCCTTAAATCAACCGTGCGCCCTAAACGCTACCAGTCCTACAAAGGGTCTGTTGGTAAGGCAGCCCCAAACCTATTAGAGCGTAACTTTGCAGCTAAAGTACCCAATCAAAAGTGGGTCACCGATGTGACTGAGTTCAACATCAGGGGTGAGAAGGTTTACCTCTCGCCGATATTGGATCTGTATAACCAAGAGATCATCTCTTATGAGATTGCCGATCGTCCGCAGATCGGCATGGTAAGTGCCATGCTAACTAAAGCCTTTAAGCAACTCACTCAGACCGAGAAGCCGATGCTGCACTCCGATCAGGGCTGGCAATACCAGATGGGGATTTATCAAAAAGAATTACACAAGCAAGGCATTACTCAGAGTATGTCTAGAAAAGGTAATTGCTTAGATAACGCGGTGATGGAAAACTGGTTTGGGATTATGAA
>NZ_JACVOO010000037.1 GCF_018882405.1 Polynucleobacter sp. 31A-FELB | reverse complement strand
GGTGGAGGCTACCTGAGGGTAGCTAATCATTACGGCATCAATACCACCGATGTCCGCAAATGGGTTTTGACCCATAAACTACATGGAGTATCTGCCCTGCAAAAGAGGGGTTATCAACAGTACACCCCACAGTTCAAACTATTGGCGCTCGAGCACATGAGGGCCAACAAAGCATCCCCACGATCCACGTCCGCCCAATTTAATATTGCCTCCCCTAGTACCATTTTGGTTTGGCGGCGCCTCTACAATGAAGGCGGCATTACAGCCTTGCAATCAAAACCTCAGGGACGACCGCCCATGTCAAAGCGCAGTGAGATCCAAGCACTTCTCGCCAAACCTTCAGAACAACTCACGCATGAAGAGCTCTTACTGAAGGCGCACTATTTAGAGGTGGAGAACGCTTATCTAAAAAAGCTCGAGGCCTTAGCACAGCAAAAGAACTTGGCAAGCAAGAGCAAGCCCAAGTCGTCACTGAGCTAAGGCAGCAATACCCTTTACAAACGATCCTAGGCATTGCCAATATGCCTAGAAGTGTCTATTACTACCAACTGAGCGTAAGCAATAAAACCGATCCCTATCTGGATGTCAAAACTCGGATTGGCGTGATCTACCATCGCCACAAGGGTCGTTATGGCTATCGACGGGTGCAAACAGAGCTCGGGCACGAGAAGTGCCATCTCAACCCTAAGACGGTGCAAAAGCTCATGAGTAAGCTCGGTCTTAAGTCAACCGTTCGCCCTAAGCGCTATCAATCCTATAAGGGGCCTGAAGGCAAAGCAGCGCCAAACTTACTGGAGCGCAAGTTCAATGCAACTGAACCTAATCAAAAGTGGGTGACTGATGTCACGCAGTTCAATATCGCAGGGAAAAAGGTATATCTCTCACCCGTCCTAGATCTGTATAACCAAGAGATCATCTCCTATGAGATCGCTGATCACCCCCAAATGAGTATGGTGATGCAAATGCTGAATAAGGCCTTTAAACGCCTTCAACCTAAAGACAAGCTCATGCTGCACTCAGACCAAGGTTGGCATTATCGAATCGCGCCATACCAAATGGCGCTCAAGCAAAAGGGTGTTGCGCAGAGCATGTCAAGAAAAGGTAACTGCTTAGATAACGCCGTCATGGAAAACTGGTTTGGGATCATGAAAACAGAGTTCTTCTACCAAAAGAAGTTTGACGATGTCCAAACATTTAAAATTGAGTTAAAGGAATATATCCACTACTACAACCATGATCGGATCAAGCAAAAACTAAAGGGATTGAGCCCGGTGCAATACCGAACTCAATCCCTTCTGGTAACCTAATCAAACTGTCCAACTTTTGTGGGTCAGTTCA
>NZ_JACVOO010000036.1 GCF_018882405.1 Polynucleobacter sp. 31A-FELB | reverse complement strand
TTCAACTACCTGTTTGACTGCCTCTAACTTGAACTCTTCAGTAAACCGTCTTCTTGTACTCATGACACACCTCCTAATAGACTAAATATTAGGCTAGAAAGTGTCTATAGAAGTGGTAGCGATTCACTCTAAAGAATTGCCTGCTTTATTAAATTCGTATTTCAAATAGTTTAATTTTTAATGGTAAGTGTGGAGCCTTGGAATGCGTCAAAACATAACTCGCAGAAATTCATTCCACATCTTATTAATTCTTTGGAGCTTGTCATTGCAAGCATCAGCGGCTTGCCTTGGCGATCAAAAAGCAAGTCAATATATTCGATCGCCATTGTTCCGCAACTTTCTCTTTCCGTACTCTATTCAAAATGGTCGCCCTTGTTAGAGCGAGTCGGAAAAATCTCTGGCCAGTGCTTCAGTTTGGAGATTCCACAAACCATTCCTGTATTTGAAAAGCAGCTCTTAAGTGGGGTGCCAGATTTTGCATTTGTTAACCCTTACCATGAAGTAATGGCAAAAAGGCGTCAAGGCTACATTCCACTATTAATTGATGGCAGCGCTAAATTAACTGGCATCCTCGTTGTAAAAAATGACAGCCCCATTCAAAGTATTCAAGAGCTGCAAGGCAAAGAAGTTGCTTTTCCCGCACCTAATGCCTTTGCTGCTTCATTATTAATACGGGCTGAGTTAGCTAAAAAGGGTATTCAGATTCGGCCAAAATATTTAAAGACGCATGCCAGCGGCTATCGCTCAGTTGTAATAGGGGATATTGTGGCATCTGGCGGAGTAAACAATACCTTGATGCGAGAAGAATCCTCTCTTCGGGAGCGCCTAAGAGTTCTCTATGAAACTTCAGGATATGCGCCGCATCCATTTGTCTCAAACCCCCGAGTTCCACTTAGCGTTAGAAAGTCTGTCACAGCTGCATTTATTTCTATAAGCCAAGAGCCCAATGGCGAACTATTACTTGAAGCGGTACAAATTCCAAAACCGATTCCATCTGACTATAAGCGGGACTTTGCTCCTTTAGAAAAGCTCAATTTAGATAAATTTGTGGTGCTTGATGAAAGTTAGTTCATTATTGCAACGCTCTATTGGCACCCGCGCTTTGTTAAAGGGTGGAGCTTTGATTGGCATAGGTACGGTTATAGCCGCAGTAATTACTATGCTGTGGTTTGATTCTCGCGCCCATCAAATTCGAGTGGCCGGTCTTGAGTCGACAGCAAAAATTATGACGGAAGGAGTCGCTAATTCAATACGAGATGATGTAATTGCTCAAAACTACGCAGACCTTGAAAGCCGTTTAAAGCAAGCAATGTCAGATAATCGGATTATCTCCATACTGGTTGCTGATGAGGATGGCAAGGTGCTATCTCATGTCAAGAGAGATCCTGCGTTGGGTGAAGTGGTAGTTTTATATTCATCCCCTTTTATCGATATCTCATCTGTCTTTTCAGAAGCCCGAACGGAGGCTTTTATTACATCTAAATGGCTGCGCTTAGAAGCCGGAGTCCCGATTGGTTGGCTCAAGATGGAAATTGGAGGCACCGATGTAGATGATGCCTTGATCAGGCTAAGAAGACATGTCGGCCTCTCGCTTTTGTCGGCCTGTATCATTTTATTAACGGCCTTAGCGCTTGTAGTGCGACGCACCTACAGACTCCTTCAGTTAGAAGAAAAAATGGTGCTTAATAAGAGTAGAGTGCTTGAGCAAGTTGCCTATCACGATAGTCTTACTGGACTTCCCAATCGACATCTTTTGCTAGATCGGATCAATCAAGCAGTTGCTTATAGCGATCGCAATTACAATAAGTTTGCAGTATGTTTTAGTGATTTAGATGGGTTCAAACTTATTAATGATGAGCATGGGCATGATGCAGGGGACTACGTATTAAAAGAGGTTGCAAGACGGCTAAAGCTTTGTGTTCGAGCCAATGACACGGTGGCTCGTCTTGGTGGCGATGAATTTGTGATGCTATTAACTAATGTTGAAGTTAATAATGAGTTTCAAATGGCGCTAGATCGCATACTCTCTGAAGTTAGAAAGCCAATTTTATTGCCTAGCGGTGTTGCGGTAACTGTAACCCTAAGTATTGGAATTGCTGTCTACCCAGACGATCCTAATTCGCCTTCAATATTGCTAGAGCATGCTGATCAGGCAATGTATGAAGTAAAAAGATCTCGTAAAAATAGCTGGCAAATTTATTAGTTAGGTATTGCAGAGTCTCTTATGGGTCTTGGATTCAACCGGTCAACGCAACAGATTGAGCAAAACGTTCTGCCGGTGTTTGATAGTTTAGTGTTTTTCTAGGGCGTTCATTTAGTTTCCTTGCCACTGCATTGAGCTTGGCTTGGGAG
>NZ_JACVOO010000035.1 GCF_018882405.1 Polynucleobacter sp. 31A-FELB | reverse complement strand
ATTGTTTTAGACCGCATTCATCGCTGGGGGATCTCCCACCAGCGATGTTTGCAAAGTCATTTTGTAGTTCAACCACACCGCCCGATTTTCTGGCTCAGAGCTGACCGGTTTGTGGGAGGAGGTCAAAACAAAACCCCCTTGGTTGGACATAACGTCCAACTTTTGGGGGTCAGTTCAGTAGGGTGGCTTTTTTATACCCAGCCCTGAAGCCAGATGTCGGTATCTTTTAGATCGCGCCAGGGAATTAGCTCTGTCTTCTTATCAAATACCGCCTCGATTTCAACAAACTCAATTGCACTCTCAGGAAGCTCTGGGAGAATGACCTTGCTCACTAGAAAATGCTTTCGTTTCTGAATGGGTTTGACTGCCGTCCATTTGGTGAGAAGCAGTTTCTTGGGGTTGAGTGAGTTTTGTTCTCTAGAGGGCATTGCACTGAAATTCATTTGTGCTGCTGATGAGTTTTCCTGAGTCAGGGGTGAAGCTGTAGATCGAGTCTTTAGTCTGGCGGGACACTTTAAATCAAAGTAACTCACAGGGCCTAAACTACCGCAGTAGTCGTATTGCCGATCCTGAAACAGCATCTGGGCTTTTTTGAGCACCATGGCCGACTTTGATCCAGAGCTATCCACACATGACCAAGTGGTATAGGTTTCTCTTTCACAGGCCATAAGACCTATAGACAGCATTACAAGGGCAATTTTTTTATACATAAACATTCTAAGTTGGTGGCACTAATGCAGCGCCACCAATATGGATTAAAGCACCCAGAAGTGATGGGTGCCATCTTTGCCCAGCTGCTCTACCAAGCCATACTCCCAATCTAGATAGGCCTGCATTGCTGCTGGATCTACGCTAGTTCCTTCATAAGGTCGCTTGTAACGATCTAATGGCGGAGATGCTAAATGAGTGGGGCCTTTTTCAATATCAAGGCCAGCATCAATCCAGGCTTTATTGCCACCGGACAATACCAGCACCTCTGATGTTGTTAGCGCTTGTATTTCAGGTGCGGCAAATACAGCAAGCTCACCAGTAGTGCTAGTGAGTACGTAGCGATTGGCTTTTGGTAATTGCTCTAAGGCCTTCGAGAATTGCGAGCGAAGTGCAAACCAGCTACCTGGAATATGCCCCTTCACATAATTGGCATGCGTACTGAGGTCTATGCAAATAGTGTCCTTGTCGCTTTGTAACCATTCTGCAGCTGTCTTGGCATCAACCGTTTGAATCTGAGGTGCTGCTGGAAGTGGGGCAATCCAAGCGCCTTTTTCGGTGAGATCTGAAGCTTTGATGTCATCGATAACGTAAACATCCCAAGCCATCTGAGCAAGCCATGAGGCAGGCATATTGGCTCTCACTCCACTAGGATCTGACAAAACAATACGGGCGCCACGAACAGGGGCAACCATTTCTGTCTCTTGTACTAATTGGCCGCCAGGAGTGGAGCGAAATCCAGGAAGGTGTCCAGCTTCGTATTCTTCGGGGGTTCTGGTATCAAAGAAATAGGTCGTACGCTCAGTTTGGGATTTCCATTTCTCGATATCGGCAAGCTTTACTCGTTTTACTCCGGCTTGATCGGCAACACTACGTGCACGGTCAGCTGCTTCTAAGGCAGTGCTTTCACTTACCTCTTTAAATTTGCGGCTTTGCCCCTTATCCAGCTCTTGACCAGCTAGGGTCCAGCCAATCGTGCCGTTGCGTAAGGCATTTACTTCATTCGGGATACCTGCATTAATCAGGGATTGGGTGCCGATGATGCTTCTCGTCCGTCCTGCACAGTTCACGATGATTTTGGTCTTTGGGTTTGGTGCCAACTCAGGAACGCGCAAGACCAACTCAGCGCCGGGGACGCTGATGCCGGTAGGGATACTCATAGTTTGATATTCATCAAAGCGACGAACATCAACTACCACCACATCCTCCTTGTCATCAATTAATTTCTTTACTTCTTGCGCAGATAAGGAGGGCGTATGTCTTTTGGATTCCACAAACTCACCAAAAGATTTACTTGGCACGTTCACATCTTTAAATACTTCACCACCAGCAGCTATCCAGGCTTTAACTCCCCCCTCAAATACAGCAACATCAACATAACCGAGCGCAGAAAGTCTTTCTGCTGCCAGTTGAGCATCTCCTTGACCATCGTCTAAGGTGACAATTGGCACATCTTTTCTGGGGAGCTTGCTAAGTGCATCGACCTCAATGCGAGAGAGTGGAAAATTGGCTGCAAATAAAGGATGCTCCTGCGCATGCGGGTCTTCCTCACGAACATCCAAAAGCGCAATCTCCTCCTTTTTGAGCAGCCTATTTCTAACAAATGCGTAATCTTGTTTTTTTATCGACATAAATTCTCTTCTTTATATTTTTTATTGATCTATGTATTAATCTAACTTAGCGTTGGATTTTTTAACTACTTCACCCCAGCGAATAATCTCTTGGTTGATGTAGTTGGCCAATTCAGGGCGGCTCATTTTCGGAGCTGTAGCACCCATAGCTGCCCAACGTTCTTTGATATCAGGCGAGGCGAGGGCAGTCTGCACTTCGGCACTCATCTTGTCGACGATATCTTTAGGCGTTCCTTTGATGGCCCACATCGCATACCAGCTATAAACCACAAAGTCTTTAATGCCCAGCTCTTGTGCGGTTGGTACGTTAGGGAAAGCGTCCACACGTTTTTGTGTTGCTACTGCAACAGCAATCAACTGGCCGTTTTTAATGAAGGGAGCTGCACCAGCGAGGGTGTCAAACATCATGTCCACTTGACCTGCTACCAAATCCTGCAGAGCTGGGCCAGTACCACGATAGGGGATGTGGGTAATGAACAGCTTGTTTTGCATCTTAAATAATTCACCAGTCAAATGCTGGGATGTGCCGTTACCAGTTGATGCATAGTTGTACTTTCCTGGATTCTTACGAATTTCTTCAATGATCGACTTCAGATCATTCTTCGGAAACTTGCTTGGGTTGACTACGATGACATGGGGTGAATCGCTACCACTTCTATAGACACTTTCTAGCCTAATATTTAGTCTATTAGGAGGTGTGTCATGAGTACAAGAAGACGGTTTACTGAAGAGTTCAAGTTAGAGGCAGTCAAACAGGTAGTT
>NZ_JACVOO010000034.1 GCF_018882405.1 Polynucleobacter sp. 31A-FELB | reverse complement strand
TACATCGAAATGTTTTACAACCCGGTTAGACGCCATAGTTACAACAATGGGCTTTCTCCGGTAAGATTTGAACAGCAGTACCAAGCGAGGTTGGCAAGTGTCTAGGATATTGGTAGCGATTCAGGGAATTGCTTAGTCAAGATTGAGCCAGTAGCAACGTTGTTCATTACTGGAATCTTGGCATCTTGATAGAAGCGCTGTGAGGCCAATGCCACACCAGTGTTGATGTAACCCATAGTAGCAACTACTTTTTCGTTATTGATCAACTCTTGTGCAATTTGAACGCCACGCTCATTTTTTGCTTCGTCATCGCGCTCAACCAAAACGATTTTGTTGCCGTTAATACCACCAGCAGCATTGATTTCTTTTGCAGCTAAGCGCACACCGTCACGCATACTCACACCCATGGATGCGGAGCCGCCAGTAAACGGACCAGAAACACCAAGCTTGATATCGGCAGCGTAAGCGCCAGTTGTTAACATTGCCGCAGCAGCTACAGCAAAAATGTGATGACGAATATTCATAAAGTCTCCATGACTAAAAATGCTAATTAAATAAATTCTTTTTTAGGTACAACTTGAAACGAATAGCCATCTTACAGTTAATGTAGGGGCAAAAAAAGGGGTTTGTATTAGGGTTTTACATTAGCCCTGAAAGATAAAAGTCGTTTTAAAAAAACTTACGAACTTGCGCTTGTAAGCTAGGCCAAAAGAGATTGATGATGAGGCCGGCAATTACCAAGCTGGCAGCCTCGACTTTCCAGGGTGGCAAAGCCTCTCCTAAAAAGAAGGCAGATGCCCCCATTCCAAAGATGGGTACTAGCAAGGGTGCAGGAGCCACCAGTGCGGCTGGGTGTTTTGACAGCAACCAACCCCAAGCGGCATAGCCAAACAAGGTATTAGCCCAAGACTGCCATAGGACTCCAACCCAAGCCCCCATGGGGGCGGCTAAGGTCACATCCCACAAGCGAACTACACCACCCTCAAAGATCAGCGCAATCAGTAGCAACGGCGGAATAGAGAAGGCGCTAGCCCACACTACATAAGACAGCATATTGATCGAACCAGCCTGGCGGCTCACTGTGTTCGCAATTCCCCAGGAGAGACCCGCAAAGACCACGAGTGCTAAACCTAAGAAGGTAGTCGTGGAGTCTGTGTGCAGCGCAATAATTACTAGACCAAGCAAAGCGATACCAACCGCGACTACCTGATAGCGCTTGAGACCCTCTTTGGCAAACAGCATGGCAAAGCCAATCGTAAAAAATACTTGGGTCTGAACTACAAGCGAGGCGAGTCCTGGAGAAATTTGACTATTCACGGCGTAGTACATAACGCCAAATTGCCCAACCCCAGTGGCTAATCCGTAAATACAGAGATTGCCCCAAGCTACTTTTGGCCTTGGCATAAAAAAGACCAAAGGCAGCAAAACAAATAGATATCGCAGGGTAGCGAAATAAAAAGGCGGAAACGATGCCAGGCAATTTTTAATCACTACAAAGTTGGTGCCCCATACCGCAACAATGGCGAGCGCCAACAGCAAGTGACTTGCTGGGAGCCCAGCATTGGAGTGCGAGCCGCCTTGAATTTTTGAACTACTCACTAGTTAGCAATTCAGCTGCGCGTTGCGCAATCATCATTGTTGGAGCTGCAGTATTTCCGGAGGTAATTGTTGGCATCGCAGAGGCATCCACTACTCTCAGATGATGAATACCCCTTACGCGTAATTGTGAATCGAGTACTGCCATCGGATCATCATCGCGTCCCATCTTACAAGTACCTACTGGATGAAAAATTGTAGTTCCAATATCACCGGCAGCTTTGATGAGCTCTTCATCAGTTTGATACTGTTTACCTGGCTTGTACTCATCTGGCGTGTAGGGCTTGAGTGCTGGACTTTCCACAATCTTGCGCGTGAGACGCAACGAGTCTGCAGCTACTTTGCGATCTTCATCCGTCGATAAATAATTTGGCGCAATCACTGGAGGCGCTTCTGGATCGACAGAGCTGATGTGCACACTACCACGAGATGTTGGACGCAAGTTACAAACACTTGCAGTAATCGCATTGAAAGAATGCAAATCCTCGCCAAACTTTTCTAGCGATAGCGGTTGAACGTGATACTCCAAATTTGCCGAAGGCTGATCGGGCGAACTGTATGCAAAAGCACCCAGCTGTGATGGCGCCATCGACATTGGGCCCGAGCGCTTAAACACATACTCCATACCAATTAACAACTTACCCAATAAAGAATTGGCTTTGGTGTTTAAGGTCTTAATGTTGTTGACCTTGTAGATCATGCGCAATTGCAAATGGTCTTGTAGATTCTCACCTACGCCAGGTAAATCTGCGATTACTGGAATGCCCAGCCTATTGAGGTGTGCAGCTGAGCCAACACCTGAGCGCTCTAGAACCTGCACGCTACCAATAGCGCCGGCACTCAAAATCACTTCGCCTTGAGAGCCGCCATTGTGATTACTGCAAAGCACGTCTACTGTTTTGCTATCTTTAATATATTGAACACCGTAGCAATTTTTAGAGACATCATCAATTAGTAATTTATTAACTATGGCCTCGGTAATTACTGTGAGATTAGGCCGCTTAGCCGCATCACGTAAAAATGCTTTGGAGGTATTGAGCCGCCAACCTTTGCGCTGACTCACATCAAAGTAGCCAACTCCAAAGTTATCCCCTTGATTAAAGTCATCCGATGAGGGGATGCCGGCTTGTACCGCTGCCTCTCTAAAGATATCCATGATGGGCCAACGCAAGCGTTGCTTAGAAACAGTCCACTCACCACCTTTGCTGTGCCACTGACTAGCTGGGCCGTGATAGTCCTCAAATGATTTGTAACGACGCAATGCGTTTTGCCAAGACCAGGCGTCATCACCCGTTGCCTTAACCCAGGAGTCGTAGTCGCCAGTTTGGCCGCGCATATAAATCATGCCATTAATTGATGAACATCCACCGAGCACCCTGCCACGCGGATATAGAAGTGAACGGCCATTGAGACCTTTTTCAGCAGCGGTCTTAAAACGCCAGTCTGCCCTTGGGTTATCGATGCAATATAAATAACCAACCGGCACATGAATCCAGATGTAATTGTCATTCTTGCCAGCCTCAATTAAGAGCACGCGTTTAGCGGGATCCTCAGTGAGGCGCTTGGCCAACATGCAGCCGGCGCTACTGACCTCCTCCCAATAAATTGGACACCCTAAATTAGAAAAAATCGGCGATATTATCCCTAAGGAGGGGTGCGCCATGAAGAGGTCAAAGTTCACAGAAGAGCAGATTGCTTTTGCATTGCATCAAG
>NZ_JACVOO010000033.1 GCF_018882405.1 Polynucleobacter sp. 31A-FELB | reverse complement strand
ACTTGATGCAATGCAAAAGCAATCTGCTCTTCTGTGAACTTTGACCTCTTCATGGCGCACCCCTCCTTAGGGATAATATCGCCGATTTTTTCTAATTTAGGGTGTCCAATTTATTGGGAGGAGGTCAGCAGATCCTGACAATAAAAAACCACCCGAAGGTGGCTTTATAACTAGTATCTTATGGAAGTCTTGGGCCTTCCACACCCAAGAGATAGGCATAAAGTTGCTCTGCCCCCATTGCTTTTTTGAGTCCACAGTAAATTAGGTATGGAAGAATAATTAACCAGTAGCACAAACTGAGAGCAATAACATGCTCCCAACTTCCTTTACAAAAATTTTGTACAGTCTCAAAAAAATCTTTATGGTGAATCATGCCCTCAAGGCCATAAAAAAGATAGCTTAGAGCTAAAACAAAAGCAGTATCAATTAGAGATCTTCTAAATACCAACCAAAGCACAGATGACCCCTTTGCAAAGGGTAATGGAAATAGCTTTTGTCCCACCAACATAAACCTAGATAATGCTGAGGCCTTCAAAATTGCAAAGCCATAGGTAAAGTAAGGCACGCCCGCCTGCTCCAAGATGGCATCACTCAAAAAGACAAGGGCACAAAACCAGACAGCAAGATAGATCTGGAGTATCAGACCTTTCTTGATCGCTGCCTCAACTTTTTCAAGCTTAAAGCCCATTATTTAGAATCCAGGAACCTGAGTTACATCAACAACCTTTATATCCTTGCGGGTATTGGTTGCGATAGTTTTAGAGGCAAACTCATCCGGCACGGCATTAAAGTTGACTGACTTTAAATCAAGTGGCTTATAGCCATTTTCTACTGACATTGGAAGTAATTTTTGATCAGCCTGGAAGAATGCTAAATCCAAAAAGCGCATAACTGAATTATCCAAATCCTTAATCACACACCACAAAGTCGTAGTTGTGATCTTTGTTTTTGGTGAACTACCTGGCGTGTATGGCACTACCGCACTATTCAAAATGATTGATGCTTGGTATACAGCTTCAGCAGATGAGTTTGGTGCATAGAGGTTATCGAGTAATACCGTGCATTTAGCAAAACGTGAGGACGGACTGTAATCGCCTGGTATGCCCATAAAGTTCAATACTGCAGGACGCAGAGCGTCACCATAGAGCTCATTGTATTGAGGAACGAACTGAGCCATAGCTTCATTTGGTTTCTCGGCCGAGACGTCGATCGAAGAGTACTGCTTGGCATAGTTAAGTTGCCAGTCATAAGCTGGGGCATTTGTCATCACATTGCCAGCCGAATGATAGATCTTCACCTCACCTTTAATAAACTCAATAACCATGCTGTCGCCAGTTTTGTCGCGAACAGAATAGTGAACTGGGACATTTTTGATAAACATTCCTGGAGCGCCCTCAATTGCCCATGCAACTATCTGATGGGCATCAAGCAATTGACGAGCCTCTTTTACGGTTTTAGCTTGAGACAAGAAAAATGTGCCAATTTCTAAAGCTGACAAAACTGGACGTTTATCAGCAGATTTAAAAGGAGCATATTCCGAACCTGGCAGATATAGGATGCTGATACTCAATCCTTCTGTATTCATGCCATCCATCACTACCGCAGTATTGAAAGCCCCTCTGCCTACGTAGCCATACTTATTTGTCCAAGAGGTCAACTGACCGGCAGGTATTTGCTCAGCGTCTACAACCGGATTTGATGTGTTTTTCTGACCAACAAAGCCCATTAACAACTCCGTACCCATATTGATCGGAAAATCCATGGATCGGGCTTCAACGTGATAACCGCCTTTGTTAATAAAGATATTGGTACACATAGGTCTTAAACCCCTTTAAATTAATTAGATTATTTATAAAACATATAAAATATAGACCATATATTACCAATCTTTATTTGCTCTTCAGCTAGCCTCCATGCTTCCTAGATTTACCTTTTTCCTGCTTGGATTGCTGAATCTGCTATTTCCTGAAATTGCTGCAGCCCAACAATCGCTTTCTGCAGGTGAAGAAAGACTTGTAACTAGTGAGCGCGTATTAAATGCTCAGCAAGATGTGGCAACGGTTCCTTTGAGTTACAACTTTGATCAAAAAATTGGTAGCTCTCATCAAGGCTCTACTCAGTACACAAGACTTTCGCCATATGTACCGTTTCGAATTAATTCTGACTATAGCTTTGTAGTCATGCCAACAGTAACCTATCAGACATTTAATAATTTTGATGGTTACTCAAGCTCTGGATTCGCCCCAACCAAAATTGAGACATACTTCACTCAATCAAATCAATCGCACAACAAGTTTTCTTATGGTGCTGGTCCAATGATCCAAATTCGTACCAATATGCCCTTTATGTATGGCAGCTCACAAAATGCTGTTGGGATTAGTGCTGGCGCAATACATCGCAGCGAAGATTGGATTGTGGGAATACTTGGTTACCAATCTTTTGGATTGGGACCTATACAAGTCGACAATCTCAGCGCTACCAATGTTTTCGCTAGACCATTCATTACATACATCACTAAGAGGTATGGGAGCATTACGCTTGACTCAGAATCTATAGTTAATACAACATCGGGGGCGCACTCCTACCCAATCAACCTTACCGGTAGCAAGATTGTTAATCTCGGCGACGTACCATTGCTTTTCACTATTGGCGCCAGATATTACACAGTCAACACCATATATGGGGGAGCTCAGGGCTGGGGTGGAAGACTAGGCCTCACCTATGCTTTTTCGAATTGAGTGATTGGCTATAAAAATAGTTTTTTAATCTCTTTTGATGATAGAAAGTATGCAGCTCTAACCCACTCCCAACGAAGTTAATCCATTAACAGCAAAGTATTATTTAACTTTTAAGCACTTTTATATGTCCACAGACCTTAATAACATCACCCACCTTGTTCAACTGGCGTTGACGCCAGCATTTTTGTTATCCGGAATTGGAGCAGTGTTGGCCGTACTTTCAGCTCGCCTAACAAGAGTGGTGGATAGAAGCCACCAAATTGAAGATCGCATCAAACTAGGCACGCAAGAAAATACTTACATTGAAGATTTACAAATTCTCGATAGACGATGCAATGCAATTCATCTAGCTCTTTACTTTTGTACTTTTTCGGCATTTTGCATTTGCGCAATTATTTGTATGATTTATATTGGCAAACTTTACTTTGACTCAAGTGCAACAGGGGTGGTTGTTGGATGGTTATTCGCTATCTCGATGTCCTCCCTAACGATTTCGCTTTTCTTGCTAATGCAGGAGATAAGAATTTGCGCCCAATGCATCCGAGTGAACGTAAAAAATATTTGAGCTTTTTAAGGTCTCATATTGGCCGAAAGCAACCACTAAGAATCTAGAGTGACGGATGGAAGATCCGATGAACAGCGAAGGTCCGAAATCGACCTTGATTTCAACCCGTCGATGCAACACACTACAAACTGCGTAAGCGCAAGGAGTGTTGCTCATGAAACAACGACCTCGAATCTATTACACGGCTACCCAGAAGGCTTTAATGTGGGAGCGGTGGCAAAAAGGCGATAACCTTCATCAGATAGCGCAGTTATTTGATCGGGGCCACTCCTCTATCCAGCGTATTTTGGCTGAAAGTGGTGGCATCAGACCGCCAGAGCGAACTCGATCCGTTTTAGCGCTAACTTTGGCTGAGCGAGAAGAGATCTCCCGCGGCCTAGCAACGGGACAAT
>NZ_JACVOO010000032.1 GCF_018882405.1 Polynucleobacter sp. 31A-FELB | reverse complement strand
AACTACTCCCAAGCCAAGCTCAATGCAGTGGCAAGGAAACTAAATGAACGCCCTAGAAAAACACTAAACTATCAAACACCGGCAGAACGTTTTGCTCAATCTGTTGCGTTGACCGGTTGAATCCAAGGCTAATAAGAGGCGGTAGTGTCACCTCTTTTTTACTTCACGGGTAGCGATAATTTATTTAAGATCCCGCAATGTGCTGAGTCCTGATTCGCATGACATTGTTTTCTGAGCAGCTTTAATTGTCGCTCAAGTTGGCGTAGCTCATTAATTCGATTGCTTACACCTTCAATATGGGCATCAAGCAATTCATTTACTGCATCACAGTTTTCATCGGGCAAATCTTTTAAGCGAAGTAATTGACGAATTTCACTTAAGGTCATGTCCAGCGAGCGGCAGTGGCGAATAAATGTAAGGCGTTGCAGGTGCTGATCCCCGTAGATTCGGAAGTTACCCTCAGATCGAGCCGGTTTTGCTAACAAACCCTCTTGTTCATAAAACCGAATAGTTTCCACTTGAGTGCTTGTGGCTGTTGCTAGTTCACCAATTCTCATTTGACCTCCAAGTTTTTACATTTTTATTCTAATCCCTTGACTCTATAGTTACTATAGGGTGTTAAATGTTCTATGTCTTCATCATTTAGGTTTCCGCTATGAGCGAATGCAATACCTCCTGTAGTTGTTCAACATCAACCCCTGTGACAAAGGCTTCTGAAATACCGAGCAAGAATAAGGCCATCTATCGCATTGAAAATATGGACTGCCCAACTGAAGAGGCGCTTATTCGCAAAAAGCTAGTTAGTGTAAACGGCATTGAGTCGCTGGACTTTAACTTAATGCAAAGGATACTCACGGTTGGTCACAATCTCAACTCACTTGACGCTATCGAGTCCGCTTTGGGTTCAATTGGAATGCAGGCGGTGCTACAAAGTGGTCAGACTTCTACAAAGGACAGCTCGATTGAGCCTATACCTAAAAAAAATTGGTGGCCATTGGCTGTTGCAGGTATCACTGCAACCTTGGCTGAAATCATGGAATTGCTGCAACTTGGTAATCAGTGGATTGTCATTGCTCTAGTAATCGCCTCAATTGCTTCAGGTGGCCTGACCACCTATAAAAAGGGCTGGATTGCATTAAAGAATGGCAATCTCAATATCAATGCCTTAATGTCAATTGCAGTCACAGGCGCGATGGCGATTGGAAGTTGGCCAGAAGCCGCCATGGTGATGTTCTTATTTACTCTAGCTGAAGTAATTGAAGCCAAGTCATTAGATCGTGCTCGTAATGCGATTCGTGGCTTATTAGACCTCACCCCTGAAACCGCAACCGTTCAGCAAGCCGATGGCTCTTGGGTGCTAACGGATGTAAAGGCTATCGCTTTAGGTGCTTTAGTTCGAGTGCGTCCTGGAGAGCGAATAGCTTTAGACGGCATATTAATAAGTGGTAACTCGGCAGTAAATCAAGCGCCAATCACGGGTGAGAGCCTACCGGTCGATAAGATAGTTGGCGATGAGGTATTTGCAGGAACGATCAATCAGACAGGATCGTTCGAATACAAAGTTACTGCAGAAGCGACTCATTCAACGCTAGCTCGAATTATTCATGCAGTTGAAGCAGCGCAAGGAAGTCGTGCGCCCACCCAGCGTTTTGTTGATCAATTCGCCAAGATCTATACGCCAGCTGTTTTTTTGCTTGCGGTGTTAGTCGCTGTTTTGCCTCCATTGTTAATGGCGCAGTCATGGCAAGAGTGGATCTATAAAGCATTAGTCATGTTAGTGATTGCCTGCCCTTGTGCTTTGGTGATCTCAACACCAGTAACGATTGTGAGTGGCTTAGCAGCCGCTGCAAGAAAAGGCATCTTAATTAAAGGAGGCGCTTTTTTAGAAGCAGGACGGAGCATGAAGGTCTTAGCAGTAGATAAGACAGGGACACTAACCTACGGGAAGCCTGCACAAACGGACTTTTTTGCATTAAGTAGCAATGACAAGCATATTCACGAAATTGCCATCAGTCTTGCAGCGCGATCTGATCATCCCGTATCTCTAGCAATTGCCCATGCTAATCAAGAGCAAAAGAATGATTTAAAGACTGTAGATAGCTTTGAGGCGATTCTGGGTCGCGGTGTCAAAGGCGTTATTGAGGGTAATTTGTATTACCTTGGCAATCATCGACTGATTGAAGAATTGGGTTTGTGCTCTGATGATATTGAGAATCGTTTATTACCACTAGAGCAGCAAGGCAAAACGGCCGTATTGCTTACCAACCAAACAGAGGTTTTAGCCATTATTGCGGTGGCCGATACTGTTAGAGAAACAAGCAAGCAGGCTATTGATGAGCTTCACCAATTAGGCGTGACTACCATCATGCTCACTGGTGACAATCAGCACACCGCTAAGGCAATAGGTAAACAGGTGGGTGTCGATGAGATTATGGGTAATTTATTGCCTGAAGATAAGCTCAAAATAATTGACAGTCGCCTAAAAAAGGATCCCAATGTAAAGGTAGGCATGGTTGGAGATGGCATTAATGATGCCCCCGCTTTAGCAAGAGCAAGTATTGGATTTGCGATGGGGGCGGCTGGAACCGATACTGCGATAGAGACTGCTGATGTTGCGCTAATGGATGATGATTTACGCAAGATTGCTACCTTTATTCGGCTATCCAAATCAACCGCTCTAATTCTGACTCAAAACATTGTTCTTGCTCTTGGCATTAAAGCTATTTTCCTTGTGCTTACCTTTACAGGGCAAGCCACGATGTGGATGGCGGTATTTGCGGATATGGGTGCGAGCTTGCTAGTAGTGGCAAATGGATTGCGGTTATTAAGAAGCTAGGTGTTAGTTCATATCAAGCAGTTAACTCAAGGAGTACTAAAATGAAAAAGCTAGGATGGGTTGCGATTTTAAGTTTAGGTGTTTTACTAAGTGCGCCCGTTTTGGCGCAAACAGCAGGGGCGGGCACTAAAGCCTCACAGACACAACAAAAAAATGTTGATGTAGCGGAGTTTGATAAGCAAGCCGCTCAAATTCAAGAGAACTTTAAAAAGATGCAACAGCAGATGGATCAGATCCGTGCAACTCAAGATCCGCAAGAAAGGCAAAAGCTGATGCAGGCTCACTGGAGCACAATGCAGGGCAACATGAATATGATGCAAGGCATGTGGGGTTCGGGAATGATGGGTTGTTGTGGTGGTAACGGCGGCATGATGGGTGGACACATGATGGGTTGGAATGGTATGGGCCCCTATTACTCTAAATTAACACCTGAGCAGTTAAAGCAACGCCAATACATGATGGATCAATACATGGGTATGCAGCAGAACATGATGAACCAAATGATGCAGCAGAACTATATGTGGATGGATCGGTCAAGGTAGTAACACACTAGGGGGATGAGTTTCTGGACTTGTCCTCCAAGGTCTCCCTTGGGTCGGACTCGGCCAGCGGAACTAGCTTATCTATAGTCTGCTTAACAACTAATAGCGGCCTAATAGGTTGGGTTAAACGAGCGTAAAGCTCCAATACCCCAATGGTGATAATAAGGTTTATCACAATTAAAATTGATGAAAATTCACTTATGGGCAACTTCTTTGCCCATGTGCGTATTACAGTGAATGTTGCCACTCATTCCAATTCAAAGCTGGCAGTCATTCCATTGGAAAGTAGTCCAGTAATTCCGGTGGGACTCGCCACAATAAACGATGCATTTATTGCAAAAGATGGTTA
>NZ_JACVOO010000031.1 GCF_018882405.1 Polynucleobacter sp. 31A-FELB | reverse complement strand
TTAGCAGCTAAAGGGGTTGGGGTCAGGGTGATCATGGGGCTATCAGGGCATAGACAGCTATCTAGCGTCCAGCACTATATAGACTGCAACGATGATCAAAAGCGTAAAGCTGTAGAGCTGATCTAGTAATTCGTTTAAAACGAATTGAACTTGGTCTTGTACTTTGTGACATTCATTGTTTTGGGGCTCTTGGATCCCTTGGGTCTTCCAGCATCACGCTCATAGCTCTCTAGCATTGCTTCTGGAAACATTTTTTTACTGGGAAATCTTCCGCGGGCAGCATTTTCTGCAACTAAAGACGCTATTTTTACTAATTGCCTGGCTTTGATGCTTAGGACTCGCTTGTACTCACTGTCGTGTTTTCCTGGTTTGACAGCTTCCTCATCAATCCTATGGGCGGGGGATAGCCCTAGTTCATTGGCAATCTTCCAAAGTGGTGTGCCTGCTTTGTACATGCTCAGTGCTTCTAGGCCGTTTATCAGAGTCTCTTCCTGTAGCTTACTTTTCTCTAGCTTGAAGTGCGCCTTATAGGCTTCGGGAAGTGGTGCGCCAAACTGGATAGGCGGCTTCCAATGTTGCATATAAAACTTCAGTAAATCTTTAATCCCTTTTTGAGCCTCTGTCAGAGTGAGATTTAATGGCACTTCAATTAAGAAAGTGGGTACTAAACGACCACCTTTATGCAGTGTCCTTGTTTCTCCAGCCTCCATATATATGCCTGATACTGCTGGGATTGGCATATCAAAGCCATATAAGGATTTCCCTGCTCGCTCCCACCAATCAGTTTGATCTCCCCCATCGTCATCTGCTTCCACGCTCAAGATATCAAACCACTCAGCAACTTTATATACAGCCGCTTCATCTTTGGGTAAGCCACTCTTTTTAACTTTCTCGCCTCTGTATTTGTCCCTGACAGTCAAATAACTAGTGCTGTGCCTGATGTAGGGCACAACTAAGTGGTATCTCCAGTCGGCTTCAACCTCAACTTCATCGTAGTTGAACTCAGCAGAAAGCTGCGTTAAAGCCCCTTTATTGCGGTTTTTAGCATTCATAAATGTTAAACGTTAATATTAGTAATCAAATTTTAATTTTAACATTATTCAAAAATCAGGATAGTAGCTATATCGCAGCAACGCTGCCGCTCTTTAACAACTTAGCTACACCTAAATGCAGTTTTAACGCTGCATAGCACTTGCTACGTGCAGGCGCTGTGCGGCACTTATATACGCAGTTTTTATATACGACGGGGGATCTATGCAAATTATTCAAGAAACAGCAACAAAACAGATTTGTTACTTGCTAGACAGCAAAAAAATTCAGGCACAGCAGACAGCGCAGCGCAAAGCAAGTCTAACAACAGATTTTTATTGGGCAGTAAGCGATCTTTATCGCGAAACACAGTGTGAAACAAATTTCTGGGATGGGATGGACAGCGTTATTGAGTATCGCAAATATATGGCGGAACTAAATGATGGCGAACGGGAAACTTCAGAAATGTATTTGTAGCAAATAACAAGCAGTAAGCAAGAAGTATCAATTAACTAATAAACATAAAGGGTTTTAAAAATGGAAAATATCCAAACTGTAGTAAATGCAAATCCGATCAACCAAAACTTTGCAATCGACGTTGAGGAGCTTGTAAAGATTACTGGCGTAGAGGTTACTGTTAGTAACACTTCTGCAGAGCAAATTGACAAAGTAGCGGAAGCGCAACAAGTGCTGCGTGACTTGGAAAAGGCAAGCGTTGGTCAAAAGAAAGAATGGTACGACGTGAGGGCGCAATTTATTATCGATGGCGGTATTGCCGCTGAGCCTGTTGCGTTTGAGGCTTTGATTGGGGCGCAAAGCATGGGTGACATTGCAGCGCAGCTGGACGAGCTTGCAGCGGAGTATGGTAGTCACGTTGCCGAACTTAAAGTTGCAGAGGCACGTAGCAATCAGTTCTTGAATAACATTCTGGCTAAATGTTATGGTAAATATGCGCTCTTCTTGAAGCAAAGTGAAAAAGAACAAAAGCGTATTGTTAATCGCATTGACGCTTATATGCTGGACAAAAATATTAGCGTTACTGGAAAAACTTATGCACTGAGTAAATTTTTGATGTGCGTATTTGTTGGGGCGGATGCTGGAAAAATTAACAGCTACTACTCTGCTATTACTTATGCACAAAAACAAGGCTGCGAACCTGATGATTTTGCACAATACGTGCAAAATTTTGAGGGCGGACTTACTGCGATGCGTCTTGCTAACGCAGCAAGTAAAAAAGAAAAAAGTACCGGTCAGACTGCGCTGACACGTGGCGAAAAACTGGTGCAGGCGCAGCAGTGGGCAAATGTACGCGAGCTTGCTGTATTTGATAGCGAAGAGCTGGCGCAAAACGTGGATGCAACGGCAGGTCAGCTTGTATTCATTGCAACGCCTTTGTCGGGTGGTAAGTATGCGGTTCGCGCTGCACTGAGCGATCAGGCTGTTATTGATGCTGCGTTGTTGGCTTTTTATAAGCTCAACAAAGAAGCAATGAGCAATGATCAGCAAGAACAAGTTCAGGTACAAGAAGCTGATGAAACCGATCAGTTGGCGGCACAAGCAGCGGCAATGGCTAGCTAATTTTTTTAACTAACTGAGATTGCTGCGGAGTCACTACTTCTTAGCAATCTTTATTTTGGAGGATATATGCAACCTGATTTTTCTAATTTTGATGAAATGATTAAACCTAAAGTACTGGGTGACGTAGTTTTTAAAGATGCAAAAGCAAAGCAGGCGATTGAGGACTGCATTGCTAAAAATGGCGGTTTTCCGGGGTCTGGAAAAAATGGCATTTTGCTTTATGGGGATGTGGGCACTGGCAAAAGCGCCTTGGCAAAAATCTTGCCTGATTTGATTGAGCAGGCTCATAGCGGACAAGATGCACAGTTGGCGCAGTATTACGATATTTCTGCAACGTCTGATAGCGCCCAGATTCTGGCAAATATTAGCAATCGCTGTAATTTCACGCCAATCGATGCTTTTCATTATTTTGTATTGGACGAGGTAGATAACCTTTCTAGCACCTATATGCCTTCGCTGAAATCCGCGATGAACGAGGGCGGTCGTTTTGCAGTGTTTATTTTGACAACTAATAATCTGTCCAAAATCGACCGTGCAGTGATTGATCGTTGCCACGTAGTCGACTTCACTGCGGCACCTAGTAATTATTGGCTACCTGTTATGAGCAAGGTACTCAGTTATTACGGGGTGTATGGGATCCCTCAGCAAGTCCTGGCTAATGTGGCGGCAGTTTGCAAGGGCAGTGGTCGTGGCGTACTTAATGCTAGCAAACAAATTGTTAAACACTATTACGCAAGCAAAACGAATACTGCGGCACCTGCTGTAGTGCAACCTGCAGTAGAAATTTAATCAATTAGGAGACATAACATGGCAACCAAATTTGTAACTTGGAATATTCAGCTGAGGGATGCATATGCTAATTCTGAAGCTGTAGCAGCACTGAAGCAGTTTCTTGCAGGCGCTGTTATTGAGGCTGACGGTGAAGAGTGTTCTTTTATCTCTGATGGAACTGATCGGATGGTTAGCTTGGCAATTCCCTATGAAGATGATAGCGAGCTCGAGCTGCTTGAAGCTGGTGCACTGCTTGGTGAATGCAAAGCGCAGTATCAGAAAGCAAAACTTAATTATGGATTTATTTTTTGGAAATCCATTAATGCTGCTGATGGCAGTGTGATTGAAACGGCGTATATCTAATAAATCGTTTTAAACGATTTGGCGCCTGCAGCTAATACAGTGCAGGCGTTTTATATTGAAAGCAAGTTAAAAAAAGGGGGATGATGATCGCATTGAGTTGTTGCTAGGCTAAAGAGAGTTGTCATATTCACTGCTATGCATTGTTTTGTTGATCGCTTTTGATGTTGAGCGTGTAACTATGAAAAGCCCAAAGACAATAATTGCGATGCCAATCAAGTCCGTTAGCTTGAATTCACTATCAAGAACTAGGTAAGACAAAAGAAGACCGCAAAATGGATTGGCTAGATGATAGGTCGAGGCAGTGGTCGCTCCCGAGCGGCGTATCAGATAGAGCCACATCCACATGCCACCGATTGTGACTACGATAGCTAGATAAGCCACCACAGAAACGAGTGGTAATGAAGGTGTCGTTACTGTGCCATGTGTGGTTTGATATAGCGCGAGCGGCATGAGAAGAACTGTCGCAATGGCTGATTGCCAGAAATTTACATGTTGAGGCGAATGCAACGCTGCCCTGTTTCGATAGAAGACTGTTGCTATAGAGAAAGATATGGTGCCGAGAAACGCAAGACCCAATCCGAGAGGGTCGAGAGTGCCGATCGGTCGTGCAAGTGCGATAACCAAAACACCACAAAAGCCAATTATGATACCCATAATCAAACGAATCCCAATCCGTTCGATGCCAAGAACGCTGGCTATGATGCTGGTTAAGAATGGCGCACAACTAACAACAATGATTACTAATTCTGGTGAAATGTAACGTAGCGCCGTGAAGGTCAGGCCAAGATAAAGCGCATTGTTTAGTGCGCCTAGAAGTAAAGCGTCACGTAATAATGTGCGATCGCTAAAGAGATGCTTTTTCATTGTCGGCAAGCACACAAAAAGCAAAATCACAGACGCAAGAAGGAAGCGGGCCGTTAGTAGAGTGTAAGGGTCTGTGTACTGTAGGCCTATTTTTCCAGCGACGAATGCCGAACTCCAGACCATGCTGAAAAGAGTTGCCCAGCCAATAATGGACAGTGCTAGCAAAATCTGGGAGTGTCGCGTTAATGTTTTCATATATGAGAGCATGCCTTCATAACCATAATTCTCTAAATGAATTATTTTACTTTCTTAATAAGAATAGCTTATTATGTTTAAGGGTTTCGACTATCGTTCTCGATAGTCTTGGCATTATTTCGTTGCTTAAGTTGTGTGGTTTTATGGTGAAGATTATCAAGCAGATAGGAGGGTAGTTCTTGTGTTTGGAGAAATCGTAAATACGAGTATGAATGCTGATTCATCTCTCATTTCTTTGCCAGGGATTGGTGACCGTGGCGTGACCCTAGAGCAACTACGTAGCTTTGTAGCTGTAGTCCAGTGCAGTGGATTTCATCAAGCAGGTTCGGTTATAAATCGATCCCAGTCTGCAGTTACGCAAAATATCAAACGTCTTGAAGAGTGTTTAGATTGTTCACTGCTTGTTCGAAAACAAGGACGGTTGCTTGGACTTACTCAGGAAGGGCGACGCTTTTTTGCACAAGCTATGATAGTTCTGGAGCAAGTTGAACAAGCCGTACTCACGCTCAAAAGACCCGAGCTTAAGGGTCGCGTAAGATTAGGTGTGCCTGACGATTTTGTTATTGAACAGTTGCACTCCGTAATATCGCATTGTCTGGCAAGTCATCCATCGCTACATATCGACGTTGTATCTACAGTGTCTTCGAAGTTACAAAAGCTGTATCAGCAGAGGAAGCTTGATATTGTGCTCTACAAGGCTGCGACTTCCCAACGTGATGCAGACTCAGAGAATGAGATTTTGCGCTCCGAGCCTCTTTATTGGGTGGCTAATAAGACCGTTGCGTTCGATCAATTTGATGAAATACCGCTGGTGGTTTTTCCAGACGGTTGCGCCTATCGCAAAGCAGCCATTGGGGCTCTCGAACAACTTGGCAAAAAATGGCGTATTTCCTACACAAGTGCTTCCTACGAGAATATCCGTCGTGCCGTTAGTGCGGGCCTAGGTATTGGGATCTTGTCACGTAGTGCGGTGAATGTAGAGCACGTTGTATTGAACGATGAAAACCGTTTCCCTGATCTACCTATGGTGCACTTAGTTATGGCTGTTCGCGGCAACCGAAGTCTTTTTCGTCAGGTTGCGGATGACTTGATGTACGCTTCAGCTGATGTGTGATCAAAGTCGATGCAATTTTTTGAGATTCGAGAGTATGGACCATCTTGGAAGTT
>NZ_JACVOO010000030.1 GCF_018882405.1 Polynucleobacter sp. 31A-FELB | reverse complement strand
CCAAGCCAAACTCAATGCTGTAGCAAGGCAACTCAATGAACGTCCTAGAAAAACACTAAACTATCAAACACCGGCAGAACGTTTTGCCCTAACTGTTGCATCGACGGGTTGAAATCAAGGCCAATAACGGACTATCAATAAAAGCTACCTGGCTCCAAATGACGCAATAGCGAAGTCAATTAATGTTTTCACCCTCACAGATGTTTTATGGCGCTCAGCATAGACAGCATAGATATCAGCATCTGGTGTTTCAAAGTTTTTCATTACCTGTATTAATCTGCCGGACTTAAGGTGTTGTGTGACATCCCATTCAGCCCTCAAAACAATGCCTCGGCCATCTAGTGCCCAGTTCACGGCAATGCCACCATCATTTGTTGTTAAGTTACCGCGAACTTTTGCGCTATCGGTAAATTCATTTTTTGACTTACCTTTACCGCTCGAGAAGCGCCACAGTCCATAACCCTCATCACCTTGGCGTATGCCAATACAGTTGTGTTTAATTAATTCACTGGGTGACTTTGGTTCGCCATATTCCTTAATGTAGGCGGGAGAGGCTACAAGTATTCTTTTGTTGGGGGCTATCAGCCTAGCAATTGATCTAGAGTCAGGTGGATGACCAAATCGAAAACAAACATCATAGGCATCATCGGTAATCGGGGGAGGGTTTACCGATAGCTGTAATTGAATGTCTACTTGCGGAAATTGTTTTACATATTCTGCAATTAATGGAGCGATATGACTGCGTCCAAATCCGAGCGTGGCATTGACTCTAAGTAATCCTTGTGGAGCTTTTGTTGAGCCCCACAGCATATGCTCAAGGTCATCAATTTCACCCAAAATTCGTCTGGCATGGTCTAGATAAATTTCGCCTTCATGGGTAAGACTCATTCTTCGCGTGGTTCTATTTACGAGTACCAATCCCAGGCGAGATTCCATTTGCGCCAAATGCTTGCTGACTGCGGCAGTTGTTACTCCAAGCTCACGGGCAGCAGCCCCAAGACTCCCAGAGCTGATGAGTGTTGAAAAGAACCCCAAATCAGCTGGATTTATGCTTTTAGCCATTTTTGATTGTTAAGTAATAGTTAACTATGGTTTAACTTTATACATGATTTTTTAATGCCCTTCAAATTTATAGTGCCAATATTCCAAGCCTCTAAATGGCGGATGGAGTCAACCAGTGGAGGGGACAGAATGTTAAAAAAGGTAACAAAAAATAGCCTAGCAATTCTTTTGTTGTGTAGCTTTATAGGGACAGCAGCCGCTCAGGCATACCCAACCAAAACAATTACGATCATCGTGCCGTTTCCCCCTGGTGGAACAACTGATGTCTTAGCAAGAGCGGTTGCCCAAAAACTGGGTCCAGTCCTAGGGCAATCAGTCATTGTTGATAACAAGCCTGGCGCTGGCGCAACATTGGGCGCTGGATTGGCTGCTAAATCTGCTCCTGATGGCTATACGCTTTTCATGGGCGCCGTACATCACACAATCGCTCCCGCGGTTTATAAAACCTTGCCATACAGCTTTGAAAAAGACTTTGCGCCAATCACTACTGTGGCATTAGTACCAAATATTATGGTCGTGTCTGAAGCATCACCATATAAAACAGTTAAAGATGTTGTAGCTGCGGCTAAAGCAAAACCTGACTCACTTTCATACGGTTCGAATGGCAATGGCACAGCACAGCACATGATTGGCACGCAGTTTCAGATGTTGACTGGCACTGAGATTCTTCATGTTCCGTACAAAGGCTCGGCTCCCTTGGCAACTGATTTATTGGGTGGTCAAGTAACTATGTCGTTTGACACCATCACTCCTGTTTTGCCGTTTATCAAAGAAAAGAAATTACGCCCATTGGCAGTCACAACGGCTAAGCGTTCTTCGACGCTACCTTCTGTGCCAACAATGAAAGAGTCTGGAATCAATATGGACATAGGTACTTGGTTTGGTCTTCTTGCTCCAGCCGCAACACCTAAAGAAGTTACAGCAAGACTTAATACTGAAATCGTAAAAATTATTAAGTCACCTGAGTTTCAAAAACAAATGTTTGATATTGGCGCTGAACCTGTAGGCAATACACAGGCACAAATGGCAAAACAAATATCTGAAGAAACAGCTAAATTCGCGGGGCTAGCAAAAGCCGCGAAATTGGCAATCGAATAATTACCCAGCATTCACATACAAAGGAGCACATAGTGAATAAGCAATCATCCGTCGTGGATAAAGAGGCAGCAGTAGCAGATATAACTAATGTCTTATCAAAGTTCACTTCATATATTGGCAAGCGTTTGCCAACAGATGTAACTACCAAATTAGGTGAGTTACGAAGCAAGGAAGTGAATTTCCTAGCCAAAGAGGTTTTCGAGTCAATGCGTGAAAACCAAGAGTTGGCAGATAAGTTAGATCGTCCGAGCTGCCAAGACACAGGAGTAATTCAGTACTTCCTCTCTGCTGGTTCAAACTTTCCTTTATTGGGAGAGTTGGAAGATATTTTGTTGAATGCTACTAAAGACGCCACGAAAGAAGGTCCATTGCGTCATAACGCAGTTGAAACGTTTGAAGAAAAGAATACCGGCACTAATACTGGTTCAAAGATCCCATGGCTAGACTGGGAAATTATCCCTGGCGCTGATCACTGTATCGTTGATGTTTATATGGCTGGTGGTGGGTGTACATTACCCGGTGCTGCTAAGGTACTGATGCCAGGACAAGGTTATGAAGGTGTTGCTGAATTTGTATTTGATGTCATCACATCACGCGGTGTAAATGCCTGCCCACCATTATTGGTTGGTGTTGGCGTTTCTACTTCAGCAGAAACTGCTGCCCGCTTATCTAAGAAGGCAATCTTGCGCCCAGTGACCTCAAGCCATCCAAATGAAAATGCGGCGATGATGGAAGAACTGCTCACTGATGGTCTAAACGAATTGGGATTAGGTCCACAAGGGCTTACTGGTGCCAATAGTGTGATGGGTGTAAATATTGAGTCATCCGCACGCCACCCTTCCACAATTGGTGTAGCCGTATCAACTGGATGCTGGGCGCATCGCCGCGGCAAGATCAAGATCAATGCCGATATGTCTTACGAAGTTATTTCCCATGAAGGATTCAAGCTGTGAAGAAAATTCTACAAACACCAATAAAAGACGAAGATTTAGAAGCATTAAACATCGGTGATGTGGTTTATCTCACTGGAACCTTGGTGACTTGTCGTGATGTTGCTCACCGTCGTTTAATCGAGTTGGGACGTGAGTTGCCAGTTGATCTTAAGGGCGGGGCAATTTTTCATGCTGGCCCGATTGTTCGTCAAAAAGAGGATGGCGAATACGAAATGGTCTCTATTGGACCAACAACATCCATGCGCATGGAAAAGTTTGAAAAGGAATTTATTAAACAAACAGGCGTTAAGTTGATTGTTGGTAAGGGTGGTATGGGTATCGAAACGCAAGAAGGTTGCGTTGAGAACAAGGCGGTTCATGCCATTTTCCCAGGTGGCTGTGCTGTATTAGCGGCTACTAAGGTTGAGAAAATTGAAGATGCCCAATGGAAAGACTTGGGTATGCCAGAAACGCTGTGGGTTAACCGAGTTAAAGAATTTGGCCCACTAATTATCTCGATTGATACCAAGGGCAAAAACTTGATTGAAGAAAATAAGAAAGTCTTCAATGCCAAGAAGGGCCCAATCTTAAGCAAAATTAACGAGAAGATTCGCTTTATTAAGTAATGGCTTTTAATGAAATGACGTGAGGTTACTTTGTAGCCCACGTCATTACTTAAAAAGGTTTGGTTGTTAGGAAAAATTCATGCGTTCTGAAAATATCCAAAGCAGTTTTATTAAATCCTTTAGAAGTAACTTCCCAGTCAGAACCTGGTGTGCCAACCAAATGTTATCTGATGATAGTTATTGGACTCTAGCCCTATGTAAAGAAGAAGCAGAGAAATACCAGACAAGAGATGAGTGGGAGAGAGGGAGCCCAGTTAGCTATCAAAAAGCAATTAATAGGGGCTGGTTAACTAAATGTACAACTCATATTGTCGGGTTTAAGCGAAAGCCCGCTGTGCCGGTAATTTGGACGCTGGAGCGGTGCGCAGAAATCGCCAAGCAATGCCATAAACGCTCTGAATTTAAAGAAAAATTCCATTACCCCTACGAAAAAGCTAGATTAAATGGCTGGCTCGATATTTGCTGTGCACATATGAGTTAGCTCCGCCAATGTCTACTTTGGGTCGGAAGCTGCCATGGTGCATGCCTGTATTAATTTATTAATAGAAAAATCCATGCGCACCAAGTGCTGAAATAAAAATGGTGATTAAGCTCAAAACTAGAATCACTATATGAACAAGTTGGGTTTTCTTGAGATCTTCAATATTGCGACCGTCTTTCACCATCCGTCTATGATTCTTTATAAAAAATGGTTCGATCACAAAAAGAGCAATAACAAACATAAGCCAAACGAGCGCCATGGCATGCATCCAAAAATACTGAGCCTCTAAAAATCGACCCCATGCATTCAGTTTATAGGTCATATAAAAGCCACTTAGTCCAGCCAATATCACAACTATCCTTGCAATCGAAGCAAAACGATTCTCGACGGCGTTAAAAATCAATAGTTGCTCGGTTTTGAATGAGGTGCTCCTGATGACCGGAATTAGCACCATGGTCACAAAGGCTACTCCACCCATCCAAATAACAATGCTCAGAATATGAATTGCACGTGCAATGGTTAAATCAGCCATCTAGACTCTTTAATTTTCATTAATTAATCGTTCATTTTGGGATAGGAGATTTTCGCCAATCATTTGGACCCTGGAAAACCATTTGTTAGCCAACTCCTGGTCAAGATGGGAGTCTAGAGCCCCTTTAAATAGTTGCTTCCAGTCTTCCAACAGGTTTGAGTTAAAGCCAGCTGCAAAATGTTTACCAACGGGATCATATTTATAGGGGGCTTGGGGTTTGCCGCCTAAAACCACCCACCAAAAGTCGCCAATTTTTTCTTTATGTCCGGGCCAGTCGTGCACCGCTGAAAATGGAGCAGCTAAAGTGGGGTGGGTTTGGATTTGGTTGTAGAACTCATCAACTACTGAAATAACGGCATCTCTTCCAATGAGATCTGCAAGACAGGTTCGATCTTGGGGCTTTAAGGACATATATAAATGAGAGCCTAATTTGACCTAGCTTCTAGTTCAGCAATGCGCTTACGAAGCATGCGCTGCTCATTAAATCTGGAGGTGTCATCTCGAATAATTGCAGCAACCCCTACAACCTTGCCATCGGGATCAATAATCACGGAGACGGTAAATGCAATCGAGAGCGGTCGACCGGATTTATGGATTGCTGGCACGGTCAGCAGTTTGTCACCATATTGGGTGGTGCCTGTTTGCATAGAGTGGTCATATCCCTCGTTATGCCGCTTGCGAAGGCGCTCAGGAATGATGAGATCTAAGCTGGCACCTAACGCTTCATGTACGCTAAAGCCAAAAATCCGTTCAGCCGATGGATTCCAATAGGTGATTATGCCTTTAGCATCTGAGATAACCGCTCCATCGCCAAGCGATTGAACGAGCGCTTCAAAATTGATATTCATACCAAATCCCTATGCTGATTGAATCGCTACGGATTTAAACAAATTTTCTGTTTGCCATTTAGGCTTGGAAAAATCATGCAAAGAGTACTTATTAAGACCCTTAATGAAATCTGATTTTGCTGATGAGAGAATCCCTTTGAGGCGACACTGCCTATCAATTACGCAGCTATTCTCGCCAGGATTTACGCACTCCAAGAGGTTGCTATCAGGTTCAGTTTGCTCAACCACATCCCCAAGCTTAATTTGATTGGCGGGTATGGCTAATTTTATGCCGCCAGTACGACCGCGAGTAGTTTCGATGTAGCCAAGTAATCCTAGGTGATGCACCACTTTTACTAAGTGATTACGTGAAATTTTGTAAAAGTCAGAAAGCTCAGAAATAGTAGTGCCACCTTGGTTGCTTTGAGCAAGGTGCATCAAGACGCGAAGTGAGTAGTCCGTGTAGGTTGTAAATCGCATTTTTCACCTTATTTGTATATAAGTAACTTATTGACGTTTACCCTTAAAAGATGTATAAATTATACATGTTATTAATTAACAGCCTGCATAGCTTGGTGGCTAATGAATCGTTAGGTCAGGGATATTAATTGTGAGCACAGCATTTATACGATTCTTAAATTTAGTTGATTCATTGGATCGCATGAATCCTGGGAAGACTTTAGATGAAGTCGAAAGAGAATTATTGGGATATGTCTTACGCTCTACCAATGAGGGCCAGTCATTGCTTGTTGGCGATCTTCTTCGGCTAGACAAGATTGGGTCACAGGCAACATTGCATGGAAGGGTAAAAAATCTATCAGCCCTTGGCTATATAAAGCTTGTCACAGACAAAGAGGATGGCCGTAGAAAGTTCGTTACCCCCACAAAGATGGCTTTTAAATACGGCGAATTTATGTCTAAATGTCTAGAAGATGCGCTGAAGACGTAAGGCGGTAAGGGGTAAAAATGGTTTGATAAAGAACTCCATCCCTAATCATGACCCAAACTTTTAAGTGAAGCCATCTTTGACAGTTTATGTTTGGGTGTTCGCTATGGGTCTTGATTTCAACCCGTCGATGCAACACACTACAAACTGCGTAAGCGCAAGGAGTGTTGCTCATGAAACAACGACCTCGAATCTATTACACAGCTACCCAGAAGGCTTTAATGTGGGAGCGCT
>NZ_JACVOO010000002.1 GCF_018882405.1 Polynucleobacter sp. 31A-FELB | reverse complement strand
ACTTGATGCAATGCAAAAGCAATCTGCTCTTCTGTGAACTTTGACCTCTTCATGGCGCACCCCTCCTTAGGGATAATATCGCCGATTTTTTCTAATTTAGGGTGTCCAATTTATTGGGAGGAGGTCACTTCACCATAGGTATACTTTTGCTTCACCCATCTCCCCAAGGAGAAAAGCATGCAGACTCTACTGATGCGTCTATGGAGAAAAATAAAACACTTTCTTCGCATTAAATCAAAAGCCGCCACACAATCGAGTAAAGAGCTTTTTCGGAAGAATTCTGCTGATCTAAAAGATGGCGGTCATGATTCAGGCTTATGTTCCGTAATCATTCCGGCTCTTAATGAAGAGAAAGCCATTGGATCGGTTATTCAATATGCGCAAAATGACGCTTCAACTGGTGAAGTAATTGTCGTTGATGACAGCTCAATTGACGAAACGGCAAACATTTCTAGGAAAGTTGGTGCAAGAGTCATCACAAGCTCAATGCTTGGCAAAGGCGCGTCTATGCAGGATGGTGCACTACTTGCTAAGTTTGAATATATTGTTTTTTTAGATGGTGATTTATCAGGTTTACAGAGTGGGATCATTTCAAAATTAGTTGCACCGTTAATTAACAATAGTGCGGATTTCGTTAAGGCGAAATTTGGTAGGGGTGGCGGCAGAGTCACTGAATTAACCGCTAAACCTATGCTTAAAGTCTTTTTTCCTGAGCTAGCAAGCATATCGCAGCCTTTGGGTGGCATCCTAGCGTGCAAGACATCGCTTTTAAAAAAATTAACTTTTGAGCCAGGTTATGGCGTCGATGTGGGCTTATTGATTGATGCCCATCTAAAAGGAGCGCGTATTTGTGAAGTGGATATTGGCACTCTAGAGCATGACAGCCAACCATTGATCGATTTGACCACAATGGCAAATGAAGTTGCTAGAGTAATTCACCACTACTCCCGCCAAGCAGGACGATTACATGTAGAGCAAATCTCAGAGATGTATGAAGAGCAGCGTCTTGCAACAGCTTCCTTTGACTACATCATCAATAGACAGAAAAACCGTCACAAAGTTGTCCTTTTGGACATGGACGGAACAGTTACCCCCAATCGCTTTGTCACCGATTTGGCTCGATTCACACATACAGAAGAAACATTGCATGCTCTTTTGGAATCCCACCTAAACGATGCAGCGACCCGTAGTCAGAAAATTGCTGAAATTTTTAAATTCACTCACCGAAGTCACTTTGAAAAGGTTGCTATGTCTATGCCAATCAGAGATGGAGTCGTAGAGTTTGTAAATCAAATGAAGCGGGATGGATTCATGGTTGGCCTCATATCCGATAGCTATTTCATAGCAGCAGAAGTTTTGAGAAAAAGGATATTTGCAGATTTTGCGATCGCCCACACCTTGAAATTTCAAAATGATATTTGCATTGGGGAGCTAAAAATTAGTCCTGACTTTTATCCCGATTCCAATCAATCCAGTGCTCAACCATGCAAAAGCAACGTCATTAGTCGATTTTTATCTAAATCCAATAATCCAAGATTTAAAGAGATTTGGGCTATTGGTGATAACTTGAATGACTTAGGTATGTTACTTTTGGCTGACAAGGCTTTTGCGATAGAGCCAAAATCAGAAGAGTTGAAAAAGCATAAGCATATAAATGAAATATCATCATTTCAGGATTTAATTGGCGCCAACCTAAGCACATCGATCACCAAAACTGTTGCTATATAAAGCCACGGGGATTAAGCCCAACATGTTCAGAAACTTAACCCCCTTCTTACCCCAAGCAAAAGAATGAATTTTTACTGCTTATTTAGCAATCCGACACTCTGAGGGAAGTAACTGAGGCAATAGATTGGTTTCAGTAGAACGGCAAGACCAACCGCCAGCCCAGGTTGATCCCTCGGGCTTGGATAAATCAATCGCTTTAGGTACATTGGCGTCTGGGTCATTCGTCGGAATGAGATGCAATGTGTTTTTATCTTCCGGCGCAACGTTATTCTGAAAGTCTATGGCAATAGCACCAGAAGGCGTGATCTCAATTAACTTTACACTGCGTGTTGGTACAAAGGTAAATGAACCACTAGTTGCTTTATCCATTGGCACCGTGCCTCCGCTAGCAAAAGCCTCGGTCACTGCCAGCTTAGCACTGGAGGATAAATTCATACCCTCTACGATGCGGCTACGTGCAATGTAATCTTGATATTGAGGAACGGCGACTGCCACCAAAATACCAATGATGGCAACCACAACCATCACCTCAATTAAGGTAAATCCAGATTCTTGCTGCTGATCTTGTGTAGACATATTGATTGGCTCCTGAGGGTTAAATCCCTCATCATCCAGTCTATACCCAACACACTCAAGATGTCCAAATGTAAGAAAAGCCGGCGTTAAAGGCCGGCTTTTCTGATTAATGCGAGAGAGAATAATTAGGCTTTTTTACTGCTCCGCTTTGCAATCTCTCCAAGAGCCATCACACCAATAGCGCCTACAGCACCTGCTAACAAGCTATAAGACTCCACTCCAGCCCCAAAGAACTTAATCACGCCAGGGTCGGAAAGCATCATGCCGCCAGCTATCCAGCCTAGTAAGCCAGCACCTGCTGTAACAATGATTGGGAAACGATCGATGAGATACAAAACGATGCGGCTGCCACCAATGATGAGTGGTACAGAAACCAATAAACCGAAAACGATGTAGCCAAGCTGATGAGCTTGATCATCCACCTGACCGGCAGCACCTGCGATCGCTAGAACGTTGTCTAGACTCATGACGATATCTGCAATGATGATGGTCTTAATGGCTGCAAATAACTTATCAGGCGCTTGAAGGTCGTGACCCTCTTCGCCACCAGTGTCCACCATGAGCTTGTAACCAATCCACAGCAGCGCAAGAGCGCCAACAAACTTCAAGAAAGGAATTTGCAGCAAAGTGACTGCGAAGGCAACCAGCACAATACGCAAAATAATTGCGCCAGCTGTTCCCCATAAGATGCCCTTACGGCGCTGATTAGGGTGTAAATTTCTGCAAGCTAAGGCAATGACTACCGCGTTATCGCCGCCCAACAGAATATCGATCAAGATGATCTGCGCAACGACAGACCAATCTAGCATTGTTAAAAACTCCATGTCATCCTCTTATATTTTTATGTTTTAACCACAGGTACTACAGAAAAGGATGCTATCAGGCATCCTTTTCTTAAAGCGTAATTACAACATGGCTTTGAGCAAAGCCGCCATTTCTGAAGGATTTCTTGTTACTTTAAAGCCACACTCTTCCATAACGGCAAGCTTGGCATCGGCTGTATCAGCACCACCAGAAATCAATGCGCCAGCATGGCCCATACGTTTTCCAGGAGGCGCTGTTACACCAGCGATAAAGCCAACAACTGGCTTCTTCATATTGTCTTTACACCAGCGAGCGGCTTCAGCTTCATCCGGCCCACCAATTTCACCAATCATGATGACTGCATCAGTCTCAGGATCTTCGTTAAACATACGCATCACATCAATGTGCTTCAAGCCATTAATTGGATCGCCACCAATACCAACTGCTGTGGACTGACCTAGACCAATTGATGTCAACTGACCAACCGCCTCATAAGTCAGGGTGCCAGAACGGCTAACTACACCGATACGACCCTTTTTATGAATATGGCCAGGCATGATGCCAATCTTAATTTCATCTGGAGTAATGATTCCGGGGCAATTTGGGCCAAGCAATAAAGTCTTCTTACCACCAGCAGCTTCTTTGGCAGTCATCTTGTTGCGTACTTCCAGCATGTCCTTGACTGGAATGCCTTCAGTAATACAGATCACAAAATCGAGGTCAGCTTCAACAGCCTCCCAAATCGCAGCAGCAGCGCCAGGAGGCGGAACATAAATTACAGAAGTGGTGGCACCAGTTTGCTGAGCAGCCTCTTTAACAGTTCCATAAATTGGAATATTGAAAATAGACTCGCCCGCTTTTTTAGGATTTACACCAGCTACAAAGCAGTTCTTACCATTTGCGTATTCCTGGCACTTCTCAGTGTGGAATTGGCCAGTCTTACCAGTAATACCTTGAGTAATTACTTTAGTATTTTTATTTACCAAAATAGACATATTGAAGTTCCTTGATTATTTGTTTTTCGCAACAGCGGCAACTACCTTAGTAGCAGCTTCTGCCATTGAATCGGCGCTAATGATTGGCAAGCCAGAGTCTGCAAGAATCTTCTTGCCCAACTCCTCATTGGTACCCTTCATGCGCACAACCAAAGGTACAGTCAAGTTCACCGCTTTACATGCAGTAACTACGCCATCAGCGATCACGTCGCAACGCATGATGCCGCCGAAAATATTGACCAAAATCGCTTCAACACTCTTGTTCTTGAGCATGATCTTGAATGCTTCTGTTACTTTTTCTGCAGTTGCACCACCACCAACGTCCAAGAAGTTTGCTGGCTCACCGCCGAACAACTTAATGGTATCCATCGTAGCCATTGCTAAGCCAGCACCATTCACCAAGCAACCAATATTGCCGTCGAGTGAGATGTAAGCCAAGTCAAATTTAGAAGCTTCGATTTCAGCGGCATCTTCTTCATCGATATCACGGTAAGCCACGATTTCTGGATGACGGTACAGGGCATTTGGATCGAAATTAAATTTAGCATCAAGCGCTTTGATCTTGCCGTTGCCTTCAAGAATCAATGGATTGATCTCAACCAATGACGCATCAGTTTCCCAATAGGTCTTGTACAAGTTCTTGAACACATCACTTGCCATTGGAATAGAAGCATCTGGAACTCCAATGCCTTTCGCAATGATCTGGCAATCAGCATCTGTCAAACCAATCAATGGATCAACAAATACTTTAATAATTTTTTCTGGGTGAGATTCTGCAACCTCTTCAATGTCCATACCACCTTCGCTGGACGCCATGATCACATTCTTTTGTGTGCCACGGTCGGTAACGATACTGAAGTAGTACTCTTTTTTGATGTCAGCGCCGTCTTCGATTAAGAGGCGATTTACTTTTTGACCTTCTGGACCAGTTTGATGCGTCTTCAACTGCATGCCCAAAATTTCAGAAGCGTACTTTTTCACTTCGTCCATGCTACGAGCTAATTTCACGCCGCCGCCTTTACCGCGACCACCCGCATGAATTTGCGCCTTAACAACCCATACCGGGCCACCTAGCTTTTCGGCAGCTTTAATTGCCTCATCAACACTAAATGCAGGAATGCCATTTGGAACAGGCACATTAAATTGGCGTAGTAATTCTTTGCCTTGGTACTCGTGAATTTTCATTATTACTCCCGAAACAGTATCTTTTTTAGCAAGCGATGAGGATTAGTAAAACCGGTTTGACCTTAATCACCTATCTACTCAATGGACAACTTAAAGGAGTTCATCTGAATAAATGGGAGCGGTTTAGCCGACTCCATAAGTCTATCATGCTGCAATGCGGCAACATCGCCTATTGGCTCCGTAATTGCCCTAGTCAGGACGCCCAGCCACCACCTTAGATACGACATCTGAACTGAAGCCCTTGGAGGCCAAAAACCGGTATTGACGTGCTCGCTCCTTTTGCTCTGTTGCCAGTGCACCAAACTTGCGCAGCCACAGCTCGTGAGCACGTTGATATTCAGTTTCTTTGAGATTTTTGAGTAAATCTGCCGTCTTTGAGCTATCGACCCCAGCCTGAGCAAGCTCATCCTGTATTTTTCGGGTTCCAAACCGCTCACTACGGCGCCGTACCAGCGCCTCTGCAAAGCGCTGATCAGAAAGCCATCCGCGAGCCTCAAAATCATCTAAAACAGCCTCAATTTCGATAGCCAGCGGAGTTGCTGGGATAACTTCCTCGGAATCCTCATTGACTGCCTGGAACTTGAGCATCCTTGCAGCTGATTCTTCGAGCTTTGCTGCCAAACCCTTACGGCTGTACTCACGCATCGATAAAAGGCGCAAAGCCCGAGCTTTGAGACTCGGGCTTTGTTTCTTGCTTTTTTTAATGGTGCTGCCTAATTCTGACATCGAAGAATTACGCTTCCTCTTCTTCGCTCAAAACGTCGCTCACTACCGCTGTACCAGCCTTCACACCCAATTTCGCACGAATCTTGGCTTCAATATCTTGGGCAATGGCAGGATTTTCTTTTAAGAACTCACGCACATTGTCTTTTCCTTGGCCAATACGATCGCCGTTGTAAGCGTACCAAGAACCTGATTTTTCAACGATATCGGCTTCAACACCCATATCAATAATTTCACCCTCTCGTGAAATTCCAGCGCCGTACATGATGTCAAAAATTGCTTCGCGGAATGGCGGGGATACCTTGTTCTTCACAACCTTCACGCGAGTCTCGTTACCAACAACTTCATCACCCTTCTTAATACTACCGATACGACGAATATCTAAACGCATAGAAGCATAGAACTTGAGCGCATTACCGCCGGTAGTGGTTTCAGGCGAACCAAACATCACACCAATCTTCATGCGAATTTGATTAATAAAGATCACGGTTGTATTGGTGCGCTTGATCGCACCAGTCAACTTACGCAAAGCTTGACTCATCAATCGAGCTTGTAAGCCTGGCAATGAATCACCCATATCGCCTTCGATCTCAGCCCTTGGAACCAAGGCTGCTACAGAGTCAATGACGATTAAATCAATAGAGCCTGAACGCACTAAAGCATCAGCAATTTCCAAAGCTTGCTCACCGGTATCCGGCTGAGAGATCAGCAAGTTATTAACGTCTACACCCAAGCGTGAAGCGTACTGAACATCTAAAGCGTGCTCAGCATCGATAAAGGCGCAAGTTCCACCAATCTTTTGCATCTCTGCAATCGCATGCAAAGTTAATGTTGTCTTGCCTGAAGACTCTGGGCCGTAAATCTCAATCACGCGCCCACGTGCCAAACCACCAACCCCGAGGGCAATGTCTAAACCCAATGAACCACTAGACACCACCTGAATATCTTGATGAATCTCTGCATCGCCCAATCTCATGATTGAGCCCTTGCCAAATTGCTTCTCAATTTGCGCCAAGGCTGCAGTTAATGCCTTTTGCTTGTCTCCGCTCATGCCGTCAAACTCTGATGAGGCTGATTTTTTCTTATCATCCAAGGCCATTTTTTAATTCCTTTTCGCTATGTATTGGGCTATTTCCCGTAGTTTTCGTGCTTTTCAACAACTCAGAAGTTACTGTATATAAAAACAGTACTATTTGCAAGCGGCTTTTTAAAGGAATTTACGGATTTTTTACTAGGCCACCATTGATTGAGGTGCGATCCCAGTAGAAAAAGAGGGGGATGGCGATGCCCCAAATAAGCCCAACCAAGATAAAACCCATGGTCTGATTGCCAGCACCCCAGCCCCCAGCACCCATACGAATACCAGCCTCATAGGACATTGGTCCGCAGATAGCCCCCAAAATGAAGCCCAAAACAGGTCTACCCCTCAACCATGACAGGGAGCCATTAATTGTGCCGCCAACCAACACCCATAAAACCCACATCCAAAGGGGCGATAAGTACGGGGAGGGCCAATCATCCTGAAAATTTAGATATCCCAAGTGCATGATGATGGTGTCGGCAACTATTCCATAAACCAAGACTTTGCCAAGGAGCTTCAGTACTAACTTGGGAGCGTGGTCACGCCAAATAGTGAAGGCGATATAAGCCAATGTAACCAAAACGGCCCAGAAGACCTGCTTGTTGGCTGCACCCAAAACACATGCAAACCAACCGGCTTGGAAAAAGACGAAATTCCAGAATTTAGCCATCGATCGAATCCAAGCCACATTACCTAAGAAAAAGGCCACTGCCGGTGGGCAATGGCCTCTTGATATGGTGGCGAATCAGGGATTTGAACCCCGGACCTGCGGATTATGATTCCGTCGCTCTAACCAGCTGAGCTAATTCGCCGAACTCGTAATTGTAAATGATCAGGCGTCATCTGTCTAAAGCAAAGGGGCTCGAACTACTTAATCTGAAACACGCTCACAGCCTCATCACGGTTGTAGCGAACAAAAACCTCAATTTTCTTAGCTAGAAAGAGCTTTTTCAGAACCTCATCCTTGTTTTCAAAAATAATGGCCGTTTGCTCAGGAAAGCGGGAAAAGGGGTCGCTCATCACCTCGATAGACTGGCCATCCACCTTAATGAGACGAATGGTGCGCTTATATAACCGGTCGGGCTGAATGAAAATCAGACGTTTCACGTACTTATCTAAAACCAGCTTTTGCCCTTGTTCATTGGTCTTAAAGTAGTAAACCAGCTCATCTTTACCATTGGTGGTGACATCCCGCTCCTCATCCCACTTAGCAAATGCAGTTGGGCTGGCAAGCGCACAAAGAATTGCTACCACCAATAATCTATAAAGATGCATCATTTACTTTCCTAGTTCGACCATTTCATCTTATCAGTCATCTGGACCTATGCGACTTCTCTCTATCTCTTCAGGCAAAGTAATGCCACTGTTTGGGTCTCATCACCCGAACTACTCAACAGTAGCCTCAGCAATTAACAAGCAAGCTATTAGTACCCTTGCCTCCCCCGCACCTGTGGAAATCACACGACTGGGAGTTGCAGGCGATGAGCAAGCGGATCCATCGGTACACGGCGGAATAGAGAAAGCAATTTACGTCTACCCAATAGAGCACTACGCTTTTTGGAGCGAACTACTCACTCGAGAAACTAAAAAATCAGTTGAGCTCCCCTTGGGCGCATTCGGTGAAAACTTCACGATCGAAGGTTTGCTTGAAACCGAAATATTTGTTGGGGATCAAATGCAGATTGGCGATCTTCAATTTACCGTGGTCAAGCTACGTGAGCCCTGCTTTAAGTTCAATGCCAAGATGGGCTACAAAGGCGCAGCCAAAGCCATGCTGCAGTCGGGCTTTAGTGGGTGGTATCTTCGCGTCAATCAAACTGGCGCGCTTTCAGCAGGCGCTGAAATCCAGGTGCTGCCAGGCCAAAGAATCACATCTATCGCCGATCAAAATCAAGCGCACTTTAATCGCGGTAATCAGAAAAATCTTTGGGATTAATCACTCTAATTAATCACTGCAATTAATTTCTAGCAATAAAAAACCCGACCACATAGTGGTCGGGTTTAGTTTTTGAAACAGACTAGTAAAACTTAGTCTTTAGCGTAGATATCTACGTCTTTAGTTTCTTTAACAAACAGTACACCGATTACCAATGTCATCGCAGCGATGATGATTGGGTACCAGAGACCGTAGTAAATATTACCGTTTTGCGCTACCAAGGCGAAGGAGATCGTTGGCAACAAGCCACCGAACCAACCGTTACCAATGTGGTATGGCAAGGACATAGATGTGTAACGAATGCGAGTTGGGAACATCTCAACTAACATCGCAGCGATTGGGCCATAAACCATGGTTACCAAAATCACCAAGTACACCAACAAGAGCAACACAGCAACATAGTTAATGTCAGCTGGGTTTGCTTTAGCTGGGTAACCAGCAGCATTCAATGCGTCACGGATTTGCTTTTTGAACTCAGCATCTTTTGCTTTTGCATCAGCAGGTGCCAAGCCTTTTGCAGAGTAACCAGTGATTTCTGTATCACCAATCTTCACAACAGCTGTACCGCCAGCAGGACCAGCAACAGTGCTATAGCTAGCAGAGTTGGAAGCCATCACTTGTTTTGCGATATCGCAAGAACTTGTGAACTTAGCTGTACCTGTTGGGTTGAACTGGAATGTACATTCATTCACATCAGCAGTAATAGTTGCTGGTGATGTTGCCATTGCCTTTTCTAACGCTGGGTTAGCAAAGTGGGTCAAGGCATTAAATACAGAAACTGGTGTATTTGGAATGTATGTAATAACAGCCAATAACAAGCCACCCATGATGATGACCTTACGGCCGATCTTGTCAGACCAAGCGCCAAAGATCACGAAGAATGGTGTGCCGATTACTAATGAAGCAGCAATCAACAAGTTCGCAGTCTTAGCATCTACCTTCAACACTTGTGTGAGGTAGAACAAAGCGTAGAACTGACCTGTGTACCAAACCACCGCTTGACCTGCAACCAGACCAAACAATGCCAAGATAACAATCTTCAAGTTCTTCCATTGACCGAATGACTCTGTCAAAGGAGCTTTAGACAATTTGCCTTCATCTTTCATCTTCTTGAAAGCTGGGGATTCGTTCATTGATAAACGGATCCAAACAGAAATAGCCAACAAAGCGATAGAAACGATGAACGGAACACGCCAGCCCCAAACGTCAAAGTCTGCGCCAGTGAATTCACGTGTGAACAAAATCACTAACAAGGATAAGAACAAACCAAGAGTAGCTGTTGTCTGAATCCAAGCTGTGTATGCGCCGCGACGACCGTGAGGAGCATGCTCAGCAACGTAAGTTGCAGCACCACCGTACTCACCGCCCAATGCCAAACCTTGAAGCATACGCAATGCGATCAAGATCACAGGAGCAGCAACACCGATAGTGGCGTAGTTAGGCAGAATACCTACGATGAATGTTGCACCACCCATCAACAGGATCGTCACCAAGAAGGTGTATTTACGACCAATCAAGTCACCTAAGCGACCGAATACCAAAGCGCCGAATGGGCGAACGATAAAACCGGCGGCGAACGCAAGCAAGGCGAAAATGAAGGCTGAACCTGCATCTAGACCTGAGAAGAATTGCTTGGCGATAACGGCAGCCAATGAACCGTAAAGATAAAAGTCGTACCACTCAAAAACCGTACCTAAAGATGAAGCAAAAATAACTTTGCGTTCTTCAGCGGTCATTGGGGCTGCTTTAGTTGATGTTGACATCAGTAGCTCCTAACTATTTTTATTGAAATAAAAAACAACGGGTCGATTATGCTTTGAAAAAAATCAAAGAAATCCACTAGTTAGGGTAATTCCCCATCAAATCGGATCGGGGTTTTCCCGAGAAAACTGCAAACTAGAGGCGATAAAGCAACATTTATTGGCCTAGCGTCTAATAGAAACATCACACAACATCACACATTCATTATTTGGAACTAATAACCATGCAACAAAAATGGGGAATTCGAGGGATGGCGGTAGCGCCCCACTCACTCGCATCTGAATCAGCATTAGCAGTGCTCCGCGAAGGTGGCAATGCATTGGAGGCAATGATCGCTGCTGCCGCAACAATCGCAGTTGTCTATCCGCATATGAATTCCATTGGTGGTGACTCCTTTTGGGTTATTCACTCTCCTGGTAAAGCCATGGGCGGGATTGATGCCTGTGGGGCAGCAGCTGGCCTAGCAACTAAACAGTGGTACGCCGAGCGCGGCATTACCTCCGCCATTCCCTTCAGAGGTGCCGTTGCGGCCAATACAGTTGCGGGCACCATTTCTGGCTGGGGTGCAGCACAACAACTTTCAAAACAAGGTTTAGGAGGGAGGCTCCCGCTCTCCCGCTTATTGGCAGATGCGATTCACTATGCTGAAGCGGGCGTACCCGTGACATTTAGCCAATCGAGTCTCACTGCTAAAAAACAGGGTGAGTTGCAAGACATCCCAGGATTTGCCGAAACATTCTTGGCGGATGGAAAAGCACCGGAAGTGGGCAGCATCTTTAAACAAGGTCGCCTTGCAAAAACCTTGCGCCAAATTTCTCGCAAAGGAACGGAAGATTACTACCGTGGCGACTTGGCTGAACTCATTGCACAAGAACTCACCTATATCGGCAGTCCACTCAGAATCGAAGATCTACATCGTCACCAAGCAAAACTGATTGACCCGCTTGAACTTAAACACAGCATGGGCAATGTTTACAACATGACACCGCCAACTCAAGGTGTCGTGTCTTTAATGATCATCGGAATACTGGATCAACTCAATCTCAAGCGCTTCAAAGTCGATAGCGCAGAATATGTTCACCACTGCGTTGAAGCTACCAAGCAAGCCTTCATGGTCAGGGATAAATATGTGACCGATCCCGCTTACATGAAAAGAAATGCGCAATCATTCTTATCCCCCGCCTTCTTAAAGAAGTTGGCAAAAAATATTGACCCTCAAAAAGCTTTGCCTTGGGGTCAGGGCAAAGGACCAGCCGATACGATTTGGATGGGTGTGATTGATGGCAATGGAAATTGCGTTTCATTCATTCAAAGTATTTATCACGAGTTTGGCGCTGGCATTGTTCTACCCAAGTCTGGCGTGAACTGGCAGAACCGAGGCTGTAGCTTCTCGCTTGATCCGAAAACACTCAATCACCTTGAGCCCTATCGCAAACCATTCCATACACTGAACCCAGCAATGGCTTTATTTAAGGACGGTCGCTCCATGGTGTACGGCACGATGGGTGGTGATGGCCAACCTCAAACACAGTGCGCAGTCTTCACGCGTACAGCGACATACGGACTTGATCCACAAGATGCCATTAGTCGACCACGCTGGCTCTTAGGTAGAACTTGGGGGCAAACTAGTGACAGCCTAAAATTAGAGTCACGCTTTAGTCCATGGGTGGCAAAGGAACTCTATGCCCTAGGCCATGAAATTGAAATGCTTGATGCCTTTGATGAAACCGTTGGGCACGCAGGCTGCATTATTCGTGATCCATCCGGCACACTACATGGTGGCTGGGATCCCCGCAGCGATGGTGCCGTTAGCGCGTTTTAGTAATAAATAATTTGGGTACGCGCAGATCCCAGTAAATGGCAGCTGCGCGTAATCCAAAAATAGCGAGCATGCAAATCACTGACCCCTCGAGTGTGAACTCGGGAAAGAAATTCAAAATCAAAATGTAAATGCAGCAGCCCAAAGTCACTGGGATCGCATAGAGCTCATGCGACATCAGTAAGGTTTTTCTACCTGCCAAAATATCGCGCAACAAGCCGCCACCAATCGCAGTAATAACACCTAAAATCACTGGAGCTACAGGCAACCCAAATCCTATGTTCCAGGCCTTATCAGCACCCTGAATTCCAAACAAAGCGGCGCCCAGGCCGTCGATGTAGAGCATCCAGCGATAAATCTGCGGCTGTGTAAAAAAAGATTCGGCTACGAAAGTAACAATGCACGCCCCCAGCGCTACCCAGATATAAATTTGCGCAATCGACCAAAACGCAGGCACATCTAGGATGATGTCACGCACGGTTCCACCGCCAATCGCAGTAATCACTCCCAAAACCAGTACACCAAAGAGATCCACGCCTCGATCGGCAATAGCGAGAACACCCGTTACCGCAAATGCGATGGTGGCAATAATGCCAATCCAGAAATTAATTTGATCCATAGCGTCTAGTCTAAATCACCGACACCAGCCAATCAATCAAGTCCTCAATATACTGAGGGCAATCTCATTAAGGAACCCTTCATGAAAACTCAGCTCTATAGTTTTTGGCGCAGCTCGGCAGCCTTTCGGGTGCGTATTGCTCTTAACTTAAAAGGGCTTGATTACGATGTGATCCCAGTCAATATCGTTAAAAGTGGAGGCGTCCAAACTGCTGGCGAATACGCTAACAAAAATCCCAATCGCTTAGTACCACTCTTTTCCGATGGCACTCACAACATTCACCAATCTCTTGCCATCATTGAATATCTCGAAGAGGTTCAACCCAATCCCCCGCTATTACCCCAGACCGCAATTGATCGAGCCTGGGTACGTTCATTAGCGATGGATATCGCGATTGATGTTCACCCGCTTGGCAATGTAAGAGTGTTGCGCTACTTAATCAGGCAATTAGGTCTCAGCATGGAGGCAAAAGATGATTGGAACCAACACTGGATTACTTTAGGCTTAACCAGCTTAGAAAAACAATTAAGCTCGGACACCAGACTGGGTCGCTTTGCCTGTGGCAACCAACCCGGCTTAATTGATATTTGCTTGGTGCCGCAAATTTTTAATGCACTCAGTGCAAAGCTCGACATGAAAGCCTATCCAACACTGATGAAAATATTTAATGAGTGCATGAAGCTACCAGCATTTATTGATGCCTCTTGGGAAAAGCAAATTGACGCCGAGGGATCAAACCCCCTTGCTCCACCACAAGAATAAAGACAGCGTTAACAAAGAACCGATTGTGGTTAAAAGTACTACCCGAGAAATTATTCTGCTATCTGCACTGTAGTACTGCGCCAGCATAAATGGCCCCGTACCAGTGGGAAGCGCTGCCAGCATTACCGCTGCACTTACCCACAATGCAGGTAGACCCAAGATTGGCCCAGCTACCAACCAGGCAACTAGAGGCTGAATAATCAATTTTGCAAAACTAATACCCCAAGCCTCTTGCGGTACAGACTTTTCCTTTTGCATCAAAAAAAGTCCAATAGAAACCAAGGCGCAAGGTGTTGCAGCGGCGGCTAAAAAAGAAATGACTTGTGCCAATGGATCATACAAAACCAAATCCGTAGATGACCATAGCAAACCCGCTACAGGTGCAAGTAATAATGGATTGGTACACAGCGACTTCAGTACGCTCCGAACAATTTCATGAGATTTTTTGTGAGACTGTATACCGACCTCAATCAGGACGGTTGCTATAGCAAACATCACAAACACAATAAAAGTAGAAATAATTGCTGGTGCCAAACCATCCTGACCAAGCGCTAGAACACAGAGCGGAATACCCATATACCCCGTGTTGGAGTAAGACGCACTCAAGCCAGAAAAACTTGCAGCCACTAAATCTCGACTGCGCACCCAAGTAAGTATCAATACAAGAATAAATACTGCCACGCAACTCAGAAAAAAAGCGGCAATAAAGCCAGGCTGCCACAGTGTTTGCCAACTACTGCTAGAGGCAAACTGAAATAGTTGCGCAGGCAAGGCGAGCCACACCACAAAGCGATTCAATTCAACGGATGCACTTTCGCCTAATTTACCTGTTCGCCCACAAACATAGCCAATCAGAATGAGAGCAAATACTGGAAAGACAACGTTGAAGACGTAGAACAATTTAAGGGTGCTTTTTTAGATCAAGCAATTTTCTTCAGAGTCTGCTGGTAGCGCTGTGCGTTGTTGACATAACGACCTGCGATATCTTCAATGCCAGCAATCTGCTCTGGGCTTAGCGTCTTCACCGCCTTAGCGGGTGAACCCAAAATCATTGAGCCATCTGGAAATTCTTTACCCTCGGTAACCAATGCACCAGCACCTACTAAGCAGTTCTTGCCGATTTTGGCCCCATTCAAAATCACAGCGCCAATACCAATCAAACTACCATCGCCGACATGACAACCATGCAGCATGACTTGGTGACCAACGGTAACATTCTTGCCAATGATGAGTGGGTAGCCAGGGTCTGTGTGCAAAATTGAAGCGTCTTGCACATTACTGCCCTCGCCAATTTGAATCAGATCGTTATCGCCACGGATAACTACCTTGGGCCATACGCTCGCATTTTTATGTAGCTCGACCCTGCCGATAACTTCTGCGCTCTCGGCAACCCAGGCACCCTCGTCTAAGCGGGGCACATTTCCATCTAGTTCAAATATAGCCATGACCCATTATAGGTAATGGCTATATTTAATAAAGCCTACCAGTTAGGCTCACGATCAGGAGTAGAGGAAATCCGGTGAATACTCAAATCAGCACCTTCAAACTCTTCCTCTTGTGACATGCGGATACCTAAAACAGCCTTAAGCAATCCATAGACCACAAAGCCACTAACAAGCGCGATAGCAACTCCCAAGCCACTTCCAATTAACTGGCCTAAGAAAGTTACACCACCAATACCGCCGAGCGCCTTGGTACCAAAGATACCCGCAGCCAGTCCACCCCATAAACCGCATAGACCATGCAAAGGCCACACACCCAATACATCATCAATCTTCCAGCGGTTTTGCACCAAGGTAAACATATATACAAAGAGAGCGCCAGCAATTAAGCCAACCGCTAAGGCGCCCATGGGGTGCATTAAATCTGACCCCGCACAAACCGCAACTAAACCAGCTAAAGGGCCGTTATAAGTAAAGCCCGGATCGTTGCGACCGATGACCCAGGCAGCCAAAGTGCCGCCAACCATCGCCATCAAAGAATTCATCGCCACCAATCCACTGACCTTATCGATAGTCTGCGCACTCATGACGTTAAATCCAAACCAACCTACCGCCAAAATCCAAGCACCCAATGCCAAGAACGGAATGCTTGAAGGCGGATGGGCTGCAACGTTGCCATCCTTGGTATAGCGACCGCGACGTGCACCCAAAAGAATGACTGCTGGCAATGCGATCCAACCGCCAACCGCATGCACTACAACCGATCCCGCGAAGTCATGAAACTCTTCACCAGTCAGTGATTTGATCCATGCTTGGATACCGTAATGTTGATTCCAGGCGATACCCTCAAAGAAGGGGTAGGTGAAGCCGACCAGAATGAAAGTGGCAATTAATTGAGGATTGAACTTCGCACGCTCAGCAATACCGCCAGAGATGATTGCTGGAATAGCAGCAGCAAAGGTCAGTAAGAAAAAGAATTTAACTAGTTCATAGCCATTTTTCTCAGCCAATAATTCTGCACCCGAGAAAAAGTCTACGCCGTAGGCAATGCTGTAGCCAATAAAGAAATACGCAATAGTTGACACCGCAAAGTCGACCAGGATTTTGACCAAGGCATTGACTTGGTTCTTTTTACGAACGGTCCCAAGCTCTAGAAATGCAAACCCCGCATGCATTGCCAGAACCATAATGGCGCCGAGCAAAATAAATAAGACATCGCTGCCTGATTTCAAAGTTTCCACTGAAATACCCCCTATGTTTTTTGCGTCATTATGGGGAATGTAAAGACCGAATTTGAGCATAAATGCACCCATTTAGTGCAATTTAATGCCACTAATATGGTTTATTATCAAATTTACACACACCCAAGGGAGAACCCATGAAAAAAGTTTTAGTTCTATTGGCCGCTTTAGGCGCATTTTCTGGCTTAGTACAAGCTCAAGAAAAAGTTCAAGTACTGAGCACACAAGAGCTCGTGAACGTTTGTAAATTGCCAGCAAGCCCTGAGTCACGTAGCTTTTGTATTGGTTATACAACCGCTGCTTACGATACCTATTTGACTACACGCCATCCACAACGCGCAAAGCCATACATCTGCGTAAAGCAACCCGCGCCATCACGTGACGAAGTAATTGGTGAATTTGTTAAGTTTGGACAAAGTAATCAACAAGTTTCAGATAAACCAGCGGCAGGTGTTTTCTTGGGCTTCTTGGCGGCACGCTTTCCTTGCGCCAGAAAATAATCAAAGCTATTTATCTAAATCATCTATAGACATAAGGAACGGTTGATATGAAAAAAATTATCGCTATTACCGCTGCAACTTTAGCAATCGCAGGTTGCTCCAACATGAGTAATACAGAACAGCGCACTTTATCGGGTGCTGGTATCGGTGCGGCCGCTGGTGCAATTGGTACGGCCATTTTCCACGGCAACCCAATCTGGGGTGCAGTTGGTGGCGCAGCAGTTGGTGCAGCCTCTGGTTACGCATACGACGCCTACAAAAAAGAGCAGGCTTCTGAGTACAACTCTGGTTACAACGCTGGAAAAAACAATCAAAAGAATCAAGCCCCTAACTAATCATCTCTAGCGCCCCAGGCGCATTGATGCTGCACTAGCGGCTGAATAATAAAAAACCCGACCTGCGTCATGCAAGTCGGGTTTTTCTTTGGGCTCTTGAAAATTAAGAGAGTAAGAGTTGATTAATGCGTTTCACATAAGCGGCTGGATCATTTAATTGTCCGCCCTCAGCCAAAAGAGCCTGATCAAATAAAACTTGAGCCCACTCATCAAAATGCTGGTCATCTGATTTCAACTTCTGCAGCAAAGGATGCTCAGGATTGATCTCCAAAATAGGCTTGGTATCAGGCGCTTGTTGACCGGCAGCCTTTAGCATCCGCAATAAATTTCCAGAGAGCTCATTCTCATCGGAAACCAAACACGCTGGCGAATCCGTTAGGCGGAAAGTCACGCGCACATCCTTAACCTTGTCTTCCAGTGCCGCTTTCATGCGATCAAGCAAGTCCTTGAAATTCTTCTCAGTCTCTTCATGCTCTTTCTTTTCTTTCTCATCACTGAGATTGCCAAGATCAAGCCCGCCCTTTGCCACCGAGGTCATTTGCTTGCCATCAAACTCGGTGAAGAAGGAAAGCATCCACTCGTCCACTCGATCGGACAGTAACAAGACTTCAACACCCTTCTTGCGGAAGATTTCTAAATGCGGGCTGTTTTTAGCAGCATTAAAAGTATCGCCAGTGACGTAGTAAATCTTATCCTGACCCTCTTTCATACGAGAAATATATTCAGCCAAGGAAACGGTTTGATCCGCAGAGTCAGTGTGCGTACTCGCAAAACGTAAGAGTTTTAAGATGCGCTCTTGATTTGCTTGATCCTCACCAACACCCTCTTTAAGCACTTGTCCAAACTGAGTCCAGAAGGTGCGGTATTTTTCTATCTTAGCCTCATCATCACTATTGGCCAACTCTTCCAGCATGCTCAACACACGCTTGGTAGAGCTCTCGCGAATGATTTTGACATCACGTGATTCCTGCAAAATTTCACGAGAGACATTTAAAGGCAAGTCTGTCGAATCAATCACACCAGTAACAAAACGAAGATACATCGGCATTAATTGCTCGGCATCATCCATGATGAATACCCGCTTCACGTATAACTTGATACCTCCGCGTTTGTTGCGATCCCACAAATCAAATGGTGCGCGTGCTGGTACATATAATAGTTGCGTAAACTCACTACGCCCCTCAACTCGATTTAGCGAGTAACAAAGAGGGTTTTCATAGTCATGTGACAGGTGCTTATAAAACTCGTCGTACTGCTCTTCAGTGATTTCAGACTTTGAGCGAGCCCATAAAGCGCTGGATTGATTAATACTCTCGAGCTCATCTTTGATAACTTGCTCTTTTTTATCCGCATCCCACTCTTCTTTATTCATCTGAATAGGCAAAGAGATGTGGTCGGAATACTTGCGAATAATTGACTTGAGTTTATGAGTGGAGAGAAAATCATCCTCACCTTCACGAAGATGCATCGTGATGGATGTCCCACGCTGTGGGCGATCAATGCTTTCTACTGTAAATTCACCAGAGCCATCAGACTCCCAGCGAACTCCATCAGCAGCTGGCAAGCCTGCTCGGCGAGTCTCAACGGTAATGCGGTCAGCCACAATAAATGCTGAATAAAAACCCACGCCAAACTGCCCAATTAGAGCAGCATCTTTTTGCTGGTCGCCAGAGAGCTTAGAGAAAAATTCTTTGGTACCAGAGCGAGCGATAGTTCCTAAATTAGAAATTACTTCATCACGACTCATACCAATCCCATTATCAGAAATGGTGATAGTTCTGGCGGCCTTATCAAAACTGACTTTGATCTTCAGTTCAGGATCATCGCCATACCAATCGGGATGCTCGATTCCCTCAAAGCGGAGCTTATCTGCAGCGTCAGACGCATTAGAGATCAACTCACGGAGAAAAATTTCCTTGTTGGAATACAAGGAATGAATCATCAGTTGTAAAAGTTGCTTTACCTCGGCTTGAAAGCCTAACGTTTCTTTACTGGCTACAGACATGCGTATTCCCTCTTAATGAATGAACATAACCTCCAGTAATTGGGGGCTATTTAATGGATTTCAAGATCCAGGAAATGGGGAATTTAACCGGTATGTGCTTTTGAATGCTTCTCCGCCACAGGTAATTCAGCGTTTTTCCAAGCGCTAAAGCCGCCCTCTAGATGGCAAATCCCGGGGACCCCCATCCTTTGGAGGGTTTCTGTTGCTAGGGCGGAGCGCCATGCGGATGCGCAATAGAGCACTAAACGCTTACCTTCCCCGAAAACCGGCTTGTAATAAGGGCTATCTGGGTCAACCCAAAATTCCAGCATGCCACGAGGTGCATGAATTGCATTGGGGATCATGCCATCACGCTCCAACTCCCTCACATCCCGAATATCCACGAAAACCGTGTTTTCATCATCTAAGAGTTTTTGCGCTTGGTCTAATGGAATGGTCTCAATTTGAGCCATCGCATTTGCAATTAATTCTTGATACCCTAATTTCAATTTCATCAAAATCTCCTAAATTGCTAACACTTCTACCGAATTAGCTTTATGCATATTCTGACAGGCTTGTCCTGATAATATGTCTGCATGAACTTTACCCCTACAGAGCTTGGTGCCAGCATTATTTTTGCCGTCGCAGTACTGCATACTTTTTGTACTGCCTATTTTGAAACGCTTGCCAAAAAATCTCCAAGGCATGCTGGTCTATGGCACCTCCTGGGCGAAGTAGAAATCGTCTTTGGATTTTGGGCGGCAATACTGATTATTTTTATGTGGCTTGCAAATGATTTAGCCACAGCAAAAGAGTACGCCAACAAGCGAAACTTCACGGAGCCGCTATTTGTTTTTGCCATCATGGTTGTTGCGGGTAGCAAACCCATTTTGCATTTCGCCACCCAAATTCTTCACAAGTTAGGCCAGGGATTGCAATTGGTATTCCGTACCAAGCAAGCTCCAACACTGTATTTCCTAACCCTTAGCATCACCCCTTTACTAGGCTCACTCATTACTGAGCCTGCAGCAATGACACTGGCGGCATTCTTATTGCGAGACTTGGTCTATCGCCATAAATGCTCCACCCCACTTTTGTTTGGTACTTTAGGGGTGTTGTTCGTCAACATCTCCATTGGTGGCACGCTAACTAATTTTGCTGCGCCGCCGGTACTGATGGTGGCTTCAACCTGGGGCTGGGATAGCGCATTCATGTTTGCCAACTTTGGGCACGAAGCAACGATTGCTATTTTTGTCAATGCAACGATTGCAACGCTACTCTTTCATAAGCAACTCATTGAACCTACAGACAAGTCTGATCAGGCTCGCATTCCGCTGACGATTACAGCCATTCATTTACTCTTTTTGCTGGGCATTGTGGCCTTCGCACATGACCCAGTGATCTTCATGTGGCTATTGCTATTTTTCATTGGCTACACGACTGCTTATCCAAAACATCAAAGCCCACTCATTTTGCGCGAAGCTTTGCTAGTGGGATTCTTCTTGGGTGGATTGGTTGTTCTGGGCGCACTGCAAGGATGGTGGCTACAACCGATTCTTGAAACTATGAGCCCTACTGCGGTTTTCTATGGCAGCCTGGCCTTAACAGCAATTACAGATAATGCGGCGCTCACGTATTTGGGGTCACTTGTACAAGGTACTTCACCAGAATTCAAGCTAGCCTTGGTTGGCGGTGCGGTGGCAGGCGGCGGCTTAACCGTCATTGCCAACGCCCCAAACCCGGCTGGACTAGCTATTTTGCGCAGTTATTTCCCGAATGCAGCCGTTTCTGCAGGATTACTGTTTGTCGCTGCCATTCCACCAACCATTGTTGCAATTCTGGCTCTTCGTCTACTCTAAAAGCCTTATCCCGTAAAATCTGAGCTTCGCCCCCAGCTATAAACCTGAGAACGGCATATGAAAAAGCTCTATATCAAAACCTTTGGCTGTCAAATGAACGAGTACGACTCGGGCAAGATGGCCGACCTCTTACATGCCGATGAAGGCATGGTCATGACTGATACCCCTGAAGATGCAGATGTGGTTCTTCTGAACACCTGCTCTATTCGTGAAAAAGCCGAAGACAAAGTATTTTCTGATTTGGGACGTCTGCGGGAGCTCAAGAAAACTAAACCCAATTTATTGATTGGTGTGGGTGGGTGCGTTGCCAGCCAAGAGGGTCAACAAATTATTAGCAGAGCGCCGTATGTTGATGTTGTCTTCGGACCGCAAACCTTACATCGCCTATCTGACCTCATTGCACAACGTCGCGAGACCGGTAGATCTCAGGTAGACATCTCTTTTCCTGAAATTGAAAAGTTTGACCACCTTCCTGCCTCACGTCAAACTCGAGGCTCTGCTTACGTCTCCATCATGGAAGGCTGCTCAAAATATTGCAGCTACTGTGTAGTTCCGTACACTCGAGGCGAAGAAGTGTCGCGCCCTTTTGATGATGTTTTGACTGAAGTGGCTGGTCTTGCAGCTCAAGGCGTCAAAGAAATTGTCTTGCTTGGTCAGAATGTGAATGCTTATCTTGGAAAGATGGGTGATAGCGAAGAGATTGCAGACTTTGCCCTGCTCATCGAATACATTGCTGAAATCCCCGGCGTAGAGAGAATTCGTTTTACTACTAGCCATCCAAAAGAATTTACCCAGCGCTTAATAGATGTCTATGCAAAAGTTCCTAAATTAGTAAGTCATTTGCACTTGCCAGTACAGCATGCATCCGACTCCGTTTTGTCTGCGATGAAGCGCGGCTATACCGCCCTAGAATACAAGAGCATTATTCGCAAAATGCGCGCTGTGAGACCCGACCTAACGCTCTCCAGCGACTTCATTGTGGGCTTTCCGGGCGAGACTGATGAGGACTTTGCAAAACTACTCAAGATGGTTGAAGAACTCAATTTTGATAACAGCTTTTGCTTTATTTTCAGTGCGCGCCCTGGCACCCCCGCAGCCAACCTGAGTGATGACACTCCTTATGAGGTCAAACTCAAGCGCCTGCAAACACTGCTAGCTCTAGTGGAATCACAAGCAAATCAGATTAGCAAAAATATGTTGGGCAATATTGAACGAGTGCTTGTTGAAGGACTGGCAAAGGATGGCGTGAATTTGCAGGGTCGCGCTGCCAATAATCGCGTCATTCACTTTACTGCGCCAGATCAAGATATTGAATTACTCATCGGCCAAATGGTAGATATCCGCATTACCGAAGTACTGAACTACACCCTCCGAGGCGATCTGATTAGTGAATCCACCCTCACTCATGCCCATTAAGATGACAACTAAGCAAGCATCCCCCTCTAAATTAGAGATCGATATTCAATTTGCTAGCGCCACTATTGAAGATAAAGTTCTTGCGATCGCATCTTTAGCGCTAATTAAAAAATGGGTGAAATCAGCAGTTCAATTGAACGGGCTCATCACCCTACGCTTTGTTAATGCAGCCGAAGGTAAAAAACTGAACTTTGCTTTTCGCAATAAAGACTATGCGACTAATGTGCTCACCTTTCCATACGAGCTCAGCAAAAAGGCTATAGCTGCCGATATTATTTTTTGTCTCCCCGTAATTCAAAAAGAGGCGTCCGACCAAAGCAAAGCCGTTAAGGCTCATTTGGCTCACCTGATTATTCATGGCTGCCTGCATGCTCAAGGCTTTGACCATGAGAACGATAAAGAAGCGACGAAGATGGAAGGTCAGGAAATCATCCTCCTAAAATCCCTGGGCTTTACCAATCCCTACGCGCCTATTTAATGCATCTTTAAGACTTCCTTCACTGAATTTACTGATTTCTGCGATATTCTTGCTATATGCCTGACCCCAATAAATCCCTTTTAGAACGCTTGGCTGAATTTTTAACGCCACAGCCAACCAGTCCAGCAGAGCGTCGCCAAGAACTGATTGATACCCTCAGAGAAGCCCAGACAGAAGGCTTAATTGATGCAGATGCCCTCTCCATGATTGAGGGCGTATTCCAAGTGGGTCAATTGTGTGCTCGTGATATTTTGATTCCCAGGGCTCAGATTGACTGGATTGATATCAATCAACCCCTGTCAGAAATTATTAAGAGCGTGATTACTGCCGCTCACTCACGCTTTCCTGTATTTGAGGGTAGCCGTGACAACGTCATTGGTACCTTGCTAGCAAAAGACTTATTGCGTCACTCCACTGAAAAAGATTTTCAAGTGCGTGATTGGCTCCGCCCCGCAGTATTTATTCCAGAATCTAAACGTTTAAGCGTTTTGCTGCGTGACTTCAAAGATAACCGCAATCACTTAGCGATTGTTGTAGATGAATACAGCGGTGTTGCTGGTGTAATTACGATTGAAGACGTGCTGGAACAAATTGTTGGCGATATTGAAGACGAGCATGATGTTGATGAAGAGGCAGATAATCTCATCTCTTTAGACAATGGCGATATTCGGGTTAAAGGCATTACTGAGCTCGAACAATTTAACGAGGCACTAGGCACCCAATTTCATGATGACGATATTGAAACAGTTGCGGGCTTAGTCATTCAACACCTTGGCCGGGTGCCTAAGATGGGTGAGTTGATTGAGATCGACGGAATTGAATTTGAGGTTCAGCGCGCTGACCCAAGACAGATACATATTCTGCTCGCACGCCAACTCCCGAAAAAATCTTCCTGAGAATTACCTTGATTGATCAGCAATCAGCAAAGCTAAGTAATAGCGTCAATTTATTGGCGCTATTTTTTCTGGGGGCATTGCTAGCTGCTGCCGCAGAACTGCCCTATGGTGGCTGGATACAAATCCCTGTCTTAAGTTTGATTTGGTGGCGAATGAGCCAGCAATCTATTCTCTCGATTAAAAATCAATTTATTTCTGGAATGGCATTTGGTCTAGGCTACTTTATTCTGGGGCTATGGTGGATCTACATTAGCCTGCATGACGTAGGTGGAATGCATGCTGTGGTTTCTTGCTTAGCGGTATTTTTACTGGCCGCTGGTATGGCTTTATTTTTCTCAAGCGCCTCACTTTCCCTTTGTCTGCCTAGAAGAAGATATCTAACAGGTCTAGTGCTAGCAGCCTCCTGGGTGCTCATTGAATATTTACGTAGTGTGGTGCTAACTGGTTTTCCTTGGATGGGATTTGCTGAAGCGCAATTCAACGGCCCCTTCGCACCAGCGGCACCATTCTTCGGCGGCTTAGCCTGCACATTTTTAGTGGTGTGGATTTCTTGGGAGATTACTCAGCTAAGGAAAAATATTGTCTTTAGCTCTACCTGCATTATTTCCGCTGTCGCACTTGTGCAACTTGCGAGCTTTTGGACTTTCACAAAACCGATTGGCGAGCCACTCAGTGTTCGCATAATTCAAGGCAATTTTGAGCAAAGCCTGAAGTTCAACCCCAAAGCTATTGAAGAACAATTTAGTTTTTATACCAATGCTATTGAGAGTCAATCGGCCGATCTCATCATCACCCCAGAGACTGCTTACCCTTGGCCGCAGAGCAATCTTCCAGCTGGCCTACTGGGATCTCTCCAACAGTTTTCCACGAATACCTCCAGCAATGTCTTGCTAGGTGTCATTGGGGAATCGCACGACTCCGTCGAAGTGAAATACACCAATCGTGCGCTTGGGCTTTCTCCCAATGTGCCGAGCTATCAATATGACAAGTCTCACTTGGTGCCTTTTGGGGAATTTATTCCACCTGGATTTCATTGGTTTGTGAATGCCTTTCATGTCCCCATGAGTGACTTTGCACGTGGCGAGTTAGATCAAGCCCCTTTCAGCATTGTTCGCCCAGGCAAAGATGCAATTCAGGCGGCGATCACTATTTGCTATGAAGATGTCTTTGGCGGGGAATTAGCCTCCCGCATTCATCACAGCAGTAAACCAGTCAACCTATTGATTAATATGACTAATTTGGCTTGGTTTGGAGATTCCCAAGCACCGGCGCAGCAATTAAGACTGTCCCAACTTCGATCTCTGGAGACCGGCCTGCCAGCGCTACGCGCCACAAATACGGGTATTACGGCAGCGCTTGGGCCAGACGGTAAGGTACTGTCTCAGTTGGGCGAATTTACCCAGGGCGTACTCAGCCTCAAGATTCAAGCCCACTCAGGCACAACTCCTTATGTGATTTGGGGAAATGCACCCATTTTGAGCCTTTCTTGTCTCTTGCTTATCTTAGGTCTTATTCGCCAAAAACGAATCTAATCGCTATTTCATGGTTCGCTAGCTTAGCCATGTAAAATCAAAGGCTTAGCCAGGTAAATCATGCTTACTTTTCAGCAAATCATTCTCAAACTCCAAGATTACTGGGACCAACAAGGTTGCGCCCTATTGCAACCTATTGACCTTGAGGTCGGTGCCGGTACATCTCATACAGCCACTTTCTTGAGGGCCATTGGCCCTGAGCCATGGAAAGCTGCTTACGTTCAACCTTCACGCAGACCAAAAGATGGTCGCTATGGAGAGAACCCGAATCGTTTACAGCACTACTACCAGTACCAGGTAGTGCTTAAGCCTGCACCAGAAAACATTCTTGAGCTTTACTTAGGCTCACTTGCTGCTTTAGGTCTCGATCTCCAAAAGAACGATGTGCGTTTTGTTGAGGACGACTGGGAAAACCCAACCCTGGGTGCATGGGGCTTGGGCTGGGAAGTCTGGCTTAACGGCATGGAAGTGACGCAGTTCACCTATTTCCAGCAAGTTGGCGGCATTGACTGCAAACCAGTTTTAGGAGAGATCACTTACGGTATCGAGCGCCTAGCGATGTACATCCAAAATTGCTCCAACGTATATGACCTCGTTTGGGCGGATGGCATCTCTTATGGTGATGTGTACCACCAGAATGAAGTGGAGCAGTCTTGCTACAACTTTGAACACTCCAATACTGACCTATTGTTTGCAAACTTCACTAATTACGAAAGTGAAGCCAAACGTTTGATGGAAGTGCCATTAGCCTTGCCTGCCTATGAAATGGTACTCAAGGCTGGACATACTTTTAATTTACTGGATGCCCGTGGCGCCATCTCAGTGACCGAACGTGCCGCCTATATCGGTCGCATCCGCAATTTATCTCGCGCGGTAGCACAGGCTTACTTTGAGTCCCGAGAGAAGTTGGGATTCCCGATGTGCCAACGTCAATCCAAAGCCTAAGTAGCTCGATCTAATTATGAGTACACCGAATTCCCCCTCTCAATCAGACAATCTTCTGATTGAAGTATTTACCGAAGAGCTTCCACCGAAATCTTTGCGTCGCTTAGGTGATGCTTTTAGTGAAGGTATTTTTTCCACACTGAAGTCCGCAGGACTCTTGAGCGAAAACTCCGTTGCTGCTAGCTTTGCTACACCGCGTCGCCTTGCTGTTCAAGTAACTAATGTCTTAAGCCAAGCCCCAGACTATCCGGTACGTGAAAAATTACTACCGACCAGCATTGCTTTTGATGCTGATGGAAAACCGACTGCGCCACTACAAAAGAAATTAGCTTCCTTGGGTTACGCTGATATCGACCTCTCCACCTTAGAAAAAGCTGGTGAAGGAAAAAATGAAGCGCTATATCTCAATGTCATTGCCAAAGGTGCAGCATTAGAACAAACGGCACAACAAGCGCTCGAGCAGACGCTGAGTAAATTGCCCATTGCCAAAATGATGCACTACCAAGTGCTGCAGAAAAATGGTGAATTGGCAGACGTTGAATTTGCACGTCCTGCACACCGTATCATCGCCCTGCATGGCAAGCAAACATTACATATCAGCGCACTGGGCATTGACGCAGAAAACCAAACAGAAGGTCATCGTTTTCTAGCTCCTGGCGTCATTACGATTGCCTCTGCAGATCAATATGAATCCGATCTCAGCACCAAAGCAAAAGTATTGCCAAGCTTTAACAAACGTCGTGAATTTATCGAGTCCGCATTATTAAAAGCTGCTGGTACTGATTTAGTGTTGATGCCAGATAGCCTGTTAGATGAAGTGACCGCTTTAGTTGAGTGGCCAGCAATATATGAGTGTCATTTTGATCAAGAATTCTTAGAGGTTCCACAAGAATGCTTGATTCTGACAATGCAGACTAATCAAAAATACTTTGCTTTGACTGATAAGCAAGGTAAGTTACGCAATCGTTTCCTCATTGTTTCTAATATTGAGACTGATAAACCAGAAGCAATTATTTCCGGTAACGAGCGTGTAGTTCGCCCACGTCTATCCGATGCACGCTTCTTCTTTCAACAAGATCAAAAGCGTCCACTGGCGTCCCGTGTAGCTGATCTTGGAAAAGTGGTTTATCACAATCAGCTCGGTAATCAACTGGACCGTACCAAGCGTGTTCAAGGAATTGCCGCGGGCATTGCTAAAGCCCTATCAGCTGATGAGGCGCTAGCCAGTCGTGCTGCTGAAATTGCTAAAACTGATTTGTTAACCGATATGGTTGGCGAGTTCCCAGAGCTCCAGGGAATCATGGGTCGCTACTATGCAACGCATGATGGCGAAAACGCGGAAGTAGCATCCGCTTGCAGCGAACATTACATGCCACGCTTTGCTGGTGATGCTTTGCCTCAAAGTCAAACTGGTACCATCCTAGCGATTGCAGACAAGCTTGAGACTCTCGTCGGTATTTGGGGTGTTGGTCTTGCGCCTACTGGTGATAAAGATCCCTATGCTCTACGTCGTCATGCTCTCGGAATCTGCCGTCTCTTGCTAGAAAAGAATCTTAGCCTAAGCCTGCCTGACTTAATTGAACTAGCACGCAAACAATTTCCGCAAAAAGACGTTCAAGAAAAAGCTAAGGCGGAAGATATTTACGCCTTCATTATTGATCGTCTACGCGCTTACTTGCGCGACCAAGCCGTTGCAGGTAAGCCATTTACTACCGAAGAGATTGATGCCGTATTAAGTCAGTCACCAGCCCAGCTCAATGATTTAATTGATCGCTTAACTGCCTTGCGTGAATTTAATGCCTTAGCAGAAGCAGCTCAGTTAGCTGCTGCCAATAAGCGCATCAGCAATATCTTGAAAAAGAATGCTACTGCTATTCCGGCGAATTGCTCCAGCACACTCTTGCAGCTTCCTGCTGAAATCGCACTACATCAAGCACTTGAGAAGCTGACCCCAACACTGACAACGGCGTACGAAAAACGTCAGTTCGTGGATCTCCTGAAAGCACTCGTTGCTCTCAGCGCCCCAATTGATCAGTTCTTTGCCGACGTCATGGTGATGGATCCAAATCCAGAGTTACGCGATAACCGCTTAGCCCTCCTGCAACAACTTCACCAGAAAATGAATCTCATTGCCGACCTCGGCAAATTAGCATGAGCATCAGCTCTTCTAAACTGATTATTCTTGATCGCGATGGCGTGATTAATGAAGATCGAGATGATTATGTGAAGTCGAGCGATGAGTGGATTCCGCTACCCGGCAGCCTTGAAGCAATCGCACTACTCAATCAAGCGGGTTACCAAATCGCCATAGCCACTAACCAGTCTGGTTTGGCGCGGGGTTATTTCAATATCAACGATCTTCATGCCATGCATGGCAAGATGGATAAACTACTCAAGCCTTTGGGTGGTCACATCGACAGTATTTTCTTCTGCCCACATACCGACGCCAATGCATGCGATTGCCGCAAGCCACTGCCAGGGATGATGAAAGAGATTGCCCTACGCTACAAAAAGAATCAGAGTGCCACACCGTTATTGGGAGTACCAATTGTGGGTGACTCCTTACGCGACCTGCAAGCAGGCGTTGCTCTTGGCGCTAGCCCACATTTAGTATTGACCGGCAAAGGTAGTAAAACCTTGGATAAAGGCGGCCTCCCAGAAGGTACCCAGATTCATGCGGATTTGATGGCATTTGCGAATGCACTCTTACAAGATAAGGTTTAATGCAACTATGACTTTTATTCGCTCAGCTCTGTTTACCCTCTTCTTGCTGGTATTCACCCCGATCTGGTCGGTACTTTGCATACTGGTATTTCCGTTCCTCAATCCCGAGAATCGCTATCGCTTTATCGGACTCTGGAATAAGGTGGTAATTTGGATCTTGCAACCCCTCTGCGGCATTCGTTACGAGATTCGCGGAATGGAAAACATGATGGCAGTATTGGATAAGCCCGTTGTTGTGCTGAGTAAACATCAATCTGCCTACGAAACCATTTTTTATATCGCCAAGCTTCCAAAGCAAGTCTGCTTCGTTTTCAAAAGAGAATTGCTTTGGATTCCTTTCTTTGGCTGGGCTTTGGCTTTACTCAAGATGATTCACATTAATCGCAATAGCAAAGAAACCGCCGCCCTCTCAGTAGTCGGACAAGGCAAAAAACGCTTAAGTGAAGGTAAATGGATTTTATTGTTTCCGGAAGGCACTAGAACTCCCACTGGATCACATAAGCCTTACAGCAAGGGTGGCGCAAGGCTTGCAAGCGCTACTGAAGCACTGGTTATCCCAATCGCCCACAACGCAGGTCGTTGCTGGCCCAAGAATAGCTTTCTAAAGCAACCTGGAACAATCATCTTCTCAATCGGCCCTGCCATTACCTCTGTCGGAAAAACCGGTGGGCAACTGCATCAAGAAGTAGAAAAGTGGATTGAAGCTGAAATGCGAGTGATTGACCCTACTGCTTACCAGTAGACCCGCGGGCTTACTGGGCTAAAGTTTTGGCCCACTCAATATAGCGCTCCACCGGAATATCTTGGGCACGCGCTTTTAATTCTGATTCAGATAAAGAAAGTCGATCAGCAAAGGCTGACAAGTTAGTGCGCAGCATTTTTCTTCTTTGAGAAAACGCTGCAGCTACTACCTTTTCCAAAGCATGCCACTGAGCATCACTTAGACTGAAATCTCGTCGCGGAATCATTCGCACTACAGCAGAATTGACCTTAGGCTGCGGATCAAAGGCTTCGGGCGGAACTTCTAAAACTTGCTCCATGTCATAGCGAGCCTGCAACATGACAGAAAGTCTGCTGAATTCAGAACCACCAGCCTTGGAGACCATGCGCTCGACAACTTCAGCCTGGAGCATAAATACCTGCTCATCAATCGCATGCGCAGCGGAAACAAGATGAAAGAGCAATGGCGAAGATATGTTGTAAGGCAAGTTACCAACTACCTTACATAGCCCACTATTGGCTGGACGTGCATTTGCCCATTCTAAGAAATCAAACTTAAGAGCATCACCCTCGATAACATTCAAACCCTTAAGATTCTCTTGATTCCAATACGCCACCAAATCTCGATCAATCTCTAAAAGATCTAAGTGATCTAGATTGCTTAATAAAGGCTTTGTTAAAGCGCCAAGGCCCGGACCAATTTCAATCACGTGCATATTTTCACTAGGATTGATGGCTGCAACGATGGAATAAATTACTCCAGAGTCTTGCAAAAAGTTTTGGCCAAATCGTTTACGGGCGCGATGCGTCATATCTTGAGATTCTTTACGTTCTTTATATTTTCTACCAATTGATATGCCAGTCGCAAAGCTTCTAACATGCTGCCTGGGTCTGCAAGCCCTTTACCAGCGATGTCTAACGCTGTGCCATGATCCACCGAGGTGCGAATAATCGGCAAACCTAAGGTGACATTGACGCCCCCACCAAAGCTCACAAACTTGAATGGCGCAAGACCTTGATCGTGATACATCGCAATGAACGCATCCACGCTATCCAAGACCTTGGCATCAAACATCGTGTCACCTGGATAGGGTCCATTTACCTGAATACCTAAATTTTTAGCCGCTTCAATAGCTGGCGCAATCACATCGATTTCTTCGCGCCCAAGATAACCGGATTCACCTGCATGTGGGTTTAGGCCCGCCACCCGAATCACGGGTTTAGCAATACCAAATTTTGTCCGCAAATCCTGATCAACAATCTGAATGGTTTCCAGAATATGCTGATAATTGAGCACCTCTGGAACTGCGCTTAGAGGCAGGTGTGTTGTTACTAAAGCCACCCGAAGGTCGTGGCTTTTGTTTAGATCTAAAAATCCTGCTGGCAATGTCGCACACAACATCATGACAACATGCTCTTGATGGCAAAGCTTCGCTAGGTATTCAGTATGGCCAGTAAACAAGGTATCGCTTGATGTTGACCCCTCGTTGATAACACTCTTTTGTATTGGCGCAGTCACCATGGCATCAAAGCGACCATCTAGACACCCCTTAACAGCGGTATCGAGAATATTGAGCACATACTGCGCATTGGCGGGATTTAGCTGACCAGCAACTACCGGGGCAGCAAGTGGGATGACTTCCACAATCAATCGGGCAGACAGTTCTTTAGGGATATCAACTGCTGAAAATAAATTTGAATCCCCAAGCACAGTAATCGTGCTTGCAGGTTGCTCTTGCAAAAAAGCGAGTGCAGCTGCAATAGAGACCTCTGGACCAACCCCTGCAGGTTCTCCAGAGCTGATGACTAGGTTAACGAGGGCTGGCTGCTGGATCATCTGCGTTAATGATCTTCACCGTAGCCGTGTCGCGTAGCTCACGCAACCAATCTTGATAAGCCTGCTCAAACTTGCGCTCACGAATTGCCGCACGAGCAAATTGACGTTGCTTCTCTACAGTCAACTGAGCTTCACGACGCTCCAGCACTTGAATTAAATGCCAACCAAACTCCGACTTCACTGGATTGCTCACCTCGCCAATTTGCAAACGATTCATAGCCTGATCAAATTCAGGAACTAGATCGCCAGGGCCCATCCAACCAAGATCGCCACCGTTTGCAGCAGATCCATCTTCAGAGTACTTTTTAGCCAGCTCACTAAAATCAGCAGTCTTTGCACGAACCTGATCACGGTAACCCGCTAGGCGTCTTTCAGCATCCTGATCCGTCAGGCCTGCACGACTTCGCAACAAAATGTGGCGTGACAAAGTCTGCGTTACCATAATATTTTGCGGGGTAGATGAAGTCTCTTGAGCCGCAGCCTGCTGTGGCTCAGGCGCACCAGCCACTAGCGCACGTCTGTCAAGAACCTTGAGTACGTGATAACCAGCAGGGCTCTTAACAACTGCATTCGCAACCTGTCCGCCACCGGTATTTCTAATGGCCTCGTAAAACAATTGCGGTAAGCGATCTGGCGTTCGATATCCCATCTCTTGAAACTTAATCTTTGGATTCTCTTTTGCAGCCATTGCACCCAATTGCAAGAAATCAACGTCGCCACGCGCTTCACGCAACAATGATTCTGCTTTTCTCTTTGCATCAGCTTGGGCACCTGCACCCGCATCAGCTGGTATGAAAATCTGCGCCACATCGATTTCCTCTGGCTCACCTTTTGCAGCTGGGGTAGAACGTGTTGGCTTTCCTCCACCAGCTACCGCACGATTACGATCAGTAATGAAGTTATCAATTTCCGCATCAGAGATCTTAATCTTGCCTTCTACTTCGCGCTCACGATAACGGCTAATAACTACGTCATCATGCAACATCTGACGATAGCGCTCATAGCTACTTCCAGTTGCAGCGATTTTTACCTTTAGCTCAGCTAAAGTTAATTTATTCTTAGCGGCAATATCAGCAATAATTTTGTCGAGCTCTTTACTACTAACAACCACTCCCTCTTGTGCGGCATTTTGCAGTTGAATCTTTTCAATGATGAGGCGCTCGAGAATGGTCTTACGCAAAGTGACGGGATCGGGCAATTTAGTACCCTGCTTTTGCAATGCAGCAATACGATCATCAATCTCTTTACGCGTTACGTAACCAGTATTAACGACTGCTGCAACACCATCAATATTACGAATTTTGCTATCGCCCGAAGTTTTTGAGCTATCTTGCGCAAATGCAAATTGAGACATAAAAGCAGCGCCAGCCAAAATCATGGCTGCAAGGGCTTGGTTAAATCGATTCCTACGCATCATTGATAGTTCTCATATGTTGAAGGTGGTATAGGCTTGGAAGTAGGCATATATCCGGGAACATTAAGCTTCATGATATCAACTGGATTGCTACCAGCACTACCAAAGCCCCTAAATTCTATTTGGAATAAAATCTGAGTGGTGGTTATTTGTGAGGTATTGAGCATTTGCGTGTAGGCCCCTCTAAAAGTCCAGCAGTCCCGCATCCACTCCAAAGCCACCAGAGTATTGAGTGTTTTGGTAGTTAATGCGTCATAACCCCAACGACCCAAGACCGACACCTCACGAGTAATTGGCCACTGGCCTGAAACGTTGTATTGGTCAGTTGTCGTCTGCGCCAAGGTTGCTGGAGTGGGACCAAATGCTTGCGTTGGCGGAGACCAGACGTTTCGATACCCAAAGTTCAAGCTTCTACCTGGCGTAGGGCGCCAACTTCCACCAACTGTAGTCTGCACAAATTTATTTAACTGCGTGTTGTACTGACCAAACATGTCGGCGCTAAAGTTTCCAAGCAGACGGACCGAGGCTGACCCCAATGTGTCTGAATAGGTTGTTGGATTAGCGATATTGCCATTGAGACCTACCTTTTGCCCCGTAAAAGACTGACGTTGAGCAACAGTTACGTTTGCACGCTCAGCACCAGTACTTGCCTCAATCATGCGGCTAGTTAAACCACCGGTTAATTTATTGTTATCGGCAATACGGTCATTACCAATAAATGTATTTTCGCTAAAGATCTGAGTTACACCAAAGCCTGCATCAGCCGTATCGAACAAAGGCGTCATAGCCTGGCTTTGATAAGGGGTATAGACATAAAAGGCTCTCGGCTCCATGGTGAGGAGCATATCTCGCCCAAAGAAGCCTTTTAATTCTGCTGCATCTCTTTCAAAAGCAAGACCTGAGTCAAGACTAAAAGTGGGGATAGTGAACCCCTGCGGCGGAGGTGCGGCACCCAAGGGGTTATTACTAGTCACAGCTGCGGTAGCAGCATAGGTATTCGACTGGAAGCTCACCTTAGGGGTGACGTAATAGCCAGGAGTAATCTGTGGCAAAGACATTGCACCTTTAATTACAGTGCGATCCGCTTGGCTATAGAGGTAGCCTGCTGGAGCATAAGCAAGATTACTATTTACGTTATAGGCAAAGCGGGTGTAATCCGTTGAGAACGTAGTGATTGGCCCAGAGGGCAATGTCAGGTACTTACCACTAGCATCTGAAACCGTTGGAGTTAATCGATTGGTGTAGGATGCATTGATATTTGGCAATACGTTGTACGGCGACTGAACCGGTGCAGTCAGGTCTGGCTGCAAGGTCTGAAAAGTCACTGCCTTTGCGGAAACAATCCAATTACTCAGACTCCCGGTTAAGTTCTTGGTTGTTCCAAGCTCCTGACGAAACTGATTAGTTACAGCACCCGCAATGCTTTGAGAAAAATCTGTGGGGTAGAGACTGTCTGAAACACGCGCAACGTTGGCATAGCCCGTCCATGCGCCAGCAATTGGGATGCCACCCATCCCCAATAAGTCTCCGCTAAAGTTCTGTCTTTGCTGCCAGTCATAGCGCCAGCGATCGGTACCAGTTTTACGGTCATAAGGGAGATAGTCTCCGCCCAAACTACCAGCGTATTGCTGATCCAAAAATTGATATTTAGCGCCCATCTGAACACCCCGTTGACCCATCACTCGCGGTATCAACAACAAATCGCGATTCGGGGCGATGTTGACGTAGTAAGGCTGCGTCACATCAATACCATTATTAGAGTTGTAACCCGCTACAGGAGCCAATATTCCAGAGCGGCGTTGATTTGATGTTGGCGCAGTAAAGTAAGGGACATAAGCAATAGGCACATCAAAGAAGCGCATGACACCGTGCGTACCCACCATTTCTTTTTGTTCGTTATCAATCTCGAGCGTGCTTGCTGTGAAATACCAATCCAAATTTTCAGGGGTACAGGTTGTGTAGGTTGCTTTATCAAATACAAATACATCTGATGTTTCGATTGTTAATTTTTTTGCATTGCCGCTGGCCCGGTTATCACGCAATTTATAATTCGGAGATTCCATTTCGCCTTCGCGAGCATCCACTCTGAAGCGCGCTTTTGGTCCCTTGAACGAAGCATTGCCTTTTGAAAACTCAGTATTGCCTGATAAATTCGCCACATCAGAATCGGGATCGTATTTAATTTCATCTGCTTTAATCACTGCGCCATTACGACGAATTTGCGCACGGCCTTTTAAACGCATTTCACGATCGATGATTCCATCAATCGAATCGCTAGAGGTAAAAGTCAAAGCATTACCGTCAGCGATAGGTTTACCAACCCGCAATTGATCATCCAACTTTAAGACGGTGACATCACCACGATCAGGAATTAAAACGGAGTTAGCAGAGCTACCTAAAGACTGCGAGGAAGGGGGTAAAGGTGCGGGTGCTTGAGCGGCGCCTGGAAGCGCAAATTGTGACAATCCAACCCCCATCATTACGCGCAGGGTGACAGCTAAAAAAAGAGGGGCGCAAAGGCCGGCGCGACGGCGATAATGACTCATAGATCCAGACCCGCCTTATTATACGAATCGACCATGACTGACTCTCGCTTAAACACCCTCCGTAACTGGCTAAAAGGCCTTGAACCTAGCTGGCAATTAGATCACCCCACTTTGGCCCCCGCCTCGGCAGATGCCAGCTTTCGGCGGTATTTCCGGATTGAGTCCAAAAACCCGGATTTTCCGACTTTGATCGTGATGGACGCCCCACCCCAACATGAACCCTTAGATGACTTCATTAAGGTCGATTTATTGCTCGAAAATGCCGGCCTAAACGTCCCGAAAATTTTAGAAAAAAATGTAGCCGAAGGCTTTCTTTTACTCAACGATCTTGGCACCAAAACATATCTTGCAGAACTCAATTCTGAGAGCGCAGATCATCTGTACAAAGATGCAACTCATGCTTTAGTGCAAATGCAATTAGCTAGCAAGCCAGATGTATTGCCAAACTATGATGAAGCACTCTTACAACGTGAGTTAGATTTATTTCCTGAGTGGTATCTCAAGAAACATTTGCACATCGAATTAACTGAACTTCAACATTCTCAAGTTAAGCAAGCATTTGAACTCATTATTCAAAACAATCTTGCACAAGCAAAAGTTTATGTTCATCGTGACTATCACTCACGCAACTTGATGGTGACTGCAAAAAATAATCCTGGAGTGATCGATTTTCAAGATGCGGTTTATGGCCCCATCACTTATGATGCATCTTCACTCTGGCGTGATGCTTACATTGCATGGCCAGAAGAACGCGTAATTGATTGGGTGATTAAATTTTGGGAAGCTGGCCGCAAAGAAGGATTGCCAATGCCCGATGATTTTGGTCAGTTCTATCGTGACTTTGAGTGGATGGGTTTACAACGCCATCTCAAAGTCTTAGGTATTTTTGCAAGGCTGTTTCATCGCGATGGCAAAGATGGCTATCTCAAAGATATCCCATTGGTGCTGGAGTATGCGATTGCCACTGCAAATCGCTATATCGAATTAAAGCCCTTGGCACGCTTATTAGAGTCGACGCGCCCTACTAAGGAATAACAGCAAACTGTCATGAATAAGCGCAATCTCATTCCGTGCTTTTTACTGGCCGCTGGTCGAGGCGAGCGCATGCGTCCACTGACGGATGAATTACCTAAGCCACTCCTCACCATTAAAAACAAATCCTTACTAGCTTGGCATTTAGAAGCCTTGAGTGCGGCTGGCATTAAGGAGGTCGTCATTAACCATGCCTGGCTTGGCCACAAGATTGAGAAGGCTTTGGGCAACGGCAGCCAATTCGATCTCAGCATCACCTACTCCCCAGAAACTAGCGCCCTAGAAACGGCAGGCGGGATTCGCAAGGCACTACCTTTGCTCAACCCTAGCGATTACTTCCTAGTCATAAACGGGGATGTTTTTAGCCCAAATCTGCCGATTGAGCAGCTTTTGGAACAAGTCTCCAGTTTGCGAAGCATGCCAAATCAGCCTTTGGCACATCTTTTGATGGTTCCCAACCCGGTTCAGCACCCTGAGGGGGACTTTTATCTCAAGGACTCCAAAGTGGCCAATGAATCGCTTGATGGAGCTGAAAAACTCACTTTTTCCGGTATTGGGCTATATCACCGAGACCTCTTTAAAGATGTAGAGTGGGATGTACCTACTAAGTTAGCCCCGCTCCTCAGGGAGGCGATGTCCGACAATAGAGTGTCCGGTGAAAAATATACCGGTCCGTGGCACGATGTAGGTACGCCCCAACGATTACAAGAGCTCAATGCAGCGCATGAATAAGTCCAATATTTACCAACAACGTCGGATTGAATTAGCAAAACTGGTCTGCGCCAAAACTGGTGGGGGCATTGCCATCATTACTACGGCGCCAGAGACTTCCCGCAATCGAGATAGCGAATTTCCTTATCGTCACGATAGTGATTTTTTCTACCTCACCGGTTTTGAAGAGCCGGGCGCAACATTGGTACTCAAGATTGCTGGATCAGCATCCCAAGCTCAACTGGAGTCCCATCTTTTTTGCAGACCCAAAGACGCAGAGCGTGAAATCTGGGATGGTATTCGCCTAGGGCCAGATGCAGCACCTTCAATCTTAGGTGTGGAGTATGCGCATAGCAATCATGAATTAGACAAGAAGCTGGGTCAATTATTGGCGGATCAAGATGCTGTCTATATTCGCCTCTCAGAAAGTGCAGAGACAGATCGTCGCCTACGTCATTGGATGAAGCAAGTGCGAACTCAGGCCCGTACCGGCGTTAACCCACCTTCAGAGTTTCATGATGTAGAGAGCTTGATTCATGAAATGCGTCTCTTTAAAGATGCACATGAAATTGACATCATGCGTCGCGCTGCTCAAATTTCTGCGCGCGCCCATATTCGTGCAATGCAAGTCTGCAAACCTGGCATGCGTGAATATCATCTCGAAGCCGAACTTCTTCATGAGTTCCGCTATAGCGGTGCTCAAAGCGTTGCATACAACAGCATTGTGGCTAGTGGTGCCAACTCCTGCATTCTGCATTACCGCGCTGGTGATACTGAACTGCGAAGCGGCGAACTTTGCTTAATAGATGCAGGCTGCGAACTAGATGGCTATGCCTCCGACATTACTCGCACATTCCCAGTGAATGGCAAGTTCACAGGGGCGCAACGCGCACTCTACGACATCACGCTGGCTTCGCAAGAGGCAGCTATTGCAGCAACTAAGCCCGGTAATACTTTTATGCAGCCACATGAAGCTGCACTCAAAGTCCTGACTCAAGGATTGCTTGATGAAAAGCTTCTCAAGCTATCTGAATTGGGCTCACTAGATAATGCAATTGAGACTGGTGCATATCGTCGCTTCTACATGCACCGCACCTCACACTGGTTGGGTATGGATGTACATGATGTTGGCTCCTATCGCGAACCACTAAGCACATCAACAGACTCTTCAGAAAAGCCCTGGCGCCTTCTCAAGGCCGGCATGGTTCTCACTATTGAGCCAGGTCTATATGTTCGTCCAGCAGACGATGTAGATGAACGCTTTTGGAATATCGGCATTCGTATTGAAGATGATGCCGTTATCAACGACTCTGGATGTGAATTGATTTCTCGCGGCGTACCAGTCAAAGCCGATGAAATCGAAGCACTGATGAAGAATAATTAAATTGCCAAGCATGTCAGCAACAAATTTTGATATTGCGATTCAGGGTGGCGGGCCAGTTGGTTTAGCCTGCGCAGCATGGTGTCTGCAAAAATTTCCAGAAGCCAAAATCGTATTACTCGATCGCAATCCTGTAGACGATGCCGATTTAGCCGCTGCTGATAGCAGAGGAATTGCTTTATCGCACGGTAGCAAACTCTTGCTCGACACTATTAATGCATGGCCCACTGAGTGTGCAGATATTCATCGGGTGCACGTGTCACAAGCAGGTCGTTTTGGCCGCGCTCTCATGACTCGCGAAGAATTGAAACAAGATGCTTTAGGTCACATCATTCGCTATCGCGATATTCACCTGACATTGCGCAAAGCTTTAAGAGCTATCCAAACAAAAAGTCCGAATTTTGTTTGGAAGCATATTGATGCGCAAGCAGATGCATTAAATATTCAAGCCAAATGTGTAGTTCATGCTGAAGGTGGTTTATTTAAAACTCAGGATTGGGTAGAGTCTGGTAGAGACTATGAGCAATCCGCTTTAGTTGGTTTGGTTGAGGTTGAGAATGCAGCGCCCTACCAAGCATGGGAGCGATTTACATCCGAAGGACCTTTGGCAGTTTTGCCAAGTCACTATGGCCCCAATATTCTGAATCTAGTTTGGTGTGTAACCCCAAGTTCTTCACAAGCACGTCTCGCATTAAGTGATTCCGAATTTCTGAAAAGCCTGCAAGCCGAGTTTGGCTCGCGTATTGGTCAATTCCTCAAAATCCAAGATCGCCGCCTCTATGAGCTGGGGCTCAATTACCGCAAAGAAATTACTCAGGGAAATGAAGTTTGGATTGGCAATGCTGCTCAGACTTTGCATCCCGTTGCAGGACAGGGTCTAAACCTTGGATTGAGGGATGCCTACCTCTTGGCCGAAAAACTGAGCGCCTTATTCTCGAAGCCTGAAGATCAAAAAACCCCTTTAGCCATTGAAAATACCCTGCAGGACTACGCCCAAAGCCGTAAGGCTGACCGGTCTGCCACCATTGGCTTAACCGACTTCATGGCCAGAATCTTCACCTCCAATCTACTGCCTATTGTGATCGGTCGTGGATTGGCTTTATCGGCCCTCCAATGGGTCCCATCAGTCAAAACAGCCTTAGCTCGCCAGATGATGTTTGGCAGGCGCTAAGGGGCTTAAATAGCCTTCTAAATACAAGCATTCCCCGTTTGATCTAAATCACGTAATCTGCCTATTTTTTAGGCAGATTTGGGCTGACTTGTGCTAAAGTGACACCCTTTCCCAAGCGCTTACAGCCCTCCAGAACCCAGCCCGAAACAGATGAAGATTGGCCCACACCTGCTCGCAAATAGATTATTTGTTGCCCCGATGGCTGGGGTAACAGATCGTCCATTTCGTCAGCTTTGTAAAAAGCTAGGTGCTGGTTATGCCGTATCTGAAATGATTGCCTCGAACGCATTGCTGTGGAAGAGTGAAAAAACCCAGCGTCGCGCTAATCACCAAGGTGAATTTAAGCCAATCGCAGTGCAAATCGCAGGGGCTGATCCACAGATGATGGCTGCCGCAGCCAAACTGAATGTCGATCATGGTGCCCAGATCATTGATATCAATATGGGTTGCCCAGCCAAAAAGGTTTGCAATGTTGCAGCCGGTTCTGCGCTATTGCGAGACGAGCCCTTAGTGCAACAAATTTTAGAGGCCATAGTTCAGGCTGTAGGTGTAGGGCCCGATGCAGTTCCGGTGACATTAAAGATTCGGACAGGCTGGGATCGCGAACATAAAAATGCAATTGACATTGCCCGCCTAGCTGAGAAATCAGGCATCTCCATGTTGACTGTTCATGGTCGCACGCGAGCTGACCTGTATCACGGCGAAGCAGAATATGAAACCATTACCGCAGTAAAGAACAGTGTTGCTATTCCGGTGGTTGCTAACGGTGATATCACCACTCCAGAAAAAGCAGAATTTGTTTTAAAAGAAACTGGTGCCGATGCCATCATGATTGGCCGTGCCGCTCAAGGACGTCCTTGGATCTTTCGTGAGATCAATCACTTTCTGGAAACGGGCGGCAAATTACCAACACCGCAGATTAATGAGATTCAAGAGATCATGAACGCCCATCTGATTGATCACTATGAGTTCTATGGCGAATATGTCGGCTTGCGCACAGCGCGTAAGCATATCGGTTGGTATTGCAAAGGCTTACGTGACTCACATGCCTTCCGCCAAAGAATGAATACTGCCGATGATTGCAAAACCCAATTACAGATGGTGAATGATTTTTTCAATGAAATGAAATCCCACTCTGATCGTTTGTTATTTTTAGAAGCAGCCTAAATTTAGTTTTTAGTTATTTAATTTATCCATGACCAATAAGCACCCCATCACTGAATGTATTGAGACCCAACTCCAACGTTATTTGGATGATCTCAAAGGAACACCCCCATCTGACTTGTACCAAATGGTTCTCGCAGTAGTCGAAAAGCCGATGCTCGAATTAGTGATGCAGCATGCGAAGCAAAATCAATCATTGGCTGCCCAGTACCTGGGTATCAACCGCAACACGCTGCACAAGAAATTGGCTGAACACCAGTTACTGAAATAAGCCAGACCCTATTTACACATTCCTTATTAATTAATCCTTCTGAAAAATATGATCCGTACAGCCCTACTCTCTGTTTCCGATAAAAATGGCATTGTGCCGTTCGCCAAATCCCTTCATGAGCAAGGCGTCAAGCTGATCTCTACTGGCGGTACCGCAAAACTCTTAGCTGAAAACAATTTGCCTGTAGTGGAAGTGTCTTCACTCACTAAGTTTCCAGAGATGCTGGATGGTCGTGTAAAGACATTGCACCCAATGGTGCATGGCGGTTTATTGGCTCGTAGGGATCTTCCTGAGCACATGGCTGCTTTAAAAGAGCATGGTATCGATACGATCGATATGCTCGTGATTAACCTCTACCCATTTAATGAGACAGTTGCTAAAGCAGATTGCTCATTTGAAGATGCGGTTGAGAACATTGATATCGGCGGTCCAGCAATGTTGCGTGCTGCTGCCAAGAATCATCAAGATGTGACAGTACTCATTTCTCCAGAAGACTACGCACCCGTACTCGAAGAAATGAAAGCCAATAAGAACGTAGTTTCTTATAAGACCAATTTGGGTCTAGCTAAAAAGGTATTTGCGCATACTGCCCAATACGACGGCGCAATTGCAAATTACTTATCTGCATTAGGTGATGACCTCGATCACAAGAAGCGTTCCGCTTATCCAGAAACACTGCACCTTGCCTTTGAAAAAGTACAAGAGATGCGTTATGGCGAGAACCCACACCAATCGGCAGCTTTCTACAAAGACATTTATCCAGTTGATGGTGCGCTTGCCAACTACAAACAATTACAAGGCAAAGAGCTCTCCTACAACAACATTGCTGATGCTGACTCTGCTTGGGAATGCGTCAAGAGCTTTACTGGTAATGCTGGCGGTGCCGCAGCTTGCGTCATCATCAAACATGCAAACCCTTGCGGTGTAGCGGTTGCTGCCAACGCCCTCGAGGCGTATCAAAAGGCATTCAAAACAGATCCGAGTTCAGCCTTTGGCGGCATTATTGCCTTCAACGTGCCATGTGATGGCGCCGCAGCTGAAGCGATTTCTAAGCAGTTCGTGGAAGTATTGATTGCGCCAAGCTTTAGCGCTGAAGCAAAAGCGATTTTTGCTGCCAAGCAAAATGTGCGCCTCTTAGAAATTCCTCTAGGCACCGCATTTAATACTTTTGACTTCAAACGTGTTGGTGGCGGCTTACTCGTTCAGTCCCCTGATGCGAAGAACGTCCTTGAAAATGAAATGCGTGTTGTGAGCAAGCGTCTTCCGACCCCAAGCGAAATGCACGACATGATGTTTGCATGGCGCGTTGCCAAGTTTGTGAAGTCCAATGCGATTGTGTATTGCGCTAACGGAATGACTCTCGGCATTGGTGCTGGCCAAATGAGCCGCGTAGACTCTGCTCGCATGGCAAGCATTAAGGCCGAGAATGCAGGTTTAAGCCTCAAAGGTTCTGCAGTGGCAAGTGATGCCTTCTTCCCATTCCGCGATGGTTTAGATGTCGTTGTGAATGGTGGTGCAAGCTGCGCTATCCAGCCTGGTGGCAGCATGCGTGATGATGAAATCATCGCAGCAGCTAATGAGCACGGCATTGCCATGATCTTCACTGGCACACGTCACTTCCGTCACTAAGCAACCATGCGCTGGATAGGAATCGACCCAGGTCTACGAACAACGGGTTTTGGTGTCATTGATGTTGATGGCCAAAAACTGAGCTACGTAGCCTCTGGGACGATTGAAAGTGGTGATCCAGACCAAGGCCTTCCCGTTAGATTGGGAATCTTGTACGCCGGCATTAAAGAAGTGCTGGAGACCTACCAACCAGAGCAAGCAGCCATTGAAGAAGTATTTCTGAACGTCAATCCTCGCTCTACCCTGATGCTAGGGCAGGCTCGAGGCGCAGTGATTGCAGCCCTGGTATCAGACAATCTTCCCGTTGCGGAGTTCAGCGCACTCAGGGTGAAGCAGTCTATCGTGGGAACTGGTAGAGCTACTAAGCCTCAAGTTCAAGAAATGGTGAAGCGTTTACTGCGTCTAAGCCGTGCACCTGGAGCAGATGCAGCCGATGCTTTGGGAGTAGCGATTTGCGCTGCGCATCACGCCCAAATACCAAAAGCAATTACTGCTGCCCTTGCACCCAAAAAGACTAGCAAGAAATAACAATACAAACAGGTTAAGATCTTTACATGATTGGTCGCATACAAGGCATTCTCGTTTCAGTTCACCCTCCTCGCCTCTTGGTAGATTGCCAAGGCGTTGGCTATGAGATCGATGTGCCAATGAGCACCTTGTATCAACTTCCAGAGACCAATCAAAAAATTACACTTCTCACGCACTTCCAAGTTCGTGAAGATGCACAACAACTCTTTGGCTTTGCCACTGAAACAGAGCGTGAGGCATTTAGACAGCTCATCAAGATTAGTGGCGTCGGTTCACGCACTGCCCTTGCCGTACTTTCTGGCATGAGCGTCAATGAATTGGCCCAAGCCATTGCTATGCAAGAAGCAGGAAGTCTGACTCAAGTCCCTGGCATTGGCAAAAAGACTGCTGAACGCCTTTGCCTTGAACTCAAAGGCAAGTTGGCTCCAGATTTAGGAATTGTGGGTGGCAAACCACAGGCGATTGAAGCAAGCAGCGAAGTATTGCAGGCCCTCTTGGCACTGGGTTATTCAGAAAAAGAAGCGCATCTTGCCCTCAAACAAATACCGCCTGACACCACAGTTTCAGACGGCATCCGCATGGGCCTAAAGTACCTCTCAAAGTCTTCATAACTAGTCACCCAAACACCACTACACTTGCAGTATGGCAATCCACACAGAAGACCTCAGCTCAATTCCTGAAGATTTACCGGAAGGCAATGACCGCATTGTTAGCGGTGCAGCCGGAAACTCGGAAGCCGTCTTCGAAAGAGCTCTGCGCCCAAAGCAACTTGATGAGTATGTTGGTCAAACTAAGGCACGCGCCCAACTAGAAATCTTTATTACTGCAACTCGTGCTCGTCAAGAAGCTCTAGATCACGTTCTCTTGTTTGGTCCTCCCGGTCTTGGCAAAACTACCTTAGCCCACATCATTGCTAGAGAGCTTGGTGTGAACTTGCGCCAAACTAGCGGCCCCGTTCTCGATAGACCTGGTGACCTGGCTGCCTTACTGACCAATTTAGAAGCAAACGATGTGCTCTTTATTGATGAGATTCATCGCCTCTCTCCTGTGGTCGAAGAAATTCTGTATCCAGCACTAGAGGACTACAGCTTAGACATCATGATTGGCGAAGGTCCCGCAGCACGTAGCGTCAAAATTGATCTCAAGCCATTTACTTTGATTGGCGCAACCACTCGTGCCGGCATGCTCACCAATCCTCTACGTGACCGCTTTGGCATTGTGGCAAGACTCGAGTTCTACACCACAGAAGAGCTCACCAAAATCATTACGCGCTCTGCCAGCCTACTCAAGGCCGATATTGACCCAGAGGGATCAATTGAGATTGCGAAGCGTGCTAGAGGCACTCCACGTATCGCCAATCGCCTATTACGTCGCGTACGTGACTATGCTGAAGTTAAAGGCACTGGCACTATTACTAAAGCCATGGCCGATGCAGCATTGAAGATGCTTGATGTAGACCCAAGTGGTTTTGATGTGATGGACAGAAAACTACTTGAAGCCATCTTGCATAAGTTTGATGGTGGCCCAGTAGGTATTGATAACTTGGCTGCAGCGATTGGTGAAGAGCGTGACACCATTGAGGATGTCTTAGAGCCTTACCTGATTCAACAAGGCTATCTACAAAGAACCTCCAGAGGAAGAATGGCTACAAGGCTAGCTTACGAGCACTTTGGACTTACTCCACCAAACAACTCCGCAATAGAGTCCTAAGACTTAATTCAGAGTTACCTTAGCGAACTTACGTTTGCCAACTTGCACTACATAAGCGCCAGCTTCAACTTTCAATTGCTTATCAGTAATGGTTACGCCATCAATCTTCACACCGTTTTGCTCAATGTTGCGCATTGCTTCAGACGTAGATGGCGCCAGACCAGCAGCTTTCAGAAGACCAGCAATTCCCATTGGGGCGCCAGTGAGATTCACCTCTGGGATGTCATCTGGAATGCCGCCTTTTGCACGATGATTAAAGTCTTCTAATGCTTTTTCTGCAGCAGCTTGTGAATGGAAACGCGCGACGATTTCTTGTGCGAGCAGGACTTTGCAATCTTTTGGATTTCTGCCGGCAGCCACTTCTTGTTTCATTAAATCAATTTCAGCCATCGGGCGGAATGAGAGTAAGGTGAAGTAATCCCACATTAATTCATCGGAGATGCTCAAGAGCTTGCCAAACATCTCGCCAGCAGGCTCGCTGATGCCAATGTAATTGCCTTTGGACTTACTCATCTTGTCTACGCCATCCAAACCAACAAGGAGAGGCATAGTCAAAATACATTGCGGCTCTTGGCCATACTCACGTTGGAGCTCGCGCCCAACTAAAAGATTAAATTTCTGATCCGTACCGCCGAGCTCTAGGTCACTCTTCAAGGCAACAGAGTCATAGCCCTGCATCAATGGATATAAGAACTCATGTACAGAGATCGGTACGCCACTACGGTAGCGCTTTGTAAAGTCATCTCGCTCTAACATTTGCGCAACGGTATACCGTGCCGCCAACTGAATCATGCCGCGGGCACCTAGAGGATCGCACCACTCACTGTTGTAGCGCACTTCAGTTTTAGCAGGATCAAGCACCATGCTCGCTTGACGATAATAAGTCTGTGCATTCACGGCAATTTCTTCAGCAGTCAGTGGGGGACGTGTTGCATTGCGTCCAGAAGGATCGCCAATCATGCTGGTGAAGTCACCAATCAAGAAAATGACAGTGTGGCCCAAATCTTGCAGTTGACGTAACTTGTTTAAAACAACCGTATGGCCCAAGTGAATATCAGGCGCAGTTGGATCTAAACCCAATTTAATACGCAAAGGCGTGCCTGTCGCCTGGCTCTTAGCCAGCTTCTGAATCCAATCCGCCTCGACCAATAACTCATCACAACCCCTTTTAGTTACTTCAAGGGCTGCAAAAACTTCAGGGGTCAGCGGGTATTTTTGTTCTGGTTTAGCCGTCATGCGAAATTGGGTAACTGATTCGGTTAAATTAGTATTTAGATTGCTAAAGCATAATTGTCGCATTCCTGAGAACAAAGTCCTGATACCGCATGAATAAGCCTCAATCTCTCTATATTGGCCTGATGTCTGGCACTAGCCTAGATGGGATAGATGCCGTGCTGGCAAAAATTGAAGCCTCAGGGGAGGCATGCCTTCTAGACTCCGTAAGCATCGCCTTTAGCCCCGAATTACGTAAAGCCTTACTGGACCTCCAGACCCCTGGGCCAAACGAGATTCACCGGGAAAACCAAGCTGGCAACTCCTTAGCCGCAGCCTATGCGGATGCGGTCAAGCAATTACTTACTCAGGCTAAGCTTTCTGCAACAGATATCAGCGCGATTGGCGCTCACGGCCAGACTATTCGTCACCAAGCTGATCTTGCTCATCACCTTGCCTATACCCATCAAACTCTCAATCCAGCACTTCTTGCAGAGTTGACTGGGATTGATGTCATCGCAGACTTTAGAAGTCGTGACCTTGCTGCTGGTGGTCATGGCGCACCTCTAGTACCGGCCTTTCATGCGCAACAGTTTTCTACAGATAAAAACATCGCTGTACTCAACCTTGGCGGTATTGCTAACCTGACCCTATTACCCAAAGATGGTGAAGTAAAAGGATTTGATTGCGGGCCCGGCAATATGCTGATGGATGCTTGGATTGCAGATCAGCAAGGTCATGCCTTTGATGAGAACGGTACTTGGGCATCACAAGGTAAAGTCAATCAAGCGCTATTATCAAGAATGATGGGTGATGCATTTTTCGCAAAAGCGCCACCAAAGAGCACAGGGCGTGATGACTTTCATCTAGAGTGGTTGCAAAAGCAAATTGGCTCAGACAACATCAACGCCGAAGATGTACAAGCCACACTATTGCAATTAACTGTGGACTCAGCCTTGCAAGCTTTAGAGCGCTATGCCCCGCAAACCCAGACCCTGATTATCTGCGGTGGTGGTGCGCGCAATATTGCCTTACTGGATTTATTTAAAACCAGAGCTGAAGCCCTATTCAAAAAATCACTGGAGATTGTGACTAGCGATGCACTTGGCATTGATCCACAACTCGTAGAAGGCCTCGCGTTCGCATGGCTTGCTTGGGCCCATAAAGAAAAACGGCCAGCAAATTTGCCAGCCGTTACGGGAGCGAAGGGTCCTAGAATTCTAGGTGCTTGCTATCCTGCGTAATTAAATTGCTTTCTCTCTTTAAGCAGAGAAAGAAGATCCGCAACCACAAGTAGTTTGGGCATTTGGATTCTTAATCACGAACTGTGAACCATTGATATCTTCTTTGTAATCAATCTCAGCGCCAACTAAGTATTGGAAGCTCATTGAATCAACCAACAAAGTAACGCCGTTCTTTTCAAAGAGTGTGTCATCTTCATTCACAGCATCATCAAATGTGAAACCGTATTGAAATCCTGAGCAACCGCCGCCTTGAACAAACACACGCAGTTTTAATTCAGGATTGCCTTCCTCAGCAATCAAGTCAGCCACTTTTGCAGCAGCGCTATCCGTAAACACCAAAGGAGTTGGTGGTTCGGCTAAGTCTTGTGCTGGTTGCGCAGTTTCTTGTGTAGCTAGTTGGGTCATGATTTACTCCTAATTCAAAAGGCAATAATCTATTTTAGGCTTTTAATTCCAAGTGTGCTGAAGGGTCTTTCCAGCACGCCTGATTATGGTGAAACAGCAATCTGGGTTAATCCAGTGGTCTCAGGTAAGCCAAACATGAGGTTCATACACTGAACACCCTGGCCTGAGGCACCCTTCACCAAGTTATCCTCAACCACCAAAATAACCAAAGTATCACCATCGCCAGGACGATGGATTGCAATCCGCAATCCATTGCTCCCCCGCACAGAGCGCGTTTCTGGATGGCTGCCAGCCGGCATTACATCTACAAAAGGCTCTCCTTTGTAGAAGTCCTCATACAGCTTTTGGAAATCCACTTTCATGCCAGCTTCAGTTAAGCGAACATACAAGGTTGAATGGATCCCTCTAATCATTGGCGTCAAGTGCGGCACAAATGTTAAACCAATCTGATCGTGACCAGCGATCGCTTTCAAGCCTTGGACGATTTCAGGAAGATGGCGATGACCTTTAACACCGTAGGCTTTGAAGTTATCGCTAGACTCTGACAGCAAGGTTCCAATCTCTGCTTTACGTCCAGCACCAGATGTACCTGACTTTGAGTCAGAAATAATATGCGTGCCATCAATCAGTTGCTTGCCACCAGTAGACTTTGGTGAAAGCAATGGGGCAAGCCCAAGCTGCACAGAAGTTGGGTAGCAACCAGCTAAACCTACTACGCGTGCTTTTTTAATTTCTTCACGATTAATTTCTGCCAAACCATAAACTGCTTCAGCCAAAATTTCTGGGCAGCCATGCTCCATGCCATACCACTTAGCAAATTCTTTAACGTCTTTCAAACGGAAATCAGCAGCGAGATCCAAAATCTTCACATTGTTAGCAAGTAACTCTTTGGCTTGCGCCATTGCTACGCCATGTGGTGTTGCAAAGAACACCACGTCGCATTCATTTAACTTGGCTTCATCCGGTGTCGTGAATTTCAGATCAATGCGGCCACGTAAAGATGGAAACATCTCAGCCACTGGCATGCCAGCTTCTGTCCGAGAAGTAATTGCCTGAATTTTTACCTCAGGATGCTGAGCCAATAGACGCAACAATTCCACTCCGGTATATCCAGTGCCACCTACGATGCCAACTTTAATCATGCCATTCTCCAAAATACTGACTGATGAATTTTATTTCTTTAATACCTAGATTGTAGAAACAAAAAGGGCCGCTTGCGCGACCCTTTCGATAAAACTTAAGCGACTGAAAGAATTAGCGCTTGCTGAACTGCTTACGACGACGCGCGCCATGCAGACCAACTTTTTTACGCTCAACTTCACGAGCATCGCGAGTTACCAAACCTGCTTTAGACAGAGTTGGCTTCAATGCGTTGTCGTAGTCGATCAATGCACGAGTAACACCGTGACGAACTGCACCAGCTTGGCCAGTTTCACCGCCACCACTAACGTTTACTTTGATATCAAAGGTTGTTAGGTGGGCTGTGAGAGCCAAAGGCTGACGAGCGATCATGCGTGATGTTTCGCGAGCAAAGTAAGCATCGATAGGTTTACCGTTAACGATAATCTCACCTTTGCCAGATTTAATGAATACACGTGCTACAGAGCTCTTGCGACGACCTGTACCGTAATTCCAATTTCCGTAATTAATAGCCATTTGGTTTCCTTAAATCTCTAACGCTTTTGGCTGTTGAGCCGCATGCGGATGATTGGCGTCGCCGTAGACTTTCAATTTCTTGATCATGGCATAGCCTAGTGGGCCTTTTGGCAACATACCCTTCACAGCCTTCTCCAAAGCGCGACCTGGGAAACGATCTTGCATCTTGTCGAAGTTAGTCGAGCTAATACCACCTGGGTATCCGCTGTGACGGTAATAAATTTTGTTCAAGCCTTTTGTGCCTGTGACACGCAGCTTAGAAGAGTTGATGACAACAATGAAGTCGCCGGTATCAACGTGTGGGGTGTATTCAGGCTTGTGCTTGCCGCGTAGACGGAGTGCCACTTCACTGGCGACACGACCGAGGACTTTGTCCGTAGCGTCAATCACGAACCATTCATGCACTACCTCATGGGATTTTGCAGAAAAAGTTTTCATGATTTCTCAAATTGTTATGGTCAAAAAAAATTACCCCAACCAAATTACGTCCACCTTGGCCCTGCTTATGTTTGCAAGCTCGCAGATTCTGCAATTTAACTGGTAAAACAAATTACCGCTGACCGGCTCGGTAATCCAGTAAAGCCTTGAATTGTAACCTAAAAAAAACCCAGGAACGAGTCCTGGGTTGGAATCCACCTATGTTTTAAGTGGAGGAGACACTGGGAGGTAAGTCGCAGTCTTGTATAAGACTGACTACCAATATGGTTATTCTACACAAGATAGATGGTGCGACGCAAGAAAATTGACCAAAATCAAGTTTTTGATGCTTTTTTGCAAAATTGGGCCAGCAACTGAAGTCCGCTGTTATTGGTAAACTATTGATAATATTGATTAATTTTCAAATTTAGGGGTCACTAGCATGGAATGTCGAGTAACTTGGTTGGGTAATGGCGGAATGGCCTTTTCAGCAGAAACCGGTAGCGGTCACCAAGTTACTATGGATGGACCACCTGAAGCTGGAGGTAAAAATAGCGCCCCAAGGCCTATGGAGCTGATTTTGGCAGGAACTGGCGGCTGCTCTGCCTTTGATGTGGTTCTCATCCTACAACGCGCCCGTCAAGAGATTAGCGGCTGCGATGTCCAGTTAACAGCTGAGCGAGCAGAGACTGAACCCAAGGTATTTACAAAAATTAATCTGCATTTCACGGTTAAAGGCAAAAACCTGGATTTAGCCAAGGTTGAACGTGCAGTGAAGCTCTCTCACGAAAAATACTGCTCAGCGACAACCATGCTCGCCAAAACAGCAGAACTCACCTATTCCATTGAAATCCAGAACGACGAATAAGTATTTGGAAAGTGCAGAGTCAATCGATAAGCCGGATTCTGTCGCCTAGATTTGCATCTAGGGGCAATCATTCCTCTAGGCCGGCAGTTACCTGACGGCTCAAGCTCCCTACCCGCAGACTCAGCGGGACGCCTCATCGCCTGCTTACTTGGGATTGCTCCAGGTGGAGGTTACCGCGTTTCACCGTAACTAAATACGCTCGTCTCTGTGGCCCTATTCCTCACGTCACCGTGGATGGCCGTTAGCCATCACCCTTCCCTATGGAGTCCGGACTTTCCTCCCCCTCAATAAAGAGGCGGCGATTGCCCAATTGACTCTGCGCATGCAGTCTAACGCAGTCGCAGAAATTAATCTTAAAAACGCAATATGGGAATAAAGATTGGCTCAAGCCAAAGTCCAGGCGATAGTCTCGCCAGCGCGCAGCGGCACAATCGTGGCATCACCCAAAGGAAGTTCTGCTGGAATGCTTTGCGCCTGCTTCACCAAAGTAATTTTCTTGCTATTGCGAGGTAGCGAATAAAAGTCAGGCCCAAAGAAACTGGCGAAGCCCTCAAGCTTATCTAACTTGCCAACACTCTCAAATGCCTCAGCATATAAACCCAAGGCATTGAAAGCACTGTAACAACCGGCACAACCACAAGCAGCCTCTTTGGCACCCTTGGCATGTGGCGCACTATCAGTGCCCAAGAAAAATCTAGGGCTGCCACTCGTTGCGGCTTCAAGCAAGGCAACGCGATGCTCTTCACGCTTGAGTACTGGCAAGCAATAATTGTGCGGACGAATACCTCCAGCAAAAATCGCATTGCGATTCATCAATAAGTGTTGTGGAGTGATAGTGGCAGCTAAGCTATTTTTACCCGCAGTTTGTGCATCACGCACATAGTGCGCAGCCTGCTTGGTGGTGATGTGTTCAAACACGATCTTGAGCTCAGGAAAATCTTTGCGCAAAGGTTCGAGCACATGATCAATGAATACTGCCTCGCGATCAAAGATATCAATCTCAGCACTAGTCACTTCACCATGGACCAGCAAAGGCATACCGACGGCTTGCATCGCTTCGAGCGCAGCATAACAACGCTTGATATCGCTAACACCAGCATCACTATTCGTTGTCGCTCCAGCAGGATACAACTTAAATCCAACAATACCAGCAGCTTTTGCTTTGCGCACTTCATCTGCAGAAGTGTTATCCGTGAGATATAAAGTCATCAAGGGGGTAAAGCTAGTCACACCCAATGATTGAAGACCAGCCTCAATCCGAGTGCGATAGGCATTTGCTAAATCAACCGTAGTTACTGGTGGCTTCAAGTTCGGCATGATGATGGCACGCGCAAACTGGCGCGCAGTATCTGCTAATACATCTTTCATGACTTCACCATCACGAATATGCAAATGCCAATCATCTGGCTGAATCAGTTCAATTTGGGTTGAGGTATTAATCATAATTATTTATCTAGCAAGATGATGCGGAAATCATTCACATTCGTCAGTGTAGGGCCAGTTTCCACCAAAGCATCTAATTGCGCAAAAAAACCATAGCAATCGTGCTGATCCAGATACCGTGAAGAGATCAAGTCTTGCTTATTAGCAGCTTGGCGAATCTCGGGGGTAAACCACGCACCTGCATTCTTCTCACTGCCGTCGATACCATCGGTATCCGCAGCCAGAGCACAAATATTAGGGGTATCGGTAGATGCCGCAAATAGTGAAAGTAAATATTCGCTACAGCGCCCACCGCGACCTTTTATTCCATCAGGAATGGTAACGGTACACTCGCCACCTGAGATAAGGGCTACAGACTTATCACCACTAGAGAGTGAATGCTGACGTGCTAAGGCGGCTTGCTCTACACCCACATCCTGTGCCTCACCAGTAATCGTGTCTCCCAAAATGACAGGCTCGTAACCTTGTGTACGAACATAATCTGCTGCCGCCTCAAGACTCTTATAAGCGGTTGCAATTACATGATTACTTACTGCACTGTTTTGCAGGTCCGCCTCTTTTAAGGTCTCTGGAACTTCGCCAGCAACACCACGCTGTAAGTGAGATAAAACAGATCGCGGAATAGAGTCAGAGCCCAAGTGATGCTTATTCAGAATATTGATAGCATCTTGATAACTTGAGTAATCTGGTGCGCAAGGACCGCTGGCAATATCAGCAGGCGCATCTCCTGTGACATCAGAAATTAGCAAAGCCTCAACTCGAGCGCCCCGCGCAATTGCTAATCTTGCCAAATTTCCACCCTGAATCGCTGACAAGTGTTTGCGAACAACATTCATCTCCTCAATCGGCGCGCCAGAACGCAATAGCGCTTCAGTAGTCTTGCGCATATCTTCGATGCTGATGCCGGCTTGTGGCAAAGTGAGCAGGCTAGAGCCGCCGCCAGAGATCAGGGCAATCAGAATATCGCCTTGATTCAACTCACTTACTAAGCGGTAAATTTCTTTAGCGCCATCCATACCGGCCTGATCAGGCACAGGATGCCCCGCTTCAATAATTTGGATATGGCTAGTTGGAGAGTGATGCCCGTATCTGGTCAACACGACGCCCTCAAGAATTGAATTGGGCCAATGATTTTTCGCATGAGACTCTAGAGCCGTTGCCATAGATGCACTTGCCTTACCTGCACCAACTACCAAACATCTTCCTTTGGGCTCTGAGCCTAGAGGAAAGATCTTGGCAAGATATTCTGGGACGATTTTCTTGGGGTCGGCAACCGCTAAAGCAGCTGCAAAGGCATTTTTGAGAATAGTTTCTTGCTGGCTCATGCAGATATTCTAATCAAGAGCAGTGCGCTCTTGCATTTGCCACATCTCAGCATATCGTCCATTAGCAGCCAAAAGCTCAGCATGCGTTCCACGCTCCACAATCTGGCCATGATCCATAACCAATATTTGATCAGCATGAACAATCGTAGAAAGCCTATGAGCGATGATTAAAGTCGTGCGATTCTTAGCCAAGCCAAGCAGCTCTTCCTGAAATGCTCTCTCCGTCTTGGAATCTAGGGCCGATGTTGCCTCATCAAAAATGAGCATCGCCGGTTTTTTAAGCAAAGTGCGGGCAATCGCAACACGCTGTTTCTCGCCACCTGATAACTTCAGGCCACGCTCTCCCACTTGAGTGTCATAGCCATCGGGAAGATGTTTAATAAAACGATCGATCTGCGCAGCTCTTGCAGCCTCATGGACCTCTTCAATCGACGCATTGGGATTGCCATAAGCAATGTTGTAACCAATCGTGTCATTAAATAAAACGGTATCTTGTGGAACGATACCAATCGCCTTGCGCAAGCTCGATTGAGTAACATCCACAATATTTTGATCATCAATCAGAATCTTGCCTGACTGAACGTCATAAAAACGAAACAGTAAGCGAGCCAAGGTACTCTTACCAGCACCACTCTGCCCTACGACTGCTGTAATCGTTCCTGCTGGAATGTTAAAACTCACATCTTTGAGAATTTCACGCTTGGCATCGTAATGAAAGGAGACGTTCTCAAAACGAACATCTGGGCCACGGCCCTGATTTGCAATGCGCAAAGACTGGGCATTGGGTGCATCTGCAATCTCTTTCTCCGTATTGAGAAGGGAGAACATGCGATCCATATCAGTCAACGCTTGCTTGATCTCACGATAGATCACCCCTAAGAAATTCAATGGAATGTATAACTGAATCATTAAGGTATTCACCAACACCAAATCACCCAAGGTCATAGAACCATCGATCACGCCTAAGGTCGCACGCCAAAGTATGAGAACCAAGCCGACCGCAATGATGGTCTGCTGTCCAAAATTCAACACTGCTAAAGATTTTTGAGATTTGACAGCGGCAGCTTGATAGCGCACTAAATTCTGATCATATCGACTCGCTTCAAAAGCCTCGTTACCAAAATACTTTACGGTCTCAAAATTTAAGAGGGAATCAATCGCCTTCTGATTGGCCTTGGAATCCATGTCATTCATAGTGCGACGGAAATGGGTGCGCCATTCTGTCACCACAACCGTGAAGCCGATATAAAGCACTAAGGCAACCAACGTAATTGCAGCAAACCAAATATCGTATGCGTACGCAAAGTAACCGAGCACCAAGCAAAACTCAATCAAGGTCGGCAGAATGCTGTAAAGAGAATAAGAAATCAGAGACTGAATACCGCGAGTACCCCGCTCAATATCTCGACTGACTCCACCAGTCTGACGAGCCAAATGGAAGCTGAGCGCTAAGGAATGTAAGTGCTCAAAGACTTGAAGAGCTACTTTGCGTACTGCATTTTGAGTGACACGCGCAAAGAGAGATTCGCGCAACTCGGTAAATAAGGAGGCAGAGATTCTTAAGAGTCCATAGGCCAATATCAATCCGGCCGGGACCACCAACAATGCTTGAGGAGAATCAGCTTTGATATTGAGAGCATCAATCAATTGCTTCATCAAAATTGGGATACCAAGGTTGGTAACCTTAGCCGCTACTAAACAAGTCAGCGCAATTGCAACTCTAAATTTGTATTCCAATAAATAGGGAAGTAAATCACGAATGACTTTCCAGTCGTTTCCCGATGATGGCTTTGGATTTCCTGCTGAATGGTGATGCCCTGATGAATGTCTCATCACTCTATCTTAGTCACTTCCACTCTAGCGCGCAGAGAATAGCTGCAAAATTGCTTCACCATTACTGCGTGAAAAACATTTGCTAGCAGCATCTGTAAAAGCCAGCCACTGATAGGCTACGTGCTCTCTAGGAGCCAGATGCACTTGGGTGTCGTCTGGCACTAACAATGAAAACCAATGCTCAGTATTTCTAGTAACCCCAGGAGCGTAGCGGTGACGCCACTGCGGATAGATCTCATACTCGATCTGATGATGCATATCTTGCAAGGAACCTACCGGAAGAGCATCAACATCAATTCCCGTCTCTTCAAGGACTTCGCGTTCGGCAGCAATCCGGAGATCCTCATCGAGAGAATCGACACTACCAGTCACAGATTGCCAGAAATTAGCTTTATCGGCCCGCTCTATCAGCAAGACCTCCCCATTCGATTTGTAAATAACTACTAAAACCGAAATGGGGATTTTCAAGATACTTTAAGACTTTCCTGCTTAAGCAGCTGGAGCAGCTTGGCGCAAACGAATATGCAATTCTTTTAGCTGACGCTCATCCACTGGGCTAGGAGCTTGTGTCAATAAGCACTGTGCTCGTTGCGTCTTAGGGAAGGCAATCACATCACGAATAGATTCGGCACCAGTCATCATCGTGACGATACGATCCAGACCAAACGCAATACCACCATGGGGAGGCGCACCATATTGCAAGGCATCTAACAAGAATCCAAACTTGGCTTGCGCTTCTTCGGCACCAATCTTCAATGCACGGAATACCTGACTCTGAACTACCTCTTGGTGAATACGGACTGATCCGCCACCAATCTCACTGCCGTTCAAAACCATGTCATAGGCTTTAGCTAAGCACTTACCGGGATTTGATTCGAGGTACTGCATGTGCTCATCCTTAGGGCTTGTGAATGGATGGTGACATGCAACCCAACGGGCATTGTCTTCATCATATTCAAACATTGGGAAATCAACTACCCACAATGGTTTCCAGCCTTCAGTAGATAGGCCATGCTCTTTACCCCAAGCTGAATGACCAATCTTCAAACGTAATCCACCGATAGCATCATTAACTACTTTTTCTTTATCTGCACCGAAGAAAATAATGTCGCCATCTTTAGCACCAGTGCGCTTCAAGATGCCTTCAATCGCAGCATCATGCAAGTTCTTCACGATTGGAGACTGCAAACCATTGCGACCTTCAGCAACAGAGTTCACCTTGATCCATGCCAAACCTTTAGCCCCATAGATTGCTACAAATTGTGTGTAGTCATCAATTTCACTACGGCTAATTTCAGCACCGCCGGGTACGCACAAGCCAACTACGCGCCCACCCTCTTGATTTGCTGCGCCAGAGAACACCTTGAAATCCACATCTTTCATCAAGTCAGTCAATTCTGTGAACTCAAAATTCACACGCAGATCTGGCTTATCTGAACCGAAGCGCGCCATACCTTCTGAGTAAGGCATGGTTGGGAATGGATTAGGCAACTCAACATTCATGGTGGTTTTGAAAATATGACGGATCATGTTTTCAAATAACTCACGGATTTCTAATTCGTCTAAGAAGGCTGTTTCACAGTCGATCTGAGTAAATTCAGGCTGACGGTCAGCACGCAAATCTTCGTCGCGGAAACACTTTGTAATCTGGTAGTAGCGATCAAAGCCAGCCACCATCAACAACTGCTTGAACAACTGAGGAGACTGTGGCAGCGCAAAGAACTGGCCATCATGAACGCGTGAAGGAACTAAATAGTCGCGCGCACCTTCAGGAGTGCTCTTCGTCAACATCGGCGTTTCAATATCAATAAAACCAGCGGCATCTAAGTAGCGACGGCATTCCATGGCAACGTTGTAACGCAGACGTAAATTCTTTTGCATTTGCGGGCGACGCAAATCGAGCACGCGATGAGTTAAGCGAGTGGTCTCAGATAAATTCTCATCTTCCAATTGGAATGGAGGAGTAATAGATGCATTGAGAATGACCAAGCTATGGCAAAGCACTTCAATCTTTCCGCTCACTAAATCATTGTTCTCAGTGCCGGCAGGACGTGCACGTACCAAGCCTTTGATCTGAATGCAGAACTCATTACGAACCTGCTCAGCCAATGCAAACATCTCCGGGCGATCTGGGTCGCAAACTACCTGAACAAAACCTTGGTGATCACGCAAGTCAATAAAGATCACACCACCATGGTCACGGCGACGATTCACCCAACCTGAGAGAGTAATTTCTTGACCAATGAGTGATTCAGTTACCTGACCGCAGGTATGGCTTCGCATCGACATAACAATTTCCTATAAATCAAAGATGATGGTTTGACCCAATAGCGGTCAAACCAGTTGAACTGGTGGGGGGGACGGATCCCATTGAAACAATATGTTTGAGCGCCTCTTCGACACTCATCTCTAATTCAATGGTGTGCGCACGTGGGACGATCATAAAAAATCCGGAGGTTGGGTTTGGTGTCGTTGGCAGAAATACATTGACGTAGTCCTCGCCCAACTTAGCAGCAACTTCTTTTGCTGGCATACCAGTCTGGAACGCAATCGCCCAAGAATCTGCATGCGGATAACGAATTAATAATGCTTTGCTAAAAGCTTGGCCACTGCCAGAAAACAAAGTGGATGACACTTGCTGAACGCTGGAATAGATCGATCGCACAATTGGAATGCGATTCATCTGCTTATTCCACATCTTGATCCACCACTGACCAGCAAAACTAATCGCAATCAAGCCGGTAGCCATAATGACTGAAACAACAATCAAAATACCAACACCCGGCAACTCACGGAAATGCTGAAGATCGGCGGCAAACTGACTGGGGAATACAGCAATAATGGCATGCATTACGGAGCCAAAAACACCGTCGAGCAGGCCTAGACCCCATGCAATCACCCAAATGGTGATTGACATCGGTGCCCACACCAAAATGCCTGCAATAAAGTATTTTTTCATTTGCCTATGCTTACGCCTTGCCTAACCTGGCATTTTAGCGGTTTAAGCGACGACTGGGGACAGTCTAGTAAAGACCAAGACCGATTATCAGAATCCCAGCCAAAAAGCCGCCCGCAAACAGCAAAGCACCTACCAAGAGGCGATGAGTACGTCTTTCCTGCAATAAAAGGCCTTTTAAGACCTCTAATTCAGTGTTTTGATCCTTTCGAGGGATTCGCGCTTGCGCCAAACTTTCGGCAATCAGGCGTGGCAAGGTTGGCAAAATTTGGGCCCAACTAGGCGCCTCGGCCTTAATGCCATCCACCAAAGCCCGCCAACCCAACTGCTGACTGACCCATTTTTCCAAAATTGGCTTAGCAGTCTTCCAAAGATCCATATCTGGATCAAGCTGGCGAGCAAGACCTTCGACATTTAGCAAAGTCTTCTGGAGCAAAGTTAGCTGCGGCTGAATTTCCACCTTGAAACGGCGAGAGGTCTGGAATAAACGCATCAGCACAATACCCAAGGAGATTTCCTTTAGAGGACGATCAAAGTAAGGTTCGCAAACGGAGCGTATTGCACCTTCAAGTTCTTCAACGCGTGTATTGGCAGGAACCCAGCCAGATTCAATATGTAATTCCGCAACACGACGGTAATCGCGATTAAAGAAGGCTAAGAAATTTAATGCCAGATAACTTTTGTCAGACTGACTCAGCGCGCCAACAATCCCAAAATCCAAAGAAATAAATCGACCAAATGTTTCTGGCTCAAGACTGATCATGATGTTGCCAGGGTGCATGTCGGCATGAAAGAAGCCATGCTCAAATACTTGCGTGAAAAATATTTCTACGCCATCAGCGGCAAGCTTTTTAAAGTCAACACCAGCAGCGCGCAACTCTGCTGTTCGTCCAATCGAAATGCCATCCATTTTTTCCATCACGATGACATTGGTGTGACATAAATCCCAATACATCTCAGGAATCATTAACTTTTTAGAGTCAACAAAATAGCGACGCAATTGACTTGCATTTGCCGCCTCACGCATGAGATCTAATTCATCATGCAAATAGGTATCAAACTCTGCAACATTCTCGCGTGGCTTTAGGCGACGACCATCCTCAGAAAGTCTCTCGATGATTTTTGCTAAGTCATAGAGCAAAGCAAGATCGCCATCAATGATTGGCAAAATGCCTGGGCGTAGAACTTTAACCGCTACTGCACGACCTTCCCACTCTGGATGCTTCTCGGTGCCGCGCAATATGCCAAAGTGCACTTGGGCTACAGAGGCACTAGCCACGGGGGTTGCATCAAAACTAATAAATACTTCTTCGATAGATTGACCAAGCGCCTGTTCAATTAAGCGACAAGATTCAGCATTAGAAAATGGTGGGACTTGATCTTGCAACTTCGCCAACTCATTAGCAATATCTTCCGGCAATAAATCACGTCGAGTAGAAAGCACCTGTCCAAACTTCACGAAGATTGGACCTAGCGCTTCTAAAGTTAAACGAATGCGCTCACCTCTGGGCAGAGACTGGCCTGGAGAAGTCCAACAAAGAATAGTTAATAGACCACGACGAATACCGGGCTTCAGAATATCGCGTAGCAATGGCAATAAGCCATAACGCCATGCAGTGAAGAAAATGAAAGAAAGACGAGCTAAACGACGCACAATGAATTAACCTTTTCGCTCTAAAAGTTGGATGCGCTTTTCTACTCGATCAACCGCATCACGCAATGCGTTTAACTCATTTTTGCGAATCATAAAATCTCGTTTATTCAAAAGTACTTTTCTTTCTTCGCTGACGTACTCCACTACATTTTCAAGTAGATCAGTCGCAGCGGACTTCCCAGCAGAAATGAATTTCTTACCTTGACGAACAGCAAAGTTGGCGGGAGCGTCTCCGATGAAACGAGCCAAATCCTCTTCATACTCCCACCGAATCTGACCTGCTAAGCGGCCCAATAGTTGGGCTAAGTCAGCGTCACCAGTAATCTTGGCCGACTTCATTGCCTGCTCTCGCAAATTACCAGGTCCACTAGCCAAAGCACTCAACGCCTCGGGAGAAACCTCTAATTCTAGAGAGGGGTTATCAATATTTGATAAAGAGGCTAATGAGCCCTCGGGTGTCAATTCAAAACAGAGCTTGCCAATTGGCAGGCTCAGCAAAATCACTTTGCCGGCATGACGGGCTAACTCTGCCATAGCCCATGGCTCAGCCTTCAGGACATGATTGATCCCTCGGCAAGCGGCAGAAGCTGCGATATGGTGGGTAGCGGGAGAAGCGGTGGTCATAAGTGTAAAAAACCCGCACAAGTGCGGGCTTTCAATGGAAAGTACCTCAAGCTTAAACCAACTGAGAAATACCCGCTAGTACCCAGCCTCCAGGGCCGTTTACTGGCTTACTTAAATTCCAAATTTCAGAAAAATTATTCGCCTGTGCACCTACTTGCTCACGAATCATGCCCGTGAACTGCACGCTACAGTAATAAGTACTGTCGGTTGTCTCAATTCCGATGAGTTGCGCATTGAGCGTAACGACATCGGTTTGATTGGCGCTATCAGCACGACCCGCAAGATCCTGCTCAATTGTGGCGAACATCTCTGGAGTGGTGTACTCACGCAAGGCAGCAAGGTCACCCTGATCCCACGCCTTTTGTAGGCCTGAAAAATATTGCTTCGCATTATCTAAAAATGCGTATTCATCAAATCCTGGCGGCAAAGTGGATTGGAATGGCGCAGGCTCAGCTGCAACACCACCAAATGCATTTGCAGCTGGCGTAAATGCAGGCTCCTGCCTAGGCGTTTGATCCAGATTGGCACGCTGCATTCCTTGCGATGTGACCTGAGGGCCCTTATTAGCACCGGATAAAGCCGGCATCAATCTTCTCATTACGAACATGATGACAAAGCCTGCTAAAACGGCAATCAACAATCCAGTAATTAATGAAGATGCGGCCTCACCCAAGCCAAAGTGAGATAAAAGGTATCCAATACCAAGTCCAGCAGCAAGACCTCCCAAGATGCCACCCATCCCGCCAAAGCGGCTTGGTGCCGGGGCCTGAGGAGCTGCAGCCGGTGTCGCTGGTTGAGCTTGTTGAGCTGGTTTTTGCACAGGAGCGGCTTGCTTTTGCATTGGTGCACTTGGCGCCTTACCAATACTTCTTCCGCCACCTAAGCGGGCAGCATCAGCATGACCAACGGTAGCAAATATTAAGCTGATGCTTAATAGAACTGCCTTGAAAAAATGCTTGTTCATATTTTTTATCCCCTATAAAACTACTTTAATTCTTGACTGCTAAAAACTACAAATTCACTAGTATTTAATACCAATATGCAGCGCAACGATACCCCCAGTCATCCTATGGGTATCAACCTCATCAAAACCGACCCCTAGCATGATGTCTTTAAGGGCTTCAGCGTCAGGATGCATACGAATGGATTCAGCTAAATAACGATAGCTCTCAGAATCCTGGGCAATTTTTTCACCCAACCAGGGCAATACCTTGAACGAATAAGTGTCATAAACCGGCTGCAAAAAAGCATCTGGCTTGGAGAACTCCAGCACCAATACTCGGCCACCTGGCTTAATGACGCGCAACATCTCTTTTAAAGCAATATCTTTATGAGTCATATTGCGCAGGCCAAAAGCTACCGTAACCACATCAAAGTGAGCGGTTGGAAAAGGGATTTTCTCTGCGTCAAACTGAACGCAAGGCAAAGCCAAACCTTTATCTAAAAGACGATCGCGACCAACACCCAACATAGAAGCGTTAATGTCGCTTAACCATACTTGAGCTTCCGGGTTATGCCCCCAAGCTGCTGCACGCGCAAAGGCGGCGGCTAAGTCACCGGTACCACCAGCGATATCTAATACCTTTTGCCCAGGACGAACTTGCGCACGAGCAATCGTGACCTTCTTCCATAAGCGATGAAGGCCAAATGACATCAAGTCATTCATAACATCATATTTGCTAGCTACAGAATGAAATACCTCTGCGACCTTGCCCGCTTTTTCAGCTTCATCAACGCTTTGGTATCCAAAGTGAGTCTTACTCATATTCTTCGCTCTATTTATTTAAATGCTCAATGACTACCGCAAGACTTACCACCAGCAACACTCATTGGAGTGTCGCGATCCAGACCAGCAGCAGCTAATTTATCCAAGTGCTCTTTCCAAAGAGCTTCGTGGTTCTCGCATAAAAATTGCAAGTAGTCCCAAGAATACAAACCGGAATCATGCCCATCTGAAAAAGAAGGTTTGAGTGCGTAATGGCCTACCGGCTCAATATTGGCAATGAGCACCTCACGCTTACCAGTTTGCAAAGTTTCTTGCCCTGGGCCATGGCCCTGCACTTCAGCTGAAGGAGACACCACTCTTAAAAACTCAAATGGAAGGCGATAAGTATTGCCATTCTCATAGCTGAGTTCTAGTACTTTTGATTGTTGATGCACAACAACATTAGTTGGAATCATTAAACCAATACCCTCTCGATACCACCTTGGTTTGCCTTGGAAACATAATCTTGCATCCAATCAGGGCCTAATAATTTTTGCGCCATTTCAACGACGATATAGTCAGCCGTTGTATCGCTATCCGCATCAAAGCGAGTGAGGCCTTGCAGGCAAGATGGGCAACTGGTAAGTACTTTGACATCACCAGTGAAATCATCTTTGCGCAATTCATTAGCGCCCTTCTCCATTTCAATCTGCTTACGGAAGCGCACTTGAGTTGAGATATCAGGTCTTGTCACCGCAAGAGTTCCGGACTCACCACAGCAACGATCATTCTTCTGAATCGCTTTACCGTCTTCTTGCTGAATCAACTCATTTACCGTCTTTAATGGATCTTGCAATTTCATTGGTGAGTGACATGGATCGTGATACATATACTTCACGCCAGTCACATTTGAAAGTTTGACACCCTTTTCAAGCAAGTATTCATGGATATCAATAATGCGGCAACCCGGGAAGATTTGTTCAAACTGATAACCCGCCAACTGGTCATAACAAGTGCCGCAAGAGACTACGACGGTCTTGATATCCAAGTAATTTAGGGTATTGGCTACGCGATGGAAAAGAACGCGATTGTCCGTAATCATCTTTTCTGCTTTATCAAAGTCGCCATTGCCGCGCTGTGGATAACCGCAACAGAGGTAACCCGGAGGCAATACAGTCTGCACGCCGACATTCCACAACATTGCCTGTGTAGCTAAGCCTACCTGTGAGAACAAACGCTCCGAACCACAACCCGGGAAATAAAACACGGCCTCTGTATCTGCAGAAGTTGTTTTTGGATCACGAATAATAGGAACGTAGTTCGCATCTTCAATATCCAGGAGTGCGCGAGCCGTTTTCTTGGGCAAGTTGCCAGGCATCTTCTTATTTACAAAGAAAATGACCTGCTCTTTTATATTAGGCTTTGTGACCGTCGCTGGAGGATGCGCAGTTTGCTTGCGCGCCAATTTACGGAAAACATCGTTACCCAAACGCTGGAGCTTATAACCCCAACCAATCATGGTCTTACGAGCCAACTTGATTGTGTCTGGATCGGTAGCATTCAGGAAGAGCATGGATGCTGCCGTTCCAGGATTGAAACGCTGCTGACCCATCTTGCGCAACAAGTTACGCATATTCATGGTTACGTCGCCAAAGTCAATCTTGACTGGGCATGGCGTTAAACACTTATGGCAAACGGTGCAATGCGCAGCAACGTCATCAAACATTTCCCAATGACGAATCGATACGCCACGACGCGTTTGCTCTTCATATAAGAAAGCTTCGATCAATAAAGAAGTTGCCAAGATTTTGTCGCGCGGGCTGTACAGCAAATTAGCGCGCGGCACATGTGTGGAACACACTGGTTTGCACTTACCGCAACGTAAACAATCTTTCACGCTATCAGCAATCGCGCCAATATCACTCTGCTGCATGATGATGGACTCATGACCCATCAAACCAAAACTCGGAGTGTAGGCAATGCTGAGATCAGCATGCGGCATTAACTTGCCTTTGTTAAAGCGACCTTCAGGGTCTACACGCTTCTTGTAGGCGCGGAAATCCTTAAGCTCTTCCTCAGTCAAGTACTCCAGCTTCGTAATACCAATGCCATGCTCACCAGAAATCACACCATCTAATGAGCGAGCCAATTTCATAATCCGATCGACAGCGCGATGCGCATCTTGCAACATCTCATAGTCATCCGAATTCACTGGAATATTGGTATGCACATTACCGTCACCGGCATGCATATGCAGCGCTACGAACACCCGCTTACGCAAAATATTTTTATGAATAGCCTCTAGCTCATTGAGGATAGGCTCAAATGCTAAGCCGCCAAAAATAATTCTGAGCTCAGCACGAACTTCTGTCTTCCAGGAAGCGCGTAGGCTGTAATTCTGCAAGCCTGGGAAGTAGGTATCCATCTCCTTAAGCCACACAGACCAATTTGCTCGCACTCTAGCAATCAGCTCAAGCGCTTGCTGTACACGATCACCCAAGATTTCAGCGCTCGGGATTTCATAATCTTCATCATTCTTGCCAAGCGGCAAGGCGCTCTTTTTCAGGAATGCTTCGAGACCATCTAAAACTTGTAATTTATTTTTGAGGGAGAGCTCGATATTGATCCGCTCAATGCCATTGGTGTACTCACCCATGCGTGGCAATGGAATGACCACATCTTCATTGATCTTAAAAGCATTGGTATGACGAGCAATTGCCGCAGTACGTGCGCGATCCAGCCAAAACTTCTTGCGCGCTTCAGCACTAACTGCCACAAAGCCTTCGCCCACCCGGTTATTAGCCATGCGCACGACTTCACTGGTTGCTGCCGCTACAGCCTCTTCATCATCACCGGCGATATCACCAATCAATACCATCTTAGGCAAGGAATTGCGCTTGGATTTAGTTGAGTAACCAACCGCCCTCAAATAGCGATCATCCAAATGCTCTAGGCCAGCAAGGATTGGCCCGCCATTCTTACTTAAGCCATCGAGATAAGCTTTGATTTCAACAATGCTTGGAATTGCTTCTTGTGCTTGACCAAAAAACTCCAAACAAACAGTACGCATGAATTTAGGCATGCGATGCAAAATCCAAGTAGCGCTCGTAATTAATCCGTCGCAACCTTCTTTTTGAACGCCAGGTAAGCCTGATAAAAACTTATCAGTCACATCCTTACCTAAACCTTCTTTACGGAAGCGCTTGCCTTCCACTTCTAAAATTTCTGTTTTGAGAATGCGCTCGCCTGGCTCACTCGAACCATCAGACCAAGTCAGTTGAAAGCGTACTTTTTCTGCAACGTGAATTTTTCCCAGATTGTGTTCAAGGCGCTCGACATCAAGCCAATTACCCTCTGGATCCACCATGCGCCAGCTGGCTAAGTTATCAAGTGCAGTACCCCATAAGACCGCCTTTTTACCGCCTGCGTTCATAGCAATATTGCCACCAATACAGCTCGCATCCGCCGAAGTCGGATCGACCGCAAACACAAGCCCAGCGCGCTCTGCAGCGTCTGAGACTCTGCGAGTTACTACGCCAGCACCAGTAAAGATCGTAGACACTTCATGATCTACGCCTGGTAAATGTTTGAGCTTAACTGCATCAATTTGCTCAAGCTTCTCGGTGTTAATCACTGCCGACATAGCGTAGAGAGGAATAGCGCCACCCGTGTAACCAGTGCCACCTCCACGAGGAATAATAGTTAAACCTAATTCAACGCAAGCTTTCACTAAGCCAGGAATTTCAGATTCGTAATCCGGCTTCAGAACTACCAGCGGAAACTCAACACGCCAGTCCGTTGCATCAGTCACATGCGCTGCACGTGAGACACCATCAAAACAAATATTGTCAGAAGCAGTAATGCGACCAAGCTCTTTGCGAGCGCGTTTACGAATCTCTGTAACTTCCTTAAAGCCCTGCTCAAAATTTTCAACCGCGCGATGTGCGGCTTTCAACAAAATCTGAACCTGCTCCACGGATTCACCGCTAGATCTTTTCTTTACTTCGCCAAGGCGATGCCATAGTGCGTCAATCAATAATTGACGGCGATTAGCGTTATCTAATAAGTCATCTTGTAAGAAGGGGTTACGTTGAACCACCCAAATATCACCCAAGACTTCGAACAACATACGAGCCGAACGGCCAGTGCGGCGAACCCCACGCAAATCATTCAGAACACGCCAAGACTCCTCGCCCAATAAGCGGATAACGATTTCACGATCGGAAAAGGAGGTGTAGTTGTAGGGGATTTCGCGGAGGCGGGGTGAGCCCGCTTCGGCATCCAGCAACTGGTTCAAAGCTAATGGAGCGTTCATAGCGTCATATTTGATAAATATGCATTTTAATTGAGGGATCTTGATATTGGCAGGAAACCAAGAAAGATGTTGGCCTATGGCGATAAACCCTTGCAAATCTAAGGGCTTAGAGCCCATTCATGGTACGCTCATCGCATGGCAACGAACTATTTAAAGAAAATTTTATCGGCCCGAGTCTACGATGTGGCCAGGGAAACAGAGCTCCAAGTAGCCCCCGAACTCACAAAGCGCTTAGGTAACCAAGTTTTACTGAAAAGAGAGGATAACCAGCCGGTTTTCTCCTTTAAATTGCGTGGCGCCTATAACAAAATGGCCCATTTACCCCCAGAAGCCCTAAAAAGGGGGGTAATTGCAGCCTCAGCAGGCAATCACGCCCAGGGCGTAGCCCTAGCGGCAGCAAAAATGAAGTGCAAAGCAGTCATCGTGATGCCCCTCACCACTCCTAGCGTCAAAATTGACGCAGTCAAGGCTCGCGGCGGGTCTTGGGTTGAGGTAATTTTGCATGGCGAATCCTATAGCGATGCCTTCAAATACTCTGAACTGCTAGAGAAAAAACGGGGTTTGACCTTTGTTCACCCTTTTGATGACCCCGATGTCATCGCTGGACAGGGAACGATTGCCCAAGAAATATTTCAGCAATATCAAGAGCCGATTGATGCCATTTTTGTTGCTATCGGTGGTGGAGGCCTCATTGCCGGCATTGGCGAATACGTCAAAGCTGTCAGCCCAAAAACCAAAGTGATTGGCGTTCAATCCATAGACTCAGATGCCATGAGACGTTCGCTCGAAGCCAACAAGCGCATTGAGATGAAAGATGTTGGCCTCTTCTCAGACGGTACTGCTGTCAAGTTGGTTGGCAAGGAAACTTTCCGCATCTGTAAACGCGTAGTAGATGACATCATCACTGTCGATACTGATGAGATCTGCGCCGCCATCAACGATGTCTTCACAGATACCCGCAGCATTCTGGAACCTGCTGGCGCCTTAGCCATTGCCGGCATGAAGAAGTATGTAGAGAAGCACCGCCTGAAAAAGAAAACATTGGTAGCAATTGCTTGCGGCGCCAATATGAACTTCAGTCGCTTACGCTTTGTCGCTGAGCGCGCCGATGTTGGTGAATTCCGCGAAGCTGTTTTTGCTGTGACTATCCCAGAGGAGCGTGGCTCCTTCAAGCGTTTCTGTGAATTACTTGGTAATCGCAATGTCACTGAATTTAATTACCGAATCGCCGATCAAAGTGAAGCGCATATTTTTGTGGGTATCGGCACACAAAAAGCAGCCGATAGCACCACTATTGCAAAGCATTTTCGTAAAGCAAAATTTGCAACAATCGATCTAACGCATGATGAGCTAGCGAAGTCGCACCTACGTCATATGGTGGGCGGCCGCTCTACTCTTGCAAAAGATGAACTCCTTTACCGCTTTGAATTTCCAGAGCGTCCAGGCGCACTGATGAAGTTCCTCACCAGCATGGCACCCAATTGGAATATCAGTCTTTTCCATTACCGCAATCACGGCGCAGACTACGGCCGCATCTTGGTGGGCCTGCAGGTTCCCAAGAATGAGCAGAAGAAATTCCAAACTTTCTTGGCCTCTCTTGGATATCCGCACTGGAATGAAACTGATAACCCGGCTTATCGCTTGTTCCTTAAATGAGATGTAATACATAAATGTCATACACACTCACCGGGAAACTCGTTGTTGCGATTTCATCGCGCGCACTGTTTGATTTCGAAGAAGAGAATCGCATCTTTGAATCGACTGATGACAGCGCCTATATGAAACTGCAGTTAGAGCGCCTGTCTAAAGCCGCTCAAACCGGCGTTGCTTTTCCATTAGTAAAGAAGTTGCTCGCTTTCAATGAAGAAGGTGAGCAACGCGTTGAAGTGGTCATTCTCTCTCGTAATGATCCTGTGAGCGGCTTGCGCGTATTCCGCTCGGCCGAGCACCATGGCCTACATTTAGAGCGCGGTGTATTTACCAGAGGGCGTCCACCCTATCACTACCTGCGCTCGCTACATGCCAACTTGTTTCTCTCGGCCAATGAGGATGATGTACGTGCAACGATTGATGCAGGCTTTCCTGCAGCGCGCGTTTATCCAGAATCTAGCAAAACTGCAGAATCCCATCCAAATGAAATCCGCATCGCATTTGACGGAGATGCTGTTCTTTTCTCCGATGAAGCAGAGCAAGTATTTCAGAGCGAAGGCTTAGTAGCTTTTGTGGATCATGAAAGCAAGAAAGCTGCGATCCCTTTACCGCCAGGTCCATTCAAGCCTTTGCTAGAAGCGCTACATCGCCTGCAACGTAGCACCAGCGAAAAAGGTATGCGTATTCGTACCGCCTTAGTTACCGCTCGCTCTGCACCTGCACATGAGCGCGCCATTCGCACGTTGATGGCTTGGGGTATCGATGTTGATGAAGCCATGTTCCTCGGCGGACTTTCCAAAAGCGAATTCCTCCGCGAGTTTGAACCAGACTTTTTCTTTGATGACCAAACAGGTCACTGCCAATCCGCTGCATCAGTAGCACCTACTGGTCATGTTGTATCTGGCGTTTCTAATAAACCTAAAAGCTAATGTCCACCATTCCACTTGGCCAGGCAACGCAATATCCCGATCAATATGATCCGAGCCTGCTCTTCCCTATTCCGCGTTCTGAGAATCGCCTCAAGCTGGATATCAAACCCAATCAAGCATTACCTTTTGTAGGTGTTGATATTTGGAATGCCTTTGAGCTTGGCTGGCTCAATAAAAAAGGGAAGCCGCAGATTGCTTTGGCGGAGTTTCAGATTCCAGCAGATTCGCCCAATATGATTGAATCTAAGTCATTCAAACTCTACCTCAATAGCCTGAATAGCGCCCGCTTCGAAGATGAAGCTGAAGTGCGCGAAAGATTGATTACGGATTTGTCCGCAGTAGCAGGCAGCAAGATTGCCACCCGCATTAATCCAACTGAACTGATTGCCAAAAAAGGAATGCAGGAGATGAGTGGCGTCCTGATGGATCGCCTTGACATCGAGATCGACCCAAGTCTATCTGCCGACCCTGGTTTGCTAGAAGTAAACGAATCTTTTGGACCAATCGAGCAATGCTTGGTGTCCCATCTACTCAAATCAAATTGTCCGGTGACCGGTCAACCAGACTGGGCAAGTGTGCAGATTCGCTATCAAGGTCGGCCAATTTTGGAAGAGGGCCTACTCCGCTACCTGATTGGGTTCAGGCAAAAAGGTGAGTTTCATGAGCACTGTGTTGAAACTATCTTCTGCGACATCAAGCGCCAGTGCAAGCCAGAGAAACTTTCTGTCTATGCGCGTTACACACGGCGTGGTGGGTTAGATATCAACCCTTTCCGCACCGATCACAATGCGCCTTGGCCAGACAATACCCGCCACGCTAGGCAATAACTAAGGCTCGATCACCTGTTTTGATGGTGCTACGCTGAGACCATAAATCAGTTCAAGATTTTTTTGAATACTCGGCACTTGTGAGAAACAGTTTTTCAATAATGCTGGGTTTGCATACCAAGCATCGCTACCCTTAGCCTCATCAACAAATGACTTCATGACGATAGCGCTATCGACATCATCAAGCCCAGCAGTCTTCAGTTTTGTAAATCCCGAAGAGCACGCCTTTGCTAAATCAGGGCCTTCCGCCTTGGCAATACGCTGTAGCAGACTAGGAGCGGAACTATTTAAGATCTGCATAAAATTTTGGCCCGAGCCAGGCATCTGGAAATTCAAAATATATTCAGATGAAAGATTTTCTCGACTTGCCAATCCTTCAATATTGGACACCGTTGGATAAAACACGCTACGGAAAAATTGAAACTCCAACTTCACAGTAAATAGCAATTGCTTTTCAGATTTAGGATCTTTTTGTAATTGCAGAATTTGCTTATCAGTCAGGCTGCCAACACTTTGATCGGCTTTGTAAACGTGGATTTCAACCGCTCGAATCCCTTTGCGTAATTCTGACCAATTAAAGGTAACGGGGACCTTAGCATCAACCATTCCCTGCAAAAGGCTATTGGCTTTCTTTTGGGTCTCACCCACCACCGAATTTCCAACTGTTGCTGAAATCCCACCAATCGCAGCTGCTGAACCACCAGTTGCCACTATTGCAGCAGCCCCCAATAGCAATTTGGCAGACCCAATGAAATCCTGATTTGAGTCGCTTGAACTTCTGACATTCAAGACTAAAGAGAGCGCGCCCGGGTTAAATATGGAATAAGTTCCAAGCACCGTCATGGGAACGATGGATAAAGGAGTAGTGCTCAGTGAGGCGCACTCAGAACCACCCTCCCTGCCATCAAAGGTGGCAATCGGAATTTCTAACTTATCGAGCTTACCCTTGAAGCCCTGAGTCACAACCGATAACACGAGCTGCGTTTTATCAGACCCCCAAAAACTACGGCTAGCCATTTGGGTACAACTACTCACAGGAATCACTTCAGAGCTAATCGTGAGATATCCATCATTGCCTCGCCCATCATGTAACCAATCGGGAGGATCCCCTTTAACAAAAGAGGGGTTCATATCTGGAAAGAAAAACGAGGCTGCCAAGGTTGACTGAGGTAAAGCAGCAACGCAAATGGCTACACATGCCAAAAGTGGAGATTTGATTATCCCTAGAAAATTCATTGATACATTTTAAGGTGAATACGGTAAATCAAGCATTTGCATGCGTCCGTATGAAAAAGAAAACCCCAGGAAGCCTGCGCTTGCTGGGGTTGATCGCTACGCAGTCAAATAACTGCTTACGTACCAATTAAAACGGAATATCGTCATCCATTGCACCAAGGGATGCAGCATTTGAAGATGCTGGAGCAGACTGCTCAGCCGGCTTTGAGCGGCTATAGCTTTCACCACCATCACCACTGCCACCTACTGGCTTACCACCAAGCATTTGCATTGTTTCTGCAACGATCTCAGTGGAATATTTTTCCTGGCCACTAGCATCAGTCCATTTACGAGTACGCAAACGACCTTCTACATAAACCTGCGAACCTTTTTTAAGATATTGACCAGCGATTTCTGCAAGCTTTCCAAAGAATGCAACGCGGTGCCATTCTGTGGTTTCTTTCATTTCGCCAGACTGCTTATCTTTGTAACGATCTGATGTCGCTACTGAAATGTTTGTTACGGCGTCGCCGCTTGGCATGTAACGTGTTTCTGGGTCACGCCCTACGTTACCTACGATGATGACCTTATTTACCGAAGCCATGTTGTCTCCCGAAGAAAAATACTGCTGTTATTACTACTAAAAATAAACTACTCGCTTAAATTAAACCAATGAAGCTACGGTTACGTACTTGCCGCTACATCCTTTGATTCTGAAGCCCTTGTTGGCATCGAACCCATCGACCAAGCAATTATAAGCCAGCATAAAAGTAGCCCCGCGCCCATTACAAAGACCGATAAATCACCATGGCTATCCATCAAGTAGCCCCCAATTACAGCGCCTGTAAAGAGGCCAATCGATTGAGTGGTGTTGTAAACACCCAATGCAGTACCTTTAGATTCTTTGGCAAAGCGGGATACCAATGATGGTTGTAAGGCTTCAAGTAAGTTAAAGCCCACAAAGTAAATCAATAAAGCAATCGCGATAGATGTAATCGAAGCAGTATTTGTAAACAACATCTCGGCAATCAAAAGCAAAACAATTGCTACTAATAGGATAGTTCTTAGCTGCTGCTTCTTTTCACCAAAAATTAAAATTGGTGCCATCAAGAAAAAAGATAGCAAAACAACTGGGAGATAAACCTGCCAATGAGATGCTAAAGGCAGGCCCGCTTGCACCAATAAACGCGGTACTACCAAGAACATCGCTACTTGAGTTGCATGCAATACAAATACACCTGCATTGAGACGCATCAACTCAGGACGCAAAAATACTTCTTTCAAACTTGCTTGTTGCAGCTTGGCCTCAGGCTTAGTGCTTGGCAGAACATAGTAGGTAACAAACATCGCCCCAATCCCCAACACTGCAAGAACTATAAAAATCCCACTCAAACTAATTAAGCGATAAATTGGCGCAGCAATCACAAGCGACAGCGCAAATGAAAGTGCAATGCTGCCACCCACTAAGGCCATGGCACGAGTGCGAACCTGCTCACGCGTTAAATCAGCGACCCAGGCAGAGATCGCAGCTGAAACCGCGCCAGCACCCATTACCCCGCGACCGATAGCAATCCAAAGAAGATCATCTTGAGCAGCGCAAATTAAGGCGCCCGCTACAAATAAAGAAAGTCCCCATAAAACGACTGGTTTTCGACCGATGCGGTCAGAAAGGCGGCCTAAGGGGATATAGAAGCAGGCCTGAACAATATTGAAGATTCCAAGGGTTAATCCAACCCAAAGGGCGTGCTCGCCACCCGGCAAGCCTCGCGCATGAATACTGAAAACCGGCAAAAGCAGGAATAGGCCCAGCATACGGAGGCCAAAGATGCCTGCTAAGGCCAGAGTGGAGCGAAGTTCAGAAGGATTCATGGGAAAGGGCTATATTAACAAGTTACGCTAAAAAATCATGAATAACGAAATTAAGATCCGCGGTGCGCGCACGCACAACCTCAAAAACATCAATCTAGATATCCCTAGAGAGAAATTGGTCGTTTTGACCGGTCTATCTGGTTCTGGCAAAAGCTCATTGGCTTTTGATACCTTGTATGCCGAAGGTCAACGTCGCTATGTAGAGTCACTATCTGCCTACGCACGTCAGTTTTTGCAATTAATGGAAAAGCCAGACGTCGATACGATTGAAGGCCTCTCCCCCGCAATTTCGATTGAGCAAAAAGCGACCAGCCACAACCCTCGCTCGACTGTAGGTACTGTTACAGAAATTCATGATTACCTGCGTTTATTGTTTGCGCGCGCTGGGACACCACATTGCCCAGAACATGATCTGCCACTAGAAGCGCAAAGCGTTTCTCAAATGGTGGATACCGTTTTGGCCATGCCTGAAGATACAAAACTGATGATCTTGGCTCCCGTGGTGAGCGAGCGCAAAGGTGAGTTCGTCGATTTATTCCAAGACCTACAAGCTCAGGGTTTTGTCCGCTTTCGTGTGCGCTCTGGTGGCGGCACAACCAATACCGCTAAAGCAGAGATCTTTGAGGTTGATCAATTACCCGCGCTCAAGAAAAACGACAAGCACTCTATTGAAGTGGTTGTAGATCGCATTAAAGTACGTCCAGACATTCAGCAACGTGTAGCAGAGTCTTTTGAGACCGCCCTGCGCCTTGCTGATGGCAAAGCCATGATCGTCAATATGGACACCGGCAAAGAGATGATTTTCTCCAGCAAATTTGCCTGCCCAATTTGTTCATATTCTTTACAAGAACTTGAGCCACGCCTTTTCTCATTTAATAATCCGATGGGCGCATGCCCATCCTGCGATGGCTTAGGTCATCAATCTTTCTTTGATCCAAAACGGATTGTTGCTCACCCCGATTTATCGCTAGCATCTGGCGCTATCAAGGGCTGGGATCGTCGCAATCAGTTTTACTTCAAGCTCTTGCAGACCCTTGCAAAGCATGGCGGCTTTGATGTCGAGAAGCCTTTTGAGACTCTGAATAAGAAACAACAAGATCTCATTTTGCTTGGCTCTGGCGATGTCACTATTCCATTTGAATACATTAACGAGCGTGGTAAGAACAGTATTCGTGAACATGCCTTTGAAGGCATTGTTGCCAACTTTGAGCGTCGCTATCGTGAGACTGATTCAGCAACAGTTCGTGAAGAATTATCACGCTATCAAAATGTACAAACCTGTCCCTCATGCAATGGCAGCCGTTTGCGCAAAGAGGCTCGCTTTGTCAAAGTGGGTGACGGCAAGCAATCACGCGCCATTTATGAAATCAGCGCACTGCCTTTAAAAGAAGCTAAAGAATATTTTGAGTCTTTAGAACTTAAAGGTGCTAAACGAGAAATCGCCGACAAGATTGTGAAAGAGATTGGTTCACGTCTACGCTTCCTCAACGACGTGGGCTTGGACTACCTATCCCTTGAACGCAGTGCCGATACCCTCTCCGGCGGTGAAGCACAGCGCATTCGTCTGGCCTCTCAGATTGGCTCCGGCCTGACTGGTGTCATGTATGTGTTAGATGAACCGTCAATTGGTTTGCATCAACGTGATAACGATAGACTCATCGGCACCCTGAAGCATTTGCGTGATTTGGGCAACAGCGTACTAGTAGTTGAGCATGATGAAGATATGATTCGCGCCTCTGACTATGTCATTGACATTGGTCCTGGCGCTGGCGTACATGGAGGCGAAGTCGTTGCTGAAGGCACTCCCGCAGAAGTAGAAGCCAATCTAAAATCCTTAACTGGCGCCTACTTATCTGGTCGTGAGTGGATCGCGGTTCCAGAAAAACGTATTCCAGTAAATGACAAGTTCTTAGAAATCATCGGCGCACGTGGCAACAACTTGCAATCCGTTCACGCCAAGATTCCAGTAGGCCTATTAACCTGTGTCACTGGCGTATCTGGCTCTGGCAAATCAACACTGATTAATGACACTCTGCACCACGCAGTTGCGCAGCATATCTACGGCTCGAATGCAGAGCCGGCAGCACATGACGCAATTAAAGGCTTGGAGAATTTTGACAAAGTCATCAGCGTCGACCAATCTCCAATTGGCAGAACACCTCGCTCTAACCCCGCTACTTACACTGGATTATTTACGCCAATTAGAGAGCTCTTTTGCGGTGTTCCCGCTGCGCGTGAGCGTGGCTATGAAGCTGGGCGTTTTTCTTTCAATGTCAAAGGTGGCCGTTGTGATGCCTGCGAAGGTGATGGCGTCATTAAAGTAGAAATGCATTTCTTACCTGATGTCTATGTGCCCTGCGACGTCTGTCACGGCAAACGTTATAACCGTGAGACATTAGATATTCGCTACAAAGGTAAGAATATTCATGAAGTACTCTCGATGACTATCGAGCAAGCTCATGAATTCTTTGAAGCAGTTCCGATCGTCAAACGCAAACTCAAAACTTTGCTTGACGTAGGCTTGGGCTACGTCAAGCTAGGTCAAAGCGCTACAACCTTATCTGGCGGTGAAGCGCAACGCGTCAAACTCTCGTTAGAGCTTTCTAAACGTGATACCGGTAGAACCCTCTACATCTTGGATGAGCCAACTACGGGCTTACATTTCCATGACATTCAATTGTTGCTGACCGTTCTTCAGACACTGAAGAAACAAGGCAACACGATCGTCATCATTGAGCACAACTTAGATGTGATAAAAACTGCCGATTGGATTATTGACTTGGGTCCTAAAGGTGGCGCTGGCGGCGGGCAAATTATTGCTACTGGCACACCAGAAGAAGTTGCTAAGAACGAAGCGAGCTTTACCGGACACTACTTAGCGCCACTACTGGTTCGTAAGCCAGCAGCCGTCAAAAAGAAAAAGTAACTCAAACTAAATCCGTTGAATTACATCATCCGAGCAATTTAGATTCGGCCAAATCGGTCGCTTCTGAATTGCCTGAGAGCACCAGGATGTCGTTAGCTTGCAAACGCAAGTCTGGGGTGAGCTCTAATTTGACATAGTCAGAGCCTCCCACTTTTCGTCTGACTGCTTGCACGCTCACACCTTCATTTTCAAGATGCAACCCTTCAAGAGTCTGTCCAATACTGGCAGACTCAGGCAGCAAAGTGACTGAATGCAAACGCCAAGACTCCTTGGAATCCACTTCATCTGCAACACCACGGAAGTATCCGCGCAGAAGGCTATAGCGAGCTTCACGTGCACTTGTGATCCGACGCACTACCTTACGCATGGGTACACCCATCATTAACAAGACGTGTGAGGCCATCATGAGGCTACCTTCAATTAACTCTGGCACCACCTCAGTTGCGCCAGCAGCTTGTAGCTTAGCTAAATCTGCATCGTCTTTTGTGCGCACCAATACCGTCATACCAGGACGAAGATGTTCGACCTGATGCAATACTTTTAATGTTGCAGGTGTATCCGCATAAGTAATCACCACTGCCTTTGCTCTCGATAAGCCGGCAGCCACTAAATAATTTTCTCGACTAGCATCACCATAGACCACGTTGTCACCAGCTGCGGCGGCCTCTTTCACGCGATCTGGGTCCATGTCTAAAGCAATATAGGGGATTTTTTCTTGATCGAGCATGCGAGCTAAGCTTTGACCTGAGCGACCAAACCCACAAATGACGACATGGTTTTCTGTACGGACACTTTTTGCGGCAACACGTGTCAGTGCCAGTGATTGCAATAACCACTCATTACTCGAGAAGCGCATTGCAATACGATCACTATATTGAATCAAAAATGGTGCGCCAAACATCGAGAGCAGCATCGCCGCCAATACTGCTTGACTCAAAGCGGGATCAATTAAATCCAAGCCATCAATTTGGTTTAAGAGAACGAAGCCGAATTCACCAGCCTGCGCCAAACACAAACCCGTCCGAATAGAGATGCCGGGGCTTGAACCAAACGCACGTGACAGCAAAGCAATCAAGCCAAACTTAAAGACTAGCGGTCCAATCAGCAAGAGAAGGACTAGCATCCACTGCTGATAGATCACCTCGAAATCGAGCAGCATGCCAACTGTAATAAAGAAGAGACCTAGAAGTACATCCCTAAATGGCTTGACGTCCTCTTCCACTTGATGACGATAAGGTGTCTCTGCAATCAACATGCCTGCCAAGAAAGCCCCGAGCGCTAGCGATAAGCCAAAGTGCTCAGTCAGACCTGCCATACCCAAAACAATGAGTAAGAGGTTCAGCATGAAAAGTTCTTGGGAGCGTAACTTAGCAACCAAACTGAACCAACGACTCATCAAGGTTTGGCCAATTACAAAAATGAGTACAAGGGCTACTGTGATCTTGATAGATGCTGCCGTGAGGGCCAAGAATAGGTCTCCGGGATTCTTGCCCAGCGAGGGCAACAAAATCAACAGGAATACCACTGCCAAATCTTGGAATAGCAAAATACCGATGATGTTGCGTCCATGCTCAGTTTCTATTTCAGAGCGATCGGAAATGAGTTTGGTGACGATGGCAGTTGAGGACATGGCCAAGGCACCCCCCAGAGCAATGGCAGCCTGCCAGGAAATGGGGTAAATCCAGTTCATCAACAAGCTGGCGGGGACCGCCAGGAGCATGGTCAAAATGACCTGACTGCCGCCGAGGCCAAATACGATGGTTCGCATAGCCCGCAGTTTGTGGAGGTTAAATTCCAGGCCAATCGAGAACATCAAGAAAACCACGCCAAATTCAGCCAAATACTTAACTGTGGCCGAATCATTGGCCAAACCAAGGGCATGCGGCCCAATAAGGACGCCGATGGCTAGATAGCCCAAAATGGGGGGTAGCCCAAAATAGCGGAAAATAACTACCCCGGCCACTCCGGAGGCCAGCAAGATGAGAGTTAACTGAAGGACTGACGGCATATACTCACCCCATGATAGCTAAGACTCGTGACCGAACCCTAAAGCTTGCGCGTGACACCCTCACCATTGAGGCTGCTGCACTACACACAATGCGTGATCGCCTTGAAGGCGCAAACGCGGATGCCCTCGTTTTGGCGGTGGATTTGCTGCACTCCTGCAAAGGCCGCATCGTTGTTTCTGGAATTGGTAAATCAGGTCATATTGCTCGCAAAATTGCAGCTACCTTTGCTTCTACTGGTTCTCCTGCCTTTTTTGTCCACCCTGCGGAAGCCAGTCATGGTGACCTTGGGATGGTGACTCGTGATGATGTCTTTGTTGCCCTCTCCAATTCTGGTGAGACTGATGAACTACTCACTATCGTGCCGATCGTTAAGCGCACGGGTGCAAAACTCATTGCCCTTACCGGTGCGCCAAATTCTTCTTTAGCAAAGTTGGCAGATGCTCATTTAGATACCAGCGTTGAAAAAGAAGCTTGCCCACTTAACCTAGCCCCAACTACCAGCACAACTGCAGCACTAGCCATGGGCGACGCTCTAGCTGTTGCCCTGTTAGATGCTCGCGGCTTTCAGGCTGAAGATTTTCAACGTTCGCATCCAGGCGGTCGCTTAGGTCGTAAACAGCTCATGCATGTCAGCGAAGTCATGCGAAGCTTTGATGAGACCCCGAAGATTTCAATCTCTGCCTCCTTGCAAGAAGCTTTGCTGGAGATGACTGCTAAACGCATGGGCATGGTAGTTACTTTAGACAAGGCAAATAAAGTTGCTGGCATTTTTACTGATGGTGACTTACGTCGCCTACTAGAGAAGAGCACCAATTTAGACGGCCTCACATTAGAAAAAGCGATTACCTCAGCGCCGCGCACAATTCCTCCAGAGCTATTGGCAGAAGAGGCTATTGAGATGATGGAAAAACATCGCATCAACCATTTGGTGGTAACCGATCCAAACGGTGCGCTACTTGGTGCATTGAACCTCCATGATCTATTTGCCGCCAAGGTTATTTAAGCCACTCATCTTTCAATAATTTATCTCCCCACTCACATGCCTAGCGCCTTTAACGTTCACAACACCAACCCTCTGAGTCAATATCCACAGGCTTGGGAGCGTGCTGGAGCAGTCAAGCTTCTCGTTTTGGATGTCGATGGCGTCTTGACTAATGGTCAAGTGTTTATTGGGGAAAATGGCAAAGAATCTCTGAAGGCTTTTGATATTCAAGATGGATTGGGAATCAAGCTCTTAGAAAAAATTGGTATTCCAACAGCCATTATTACTGGGCGCAGCTCCAAAATGGTTTTAGCCCGCTGCGATGAACTCGGTATCAAGCACGTGCACATGGGCGTTGAAAATAAAGCTGCAGCCTTAGAAAAGATTTTGCAATCACTGGGGCTGAAGTCAACTGACTGCGCTGTGATGGGTGATGATTGGCCTGATTTTCAAATGATGAAGTCTGCGGGCCTCAAGGTATGCCCAGCCCAAGGACATGAGGCCGTAAAAGAAACTGCTCACTTTGTCACGACGAGATCCGGCGGTAGTGGCGCGGTACGCGAAGTGTGCGACCTGATCCTGAAAGCACAAAACCGCTATGACGAATTACTCTCTCAGGCGCGTGCTTAAGGTATTTTGCAATGCAACTGAAAGCCCAACAAATCAAACTGAGTATCTGGCGCACCTTATTGCGCCTTATGCCTTTGCTATTGATGGGCACACTAACCCTCGTCACATTTTGGCTGGTTAAGAAAAATACTCCGGCAGAAAAGTCTGCTATCGAACGCGTCCGCTTACATGAGCCTGATTACATTATTAACAATGGCGCTCTATCCGCACTCAATGAGTCTGGCAACACTAAATATCGAGTGTTAGGCAAAAAGGTGACTCACTATGACGATGATGCTTCGATCGATATAGAAACGCCTCGGATGCGCTTGTTCCCACCTGAAAAATCACCTGTTACCGTTAAGGCAGATACGGGTCATTTAGATGGCGACTTAACGATTCTCGACTTGATTGATAACGCCGAAATTTTTCGCCCCCCTCAAGTAGCTACAGCAACTGAGCCAGCAAGGCCTCGTATGCTTGCACGCTCCTCATACTTCAAAGTACTCATTAATGATGACATTATTGAGACAGATAAACCTATTACGCTTGAGCAAGGCCTTTCTGTTATTCGCTCAACTGATGGTGGCGTCTTTAACAACATCGAACAAAGTATGGTTTTATCTGGACAAGTAAGGGGCCGTATCGAGCGCGTTCAACCTGGAGCGCAACCATGATCTCCTTACGCAAACTCGTTCTATCTTTTTCACTATTAACATCCTGTTTTATTGCCCCTGCTTATGCAGAAAAGGGAGATCAAGACAAACCGGTTGTTTTGGAGGCTGAGAAAGTTTCCGTGAATGACGTGCAGCAGGTCTATGAGCTTGATGGTCAGGTGCTATTAACCAAAGGTAGCATTTTGATTACTGGCGAGAAAGGCAATATCAAAGTTGATCCCGAGGGATATGAATACGTTGATGTTCAGGGCAACCCTGAATCTACTGCAAGCTTTAGACAGAGACGTGAAGGTCCCGCTAATGAGTTCATGCAGGGTCGCGGTCAAACGGTTACCTACAATGCAAAAACAGAACTCCTGACTTTAACTGGAGATGCCAGCTTAAAGCGTCTTCACAATATGCAAATGCTGGATCAACTGCGTGGCTGGAAAATTGACTACGACGATGTTCAACAACGCTACAAAGTCTCACCGCCCGCAAACGCCAAAGCTGAAGACCTCCCGCTGGCTAGAGCCATCCTTTCACCAAGAAGAAAAGCTACACTAGAGAAATGACCACGGACTCCAGCAACAATCAAAACTCGGCAACCTTAAGCGCGCAACATCTACAAAAGCGTTACGGATCTCGTACAGTGGTGCGCGACGTATCGGTAGAGGTGAAGTGTGGCGAAGTAGTTGGACTCCTAGGCCCAAATGGCGCCGGCAAAACAACCTCGTTCTACATGATTGTTGGACTTGTTCCTCTAGATGGTGGCAGCATCGTTCTAGATGGCACTGATATCACCCATCTCCCTATTCATGAACGGGCTCGGATGGGCTTGTCTTATCTCCCACAAGAGGCTTCTGTCTTCCGAAAGCTCAATGTGGCTGAAAATATTCAAGCTGTATTAGAGCTACAAGTACAAGGTGGTAAGCCATTAAGCAAGGCAGAGATTGCGCATCGCTTAGATGAGCTCTTGGGCGAACTCCAAATCAGCCATCTTCGCGATAACCCAGCCCTCTCACTCTCTGGTGGAGAACGTCGTCGCGTTGAGATTGCTAGGGCCCTAGCATCACAGCCTAAATTCATTTTGCTGGACGAGCCATTTGCCGGTGTTGACCCAATTGCAGTTGGTGAGATCCAGCGGATTGTGCGCTTCTTAAGAGACCGTCAAATTGGTGTTCTGATCACCGACCACAATGTTCGAGAAACTTTAGGTATTTGTGACCACGCCTACATCATCAGCGAAGGTAGCGTACTGGCTGCTGGTAAGCCAGACCAAATCATTGAGAACGATGCCGTCAGAAGAGTCTACCTAGGCGAAAACTTCCGCATGTAAATATTCGGAGTTTTTGAATATTTATTAAATAAAAATGATCTGCCCCCTTGGTTTTCAGCAAAATCGCTGATACGCTGGAGGCTCATGAAGTTCATTTCCATATAAACAAGTACAACATTACAGGGGCATGCTGCGCACCCCGGGTAATTATTTGCGCATGCATTTTGTTTTGCTATGAATAGGAGCTGCTGATGAATCTGAAAATTAATAGCCGTCATGTTGAAGTTACTCCAGCTATGCGTTCCCACCTCGAAGCCGGGTTAGCCAAAATTCGCAAACACTTTGACCACGTCCTAGATGCTTCCGCATTTTTGATTGTCGATAACGCCAAAGAAAAGAATCTTCGCCAAGCAGCCGAGATTACGATTCACCTCAAAGGCAAGGAACTCTTTGCCGAAGCGCATAACGCTGATCTCTACCACGCTATGGATGCGGTGGTTGATAAACTTGAACGCCAAGTAGTCAAGCACAAAGAAAAAATCCAAGATCATCACCATGAAAAGCATTTTGAGTGATGCTTGACGTCAGGACACCTATAATCAATTGACATGAATGCCCTGACCAATCTTTTCGCTTTAGACCGCATTGCCTTAAATAGCCCTTCTAAAAATCGGGCTGAGGCATTTGCGGCCGTAGGGCAGCTCTTTGCGAAGCAAGCGGGATTGGAGGCCGAGGCAATTGTTGGCTTCTTAAATGCTCGCGAGGACTTGGGCTCGACTGCATTAGGTGCTGGCGTAGCCATTCCTCATGGCCGCGTAAAGGGGCTTAAGCATCCGATTGCAGCCTTTGTCAAACTAAAAGAGCCAATTGAATTTGCCGCGCCCGATGGTGAGCCAGTCTCGATTTTGATTTTTTTGCTCGTCCCAGAAAAAGCAACCCAGCAACATCTAGAAATTCTGTCCTCGATTGCACAACTCCTTTCCGACCAAGACGCTCGTAAGTCACTTGCCTCGGAAGACAGTCCAGAGAAGGTGTGCCAGCTGTTACAAACTTGGGGCTCGGCTTGACAACCCAACCCCTACTCCTTGAGGGAGTTACTGCCCAACAGATCTTTGATGACAATGTCTCTGACTTAAAGCTCTCTTGGATTGGTGGCTTAGAAGGTGCAGACCGCACATTTCCATCGGAGGCAGTTAAAGCAGCTGCAGCTAGCTCTGATCTAGTGGGGCACTTAAATCTGATTCACCCTAGCCGTATCCAGATTTTTGGTGAACAAGAGGTTGACTATCATGCTGAACTTGAGCCAAAACAAAGACAAGAGCAGATCTCCAGCTTAATTTCTAAAACGCCACCTTGCGTCATTGTGGCCGATGGAAAAGCAGCTGATGCTGACCTACAACTCTTCTGCCAAAGATCCTCCACCCCACTCTTTACAACTGCTATTTCGGCTGCAGAGGTAATTGATCACCTTCGCACTTATCTCACCAAGATTGGCGCCCCTCAGATCACCATGCATGGTGTATTTATGGATATCCTGGGCTTGGGTGTCCTCATCATGGGTGAGTCTGGCCTAGGCAAAAGTGAATTAGGCCTAGAGTTGATTTCTCGTGGTCACGGTTTAGTGGCTGATGATGCTGTGGACTTTGCTCGTCTTGGCCCAGACTACATTGAGGGTCGCTGTCCCGTGATCTTGCGTAACCTCTTAGAGGTTCGTGGATTGGGCTTGCTAGATATTCGCACCATCTTTGGTGAAACAGCCGTACGCCGTAAATTGAAATTACGTTTGATAGTGCAGCTGGTTCGTCGTAATGATGGTGAATTTGAGCGCCTCCCATTAGAAGCGCAGCACATAGATGTATTGGGCATCCCAATCAGAACTGTCAAAATTCAGGTGGCTGCAGGACGCAACTTAGCGGTTCTCGTAGAAGCCGCAGTACGTAATACTATTTTGCAATTGCGCGGCATTGATACCCTAAAAGAATTCATGGAGCGCCAGCGTTTACAAATGAATGCCGAGGCTGAATCTTCCAAGTCTCAAGGTCGACTTATCTAATATGCAGATCAATCTGATTACCGGCATCTCCGGATCAGGTAAATCCGTTGCGTTGAGAGCTTTTGAGGATGCAGGCTATGACTGCGTAGATAACCTTCCAGTTACCCTCTTAGAAAACCTCATCACTACACTAGAAAATGAAAAGAGTGAGCGCGTTGCAGTGGCTATTGATGCCCGTCGTGGTCAGTCCATTGCAGAGCTACCCCAGATCCTAGAAAACCTACGGCGTAACCATCAAGTACGAGTTGTTTTCTTAAACGCTGATACCAATACGTTGATCCAGCGTTTCTCTGAAACCCGTCGGCGTCATCCACTCTCCGGAAAAACGCAACAGACTCAAGCAGCCACCTTGATCGAGGCAATTGATAAAGAGCGTAATCTCTTAGAGCCGCTGCGCACCCAAGCCCACAGTATTGATACCAGCAATCTGCCTGCCCATGCGCTGCGCTCCTGGATACAGGATCTTCTTAAAGATAAGCCTCAAGGACTTACAGTGATTTTTGAGTCTTTTGGATTTAAAAAAGGCTTACCGAGTGAAGCAGATCTTGTATTTGATGTGCGCTGTCTACCCAACCCGCACTACGACAAAGTATTGCGCCCCTTATCTGGCAAAGACCAGCCGGTTCGGGAGTTCTTGGAGAAAATTCCTGAAGTCGTCAGCATGGAAAATGACATTGTTCAATTTATTGAAAAATGGCTGCCCCACTACATTGCAGATGGTCGTAGTTATCTGACTGTTGCCATCGGCTGTACTGGTGGGCAACATCGCTCAGTCTATCTAGTGAGTCGCATCATTGCGCACTTTCTACCGCAAAAAGATTTAGCAGCACTCCAGATTAATTTCTTAAGCCGTCACCGCGAGCTAGACTCAATCCCTGCAACAGCAATTTGATTGGTTGGGGTAGGCCGTACTTTCCGAGCTGTCGCAAAGGAACCCACTTCAAATCATCGCCTGAGAATTTCATGGCATCACTTGAAGTCACATGCCAAATCTGCATCCATAAACGTCGATGCGTAAAGATATGCTTAATCTCCACTCCCCGCTCAATGGATTTAAAGCCCTTTGCAATGTTAGAGACCTTTTCATCTGGCAGCACCAGCTGAAATAATTCTTTCGCAGTTAAATCAACTGAATGGTTAGCTAAAGGTTTGGAGTTTTTTTCTTTAGGTCGCCAAGAGGACTCCGGTAAAGACCACATTCCACCCCAGATGGCCTTGTCTGGACGCCTTTGCAGCAAAACTGAATCTCCATGCCTAAGCAACAACATATCGCAATTAAATTCGGGCGATTTTGCTTTGATTGCTTTACGGGGCAATAGCAATACTTGATCACTGAGATTGGCTTGGCATTCTTTTTCAAACGGGCATTTCTTTTCGCTACTCAAACACACAGGCTTGCGAGAGGTGCACCAAGTTGCCCCAAAATCCATCAGAGCCTGGGTATAGACCGGCATATCTGTAGATTTTTTAGGGAGGATTGTTTTGGCGATCAACCACAATGCATCGTTTACTGATTTTTCTTGAATGGCGCCCTCTATGCCAAACAGTCTTGCCAAAATCCGCTTGACGTTCGCATCCAGAATTGGTGCTCGCTCATGAAATGCAAAAGCTGCAATGGCACCTGCAGTGGATCTACCAATACCCTTAAGTTGCTCGAGCAATACTGGGTCAGCAGGAAACCTTCCTTCAAACTCTTCCATAACCTGCTTGGCACAAGCATGGAGATTGCGAGCTCGCGTGTAGTAGCCGAGACCCGCCCATTCTGCCAAGACATCATCTAAGGGTGCAGCAGCCAACTTCTTCACCGTCGGAAAACGTTTCATGAAACGGGGATAGCGCTCAAGAACAGTAGCTACTTGAGTTTGTTGCAGCATGATTTCAGAAACCCATACTGCGTAGGGATCTCGAATACTTTGCCATGGCAAGCCTTGACGCCCATCCTTGCCATGCCAAGCGATGAGCTTAGTGGCGAAGTTCTTAATCAGCGCTTCTGACATTGGGGGCAAAAATAAGTAGATCGTTGACCTTGGACTATTTGCTTAATTGGCGTCTTGCATACCTTGCAAGGCTGATCCTTACGATCGTAGACTTTGGTTTGCACCATGAAGTGTCCTGGATCACCTTCGCTATTCACAAAGTCTTTTAAGGTACTGCCGCCAGCAGCAATGGCTTTTTTCAAAATTGATCTCACTGCAGCAGCGAGTCGAGAGCACTGCGGACGCGTTAATTTTCCAGCAGCCTTTGCCGGATGAATTCCTGCCTCAAATAAACTTTCTGAGCAATAGATATTGCCTACACCCACCACAGCTTGACCTGCCAATAGAAACTGCTTCACAGCAACGCTGCGCTTACGTGAACACTGATACAAGACATCTGCGCCAAGCTCACCCTCAAACTCAGATGAAAAAGGTTCGACCCCGAGTTTTTGTAATAACGCGTAGTTCTCAATCGGCCCCTTAGATTTTGGATGCCACAAGACGGCACCAAACTTTCGGGGATCATGCAAACGCAAACTCAGCTTGCCAAATTCAAAGGTCACTCGATCATGCGTCTTCAGTGGGTCGCTACCGGGCAATACTCGCAATGTTCCCGTCATTCCTAGGTGTAGCAATAGATATCCGGCATCAAACTCCATTAAGAGGTATTTGCCTCGGCGCTCAATTCCCAAGACTTTCTGACCTGAAAGCAGCGTATTTAAATTGCTCGGTACCGGCCAACGTAAGCGACCATCAATAATTTTGACCGCGCTTACCCTGCGACCCTCTAAATGGGGCGCAATACCCAATCGGGTAACTTCGACTTCTGGAAGTTCTGGCATAAATGGATTGTAGATTCGCGGATTAGAATGTGCTCATGACCAAATTTTCATTAAAGCCTTCTTTAAGGGCCTTATTGCTCGTAGCTGGACTTGGATTAAGTCTTTCCTCCAATCATGCCAGCGCCAAAACTAGCAGCCTGGATAACGGTCAAGCCGTATTCGAGGTCTTAGCCTCAGAAATCGCCCTGCAACGCGGTGAAGCTGGCCTGGCCTATAACACCTATCTAGAGCTTGCTCGACAGCTAGATGACCCTCGCTTGGCGCAAAGAGCTATGGAGATTGCTATTACAGCAGGCGCACCCAACCAAGCACTTCAAGCTGCACAAACTTGGGATAGCTTGGCGGGGCCAAAACAAACTAAGCCCAAAGAAGTGCTGGTCACCCTCTTGATTCTGAATCAACGCTGGTCCGATGCAGTCAAGCCTGCGATCTCCCTATTGAATCAGCAGACACCAGCCCAACGTGAAATTACTTTGTTACAGATTCAGGCGCTACTAGCCAAGGCTACTGATGAGTCAGAAGCCTTAAGGGCTTTTTATGAAATTGTTTCAGCAGTAAAACCAGAACCAAAAGATCCGGGGCTACTCTATACCTACGCCATGTCCGCTGAAAAGTCAGGACAAATCGAAGTTATGGAGAAAACGCTACGTGAAATCTTGCGTAAGAATCCAAATGACGTTAACAGTCTTAACGCACTTGGATATTCTCTGGCTGATCGTAATCAAAAATTGCCAGAAGCATTTAAGCTCATTAGCAAAGCACATCAACTCTCACCTAAAGATGGTTTTATTTTGGATAGTCTTGGTTGGGTGAACTTTCGTATGGGCAAAAATGCGTTAGCGCTTGAACAACTGCAACAGGCATTTAACATCAAGCCCGAGGCAGACATTGCTGCACATATTGGTGAGGTCTTGTGGGTCATGAACCGCCCAATCGAAGCGGAAGATATGTGGCGAAAAGGGCAGCAGTTAGATGCCAACAACCCCACCCTCAAAGAAACTTTGAAGCGCTTAAAGCCAGATTGGTCTGTTGCGGATACCGCCCTCAAAGGCTCATGGGACGGACGTTTTGCGGTAAAGGTTACAGGACTTACCGAGAGTAAAAATCAAGGTGGCTCAGGTGGATTTACTTTGACTCAAGATGCGCTGACTGATGTATTAGAAATTCGCAATCCTGTTGGCGGATCAATTGCCAAAATTACGATTAAGCCTGGTGAAGCAATTCTTGAGCGCGATGGTCAATTAACTACAGCCATTGATGCTGACACCCTGATTCAAAATGCATTGGGACTTCCACTACCAGCCCGCGGTTTATCTGACTGGTTGCGCGGAAAAACACGCCCTGGTAGCAATGCGAGTGTGGATCGAAATGCAAAAGGTCAAGTCAGCAAAATTACGCAAGATGGCTGGACCTTAAATTACAACTGGAATAATTCTCAGCAGTTAGAAAAACTCACGATGACTCGCAGCTCTAATATCGGGTCGATTGATATCCGCTTGGTATTTGATACTCCAAACGAGTGATATGTGAATGATGAGTAATGCGATAGAACTTCGTTGCCCCGCAAAGCTCAATCTTTTTCTACATATTGTTGGGCGCCGCAATGATGGCTACCATTTGTTGCAATCTGTTTTTCAGTTGATTGACTGGTGTGACGTCCTCACCTTGAAGCCCGTTCCAGAAAACGAAGTTCGCCGCATCGATCCCATTCCTGGGGTGCTCCCTAAGCAAGACTTAGTCGTTCGCGCAGCCCAACTCCTCAAAGAGCACTGCAAGATTGATCGGGGGGTTGAAATTAGCCTCGAGAAAAATATCCCAATGGGAGCGGGCCTGGGGGGTGGATCCTCTGATGCGGCATCCACCCTCATCGGTCTTAATGTACTTTGGGACCTGCATCTCGATATCGCCACCCTCTGCCAGCTCGGCCTAAAACTCGGTGCCGACGTGCCATTTTTCATCTTTGGCCAAAATGCCTTTGTTGAGGGGGTTGGAGAGAAATTACAGGCAATTTCCCTGGAAACCCAAGACTTTGTGGTGATCTTCCCAAACCAGGGGGTTGCCACTGCTCAGATTTTTCAAGACCCTCAATTGACCCGAGATCATGCTCCGATTACAATAGATCGCTTTCTTGCATCGCCAAGGTCATATCAGTCGAATGATTGTCAGGCAGTAGCGGTGCAGAAATGTCCTGAAGTGAAGCAAGCATTAGACTGGATTTACAAGGTAGCGCCAAACTCGGCGCCTTGCATGTCCGGCTCTGGAAGTAGCGTTTTTGCCGCCTTAGACCCTAAGACGGATACCGCAAATCTGGAAATTCTTCTGCAAAATCTTCCAAAAGGATGGATAGGTCGAATTGTTCGGGGGCTAAATAAAAATCCCGCTTACAATTTGATTTCTTCAGATTGACCTGTAGGGGAATCGCCAAGCTGGTTAAGGCACTGGATTTTGATTCCAGCATGCGAAGGTTCGAATCCTTCTTCCCCTGCCAACTACTGTAGATACGACCAAAAGACATCCATTCCGACCCCTACCAAAATTCCAAAATCACCTATGTCCGCCCCAATGAACGCTGATTTACTGACTCTTTTCACAGGTAATGCAAATCCGGTTTTGGCCCATGCGGTAGCCAAAGAGCTTAATCTCCCGATGGGAAAAGCATTTGTTGGTCGGTTCTCTGATGGTGAAATCCAGGTAGAAATTCAAGAAAACGTTCGCGGTAAGAACGTGGTTGTTATCCAATCCACTTGCGCTCCAACGAACGATAGTTTGATGGAACTCATGATCATGATTGATGCCCTAAAACGAGCATCAGCAAGCCGCATAACCGCAGTGATCCCTTACTTCGGTTACGCTAGACAAGACCGTCGCCCACGCTCAGCTCGGGTTGCCATCTCTGCCAGAATCGTTGCAAACATGCTCCAGTCCGTTGCTGGTGTTGAGCGTGTTTTAACCATGGATCTCCATGCCGACCAAATTCAAGGCTTCTTCGATATCCCAGTAGATAACATTTACGCCTCCCCAGTTCTATTGGCGGATTTAGAAGCCCAAAAAACCAAAAAAGATCTCATCATCGTTTCGCCGGATATCGGCGGCGTAGTTCGCGCCCGTGCGATGGCCAAGCAATTGGGCACAGATTTGGCGATTATTGATAAACGCCGCCCTAAGGCAAATGTGTCAGAAGTAATGCACCTTATCGGCGAAGTAGAAGGCCGCCATTGCGTGATCATGGATGACATCATTGATACCGGCGGAACGCTCTGTAAAGCCGCTGAGGCGCTAAAAGAGCGTGGCGCTAAGGGCGTTACCGCCTACTGTACTCATGCCGTCCTCTCCGGTGGCGCCGTGGCCCGTATTGCCGCCTCCGAATTAGATGAATTAGTCGTTACAGACACCATTCCATTGACTCCAGAGGCAATGAAAGTAGCAAAAATTCGTCAATTAAGCGTTGCCCCCATCCTTGCTGAGACCCTTTCCCGCATTAGTAAGGGTGATTCAGTGATGTCGATGTTTGCTGAATAAGCCAAAAACAGCGTTTCCACCCCTGTTTTTGGCAGTTTTGAGCCCTTTCTAGGCAAAAACCGTCATTCCCACGATATAATCAAAGGCTTTTCTGTTTGGTCGCGAACGGAAATTAACCTTAATTTAGGAATTCGATATGAAAGTAGTAGCCTTTGAAAGAAGCGTACAGGGAACGGGTGCGAGCCGCCGTCTGCGCAACTCCGGTAAAACTCCGGGCATCATCTACGGCGGTAAAGACGCCGCAACTGTAATTGAGTTGGATCACAACGCACTGTTCCATGCTCTCCGCAAGGAAGCATTCCACTCATCCATCCTTGATCTCGAAATCGGCGGCAAAGCACAAAAAGTGTTGTTGCGTGATTACCAGATGCACCCATTTAAGCCTTTGGTTCTGCACATCGACTTCCAGCGCGTTTCTGCGACTGAAAAAGTTCACATGCGCGTTCCATTGCACTTCATCAACGCTGAGACTTCAGCTGCAGTGAAATTGCAAGGCGCTGTAATCAGCCATATCTCAACTGAATTGGAAGTTTCTTGCTTGCCAGCAGACTTGCCAGAATTCATTGAAGTGGACTTGAACAAGATTGAAGTTGGTCATGGTATACATGCTAAAGACATCGCATTGCCAAAAGGCGTTACCTTGGTATTGCATGTTGAGCAAGAGAACCCAGTATTAGCTAACGCACGTATCCCAGCAGTGAAATCTGCCGATACTGAAGCTGCTCCCGCAGCTGCTGCGGCTCCTGCTGCTGAAGCCCCAAAGGACAAAGCTTAATTATTTAAGCCTTATCTTTGCGACAGAGGAAGCCCGCTTACAAGCGGGTTTTCTTTTTTGCGGAAATGCTTTTATCCTTAAGCACTCATCATGACTAAATTAATTGTTGGCCTCGGCAATCCTGGCGAAGAACATATTGAAGATCGGCACAATGCTGGCTTCTGGTTTGTTGACGCCCTTGCAAAACAATTGAGCACCCGCTTTGAAACTGAAAAACGTTTTCATGGGAAAGTAGCTAAGACTAAATGGGAAGGTGAAGATCTTTTCTTGCTTAAGCCTAGCACTTATATGAACCTCAGCGGTCAAGCTGTAGGGGCGCTGTGCCGCTTCCACAAAATTACGCCCAAGGATGTCCTGGTAGTACAGGATGAGCTTGATCTCAAGCCCGGTACAGCACGTATCAAGCTTGGCGGTGGGACTGGTGGGCACAACGGCTTAAAAGATATTCAAGCTCACCTAGGAACGCCTGAATACTGGCGCCTGCGCCTGGGTATTGGTCACCCGCGAGATCTCGCCGCAGAAGGTGCGCGCGCAATGGACGTTGCTGACTATGTATTGAGAAGACCCTTGCAGGCAGAGCAAAAACAGATTGATGCCAGCATTGAAGATGGCTTAAAAATTCTCGGATTATTTATGAAGGGTGACACTCAGTCAGCAATGCTGGAGTTGCATTCAAAAACGAATTAGCGCGCTACTTTGTAGCTAGGGCTTTTTTGGCGGCAGTTAAGGCTTGATACTTCGCCATGAGCTGCGTCTGATTTTCTGAGAACGCGGGGTTGAGTGGAATACAGTCAACTGGGCAAACCTGCTGACACTGTGGCGCATCGTAGTGCCCTACGCACTCAGTGCATTTATTAGGATCAATCTCATAGATCTCTAGACCCATGTAGATTGCATCATTCGGACATTCTGGCTCACACACATCACAGTTGATGCATTCGTCCGTAATCATTAAAGCCATCTTGTTTGCCTACCAGCCTTACTGTTTATTTTGATCGGCAGCTGCAATCTTGTTAACAAGCCATTTTTCTACCGATGGAAATACGAACTTACTGACATCTCCACCCATCGAAGCAATCTCACGCACAAAGGTGCCGGAGATAAACTGATATTGATCAGAAGGTGTCAGAAATAGCGTTTCAACATCAGGCAATAAATAGCGATTCATACCGGCCATCTGAAATTCATATTCGAAATCAGACGCTGCGCGTAAACCACGCACAATCACACGCGCATTATGTTCGCGGGCAAAGTCTTTTAATAAACCCGTGAAGCCAACAATCTTTACATTGGAATAATGACCAAGGACTTCTTTGGCAATTGCAATACGCTCTTCCAAATTAAAGAATGGGCGCTTGCTACGACTATCAGCCACACCAACAATCAGTTCGCCAAAAATGCTTGAGGCACGACGCACCAAATCCTCGTGACCACGAGTAAAGGGATCAAATGTTCCAGGGTATACAGCTACAGTCATAAGGCTCCTAAGGCTTTTTCAGCTACAGGCAAGAGTTTAGCCCCTCTTAGAGCGAAATAGACAGGCTTTTGCCTGCCCAGCCTCTAAGTACTTTCCACAATGCCAATCAGGTACTAAAGCCTCAATTTCCTCACGGGAGCGACTGGCTGGAAACTCCGCGTAAATTCCTCCGCCAGCGCTGTCATCGCAAACGCGAGCAGCCTCTATCAGCGCTTGATTAAATAAGCCCTCTTCCTGAAAGGGTGGATCTATAAAAATCAGATTGCTTGAACGATCGGCTTGTTGCTTTAAAAACTCCAAACTATCTCGGTGCAAAATTTCGACCGCTCCGGGAGTAGGGGATGACTGAAGCAAAGCAAAGTTTGCCAAAAGCTTTGCATGAGCCTTTTTATCTTTTTCGAGTAGGGTCACTGAATGCGCATGTCGTGATGCTGCCTCAAAACCTAAGGCACCTGTACCAGCAAACAAATCCAAACACTTCAAGCCCACTAGGTCCTGCCCAAGCCAATTAAATAAGGTTTCACGAACACGATCTGTGGTGGGACGTAGGCCAGATAGATCCAGCACACTTAGCAAACGACTGCGCCACACTCCACCAATAATGCGTATTTTCTGAGGGGGCTCGGAATGCTTGCCTGGCGTAGCAGGCTTAACTGGCTTATTTATTTTTAGCTCCCAAGACCACAATCTTCATTCGATCCATGGCTAAGTATTTTTGGAACGCCGCCTTTACTTGTTCGAGGCTAACCGCTTCCACTTGCTTGGTCCACACCTCCATCGTATCGAGCGGCAAATTATTCCAAGCAATTGAGGAAACGTTATCCAGCAACTTACGGTTGTTATCAATTCTTAATGGGTAGCCATTAATCAAATTTGCTTTAGCGGCATCGAGCTCAGATTGTGTCGGTCCATCAGCAATAAATTGCGCAATAGAAGAACTCATTACCTCTAGCGCCAGAGCTGCCTGATCATTCTTCGTTTGGAGTCCCGCCTGAAATATCCCCGCATCCTTACCAGGGGCAAAGTAACTGAACACGCTATAAGCGAGACCGCGCTTTTCGCGGACCTCTGACATGAGACGGGACACAAAGCCACCACCACCCAAGACATAGTTCCCCACTAGCAATGGAAAATAATCAGGGTTGCTACGGGTTACCGCAGTCATTCCCATGGCGATATGCGCTTGCTGCGAATCAAATGGAATGGTGACTTCACGTTGACTTAATGGCTCTACTGGTGAGCGCTCAAACTCTGGCAACTTGGCAATAGCAGGACCAGACTGAGGCACTCTTTGTAATAAACCCTGAACAATTTCAGCAGCCTCTGCTTTACTCACATCACCCACGATGCTGACAATCATGCGATCACCGCGGTAGAACTGTTTATGAAACTGCTGCAAATCAGTTGCGCTGATATTGGCAATAGTTTGCACTGTTGGTGAATTAGCTAATGGATAGTTTCCATAAACTGATTTTCTAAAACGACGATCAAGGACTGACTCTGGCTTCGTCTCCGCTTCAAGCAATGCAGTAGTCATTCTTTGCTTCTCACGCGCCAGGATCTTGGCATCATAAGTAGGCGCACTCAACATAGCTGACGCCAATTGCACAGCGCGATCACGCAAATCTTTACGACTCAAAGTTCGGATACGCATCACGGCACGCTCACCGCTCACAGAAACACCCAGGTTTGCACCCAAGTCGGCAATCTCATCAGCGATCTGTGCCTCAGTCAGTAAACCCTTTTCAGACTTGGCCCCATAGTTCATTAACTGCCCAACCACAGTGGCTAAGCCGCTCTTTACCGCTGGATCATAGCGATCGCCAGCATCAATGCTGATTTCGATATCTACCATCGGTAGAGCTTTGGTTTGAACGAGGTAGGCTTGCGCGCCCTTGACGGGCTCTAATTTTTCAATCGGCAATATTGCATAAGTTGAAGTGATAGCCCCAGCCATCAATACCATCGCAAGAGTAGTTTGTTTAATGAATTTATTTAGCAGCACGATTGTCTCCTTGCTTACTCTCACCAGACTGACGTGCTTGCGGCTCCAGGACTGCAATAGTAAGTCCCTCATCGACCAAATATTTTTTTGCAACGGCTTGAACTTGTGTAGGAGTAATTGCTTGCATCTTCTCCAGCATCACATCTATATCTCGCCATGAGAATCCAGCCATCTCCGTGCTGCCAATTTCCATTGCCTGACCAAAGATCGAATCGCGCTTATAAATCTGATCAGACAAAATGCGCACCTTGATGCGCTTGAGCTCCGACTCCAGAATTCCCTTATCCACAATTTCTTTTAAAGCCTTCCGAATGCTGCTCTCAGCCTGCTCCACTGTTTTGCCTTTGGCCATGCTGGCGCTAATCAAAAAGAGTTCTGGCCCCCTGGAGATCATGTCGTAACCGACGCCCACATCATTCACTACGCGTTCTTGCTTTACCAGCGTGCGATTCAAACGGGCGTTGTCGTAGCCGTCAAGTACTGCAGCTAAAAGCTCTAAAGCATAAGGCTCGTCATCGCCTAACTTACCGACTTGTAACTTAGGAACCTTCCATGCCATCGCAAGCTGTGCGCTATCTGCTGGCGCCTTCACTTGCACCCGCTTAATACCTTTTTGTGGCGGCTCAATCTGTGGTTTACGTTCAGGCAAGGCACTTGCAGAAGCAACCCCATAATATTTTTCTACTGCCTGCAATATGGCTTTGGGATCAACGTCACCTGCAATAACGACTGTAGCGTTATTGGGCTTGTACCAACTGTGATACCAATCACGTGCATCAGCAGCCTTCATATTGACCAGGTCATTCATCCATCCCACTACCGGATGACGATAAGGTGAACTCATATAAGCAGTAGCCATGAGCGATTCATTCAGCAAACTACTTGGGTTGTCTTCGGTACGTAGGCGGCGCTCTTCCATCACCACCTGAATTTCTTTCAAAAATTCCGTATCATCAAAGTTGAGGTTAGACATGCGATCAGCCTCTAACTTCATCACCTCATCTAACTTAGACTTTTCTACCTGCTGAAAATAGGCCGTGTAATCACGGGAGGTGAAAGCATTTTCTCGACCGCCTACTGCTGCAACTAAGCGAGAGAACTCTCCTGACTTCACCTTGTCGGTACCCTTAAACATCATGTGCTCGAGCACATGAGCTACACCAGTCTTACCATTGACCTCATCCATAGAGCCAGCGCGGTACCAAACCATGTGCGCAACTGTCGGCGCTCGATGATCCTCACGCACAATCAGCTTAAGACCGTTAGAAAGTTGAAACTCGTGAGTATTTGCTTGAACTGCGTCTGTGGCCGCCCAGGAACTGGAGCAGCAGAGCATCAAAGAGAAAGAAAAACGCAATAAAGTGGAGCGCATCTGTAAGATCACCTATCCCATGTATTTAATTGATAAGATGCAAGGATTAAATTGTATCGATTATGTTCGGCCTACGTAAAACCCTCGGATCCCTATTTAAATCCAATCAGACTGATGAAGCCTGGTTTGATGCCCTAGAAGAATCTCTCATACTGAGTGATGTAGGTCTACCCACGACTGAACAATTGATTAGCAAACTGCGTAAAGCCGCTAAATCAGAAAAAGCCAGTAGCCCAGAAGATCTAAAGCAACTACTCATCCATGAGGTAGCAAGTCTCTTAAAGACTCTGGAGCCAAGCCCCAATCCCTTGTACGTTCATGAGCAAAAGACCACGCCAGAGGTGTGGCTAGTGATTGGCGTTAATGGTGCCGGCAAGACCACCACCATTGGCAAACTCTGCAAACTCTTTCAGTCGCAAGGTAAATCCGTTTTACTGGCGGCTGGTGACACTTTCCGGGCAGCGGCACGCAACCAGCTTCTCGAATGGGGTGGTCGAAATCAAGTCGACGTCATCATGCAGGAGAGCGGTGATGCAGCGGCTGTGGCACACGATGCTATTCATGCGGGGATTTCTCGCAAGAGCGATATTTTGATTATTGATACAGCTGGCAGGCTCGCCACTCAAGACCATTTGATGGAGGAGCTGAAGAAGGTTAAAAGAGTTATCGGCAAGGCCCTTCCTGGGGCACCTCACCAGACTTTGCTCGTTCTTGATGGCAATACTGGTCAAAACGGTTTAAGCCAAGTAAAGGCTTTTCATGCTGCTTTAGGGCTTTCCGCCTTAATCGTGACTAAATTGGATGGCACCGCTAAGGGCGGGGTCATCTGCGCACTCGCCCACACCCTTAGTGATGGGCCGAAACCTGCGGTTTTAGCCTTAGGCAAAGGCGAGGGAATTGATGATTTAGCCCCCTTTACAGCCGCCCAATATTCTTCTGAATTATTCAATTAAATCATAGACTTATAGAAGTAAAAAACCATTAGCACTCTCTTGACAAGAGTGCTAAAATAGAACTCTATTAATACCTAAAATATATAAAAAAAATGGTTCAAAAGAAAGCATACAAACCGCAATTGCAAGCAGGGCAAACATTGCCAGCAGCGCAGACTGCTGCGGCTTCGCTTGCCTTTCCGATGCTGCCTTCCCTTGGGGTTGGCACACTCGACTCTTATATCTCGTACGTTAATCGCGTGCCCATGCTCAGCGCCGCTGAAGAACTTCACCTCGCCCAAGAATTTCGTCGTACTGAAAATGTGGATGCCGCGAAAACTTTGGTTCTCTCGCACCTCCGTTTGGTGGTGTCTGTTGCACGTCAATACCTAGGCTATGGCATTCCACATGCCGACCTCATTCAAGAAGGCAATATCGGCTTGATGAAAGCCGTTAAGCGCTACGACCCTAATCAAGGTGCACGCTTAGTCTCTTACGCAATCCATTGGATTAAGGCGGAGATTCATGAGTACATCCTCAAGAACTGGCGCTTAGTCAAAGTTGCAACAACTAAAGCGCAACGTAAATTGTTCTTTAACTTACGTAGCAACAAACCTACTTTGGCAGCCTTAACACCAAATGAAGTTGAGGCATTAGCCAAGGCTTTGGATGTCAAAGGCTCTGATGTTAAAGAAATGGAAATGCGTCTTGCTGGTGGCGATGTTGCCCTAGAGGGTGACGACAGTGATGATGAGTCAGCCTATGCACCAATTCAATGGTTGGCTGATAACAGTCAAGAACCTACTGAGATGATGGCTGCTGCCGCAACCGATGCATTGCATGGCCCGCAACTTGATCAAGCGCTCATGGCTTTAGATGAACGTAGCCGCAACATTGTGCAATCCCGTTGGTTAGCAATGGATGCAGATGGCAATGGCACAAAAACGTTGCATGATCTCGCTAGTGAGTACGGTATCTCTGCAGAACGTGTTCGTCAGATTGAGACTGCTGCTCTCAAGAAGATGCGCAGCCTCTTACAAACAGAAGCTGCATAAGCAGCCTTCTCTTCTCAGCTTTTACTTCAGCAGTTCCTTCAAGTCTTGCGCCAAGGTCTCAGCACCTTGCGCATGCTTGATGTAAAGGCGTAGATGCCCCTCTGGATCAAAAGCATAGCTCCCTGCTGTGTGGTCCATGGTGTATGAACCAGGACTCGTTCCGGGTACCTTCTTGTAATAAATCTTGAAGTCTTTGGTGACCTTTTTTAAAGCAGCTTCATCCGCTGGACGCAGACCCAAGAAGCGTGAATCAAATGCAGGAACATACTGTTTCAGAATGCTTGCACTATCTCGCTCAGGATCTACCGTTACAAACAATACCTGCACCTTATCAGCCTGAGGCCCTAATAGAGTCATGACCTGCTGCATCTCAGTTAATGTTGTAGGGCAAATATCTGGGCACTGCGTATAACCAAAGAACATCACAACTGCCTTGCCTTTAAAGTCAGCCAGCGTCCTCACCTTCCCATCGGGATCAAGCAAGCTAAAGTCAGCGCCAAATGCCTTGCTGCCAGTGATGTCAACATTCTTAAAGCTTGGCTTAGGGCTACAAGCTAGCAAAGCGATACCAATGAATGCCAACATTAAGATACGTGCAATACACATAGAAATTTTTGATAAATTCATACTCATCTCAAATGAAATAGTGATCGATTAATAGCGCTGCAAACAGCAGAGATAAATACGTAATCGAAAAACGGAATGTTTTCTTTGCTAACTCGTCGCTATAAGAAACAAATAAAGCGATCACATAAGCCAAAAACATCAAACCTAAAATGATTGCGGAGACTAAATACACCAGCCCACTCATGCCATAGATATACGGCAGCAAAGTAGCGGCGATCAAGATTAAGGTATAAAGCAAAATATTGAGTAGCGTAAAGCGCTCACCATGAGTCACTGGTAGCATCGGCAAACCACTTTGCACATAGTCATCACGACGATATAGGGCGAGCGCCCAAAAGTGCGGTGGCGTCCAAACAAAAATAATGAGCACTAAGAGCCAAGCTTCTGCAGACAGGCTATTCGTAACTGCCGCCCAACCTAAAGCTGGCGGCATCGCGCCAGATAGTCCACCAATCACAATGTTCTGCGGTGTGGCAGGCTTAAGTAACCAGGTATAAATCACAGCGTAACCAACAAAAGTTGCGACTGTGAGCCACATCGTTAATGGGTTGCAAAAGTTCCATAAGATGACCATTCCCAAGCTACCGAGAACAATTGAAAAAATAGTAATGTGGAACGGTGTTACCTCACCTGTTGCAGATGGCCTCCAAGAGGTGCGCTTCATCTTCGCATCAACAGCTTGCTCAATCAAACAGTTCATTGCAAAAGCAGCGCCAGCCAATAACCATATTCCAACAATGCCGCCAATCAAAACCGGATACGGAACCATTCCAGGAGTAGCCAAGAACATCCCAATGACTGCACAGAACACTGCCAGCTGAGTGACGCGGGGCTTGGTAAGCACCCAGTATTGACGCCAACGCGGCATCGCTACAGAGGTGGAAGAAGTAGGGTTACTCATAATGATTTAACCATCTTAATATGAACGGGGGCACTCCAAGAGCACCACTGGGTCAGGCGAACCAAACAAAACACCAGAGCTGCGGAACCGCCGGTGTGCATCAAGGCAGCAAGGAGCGGCCACTGGAAGACTACATTGGAAATGCCTGTCAGGGCTTGAAGAATTAATAAGCCCAGCAACAACTTGGCAATCTTGCCCATTCCAGATAATGCAGTATTACCTAGCTGAAGAGCGCTCACTCCCAATAGGCCAAGAGCTGCAATAGCAACTACTGCAAACACGCGATGTGCCCAATGGATTGTTTGCAAGGCAACTGGAGAAATAGATTCACCTTGAGCATTCAGACCCAGCGCACGCCAAAGAGTAAAGCCCTCTTGCCAATCTGTTTCTGGCAAAAGCGCTCCCATGCAAGTCGGAAAATCAGGGCAAGCTAATACTGCGTAATTTGTACTCACCCATGCGCCCAGGAATATTTGCATACAGAGAGTCATTGCGGCAAGAATCAGCAACTTCGCAGAAAGTGGCTTGGGCTCAAAGCGCAGCACTGAAGAAGATTTCTCCTCCCACTCTTGCTGTGCATAAGCCGTTAAACAGGCCAGCAAAACCAAAGCCAGCATTAAGTGAATGGTCACAATGATGGGTTGTAACTTGAGTGTCACTGTCCAGGCACCGAATGCCCCTTGAACACAGACCAAAACAAGTAAGCCGAGGCTACCCAGAAAAGGTTTCATGCCTAAGCTCTTTAGCTTGCCAAAAGCTAAGCCCACCTGAATCAAAATCAAAGCGCCTACTGTCATTGCCAAATAGCGATGAATCATTTCAATCCAGGCCTTGATCACGGTCACAGGGCCAGTTGGCATATTGGCTTCAGCCAACTGGATCTCGCCGATCGCATGCCATGGGTTTGATGTGCCATAGCAACCAGGCCAATCAGGGCAACCTAAGCCCGAATCTGTAAGGCGGGTAAACGCACCGAACACAATCAAGTCAAAAGTCATAAAGACCAAAACCCAGTTGAGCTTTTGGAAAAAGTTATAGCCAGGCCTAGTCCAGAGATATGCCAATGGCAGACCTGCAAAGACAATTGCAATTGCAGCTAACTCCGCGAGCAGTAACAAACTACTCATTGCAATTGCTCACCCTTACGATTGAGGCGCAGCAGTTTCTCGAGATCTTTTTTAATACTGCCAAATTCTTTTGGAGAATTCGTCACTGGGAAAACCATCATCTTCGCTGGGCTCGGATCAATCAACTGAATCTTCTGACCTGCACCATCACGATTAAGCCAAGCATCAAATTCAGATTTCAATTTAGGATCTGCTGGCAAACTCAGAATCTGAAATCCTGCAGTCTTTTGATCGTAGGCTAGCAATACTTCTGGGTCTACTGGCTTTCCATCTGTATTCACCCAAACCAACTGAACGCGACCACTCTCACGACCGACAGCTATACGCAACTGACGCATCAAGAATAAAGCCTCAAGGCAAGATTCATTTTTAATGGTGCATTCGCCGGCTGGTCTAGCCACTAGCAAAGTCCACTTGCCATTAAAAGGAATATCAAACCAAGCAGGATTCACATCTTGCACCGGCTGAACCAGGGTTCCGAAATTGGTCTTTCCACCCTCTGGCTTAAAAACGTAATAAGCCAAATAGGATGCGATGACCGGTGCTGCACATGCAAGCAATAAAAATAGCATCTGCAGGCGACCACGGCGAGTCTGCGCATTAATTGCCAAGGAATCCATTTGCGAAGCTGGGATCAATAACTCTTTATCACTCACACTCTATCTCCATTCACAGCAAGCTCTCGCCGATATTTCATAAGCCCATTAATGAGCCAAAATAAAAATCCAGCCAATGCCAAAGCAAACCACTGAAAGGCATAAGCATAATGGCGATCGACTCCATTTGTTGGAGAGGGCCAATTTCTGACTAAACCATCTTTTTTGGCTGAATCAGATTCACGAACAATAAATGGCAACTGCTTCCACCCATGACTTTGGGCCTCGAGCGCTAAATCAAAATTTTGCTCAATTCTAGGAATCGCTTTCGTATCGCCTTTTTGCCCCAATTCATAAACCCTTCCAGGGTGGGGGAAAACAACACCCTCAATAGTCACCACTTCATCTGGGGTATTGACTGGGGGTAGCTCAGTACGATTTTCGTTATTCCGAGGAGCCCAACCTCGATTGACCCAAACAACGGCATCTTGACCGTCTAATTTCAAAGGCATCATCACATAAAAGCCAGACTGCCCTGCACTGCCAGCCCCACCATCCGGAATAGGGCGTGGGCGGTTATCCAGCCAAATAGCCTCGGCTGGGATAAAGCGGCCACGGGCAAGAATACGACGCTCTGAAGCCTGCTCTAAGCTTAAGCTATCGGTATTAGCGTTGAGTATGGGCATTTGCAGCTTGGCAGCCAGAGAGTCACCTAGGCGAATCTTTTGATCCGCCCGATTCAGCTGCCAAATACCCGCGCCACAGCCAACCAAAATTACCAGCAGGGCTGATAAAGTAGCGACTATACGACTAGTAATTAAGCTAGAAAAGATATTCACAGGGGTATTTTGAGATGAAATGGATTATTCCAGTTGCACTGCTAATGATTGTAGGGAGCTTAGGCTCTGCCCTCTACTTCATGATGAAAGATAAGGGCGGCAGCTCAAGAATGGTTCAGTCTCTCATGCTTCGTATCGGACTTTCAATAGTACTGTTTCTTGGCATATTGATTGCCCACTACTTTGGTTATATTGAAGCTACCGGTGTTCGGGTGGGAACTAACTAAGAAATATAAAAGCGATAATCCAAAACAAATCGGGGCTTAACGCCCCGATTTTTTATTTCCTTACATCCAGTAAACAGCGATGTAGAGACCGAGCCAGACTACGTCAACGAAGTGCCAATACCAAGCGGCGCCTTCAAACGCAAAATGGTGTTCAGCAGTAAAGTCACCACGAATTGCACGACGCAACACAATCGCCAACATCAAACCCCCAAGGAATACGTGGAAGCCATGGAAGCCAGTCAACATAAAGAATGTTGAACCATAAACACCTGAAGTCAGCTTCAAGTTCAGGGCATGGTATGCATGGTAGTACTCATACATTTGAAAGCCCAAAAAGATAATGCCAAGACCAACAGTGGCAGCCAAGCCCTTGATAGCTTTCTTCATCTGATTGTCACGAAGTGCATGGTGAGCATAAGTAACCGTTACGCCTGAGCTCAAAAGCAACAAAGTGTTAATTGTTGGGATTGGCCATGGGCCCATAGTAGTAAATTTCTCAACTAAACCTGCAGGACCATCATTAGGCCAGACCGCCGTGAAGTTAGGCCAGAGCAATTTGCTCTCTACATCACCCATCCAAGGCATCGCAATATTGCGCGCATAGAACAATGCTGCAAAGAACGCACCAAAGAACATGATCTCAGAGAAGATAAACCAAGCCATCGACCAGCGATAAGAAATATCGACGTTTACACCATTTTTGCCGGCATTAGACTCGGCAATCGTGTCCCCGAACCAGTTGTAGAGAACAAATAAAACCCAGAGCACACCAACTGCAGTTACTGGGCCGCCCCAAGCTGCATGGTTTACCCAGCCAGACATACCGGCAGCAAAGGCAAGTAAGCCCAGAGCTGCTGCAGCTGGATGGCTGGATAGTCCAGGAACGAAATAGTAAGGGGTTGAATTGGATGACATCTTATTCTCTCTATTCAATCAAAAAATAATCAATGGGACACAACTGCTTTAACTATCAAAAGGAGTACGCCCATAAAAATCAAGGCGCCAACTACTCCCGCAATAATAATGTGGACAAAACTTAATGAAGCTACATCTTCCTGCAATCCTGATTTTTTACGCACACCCAGAAAAGCCCACAATACAGCGATCATGGATTGCATAAAAGTACTTTTCTTACTCATGACGTCGTTTTCGATTTAGGGGTTGTTGAGCCCGCTGGCTGCTGACCAACACCTAACTCAAAGAAGGTGTACGACAAAGTAATTGTTTTTACATCAGCAGGCAAACCTGCATCAATCACAAACACTACTGGCATCTTCTTCATCTCATGAGCTGCCAAGGTTTGTTGCTGAAAACAAAAACACTCCAATTTGGTGAAGAACTCCATCGCGCTTTTAGGCGCATAACTTGGAATTGCTTGTGCCTCTACAGGGCGACTCAAATTATTTGTTACTTCGTAAACAATTTCCGTCATTTCGCCCGGATGCACTTCCAAGAAGTTCTTTACTGGGCGAAACGTAAACGGGCCACGACTATTGGAGTCAAACTCGATAGTTACCTTACGGGAATAATCGACCTGGGTATTGCCTACCTTGTTCGCGCTATAGGCTCGAATGCCATAGTCATTCTTACTAGTCACCACATTAATACCAGTCACCTCGCATAAGGCCTTGTACATCGGCACTAGTGCGTAACCAAAACCAAACATCATTACTGAAGCGATCAATAGCTTGAGTAAGATTTGGCGGTTAATGGAGGCTATAGCAGACATGATGATGAAGGGCCTTAACCCAGCACACTCCGTTTAATTACGATACCAATAAAGAAAACTAGGGCAACGCTTAAAAGGATAAAACCCAATCTGCGATTGCTAGCAGACTGGGATCTGTGTGCGGCTACTTTAGATTCCTGCAGCATGCAACTCTTTAGCATCAGGAGGTGTTTCAAATGTGTGGTGTGGAGCTGGCGATGGAATTGTCCACTCCAAACCTTTAGCACCATCCCATGGCTTCATTGGCGCTTTTTCGCCTTTACCGTTGTAAGCTGGCAAGACAACAAAGAGTAAGAAATAAACTTGTGACAGACCAAAACCAAGCGCACCAATAGAAGCAACCATATTGAAATCAGCAAACTGAGTTGGGTAGTCAGCGTAACGACGTGGCATACCTGCTAAGCCCAAGAAGTGCATTGGGAAGAAAGTAATGTTGAAGAAAATCATGGAAGTCCAGAAGTGGATCTTGCCGCGAGTTTCATTGGCCATGTAGCCAGTCCACTTTGGACACCAGTAATAGAAGCCAGCAAACATTGCGAACAATGATCCTGCTACCAATACATAGTGGAAGTGGGCAACAACGTAATAAGTATCTTGCACGCCAATATCAATTGGAGCCATTGCCAAGATTAGGCCTGTAAAACCACCCATTGTGAATACGAAGATGAAGCCAACAGACCACAACATTGGAGTTTCGAAAGTCATCGAACCTTTCCACATAGTTGCGACCCAGTTGAAAATCTTCACACCAGTTGGGACGGCAATCAACATTGTGGCGTACATGAAGAACAACTGACCAGTTACAGGCATGCCAGTTGCAAACATGTGGTGAGCCCAAACAATGAATGACAAGATCGCAATAGATGCGGTTGCATAAACCATGGAGCTGTAGCCAAACAAGGTTTTTCTAGAGAATGCAGGAACGATTTCACTAATGATTCCGAATGCTGGAAGAATCATGATGTACACCTCTGGGTGGCCAAAGAACCAGAAAATATGCTGGAACATGATTGGGTCACCACCGCCAACAGCGGAGAAGAAAGAAGTACCGAAATGACGATCCGTGAGAACCATAGTGATTGCACCAGCCAATACAGGCATTACAGCAATCAACAAATAAGCAGTGATCAACCAAGTCCAGCAGAACATTGGCATCTTCATCAATGTCAGGCCAGGAGCGCGCATGTTCAAGATGGTTACGATGATGTTAATCGAGCCCATGATGGAAGAGGCACCCAATAAATGGAGTGCAAAAATACCCATGTCCAAGCCAGGGCCCATTTGTGAGGTTAATGGAGCATACAAAGTCCAACCACCAGCAGGAGCACCACCAGGAGCTAAGAATGAACCAAACAACAAGCAAGCTGCTACTGGAAGAATCCAGAAGCTAAAGTTATTCATACGAGCAAAGGCCATATCGGATGCGCCTATTTGCAAAGGAATCATCCAGTTAGCAAAACCAACGAACGCCGGCATGATCGCACCGAACACCATCACCAAACCGTGCATGGTAGTTAACTGATTGAAAAACTCAGGGCGCAAGAATTGCAAACCTGGTTGGAACAATTCCAAGCGAATACCCAAAGCCATCACACCACCAGCCATCAGACTCACGAATGAGAAGATGAGGTACATCGTGCCGATGTCTTTATGGTTGGTTGCAAACAACCAACGACGCCAACCATGTGGCGTGTGATCATCATGCGCGTGGTCGTGTGCGTGATCGTGGGTGGTAGAGACTGTGCTCATGGATTACTCCGGTTTAGTTTGATCTGTATTAATAAATAAATTACTTGCCAGCGCGTGCAGAAACAATATCTTGGGTCTGAATAATCTCGCCCGTTTTATTGCCCCAAGCATTGCGGGTATATGTCATCACGGCAGCAATATCGCCGTCAGAAATTACACCAGCCCACTTCGGCATAGCACCCTTACCATTGATAAGAATGTTGTATTGACCAGCTTTTGGTCCAAGCACCACTTTGCTACCGTCAAGCGCTGGGAATGTGCCCGCACCTTTACCGTTAGGCTGATGGCAAGCTGCGCAATTGGCCGCATAGACTTTGGCACCACGCTCTTTTTGCTCATCCAAGGTGTAAACCTTAGTTGGATCATCAGAGGCCGCGCCCATTTCTTTTTTCTTCTCTTCTACCCACTTGGTGTAGTCGTCTTGTGACACCACATTCACCACGATAGGCATAAAGGCATGCTCAGCGCCGCACAACTCAGAACACTGGCCACGGAATTTACCGATAGTGTCAGCACGGAACCAAGTATCGCGAACGAAACCAGGGATGGCATCTTGCTTAACGCCAAATGCAGGAATCGTCCATGAATGGATTACGTCGTTAGCTGTAGTGATGAGACGAATCTTTTTACCAACTGGTACAACCATCTCGTTATCCACTTCCATCAAATACGTATTTGATTTAGGAGCCAAATTATTGATGGCCTCACGTGAAGTAGACATGGTGGATAAGAAGCTAATGCCCTCACCCTCACCTTTGATGTAGTCGTAACCCCATTTCCACTGGTAACCAGTGGTCTTAATAGTGATATCAGAGTTAGTAGTGTCTTTCATTGCCACAACAGTTTTTGTTGCTGGCAAAGCCATACCGATAACGATCAACAATGGAATAACTGTCCAAATGATCTCAACCGTAGTGCTCTCGTGAAAAGATGCAGACTTAGCACCTAAAGATTTACGGTGCTTGAGAATGGAATAGAACATCACTCCAAAAACACCAATAAAAATGAGTGCACAAATAATCAACATCATCCAATGCAACCAATGGATTTCTTGCATGATTTTTGTCGCTGGAGCGGCAAAATTCAATTGATTGACAGCTGGGCCGCCTGGCATATTTTCAGCTGCCTGTGCAATTGCAGTGCCGAAGGCTGCTACTAAATAGAGCGAAGCCCTAGTGACTTTTCCAAATAAATTCATCTTATTCTCTGTTTATTGTCATGAACTTTTGCGGCAATAAAGCCTCAAAAAGCCCAAAAAAGCGGTATCAAGCCAATACTTCTAGCGCTGATTATAGGGTTAATTAGGTTCAACAACAAACCGGGTTAACCATGTCAGCCTCAATCTTGGTAATGGTTTAAAAGATAGTGAGCACTTACACTTAAGCAGAATCACTCCTAGTCTTGCGTCCGATTTGATTTAGATCAATATAAGCGACATGATCTTGTGCCTTGGCAAGGTGCTTGCCCAAAGCCCAGGCATGTCCATAAACCACCTCTAAGGTCATTTTTTTGGGTAATTGGGTAATTTGGGTGATGTCTTGATCTTCAGAAACAAGCAAATTGAGGGCTCTGGCATCAGTCAATAAGAGCGCATCGGAGTCGTAATCCAAGTTCAAAAACTCCATATCCATTACCGGGTCCGAAAAACGCTCACCCAGCAGGGCATCCCCCATATCGTGCATATCCCAGGGGCTGACTAACTTTTGAAGCGGCAATTGCTGCACCAAAGCTTCAGAGTTGAGCTCTTTGGCGGTATCGGGGCCCAAATAACTCAACGTCAACAATCCACCTTCTTTAAGTACTCGCCAGCACTCTTGCAAGAAATGCTTGGGATCAGCCAAGTCCTGAATCAAGAGAACGCTGACCACTAAATCTACAGAATTACTAGGGAGATTAATGCGACCTGTTTTCTTGTAGTCATCAAGAGAAATCTGGGATGCCGACTTCATTCTTGAATTCCAAAAACGAGACACTCTCAGTTTCAACAAATCAAAACCGGATAGCTCGCATTCTGGTGCACTGTGAAAACGAATTCCTGGAAAACGCTTTGTCAGAAAAGGGGCATGTGCCCCAGGAAAATCTGGGATCAGCAGGACGTCTTTTGCCTCCAACTTCACGATGTCTAATTTTTGCAACATGCGAGCTGCAATTTCATCCTGAAGCCATCTGATTGATTGGGTCATTGGCTCAGTATACTCAGCGGCCCATGCGCGCAATAGAGAATATTTTTCAATCCATTTGTTCTCATCTATTACCAAGCTCATGCATTGTTTGCGGGGTATTTCAGCAACGCACTCTCTGCCTTGATTGCTTAATCCAACTGCAGTCAGATCAACTATCAAATTACGAATGCTGCAAGCAATGCGGCCTTACTCTACAAGCAACGGAGTTGAAAGAAAAACGTTGTCGAGAATGCAGCACTAACCCGCCCTACTTTGATGAAACTTACTGCCTCGATAGATACGATGGCAGACTTCAGTCCGCCTTACATCAATTGAAATATCAATGTCGACTTGCATGTGCGCATGGCCTAGCTGCAACATGGAATGCACTACTTTCAAAGGGCTTAATAACAACCAAAGCAGACTATCTTCTACCAGTACCGCTAAGCCAAGAAAAACTCTGTACAAGGGGTTTTAACCAAAGCTGGGAGTTGGCTAGGCGGATTGACTGTGACAAACACATTCATAAGAACCCGCACATTTTGAAGCGTTATCACCATACCCAACATCAAGCCAATGAGAACCGCGCCAATCGTCAGATAGCCATTCAAGACATGTTTTATATCAACCCTCAGCACCAGGGTCAGCTAGAGTCTGCATCAGTGATTGTGTTTGATGATGTCATGACTAGCGGAGCAACCTTAAATGAAATCGCCCGCGTATTGAAGGACAATGGTGTATCTCATGTTATTAATTGGGTTCTACTAAGAACACTTCGCCCATCACAAAGATCAGAGCATGTTTAACATTGTTTTATTCGAACCAGAAATTCCACCCAATACAGGCAACATCATTCGCCTGTGCGCAAACACGGGTGCAAAGTTACATCTCATCGAACCCCTTGGCTTCCCCATGGAGGATGCCAAACTTCGTAGAGCGGGGCTGGACTATCACGAGTTCGCAAAGGTAAAGGTTCATAAAAACTGGGCACAATTTTTGATTGATGAACAACCTAAGCCGGAACGGATTTTTGCTCTCACCACTAAAGGCTCAGGAAAGTTTCATGATGGCAAATATTTGCCTGAAGACTATTTTGTTTTTGGATCAGAAACCAAAGGCATCACCGAAGAAGTCAGAAGCTCAATCCCAACACCCAATCAAGTTCGCCTCGCGATGCAAGATAGCAGCCGTAGTTTGAATCTCTCAAATACCGTAGCGATTGTGGTTTATGAAGCATGGCGCCAAAACGGATTGCTTGGCGGAAGTTAAGAAACTTAAACTTCGACCTTGGGGTCGCGCCCCATGAGTTTTTTCACAGCTTCATGCGGAGAAAGTTTTCCAGATAAGACCTCCCCCATCATGGCGGTAATTGGCATCTCGACACCTAGGCGTGTCGCCAGATTACCCACCGCAGAGGCGCACAGCACACCCTCAGCAACATGTCCTAAGTTGCCCAAAATTTCGGGCAAAGGTTTTCCTGCAGCAAGCGCCAAACCAACGCGGCGATTACGTGAAAGATCACCAGTGGCAGTCAAAATCAAATCACCTACGCCGGTTAAACCCATGCAGGTCTCTGGTCTGCCACCAGCAGCTTTTACTAATCGCATCATTTCGGCAAGGCCACGAGTTAATACCGCAGCGCGCGCATTTAAGCCAAGATCTAGGCCATCGCCAATACCGGCAGCAATTGCTAAAACGTTTTTAATCGCACCACCTAATTCAACACCAACCAAATCATCGCTGGCATAGATGCGCATATTGCCATGATGGAAAGCACATTGAACAATGTCACACAAGGCATTCGATTTGCTGGCGATAGTTAATGCACAAGGCATACCATTACCCACTTCTTGCGCAAAACTTGGCCCTGATAGAGCGCCGTAGGAATGGTGCAGACCATGACTGTGCAACTTATCTTCCCGGTCTACTACTTGGTGCGGCAACAAGGTAGTACTGGGCTCCAAGCCTTTGCATAACCAAACAATATTGAGTGGGTGTTCGGCAAGACGCAGCACCTGCGCCACCGTTTCCGACAAACCCGACATCGGAGTAGCAATTACTAAAAGATCATCTTCAGAGAGGCGTTCAATAGCCCGTTCAAAACTCACTTCTAATTGCAAGCCCTTTGGCAAGATGACGCCAGGCAGGTAGTCTGCATTTTCGCCAGACTGCTGGATACCCTCTAACTGCTCAGCGCTTCGCGACCACAAGCAAACATCGCCAGCCTGAAGATGGCGTGCTGCTTGCGCGGCCATAGCAGTACCCCATGAACCAGCTCCAAGCAGCGTCACTTTCATGATCTGTGGGCTTTAATTAAATCGGCTTAGTGAGGAAGAATGATTTTGCTTTCATCGGTAGAGCCACTTTCCGTTGCAGCAGCTTGCGCAGCTTGCATGATGCGGTGCTCGTACATACCGTGGAAGTTAATCTCATTCAGATGAATTGGTTGGAAACCAGCACGACTAATGGTGTCGGCAATATTCGAACGCAAATAAGGATACAAAATCGTTGGGCAAGCAATGCCTAACATCGGATCAATTTGCTCGGGAGGAATATTGCTAAATTCAAAAATACCAGCTTGCTTTGCTTCAACCAAAAACAGCACCTTGCTTTCTACTTTGGCGGTTACTGTGGCGATTAAAGCAACCTCAAAAATTTCATTGCTTAAGCGTGTAACTGCAACATCTACCTCAACCTCAACTTGAGGCTCAGCGGCAATCAATAAAATTTGTGGTGCGTTTGGCTGCTCTAAAGACAGGTCCTTGAGATAAATACGTTGAATACGAAAACCAGGCTCTTTTGAGTTATCTGCTGCATCTGGAGCGGAAGTAGTTTGTTCAGTCATGGGAAACTTTCTGAGTAAATTTTTAAGCTAAGAGTGGGTCAAGTTGGCCGGCACGATCTAACGCAACCAGATCGTCATAACCACCAACATGGGTTTCACCAATGTAAATTTGCGGCACAGTACGGCGGCCTGTACGGGTCATCATGATCTCGCGCTGCGCAGGATCACGATCAATGAGGATCTTCTCTAGATTTGCAACGCCCTTCTTCTGCAATAGCTTCTCAGCCATAACGCAGTAAGGGCAAACTTGGGTGCTATACATCGTGACCGGTGACATATCGAAGATCCGCTGAATTATTTAACCAATGGCAAGGCTGCAGCCTGCCAGCCTTGAACGCCACCATCCAGAACTGCGACCTCAGAGAATCCAAGCTTCTTGAGCTCCGGAACAACCTTGCGGGCACTCATACCTGAGTGGCAAACCAAAATAATAGGGTTTTTACGATCCAGCTTGAGCTTATCGATTCCGGACGTGATTTGCTCGGCCAAAAGATGTTTTGCTCCCGGCAGGTGGCCAGATTTAAAGTCGGATTCTGGACGCAAGTCCAAAACGGCGGCTTTACGGCGATTCATCCAAATTGTTGCTTCTGTGGGCGATAAGCCTTTTCCGCTAATAAGCGTAGATAATGTGGGGAAGAAGAGTGCTGCGCCCGAAACAAGCAGGAGGGCGATAAGCGCTAAATTATCAATTTGCGTGAGAAAGTTCATCACCGGATTATAGAATGGCTCTATGAAACAACTTGTCCTTATTCGTCATGGCGAATCCGCCTGGAACCTTGAAAACCGCTTCACTGGCTGGGCGGACGTTGACTTAACCCCAAAAGGCACTGAACAGGCCCTAGCTGCTGGAGAAAACCTTCGCAAAGCAGGCTATGAGTTTGATGTGGCCTACACCTCAGTCCTCAGAAGAGCGATCCGCACCCTGTGGCATGTTCAAGATACTATGGACCTCATGTGGCTACCTGTAGTCCACAGCTGGAGGTTGAATGAACGTCACTATGGCGCCCTCACTGGCCTAAATAAAGCTGAAACAGCAGAACAGTACGGAGACGCGCAAGTTCACATTTGGCGACGCTCCTACGATGTACGCCCACCACTACTAGAAAAAGATGATGAGCGTAATCCGCAAAATGACCGACGTTACGAAAAACTCAGCGACTCCGATATTCCTTTGGGTGAGTGTCTAAAAGATAACGTCGAGCGCGTATTGCCCCTCTGGAATGAATCTATCGCGCCCGCTCTCAAAGCAGGCAAGCGCGTATTACTCGTTGCACACGGCAATAGCATTCGCTCATTAATTAAGTATCTCGACCAGGTTTCTGACGAAGACATTATGGAAATTAACGTTCCTAATGGCATCCCGCTTGTTTATGAGCTCGATGACAACCTCAAGCCCATTCAGCATTTTTATTTGGATTAAGGTAAAACAGAAACATGCGCGTATTTTTCAAGAACTTTGCCCTAGTCTCTGTCGGCCTCATCGCTGGGGTTGCAGCCACCATCCAACTATCTGCCACCGCCCAACAAGGCGCGACGCTACCTTTGGATGAACTGCGCACATTATCAAATGTCTTTGCTCAAATCAAACGTGAGTATGTTGAGCCGATTGAAGATAAACAGTTACTGACCGATGCGGTCAAAGGGATGGTGAGCAGTCTTGATCCGCACTCTACGTATCTTGATAAAAAAGATTTCTCTGAAATGCAAGAACAAACCAGTGGCAAGTTTGCTGGTCTTGGAATTGAAATCACTTCAGAAGATGGCGTTGTTAAAGTACTCAATCCAATTGAAGATAGTCCCGCAGCGCGAGCTGGCTTACAGGCTGGCGATCTGATTACCCGCTTAGATGACAAACCTGTTCGCGGGATGTCGCTGGATAAAGCAGTGCGTACCATGCGCGGTACGCCAGGCACAAAAATTACTTTGACCGTCTTCCGTAAGAGTGAAGAGCGTAGCTTTCCAGTAACAATTACCCGGGCTGAAATTAAAGTGCAGTCAGTTAAAGCCAAAATTTTAGATAACGATATTGCCTGGGTAAGAGTCACTAGCTTTCAAGAGCGCACTGTTCCTGATCTAGCCAAAAAATTAACCGAGCTGGCAAATCAAGATCCCAAAATGAAGGGCATCATTCTTGATCTCAGAAACAATGGTGGTGGCTTGCTACAAGGTGCGGTCGGTGTTGCCGCCGCTTTCTTGCCAGCAGATGCTGTAATTGTTTCCACTAAGGGTCAGACAGCTGACTCTAAGCAGGTGTTCAATGCAACACCTGCAATGTATCGCCTCAGTGAGCCTGGTGATCCCTTAGCTGGTGTGCCAGCGATGTATAAAAAATTACCTATGGTAGTTTTGGTAAACGCCTACTCCGCTTCCGCTTCTGAAATTGTGGCTGGCGCATTACAAGATTACAAACGCGCAACCATCATTGGTAAGACTACTTTTGGTAAAGGCTCTGTACAAACAGTGCGCCCACTGACTAATGATTCTGCGCTGAAGATCACTACTGCTTATTACTACACACCGAGTGGTAAATCGATTCAAGCTTATGGCGTCAAACCGGATATCGCAGTTGATCAAAATAAAGATGGCGATCCGGATGATGTATTAATTACCCGCGAAGTTGATAGCGAGAAGCATTTGCGCAACAAGCAATCATCAGAAGAAAAACTGGTTGCCGATCGTGAAAAGCGTCGCCTTGAGGAGCTTCAGCGCATTGAAGAAAAAAATGCCAAGAAGACTCCTGAAGAGAAAGAAAAAGACAAGTCTAAAAAACCTGTCGAGCTCGGTAGCGCAGATGATTTCATGCTTACTCAGGCAGTCGCATTTATCAATGGTGAGCCAGTTAAACGCTCAGCCTCTAAGCTAGAGTAAGTTCTAGCAACTAGGCATGCATATGAATGATGAGCAGCTACTTCGCTACTCGCGGCATTTACTGCTAGAAGAAATTGATGTTGCTGGCCAAGAAAAGCTTCTTGGCTCGCACGTCCTGATCATTGGTGCAGGTGGACTTGGAAGCGCTGCTGCACCCTATTTAGCCGCAGCCGGTGTCGGAAAAATAACGCTAGTTGATCATGACAAAGTCGAGCTCACTAATTTGCAACGACAAATCATGCATAGTCAAAACTCCATCGGCAAAAGTAAGGTGGAGTCAGGAAAACAGTTTTTGCACAGCATTAATCCCACCCTCACGATTAACGCAATCGCAGAGAAGGCGACCAAGAATTTATTGAGCAATCTTTTGCCATCAGTAAACCTCGTCCTAGATTGCACTGATAACTTTGCTACCCGCCACTTCATTAATGCAGCCTGCTTTAATCACAAGGTGCCACTCATCTCTGGATCTGCCCTCAAATTTGATGGTCAATTGAGCGTCTTTGATTTTCGGAGTGCAACGTCACCCTGCTACGCCTGCCTTTTTTCTCCGGAAGAACAGTTCGAGGAAGTTAGCTGTGCCAGCATGGGTATCTTCTCGCCCTTGGTTGGCATTATTGGCGCGATGCAAGCAGCCCAAGCCCTTCAGGTATTGATTGGCTTTGGTCAGCCTTTAGTAGGAAGAATGTTGCTTTGGAATGCGCTCAATACTCAAATTGATGAGATTCGCATTTCTCGAAATCCCGCATGCAAAGTTTGCGGCTCCCAACATTAGGGAATTAAGAAAGCAATCGCTCCAATGCCTTGGCCTGCTCTTCGGGCTCGTAAGCACGCAGAACCCTAGGAACACGGGCTTTTAATAGGCCCACATTTGCCTTTAGGATCTCACGCTTAACTAACAACAGCTGACTGAAGTGCATTGAGAAATCCGTTAGCCCGAGTGCGAGCAATAGCTTTGTTAACGCAGGATCGCCCGCCATCTCTCCGCAAACAGCAACTGGCACATCCGCGCGTTTAGCTTGGTCAATAATGCTTGCCAGTAAATTCAAAATAGCAGGATGCAAAGGATCGTACAGGTGCGCTACCGCATGATCTGCGCGGTCAATTGCCAAGGTGTACTGAATTAAGTCATTCGTACCAATCGAAAGAAAATCAAATCGATTAATAAACAAGGGTAGCATCAATGCAGCCGCTGGAATTTCAATCATGGCACCAACTTGAATATTCGGATTGAATGCTTTGCCACGCTGATGCAATTGCTGCTTTGCTTTTTCAATTAATCTAAATGTTTCGTCGATTTCTTTAGCATGGGCCAACATCGGAATCATGATGCGCGCCTGACCATGGGCCGATGCACGTAAGATGGCCCTAAGTTGCGTTAGAAAGATTTCAGGCTCGGTCAAAGACCAGCGAATCGCTCGCAATCCCAGTGGTGATGCACCAGTTTGAGAAACATCGCCTCCACCACCCAATGCCTTATCGGCACCAACGTCAATAGTTCTAATATTGACAGGCAGACCATGCATTAAATCAACTACACGGCGATATTCTTGATACTGCTGCTCTTCATCGGGCAAGGCTTGCTTGCGATCCATAAATAAAAATTCGGAGCGGAATAAGCCAACGCCTACAGCACCCAACTTCACTGCCTGAATAGCATCCTCAGGCAACTCAATATTGGCAAATAACTCAATCTCAACGCGGTCAGCCGTCTCTGTCTTGGCATGCTTTAACTGTTTTAATTTGCGGGCCTCTTTTAAGGCTTGGGCTTGTAGCTTTCGATACTCAGCAAGGAGTTGTTCATCGGGCGCAACTACGACAACCCCATGCTCGCCATCCAATATCAGCCAATCACCATGGCGAATCATTTCGCTGGCATGGCGCACACCGACTACTGCGGGGATTTCCATGCTTCGCGCAACAATGGCGGTATGGGAGGTCTTACCGCCAAGATCCGTTACAAACCCCGTAAAGGCATGCTCTTTGAAGCGCAGCATGTCATGGGGAGCAATATCGTGGGCAACAATAATCGACTCTATGCCGATATCGCTTGCAGGCAAAAAATCGGCATCGTGTAAAGGATCTTTTTTCTGAGCATTCAAAGCCTTAATTACGCGCTCAGCTACCTGCCGAATATCGTTGGCACGCTCTTTTAAATACGCATCCTCAATATCAGCAAATTGCTCTAAAAGATCATTCAGCTCGGTTGTTAAAGCCCAAGCAGCATTTAATCTTTGAGTGCGAATTAATTTAATTGGCTTCTCAGCTAAAGCCGGGTCTGCCAGAATCATGCCGTGCACATCCAAGAACGCAGCCATTTCTTGTGGTGCATCTTTAGGCAACCCTTGGCGCAATTGCGCCAACTCCAGACGCACCTGCTCAAAAGCATCTAATAACTTTTGGGCTTCAGCCTCTTCTTTACCAGCTTCAATTAAGTGATGACTAACCTCTAATGCTGCGCGTGATATCAGTACGGCTTTGCCGATAGCAATGCCTTTAGATACTGCTATTCCGTGCAAAGCAAAAGTCATCCTTATTCGCCCTCGCCAAATCGATCGTTAATCAATGCCGTTAAGGCCTGCATTGCCTCATCTTCTTTTTCACCAACAGTCTCTAAAGTGACTGTACTGCCAATGCCAGCAGCTAGCATCATGACGCCCATAATGCTTTTGGCATTAATTTGACGGCCATTACGGGACAGGAAGATTTCGCAAGGAAACTCTGCAGCAAGTTGAGATAACTTCGCAGATGCGCGAGCATGCAAGCCCAACTTATTAATGATTTCAATTTCAGCAACAGGCATAGTGGGCCCTATCTCTCCGTAGTGGCTTGTGGGGCTTTAGAACCCAATCGTAGGATGCCATTTTGGCCACCCTGAAGCGCTTTCTGAGCCAGCTCCTCTAGGCCCTCTCCGCGATGAGAAATGCAACGCATCAACATCGGTAAATTAAGTCCCGCCAACACAATCACTGGCGCATTCAGGCCAGATAATGGCCCTAGAGCTTCAAGCTTAGATGCCACATTGGCTGGAGTAGCGCCCATCACATCAGTGAGGATTAAAACGCCCTGACCAGTATTGACGCCGTATGCCGCCCTTAACACTCGATCGAAGCTAGCCTTTGTGTCTTCATAGGGCGGAATATCGACAGCCCTAACCCTCTCGGGCACTACACCAAATGCATGCTCAGCAAAACCGAGCATCGCGCTTGCCACTGGGGTGTGGGCAACTATTACGATTCCAACCATGTTTATGCCAATGCCTTTTCAAGCGCTGTTAACCAAAATTTCGGGACATCAAATCCGCTTTGCTCAGTAATTTCTACAAAACATGTTGGGCTGGTCACATTAATTTCTGTGACATAAGCACCAATTAAATCTAATCCTACCAAGAACAAGCCCCGGGCATTCAAAATTGGGGCAAGGCGCTCTGCAACCTTAAGCTCGGCATCCGTCAGTGGCATAGCCACTCCTTTGCCACCAGCAGCTAAGTTACCTCGGATTTCGCTACCCTGTGGAATGCGAGCCAATGCGAATGGCACTACCTCGCCACCAATCAGCAAGACCCGTTTATCGCCTTGAGCTATTTCAGGCAAGAATCTTTGCACCATCAAAGTACGTGCGCCGTTCTCGCCAAGCGTCTCCACAATACTGGCAAGGTTCAAGCCATCCAGCCCGACACGAAACACGCCCATACCACCCATGCCATCTAAAGGCTTAATCACAATATCCTGATGCTCTTGATGAAATACCTCGATTGCACTAAGTTCGCGCGTAATCAAAGTTGGCGGAATAAGCTCTGGAAATTCAGTAATAGATATTTTTTCAGAATGGTCCCGAATAGCCATCGGGTTATTAAATACTTTTGCACCCTGACGAACTGCAGCAGATAACAACCAAGTGGTATTGAGATACTCAATATCAAACGGTGGATCAGTACGCATCATGACTGCGTTAAAAGTATTTAATGGGCGATCTTCAACGGGGCCCAATTCAAACCATGCAGTACCGCTTGGCTTAATGTCGAGAGACTGACAATCCGCTACTACAAAGTCATCCCTCCAAAGGATATTGCGACTTTGACAAAACCACAATTGATGCCCTGCCTCTTGTGCAACTCGCATCATTGCCAAGGTGGAATCTTTACTAATCTTGAAAGACTCCAAAGGGTCAGCAATGAAAAGGAGATTCATCTTATGTCCGAGCATTCAAATAAAGTTAAGCAGCTTCAGCATTAGGATCGGAACGCTCCAGTTCTAAAGAAGCGGCCAATAAAGCTAGGCGAGCGACAACGCCATAGAGATAAAAGCGATTGGGCGGTGCGCTACCAGGCTTAGCAGCCAGATCTGGCATGGAGTTTTGCTCGAATGCCAAAGGTACAAAATGCATGCCAGGCGCGTTCAAATTCTCATCGGGGCCACGGTCAGTATGTACGCGATAGAAGCCGCCGATTACATAACGGTCAATCATGTACACCACTGGTTCAGCGACAGCTTCATTCACTTTCTCGAAGGTGTAAACACCTTCCTGAATCAATACATCACTTACCTCAAGACCTTCTTTGACAACACTCATCTTATTGCGGTCTTTACGATTCAAGCCTTTGAGCTGGGCAGGATCATTCACTACCATTACGCCCATACCGTATGTTCCAGCATCAGCTTTAACAACAACGTATGGTTTTTCTTTGATGCCGTACTCACGGTATTTCTTGGCAGTTTTCTTGAGAACTTTCTCTACAGCTGCTTGCAATTCTTCCTCTCCCTTGCGCTCATGAAAGTTCACATTAGAGCAACTAGCAAAGTAAGGATTAATCATCCAAGGATCAATGTCCACCACCTTTGCAAATTTCTTTGCAACTTCGTCATAGGCAGCAAAGTGATTTGATTTGCGGCGCACATGCCATCCTGCGTGCAGGCCCGGCAAGAGATACTGCTCATGCAGATTTTCTAAGATTGGAGGAATGCCTGCTGATAAATCATTGTTCAACAAAATTGAGCATGGATCAAAATCTTTTAAGCCAAGACGTTGCTGCTTGAGGCCCAGACGAGATAAAGGCTCCATCAAGAGGCGATTGCCATCTGGCAAATCAATCCACGTTGGCTTTTTAATTTCATCCGACAAAGTACCGAGGCGCACATTAAGGCCTGCTTGACGCAAAATCGAGGATAAGCGCGCAATATTCTGCAAGTAAAAAGTATTGCGAGTGTGTCGCTCAGGTATCAACAGTAAATTTTTTGCTTCAGGACAAATTTTCTCAATTGCAGCCATTGCAGACTGCACTGCCAAAGGCAACATCTGTGGTGAGAGATTATTAAATCCACCCGGAAAGAGATTAGTGTCGACTGGAGCTAGCTTAAAGCCAGCATTACGCAGATCAACTGAGCAGTAGAACGGCGGAGTGTGCTCCTGCCATTCAAGCCTGAACCAGCGCTCAATAGTTGGGGTTGCTTCTAATACCTTCGACTCGAGATCGAGAAGAGGGCCGCTAAGGGCAGTGATGAGATGTGGAACCATTTCACCATTGTAAGATTTTTAAAAGAAAGACGCGGAATCCGAGGATCCCGCGCTTAAAAACCGGGCAGCTAACAAAAGCCGCCCAGTGAGGGGTAAAAACGCTAATTAAGACTCGTAAGCAGACTCACCGTGGGAAGTGATGTCCAAACCTTCGCGCTCTGCATCTTCTTTAACGCGCAGGCCAATCACCATATCAACCAATTTGTAGGCAATATAAGAAACTACGCCAGACCAAATTAGGGTAACGATGACGCCTTGGCTCTGAATCCATAATTGGCTAGCGATAGAATAATCAGGAGCTGCAGCATTCGCTACATAGTCCCAAATACCTGTTCCGCCTAAGGCTGGATCTGCGAACACGCCAGTCAACAAAGCACCCAAGATACCGCCAACGCCATGCACGCCGAATACATCCAAGCTGTCGTCTGAACCCAAAATCTTCTTGAGACCAGAAACACCCCACAAGCAAACTACACCAGCAGCAGCGCCGATAACTAGCGCGCCCATCGGGCCTACAAAACCAGCGGCAGGAGTAACGGCAACCAAACCAGCTACGCAACCAGATGCACCGCCCAACATGGAAGGCTTACCTTTGTGAACCCACTCAGCAACTGACCAGCTCAATACTGCTGCAGCTGTTGCCAACAATGTGTTTACGAATGCCAAGGCTGCACTACCGTTTGCCTCTAAAGCAGAACCGGCATTGAAACCAAACCAACCGAACCACAATAGTGAAGCGCCGATCATTACAAACACTAGGTTATGCGGCTTCATTGCTTCTTTACCGTAACCTAAACGTTTGCCGATCACGAATGAACCTACCAAGCCAGCGATAGCAGCGTTGATATGAACAACGGTACCACCAGCAAAGTCGAGAACACCCTTCTGCCACAACCAACCAGCACGCGCTGTGATTGCTTCAAGTGATGCTGCATCTTTGATGTCATCAGGACCAGGCCAGAACCAAACCATGTGAGCGATTGGCAAGTAGCTAAATGTGAACCAAAGGATTACAAATACAACGATTGCAGAAAACTTAGCGCGCTCAGCAAATGAACCAATGATCAAGCAGCAAGTAATAGTTGCAAACGCAGCTTGGAAGGCCATAAATACATACTCAGGAATCACAATGCCTTTACTAAATGTAGCGGCAACTGAGTCAGGAGTAATGCCTTGCAAGAACAAGCGATCGAGTCCACCAATGAATGCACCACCTTCAGTAAATGCAAAGCTGTATCCATAGAGGGACCACAACACTGTGATCAACGCGAACACAAACATACACTGTACGAGTACAGAAAGAATGTTCTTGCTACGTGTTAAACCACCGTAGAACAAAGCCAAACCAGGTAATGTCATCAAGATTACTAGTGCGGTACACACTAGCAACCAGGCTGTATCACCCTTATTTGGGACCAATGCCGGAGCAGCAGCAACCGCAGCAGCAGCGGCAGCGGCAACTGGCTTAGCCTCTTCAGCAAAAGCTGATGAAGTCGCCATAACGCCAGTAGCACCAATAGCCAAAGCTACCGCACCGCTAGCAAGGAGTTTTTTCATCCAAGTTAACATTTTGAACCTCTCTTTAAAGTGCTGACGCGCCGGTTTCACCGGTACGAATGCGAATGACGTGTTCAACTGGGGAGACAAAAATCTTGCCATCACCAATTTTTCCAGTACGAGCAGATTTTTCAATTGCTTCAATCGCTCGCTCCAAGATGCCATCTTCAACAGCAGCTTCAATTTTTACTTTAGGCAAAAAGTCGACAACATACTCAGCACCGCGATACAACTCGGTGTGACCTTTTTGACGGCCAAAGCCTTTAACTTCAGTGACGGTAATACCCGAAACTCCCACTTCTGAGAGAGCTTCGCGCACTTCGTCAAGCTTGAAGGGCTTGATGATTGCGGTAATTAATTTCATAGGTTTCTCCGTTCAGAGGAAAGAATTAAAAAGTTTTTGTGAGAGACACTAAACCTGTTTGACCGCCAAGATTTCTTCCTGTTGGTGAATAGTAAGCGTATGAACCTCCACTACCCTGCTTGACATTGGTACCAACATAAGCTGCTGATGCGGATAAGCCACCACCAAAGTCTTTTGTAAGGCCCAGCTTCCAGTCGGTATAACTCACAGTAGCCTGCTCAGCCGTGTAGTACTGGCCTGCAATTCTTTGCATACCCACGTGTGCATTTAATGAAATGCCATAGAAACCAGTATCGTAGTTCCCCGTTAAATCAAGGTAGCTTGATCCCGTACTGTTAGCAAATCCGAAAGTATTGCTGAGGGCATATGAAAATTTCAAGAAGCCCGTAACCGGTCCGAATGTTGCATTTTGTGCAGCATAAATTTCCGTTGTATTTGGATTTGTAAATCCAGCGATGATTCCACTGGTTGGATAGTAGTACTGTAAAAGACCAATATCAGAAGCAAAGCCTTCTGCTATTAAATCCTTTTTAAAGCCGCCATAAAAATCCATCTCTATAGGGGCGCTAGTGGCGGCACCACCATCTGACACCCAACTTATTGATGAGTTCCAGTTACCAATGTAGAGGCCACTTTCATGGGCATAGTCAAATCCACCTTGAATCGCAGGCTTGAAATTTGATTGCGAAATACCGCGGTAGATATAGTTATTTGTTACTGTCACGTTAGCTGTAATTGGACTCACCTCAGGAGCCTCTGGAGCAGCTGCGGGTGCTGTTTGCGCAAATGCCGCTGTTGCAAATAAGCCAGATGCCGCTAGAGCGATGGCTGTCTTTTGAATAGTTTTCATATAAAACTCCTTGGTGGTCATGAAAAAAAGGGATAAATGCTTTATTGCATGGAGTGATCATGAATCTCGGGAGTCATCTCAATTTGGGGCGATTCCCCTAAATAAGGCTTATGCCCAATTTTGGTGCTTATATTTGCACCATTTGCGTTCATTTTGGTGCAATTGCAGCATTTTTGGCTGGTTTTGCCTGTTTTTGGCTCTACAACTTAAAATACGATCTGTATCTTTTAAGCAACTTTCAATAGAACGGCGGGCCGCATTATGCAAAAACCAGGCGAAATCCTAGAACAAATCCAACGCATTGCTAGCGATATGCAAAACAAGGTTGGAGATGCTATTCGTAATTCACCTGCGCAAGAGATTGAAAAGAATGTCCGCGCGATGATGAATCAGGGTTTTCAGAAAATGGATCTGGTTACTCGCGAAGAATTTGATCTGCAATCTAAGGTGCTTGCTAAGACCAGAGAAAAACTAGAAGCCCTCGAAGCTAAAGTAGCGGCTTTAGAAAAGTCTTAATCAGAATTTTAGTTTCGTCCGGAAACTATTCTGGATGAAACTCATCAAAGAAATTAGAGTAGGCCTCTTCAGAAAAAAATTGTTTTGCAGCTACTCGCGCTGGCGCAGTATGTAAAACCGAAATTTGATAAATCCAAGCTCCATTGTCTGGCACAATCCTGGTGATCCAACGCACACGCATTGACTGCTCTATCGCACCAGTGGATTTGAATTCTAAAAAATAATCTTTAGTAGGCAAGCGTTGACGATTAGCCGCTTGATAAGAAGCATCTTCAGTAACCGCATTTTCAAAATTAGCATTTGCACGATTTAATAGGTTGCCTTGTAATTGCTCTAATAACTTAGGCGCTAGCGCGACTTGATCTTTACCCAAGTGAATTGTGCTCACCGAATAAATATCATCCTCAATTTTTACTGCCTCTAAGGTTTGTGGAATTTCTTGGTTTTGATATGGGAGTTTTCGCTCAATCTTTTCGGGCTTGCCTGGGAACAAAGCGCTATAGTCTTCTTGTGGAGACTGCACAGTCCGCCAGTCTAATTTAGGACTACAAGCAGATAGTAGAAATCCAAACGCTAGAGCTACACCAAACTTTTTAAGAATACGTTTAGACAATGCCAGCCCCATGCGCTTGTTGGTCAGCATGGTAACTAGAGCGAACCATCGCGCCCACGGCAGCATGTGAGAAGCCCATAGCATAAGCCTCTTCCTCAAAATGCTTAAAGACATCAGGATGCACATAACGACGAACTGGCAGGTGATGTCCTGAAGGAGCTAGATACTGACCAATAGTCAGCATATCAATATTGTGCTCACGCATATCGCGCATGACTTCTAAAATTTCTTCATCAGTTTCTCCCAAGCCAACCATTAAACCGCTCTTAGTTGGGATATGCGGGAAGCGCTCTTTGAAATCTTTCAGCAACTTTAAAGAATGTGCGTAGTCAGCACCGGGACGCGCCTCTTTGTATAAGCGTGGAACTGTTTCTAAATTGTGATTCATCACGTCAGGCAAACCTTGCGGGGCATGCTCTGAAAAAATATCCAAAGCTTTATCTAAGCGACCCCGAAAATCTGGAACCAAGACTTCAATCCGAGTGCTTGGGGAGAGGTCTCGTGACTGAGATATGCAATCCACATAATGCATAGCGCCGCCATCACGCAAATCATCGCGGTCTACGCTAGTAATCACAACATAATTTAATTTGAGAGCAGCGATCGTACGCGCTAAATTACCAGGCTCTTTGGTATCTAGCGGATCTGGTCTACCGTGACCCACATCACAAAATGGACAACGACGGGTACATTTGTCACCCATGATCATGAAGGTAGCAGTGCCCTTGCCGAAACATTCACCAATATTGGGACAACTTGCCTCTTCGCAAACTGTGACCAACTCATTCTCACGAAGAATCTTTTTAATCTCAGAGAAACGAGAATTTCCAGAGGCAGCTTTAACTCGAATCCAATCTGGTTTTTTGAGCACTTGCTCCAATGGAACAATCTTGATCGGAATACGCGCAGTTTTTTCACTCGACTTCTGCTTACGGGAAGCATCGTAATTAAGGTCCTGGCGACTATTGCCAGTGGCGGTGATATCGAGATCCGGCTTATTGGTGGTCATGATGAACTTAGTTGCTTTTGCAAATGCCCTAAAAGGGTTTGGCTAATAATGTCTATATTGTCCTTGATCCCAAGGGTTTGCATATCCACCGTCCTTAAGCCCTCATACCCGCATGGGTGAATACGGGCAAAAGCTGCTAAATCGGTCGATACATTCAAAGCAAGCCCATGATAGGAGCATCCCTTGGAGACTTTGAGGCCCAAAGCAGCAATCTTGGCGCCCCGATACTCCAATGGCATCGCACTCTCCCGAGCAACATAAATACCGGGTGCACCAGCATGTCTTTCTGCCTGAATTCCAAAGTCACCAAGAGTATTAATCAAAGCCTGCTCAATTCGGGATACAAGCTCTTTTACAAAAATCCCCAATCGCCTCAGATCGAGCAGTAGATACACCACAATTTGCCCAGGCCCGTGATAAGTGATCTCGCCACCACGATCGACCTGTACCAACGGGATTTCATCGCTAGGGGAATGCAAATTACTTGCATCTCCCGCTAAACCCAATGTGAATACTGGAGGATGCTCCAGAATCCAGATTTCATCTGGAGTATCGCTATCTCGCTGCTGCGTAAATTCTCGCATCGCTTGATAAGTTGACTCGTAGTCAGCCACCCCTAAATGTTTTACTAAAAAACTCATGCAAATAATTTAGAGAACAACGCTCACCAAAGGATGTGTCGATAGAGTGCGGTACAACTCATCTAACTGCTCACGGCTGGTCGCAGTAATTGGCAAAGTAATACCGAGATAATTTCCATCTTTAGAAGGTCGTTGCTCAACCTTGCTCTCATCAAGAGTAGGGTCAAATTGACGCGCAATATGCAAGATCGCAGGCAAATACTCTGGGTTAGTCTTGCCCATCACCTTAATTGGAAATTCTGATGGATATTCAATAAGGGATTTTCTATCTTCAGTCATGTCTTTTTCTCTTTCTCAATTTTCTTTATTGATTACGATGATCGGGCATTCCCAACCAAGCGCCTGTGATGATGTTGCGAATGCAATGTAAACGTCGATGGAAGAAATGATCCGCTCCTGGCACCACTTGCACTGTTAACTCTTGAGGACGCGCCCAATCTAAAACGTCAATTAGGGGAATGGTTTCATCCACTTCGCCATGAATCAAAATCGTATCAGCAGGAACGGGTGCTAGGACCCACTTGCCAGCTGCGCTACCTACCATGACAAGCCGCTCAGCTGGGCGTCCTAGCTCCGCTAAGCGTTGCACTAAATGCGTTCCGACAAAACTTCCAAATGAAAATCCAGAAACCACCAAAGGTAAGGTATTCGCAGTCTGCACCCATGCCTGTTGCGAGGTAGCCTCAAATTGATTCCAGCTGGAAGGTGTGCGCATCCAATCGGTGACGTGTAGCAAGTCTTCCATCTCGCCAACGCCGTCATCATGCACACCAGCTGTAGCACCCACTCCGCGAAAATTGGGGCGCACACTGACGTAACCCAATTGATTAAAAGCGCGAGCCATCGTTTGCGCAACCTTGTTATCCATTGTTCCACCCATTAGCGGGTGTGGATGTGCAACCAAGGCCAAACCTCTCACTACAAAATCAGGGTTGTTTTTTAATTCATCAGGAAGATCAATCGACATTTCGATTTGACCAACAACACCATCAATATGAATTATTTTTGTACGGCTATTCATGAGGCAAACTTTCTCAAATCTTTTTAAGCTAACTGCAGACGCTCTACTGGGCGTCCTTGTATTAAGTGTGACTGGATTATTTCTTCGATGTCTTCGGTATCCACAAATGTGTACCAAATACCCTCTGGATAAATCACCGCTACAGGGCCATCAGCACAACGGTCTAAACATCCCGCCTTATTAATGCGAATGTTTCCAGGGCCAGACAGTCCCAACTCTTTCACGCGTTTTTTTGCATAGTCAAATAATGCAAAAGCATTATGGCGATCGCAGCAGTCTTCGCCATTACTGCGCTGGTTTAGACAGAAAAAAACATGGTACTTAAAACTCATAAAAAATCTCAATCAAGGTTTTAAATTAAAGGTGGCTCTATTTCGGAGCGCCCAAAGCAAAGCTAATGGCAACCATACTACGGAAACCCATTGCATTAATTCATTAAAGTGTAATAGTCGGCCTTGGTACCAGTGTCGTAATGTCAAAATGAAATAAGGGTTGTCCGGCAAGAGATTAATTGCCAGGGTGGCGCTGACCAAACAAGCGATTGCAAGCCAAGCTTTACTGGATACAGGCAATTGAAGTGCCCATCTCAGCAACAGGGTTCCCAATACCATCCCCCAAATAGCGCCTGCGGTAAGCCATGAAAAACTGAATTCTGCCCCGAATTGCAATGCGGTAAAGGTAATTTTGACCAAAACGGTGAAGCAAAGCAGGCTATTCAAGATTTTCCACTGGGGCGCTTTTGCGCGCATACCTAGAGATAGTAGGAGTCCGGTTCCTAACCAGCAAACCGCCGTAATGATGGATTCTTGGACGAAATGATTCACCACCATCGTTCCCCAGTCGACTGAGGCAAAAATCGCATGACCCCACACCCCAGTCCCCAACCACGAACTCTGGGGATAGATCTGAGCCCAAGGAAAAAGTAAAAATAAGGCGCAAGCTGCCCAGTTCAAACCAAACCACTGGTCAAAACGACGGCGTACTGCGCTACCAGAGAGCCACTGAGGCCCCAAAGGGATCGCCAAGAGGCCGCCCATCAATCCACCCAAAACATTGGCCCACCAATCCATTTGACTGGGAATGCGAGTGGGCAACCAAGTTTGTAATGACTCGACGCTAAAAGCCAATGCCGCGCTAAAGCTCAAGGCGATACCCAGAGCAACGAAATTACGCCATCGTGGATAGCAGGCAAAGACCAATAAAAATCCCAAGGGGATGTAGGCCAAAATATTGACCGAAACGTCAAAGAGTGTAATAAAGCGGGGTAAAGGAGCATCTAACCACGCCCAAGCAGCAATTCCATTGTCAAAGTTGAAATCAAAGGGGTTGAGACTGACATAGACGATTAAAAGCGCATAGCTCAAGCTGATGGCTCTGGCCAAAGGCATTGCTTGGAGTGGCCAAACAAACTTGCGAGGACGCTGATCTTCGTGATGCATTCCATCATTCTAGGTCAGCTAGGCCAGATCTTTCTACAATAGGAAAATGAGTCCGAATTGCATCCTAGAGCGCGTTGCCACCACCAAATCGACTAATGATGATTTATTGGCGCGTTGGCGTTCCGGGGAATTAATTGACCCCGTTGCTCGAATTGCCCACGAGCAGACCTCCGGCAAGGGTAGGGCTGGAAGAGTGTGGCTCTCCAACCCTGAAGACACTCTATGTTTTTCCTTGGCCTACCCATTCCACAAGCGCCCCAATGAACTGAGTGGGCTCAGTCTAGTTATCGGCTTGGCAGCTATTTCCGGAATTGCGAAAGCACTAGGACTTAGCGAAGATGCACTTCATCAACAAGGTCTACGACTGAAGTGGCCCAACGATTTATTGCTGAACAATGCCAAGCTTGGCGGCATCTTGATTGAAGGTGGACAGAGCAATCCAAATTCACCTACTTGGATGGTGATCGGACTAGGCCTGAACTTACGTAATTCAGCACTCATTCAAAAAGGTTTGAAAGATCAATCCTCTCTTAATGTTGCCGCCTTGGATCAACTCATACCGCATCAAACCTCAATTCCCGATACGGAATTTATTTGGCTAAAACTAATTGAGTCATTTGAAAAGCATTTGACTCAATTTGAGCAATATGGATTTGGCTATTTTAAAAATTCCTGGGAACGCTGGGATGCCTTCAATGACCAGTCAGTTTGCATATCAGGCACAGGCACGGATCCCATCATTGGAATTTCTTCCGGAGTTGATGACACTGGCGCGCTCCTCCTAAAACAGCATGACAAATTGATTGCCATTCATGCAGGCGATGTTTCTTTGCGAGTTCAATCATGAGTCTGTATTTAGTATTTGATCTTGGCAACACTCGGCTTAAATGGGCCGCCGTTGAATCCACACAGAATATTGCGGACAGGAATAAAAAACTGTGGGCATACTCTGGATCGATTAGTACTAAGTCTTTCCAATCGCCCGAGCTACGCGCCGAACTATCTGACTACATTTCTAAAACATTGCCAAAGCCAGATGCGATTGCATTTTGCTGTGTAGCAGGTGATGCTGCCATTGAAAATCTACGTAGCCTCTTTCCGCAGTGGCAAGACCTTGAGTGGAAGCAATTTACAGGTAGCAGTGCTTACGATGGTGTGCGCACACTCTATCAAGATCCAAACAAGCTGGGTGCAGATCGATGGGCAGCACTCATTGGTGCAAGAGCACTCTCAAATACGAACACACTGGTGATTAATGCAGGAACAGCCACCACTATTGACTTATTGGGTGGCAACGGCGTTCATTACGGCGGCTGGATCTTGCCGGGCCTTAGCCTGATGCAAGAAAGCCTTCAACAAAATACAGCCCAACTTCCACTTGCGGTTCGCACTAGCAATTCTGAGGCTCAAGCAAGCTTTGGCACAACGACGGATGAAGCTATTACTGGTGGTTGTGATGCGGCGCAAATAGGAGCGATACTGCGCGCGGCTTATTTAGCTAAGGCCATGAATCATCCTGTCGAGCGAATTTGGCTTGATGGTGGCAACGCCAAAATTTTGGCAAATGAAATCAAACGGTTTCCAGAGTTGTCAGCGCTTCCTGTTGAACCGATTGAAGGTTTGGTACTGCGCGGGCTTTGGGCTTGGCTCTTACAAAATCTTTAGCTAGTTCGGATCTTGCCTAACAGGGTTGTCGTAGAGCGCTCATACAGAAATGGAATAGCGACTGCTTTACCGCCCCAAGTCTTCACCAAGCGAGTTTCTTCAAGAGTATCGATTTCATAATCTCCACCCTTAACGTAGATATCCGGATGAATTTTTTCAATCAGATTGACTGGGGTTTGCTCTGTAAACATCACAGCTAAATCCACGCTCTCCAGCGCCGCCAATAAAGCTTGGCGGTCAGCCTCGGTATTAATAGGCCTGTCATCACCCTTCCCCAACATCCTCACTGAGGCATCTGAGTTCACCCCCACCACAAGGCTAGCACCTAAGGCACGTGCTTGAGCCAAGTAACTGGCATGTCCGCGATGCAGAATATCAAAGACTCCATTCGTAAATACCAGGGGCCTTGGGAGCGCCGCAATGCGGGCCTCTAACTCTGCCGGGGGGCAGACTTTAGACTCAAAAGAAGGTAAAGGTAAAGAGCTCATAGCGTCATATTAATGGCATTGCGCTAGGCTCAACGATATTTGCCAGAATGTCTTAGACTTGGACATCCCAGTCCCACCCTAAGGTTCAAGATGACTCGCAATATGCCTAGCTACTTACTAGCACTATTTTTGCTGCTGCCGGCAATGCAATTTGCAAAGGCAGCTCCTCCAGCTTCGGCCAGCTGCAGCCCCCTCTTGTCACACACCTTCCCCAGACTACAGGATGAGGCACCTCAAAATCTATGCCAATATCAAGGCAAAGTCATTCTGGTCGTCAATACAGCCAGCTTTTGTGGCTTCACCAGCCAATATGAAGGTCTTGAGAAGCTGTATGCCAAATATAAAGATCGTGGCTTAGTTGTACTGGGATTTCCATCCAATGATTTTGGACAACAAGAGCCGGGTAGCAACAAAGAGATTGCTGACTTCTGTAAAAATACCTATGACGTGAAGTTCCCCATGTTTGCCAAGAGCTCAGTCAGCGGCAGCAATCCCAATCCTTTATTTAAGATGTTGATTGCTAAAACTGGTACAACTCCTAAGTGGAATTTTTATAAATACCTCATTGATCGCAACGGCAATGTTGTGGACTCCTATGGCAGCATGACTAAACCATCGAGTAGCAGCATTACTGGCGAGATAGAAAAACTTCTTGGAGAGAAAATTTAGTGGGTAAGAAAAAAGTTGCCATCATTGGCGCTGGTATATCTGGCTTAGGCTGCGCATATGCATTAAGACAGCACCCAGATTTAGACATCACCCTATTCGAAGGCGGCAATCATATTGGTGGTCATAGCAATACCGTAGACCTAACGCTCGAAACCCCTCAAGGTAAGACTACTCATGGAGTGGATACTGGATTTTTAGTATTTAATCGCAAAACCTATCCTCGCTTAGTTCGTCTATTTGAAGAAATTGGAGTGCCGATTGCTCCATCAGAAATGTCTTTCTCAGTATCGATTGATGCCAGCGAAAAAACTGGGCACAACAAAAAAATAGAATGGGCTGGTAACGACCTCAATTCTTTCTTTGGCCAACGATCTAATTTATTCTCGCTTTCATTTTGGAGAATGGCCTATGACATCTTGCGCTTCAATCGTCTTGCTACTCAGCTTGCCGAAGAACAAATCACCTCTAAGCTTGAATACTCAGAACCTGATGAGCGTATTAAAGATTTTTTAGATCGCAACCGCTTTAGCACCAGCTTCAGAGAGAATTATTTCTTACCGATGATTGGTGCTATCTGGTCATGCTCTGTTGAGCAGATGCTAGAGTTTCCAATTCAAACTATGGTGCGTTTCTGCCATAATCACGGCCTTTTGCAAATTCAGAATCGCCCGCAATGGCTTACTGTTAAAGGCGGTTCAAGAGAATATGTAAAGCTTTTAGTGGCGGCCCTTGAGAAACATCAAGTCCAATTTGTGCGCGAATCCGCAACCCGAGTTAATGCAAGTCAAACTGAAAACTCTCAGGCTGAAGTCATTACCGCATCTGGGTCACACTGGTTTGATGAAGTAGTCATGGCTTGTCATAGCGATCAAACTTTAGACTTAGTTCATGGCATTGACCAAGATGCTCGTAATATTTTAGCCTCGGTTCCTTATCAAAAGAATCGTGCGATTTTGCATACTGATATCAATTTCTTGCCAACTACCGAGCGCTGCTGGGCGGCCTGGAACTACACTGCAAAATCGGGTGCAACACCAACTGCACAACAACACGTTAGCGTTAATTATTTAATTAACCGCTTGCAACCTCTGCCTAAGGCATTCGAGAGCACGCAGATTATTGTGAGCTTGAACCCACTGACTGATCCCAAGCCAAGCTTAGTGCATGAAGAAATTCATTACTCGCATCCAGTCTTTGATATGCGCGCAGTCCAGGCCCAAAAGGCACTGCCTTTAATTCAGGGCAACTCCTCAATTTGGTATTGCGGCGCATGGACTGGCTTTGGCTTTCATGAAGATGGTCTGCGATCAGGCGAATTGGTCGCAATGGATCTAATGGAAAGCATCTCTCATCGCGTTAAATCTAGCTCCATTAAAGATGCTCAGTAAATGAATTTGCCAACGATTAATTTCGGAGCGGTTAAGCATCGGCGTTTTCGTCCCGCTAAAAATGCGTTTGGCTATGGTGTATTTACTTTGTCTATTCCAATGCGTGCGCGTAGGAATGATCCAGCGTTACTCAGTAAACATGGTCTTAGAGACAATCGGTTTGGACTGTTTTCATTCTTCGATCAAGACCATGGCCTAGGAAGTCAGGATAGCCTGTCCTGGATCGAAACAATTCTTGAAGAAAACAACATCCAGAATATTGATGGCGAGATTTGGCTACAAACCTTCCCACGCGTACTAGGCTATGTCTTCAATCCTGTCAGTTTTTGGATCTGTACCCGAGCCAATGGTCAGGTTCAAGCAGTGCTAGCCGAGGTGAATAACACCTTTGGCGAACGACACTGCTACTTACTTCATCATGACTCTGGAAAAGCCGTGCAATCTGGAGAGACTCTGGTGAGCAAGAAGGTCTTCCACGTATCACCTTTCTGTGATGTTCGAGGGGAATATCACTTCCGCTTCTTATTTCCCCAGGATAGTCATTCAAAGCGAAATATCGTTTGCCGAATTGAGCTCCATGAAGATGGAGCCCCATTGATCAACACCAGTATCAGCGGTCTTGCTCAGGCACTGAGTAAAAGCGCCCTCTATCGTGCCTTCTTGCGGTACCCGCTGATGAGCCTAGGTGTCATCGGCCGGATTCACTGGCAGGCATTGAAATTGTGGCTAAAAGGAGTACCCTTTTATTCAAAACCTAAACCACCAGAACTTGAAATTACTAGATGAATCGCCCCGGTCAATCCCTGCTATCTCGACTCACATTCTCCCGTCCGGAGAAGCGGGAGTCTAAGCAACAACAATACCGTGCAAGCACACAGACTTTATTAAGTCTCCTAGCGGAATTGCGTAGCGGGCATTTGGTTCTTACATTACCAAACAAGGAAGTAAGGGAGTTTGGAAATAGCTCAGACCAACTGCATGCAGAAATTCAAGTTTTAGACTGGTCAGTATTTAAGCAAGTTTTATCTCATGGCGATATTGGCTTTGCCGAGAGCTATATTCGAGGCGAATGGAATACGCCTGACCTTAAAGCCTTGCTGGAATTAGCCATTCGAAATCGCAACATTTTAGAAAAAGCAATCTATGGAAGCTGGTTAGGTTCTATAGCGTATCGCTTGAAGCATTGGTTTAGAGACAATTCCAAATCTGGAAGTCGTAAAAATATTCATGCGCACTATGACCTAGGCAATGCGTTCTATACCCTGTGGCTAGATCCGTCAATGAGCTATTCAAGTGCTTGGTTCTCTGAGGGAGACAAGCAATCCCTGATGGATGCACAGCGCGCCAAAATCAAACTCATACTAGACTCCATCCACGCTAAACCGGGCGACCAACTACTAGAAATTGGATGTGGCTGGGGTGGATTTATGGAAGAGGCCTTACGCAATGGCAATCAAGTTACAGGCTTAACTTTATCCACAGAGCAAAAAGCCTTTGCAGATACTAGACTTCAAAAAGTTAATACAGAGGTGGGTAATCAACAGAAATTTGAGGTACGACTTCAGGACTATCGGGACTGCACAGAGCAATTTGATGGCATTGCCTCCATTGAAATGTTTGAAGCAGTTGGCGAGAACCATTGGGGCGAATACTTCCAAACAGTTGCTAAGCGACTGAAAGCGGGTGGCCGAGCCTGCATCCAAACTATCGTCATTGCAGAAGACTTGTTTGATCGCTATCGTCATAGCACCGACTTTATTCAACAATACGTTTTCCCAGGCGGTATGCTTCCCTCACCATCTAAATTCAAGGCTGCTGCAGCTAATGCTGGTTTAGAGGTTGAGGCAGAGTTTGCATTTGGTGCTGACTATGCCAAAACCTTATGTCTATGGCGCGACAGCTTTAATCACAAGATTGAAGAAATCTATCGCCTTGGATTTGATGAGGCTTTTATTCGACTGTGGAATTTCTATCTTATGTACTGCGCTGCTGGATTCTCCGAAAAGAATATTGATGTCGTGCAATACACCCTCAAACATTCAGATGTTACCCACTCGAACGATGCCCTGCGCCCATGAAACAAAAAGGATTTGATTCATTTGTAAATCAACGTATTTGGATCATTGGCGCTTCCAGCGGAATTGGTGAGGCCTGTACACAAGCCTTTATCAAGGCAGGTGCAAGAGTTGCTCTTTCTAGTCGTCGCGCTGAGAAACTCAATACCATCGCACAATCCGCAGCACTGGGGCAGACCTTAGTCCTGCCGCTAGATGTCACTCAGCAAGAACAGCTCATTTCCGCCTACCAGACCATCCTTGAAGCCTGGGGTGGCTTAGACCTATTGCTATTTGTGTCGGGCGTATACACACCATTACGCGCCGATAATTTTGAGTTTGAAGTTGCGCAGAAAACAATTGATGCAAACCTACTTGGCCCCATGAGAGCGGTCAGCATTGTTTTACCCAATATGCTCAAAGAGCATGCTGGTCATATTGCCATCGTTGGTAGCGTAGCTGGATACAGTGGATTGCCAAAAGCCTTGGCCTATGGACCTAGCAAAGCAGGAATTATTAACTTCTGCGAAACCCTGTACTACGACTTGCTACCGCAGGGTGTGAGCGTGCACATGATTTCACCAGGGTTTGTAGCAACTGAAGCGACTGCACAGAATGATTTTGAAATGCCAGCACTCATTACTGCTGAGGAGGCTGCAACAGAAATTCTCTCAGGACTACAGGCTGGAGAATTTGATATTAACTTCCCTAAGCGGTTTTCAGGATTCTTAAAGTTCCTCAGAATCCTGCCTTACCCACTCTATTTTTGGATAGTAAGACGCTTCGTCAAAATCTAAGACCCTGAATTACTTGTACTTGTCCTTGCGGATTTTTTGCTCCAAGTAATCCATCACTGCAATCGCTTTAGCTTTGGTTCCAGCAATTGATGGAGAGGTCACATAGCGGCCCTGCATCACAATAGTTGGCACACCATCAATGCGGTAAGCATCAGCCATCTGTCTTGCTGCACGGGCTTTAGAAACAACTGCAAATGAACGATAAGTAGCCAAGAAAGTATTGCGATCAATACCCTGAGAAGCGACCCAATCTGCTATCTCATTTTCTGTCATGAGGCGCTTATTTTCTTTATGCATGGCGTACATGACTTTGTCATTCATCGCCTCACCCTTGCCCATAGCCTCTAAGGCATAGAACAATTGGCTGTGTGGCATGAAGTCATCGCGGAAAGCAACGGGCACCTTGCGGAAGGTCACGTCCTTTGGTTGGCGCTTAAGCCAAGCATTTAACTCTGGCTCAAAGTCATAGCAATGCGGGCAGCCATACCAAAAGAACTCGATGACCTCGACCTTGCCTTTAGATTCAACTGGCTGAGGAGTAGGCAGAATGCGGTAATCAAATCCCTCTTCGATCTTAGGACTTTGCGCAGTAGCAAGGCCTGAAAAAGAAAAGGCCAGACCAAGAATGGTCGCAGATAAAAGGGCTCTCTTAGACTTAGATAATGTAATCATGATTTGCTAGATTTAATAACGCTCGGTTTAATGCCCATGCCATTTAACTTATCTCGCACAGGATTGCTTTCTTCAACACTGTTGTACGGTCCAACGCGAACACGCCAGAGTGTATTGCCTTCACTACTAATCTCACTCAATTGAGACTGAATACCCTGAATAGCCAAGCTAGCCTTTTGGGCATCTGCGTCCGCGCGCTTATTAAACGCACCAACTTGTAAGAAATAGATAGCATCGGATTTTGCGGCAGGGGCTGGAGCAGCATCCACTGGCTTCTTGCCATTGGCCAAATCAGCGATGGGATCTGGCGCACTAGCAGCAGGTGCAGCAGACTTACCTTGCAAAGGCTTATTCAGATCAAGCGCTTCTGCTGGGGTAGCAGCCTCTCCTTCGGCAGGTACCGGTCCTGACTTAATGGTTAAGGGAAGATTGGGTGCCCTAACTCCAGGACGCTCTTGGGGTGTATTTTTTGAAAGGTAAAAGGCGATCACAAAAGCAACCCCTAGGCCAACTCCAAGCCCTAAGATAAAACCAAGAATAGTGCCGCCATACTCGGGGCTCGAAGACTGTGTCTTTGGAGCGAAGCTGGTGTGTTGATTGTTTTTTTTCATCGTGTCCCCATCCTTCTTTTTACTTCTTAAGCGCTAGCAAGTACTACAGCTTACATCTTAGCGGGTGCTGATACACCCAATACTTTTAATCCATTTTCAAGCACTTGACGAGTCGCCGAGAGTAAGGCGAGGCGAGCTAATTTCAATGCAGGGTCGTCCACCAAAACGCGGTCTGCGTTATAGAAAGTATGGAAGTCTCCCGCTAAATCACGCAAGTAGAAAGCTAAAGCATGTGGCGCCAAGTCCGCTGCTGCATCAGTGAGCATCTCTGGGTATTCAGCTAGGCGCCGCAATAAATGATCGGAAGCTTTGCTTTGCAACAAAGAAAGGTCCGCGCCCTTCAGGTCAGAAACTTTTCCGCCCCATTGAGTCAAGATTGAGCAAATGCGAGCATGCGCATATTGCACATAGAACACAGGGTTCTCATCATTTTGCTGCAATGCCAAATCAACATCAAATACAAATTCTGTATCAGCTTTGCGAGAGATGAGGAAGAAACGCACGGCATCTCGTCCGCGCTGCAGAGCAAGCTCGCGCTCATCTGCAGTCATCTCTGGTGTAACTCCACCAGACCACTCAACCAAGTCACGCACAGTCACATAGGAGCCTGCACGTTTAGAGATTTTGACTTCTTCGCCATGGCGCATCACTGTCACCATCTTATGCAATACATACTCAGGATATGTTTTCGGAATATCCCAACCACGCTTCTGAGCCACGCCCTGCAAGCCTGAGCGCACACGGGCGATCGTGCCATGGTGATCGCTGCCTTGGACATTAATCACTTTTTCAAAGCCACGATTCCATTTGCTGGTGTGGTAAGCAACATCAGGCACAAAGTAGGTAAAGCTGCCATCAGACTTTCGCATGACGCGATCTTTATCGTCACCATCATCTGTTGTCTTGAGCCAAAGTGCGCCCTCAGACTCATAGGTCTTACCAATGCTCTGTAGCTCTTCAACAATTTTTGCAACGCTACCATCGGTATACAAAGAAGATTCCAGGTAGTAGCAATCAAACTTCACGCCAAATGTTTTTAAATCAATGTCTTGTTCATTGCGCAAATACGCAACAGCAAATTGACGGATGGCCTCAAGATCATCTTTATATTCAGATGAAGCCTTAAAAGCGGTCGCAATCTCGGCGATGTATTCACCGTTATAAGCACTCTCTGGCCAAGTGGCATCACCTGGTTTAAGTCCATTTAAGCGAGCTTGCACTGAGAGCGCCAAATTCGCAATCTGGACTCCAGCATCGTTGTAATAAAACTCGCGGTGCACCTTAATGCCCTGAGTTGCTAATAAGTTTGCCAAGGCATCGCCGAGTGCGGCCTGACGACCATGACCAACGTGTAGTGGTCCAGTGGGATTGGCAGACACAAACTCAATCATGGCGTTGGAAACTGGGGCCGCCTCTGGAGCTAGCTGACCAAACTGGGATCCTGCCGTGAGAACCTCTTGCACCACCGCAGTTTTAGCGGCATTGCTCAGGCGAAAGTTAATAAATCCAGGACCAGCGATTTCGCAAGAGGCAATGAGATCGCCATAGCCAGGCTGCTGCTCTAGGCGCTCAACCAAGGCTTGTGCCAACTCCCTAGGATTTAGCTTCCAAGCTTTGGAGAGCTGGAGCGCAATATTGCAAGCGACATCGCCATGGTCTACCGCCTTAGGGCGCTCTAAACGTGGCGCAGGGGCATCGCCCAAACTACGCTCCTGAGCTAAACCCTGCAGGGCTGCGCTCAGCATTTCAATTAAACGATTTTTATTAGTTAACAACATAGATAAGTGAGTTTATCAGGTGGTAAGCTATCGAAATGATCTATCAATTTCGCTCCAAAGCGGGTCCTGACGTCATCATGCTAGCTGATCTGACCCAGCGAATCTTCGAAATTTTGGGCCGCCCATTAGAGCCTAGGGGTATTTTGACGGTTGAGCAATTGCCAGCCCTCATCATCGCCCTAGAAACCGCCATTCTGAAAGACCTGGAAGAGCGAGCTAAAAGTAATGCGGCTGATCAAGAAAATACTGAGAAACCGAAGCTGGCCGACAGGCTGGGGCAGCGCGCCTATCCCTTCCTAGAGCTCATGAAGCAGGCTAAAGCCAAAGATGAACCAGTGATGTGGGGCGTTTAAAGCACCACATCAAGGAAGTTCTTAGTCGATCGAGCTAGCCAGCTGGCGACGGATGTCTTCAACAGATTCATTACGGCGCTTAGCAAGATCTTCAATCTGGTCTGCTGACAACTTGCCCACATTGAAATAACGCGCATCTGGGTGTGCCAAGTAAAAACCACTGACACTAGAAGCTGGGTTCATAGCCATCGACTCAGTCAAGGTCATACCAATATCTTCTGAACCAATGACGCGCAATAAATCTTTTTTCACTTCATGTGCAGGACAAGCTGGATAACCTGGCGCCGGACGGATACCACGGTATTCCTCATTGATCATTTGATCATTCGTCAAAATCTCATCAGTTGCGTAACCCCAAAGATCCGTACGAACGCGATGGTGCATCAACTCTGCAAATGCTTCTGCCAAACGATCGGCCAAGGATTGCAACATGATTGCACTGTAGTCATCATGCTTTGCATGAAACTCGGCAACTTTTTTCTCAACACCATGACCAGTCGTCACAGCAAAGCAACCAAGGTAGTCAGCCACCTTAGAATCTTTTGGCGCCACATAATCTGCCAAGCAACGATTAGGTCGACGAACGCCATCAACTACTGGGCGCTCAGACTGCTGACGTAAGTTGTGCCAAACAAATAAGGGGTGCTCACGCGATTCATCGCTGTATAAGACGATGTCATCACCTATCGTGCTTGCTGGATAGAAAGCGACTACTGCATCAGCCTGCAACCACTGACCTTTGATTAATTTATCTAATAGAGCCTGGCCATCTTCAAATACTTTGCGAGCCTCTACGCCAACGACTTCATCATCCAAGATTGCTGGGAACTTACCAGCCAAATCCCAGGTCTGAAAGAATGGTGTCCAATCAATGTATTTAGCAATGTCACTTAAAGCAAAATTCTTGAAAACACGGCGCCCAATAAACTTCGGCTTCTCAGGCACATAACTAGCCCAATCAATCAGCTCGCGATTCTTACGTGCTGCTTCTAAAGAGATCGTTGGTGATGCTTTTTTGTTGGCATGCTGCTCACGAATACGGACATAGTCATCGCGCAGATCTTGAATAAATTTCTTGGCGCTTTCATCGGATAGCAAGCTTGATGCAACGGATACTGAGCGGGACGCATCAGGCACATAGACCACAGGGCCATCGTAATGAGGTGCAATCTTCACCGCGGTATGCACACGAGAAGTGGTAGCACCACCAATCATCAATGGAATTTGACGCTCACGGAAATAATCATCACGCTGCATCTCTTGAGCAACGTAAGTCATCTCTTCTAAGGATGGAGTGATCAAACCAGATAGCCCAACAATGTCTGCTTTTTCTTCTTTGGCACGTTTCAGAATTTCTGCGCAAGGCACCATCACGCCCATATTGGCAACTTCAAAGTTATTACATTGCAGCACTACTGTCACAATGTTTTTACCAATATCGTGCACGTCACCTTTAACAGTCGCCATCACAATCTTGCCTTTGGCCTTGGCTTCGCCTCCAGAAGCAATATGCAGGCGCTTTTCTTCCTCAATATAGGGAATCAAAATCGCTACCGCTTGTTTCATGACACGCGCACTCTTAACCACTTGCGGTAAGAACATCTTGCCAGCGCCAAACAAGTCGCCAACAACGTTCATGCCATCCATTAGAGGGCCTTCGATAACCTCGATAGGACGACCGCCCGCACCCATAATTTGGGCACGCAGCTCTTCAGTATCTTCTTCAATAAAAGTAGTGATGCCATGCACCAAAGCATGGGTTAAACGCTCACGCACGGGTGCTTCACGCCACACCAAGTTCTCTACTTGCTTGGCGCCACCGCCCTTAAATTGATCGGCAATATCCAGCAAGCGCTCAGTTGGAGTCTTACCGTCTTTTTCTTTAAAGCGATTGAGCACCACGTCTTCAACGCGCTCACGTAATTCTGGATCCAAGTCTGCATAAACACCAAGCTGTCCCGCATTGACAATACCCATGTCCATACCCGCTTGAATAGCGTGATACAGGAACACGGTATGAATGGCTTCACGTACGCGATCGTTACCGCGGAAAGAGAAGCTCACATTAGAGACGCCACCGCTCACCTTCGCGCCCGGTAGATTTTCTTTAATCCAACGGGTGGCGTTAATGAAATCTACCGCGTAGTTGTCATGCTCCTCAATACCAGTCGCAATGGCAAAGATATTGGGATCAAAAATAATATCTTCTGCTGGGAAGCCAATCTCATTCACAAGAATTTGATAGCAGCGCTGACAAATTTCAGTCTTGCGCTTAAAAGTATCCGCTTGACCTACTTCATCAAATGCCATCACTACAGAAGCTGCGCCGTAACGACGAATTAGACGCGCTTGTTTTCTGAAAGGCTCTTCGCCCTCTTTGAGAGAAATTGAGTTAACAATCGGCTTGCCTTGAATACATTTCAGACCCGCCTCAATCACACTCCATTTAGAAGAGTCGATCATGATTGGTACACGAGCAATATCTGGTTCTGAAGCAATCAAATTCAAGAAGCGCGTCATCGCCGCTTCCGAATCCAACATCGCCTCATCCATATTGATATCAATGACTTGAGCACCATTCTCAACTTGCTGTCTTGCAACTACCAAGGCTTCATCAAATTGATTATTCAAAATCATGCGTGCAAATGCTTTGGAGCCTGTGACGTTAGTACGCTCACCAATATTCACAAAGCCAACATCGGCTGTAACATTAAAAGGCTCTAAGCCCGAGAGCTTCATTGGCGGCATTACCTTCGTAGTCTTATTCATGCCGACACCTCTGCGCTCTCGCGATAGAAGGCACGTGGCTTGCGCTTAGCAACCGCATTAGCAATGGCACGAATATGGTCCGGCGTCGTTCCACAGCAACCACCTACGAGATTGACTAAGCCATCTTTTGCAAAGCCATCGACAAGGCTGGATGTAATTTCTGGTGTTTCATCAAAGCCGGTATCACTCATTGGGTTGGGCAAGCCGGCATTGGGATAGCAAGATACAGCGGCATCGCAAATGCGAGCAAGCTCAGCAATATAAGGACGCATTAGTGCAGCACCTAAGGCGCAGTTCAAACCAAAAGTTAATGGCTTGATGTGGCGCAAACTATTCCAGAATGCTTCGACTGTTTGACCCGACAAGATACGGCCAGAAGCATCAGTAACCGTACCTGAAATCATCACTGGCAAACGCTCGCCAGTTTCTTCAAAGAATTCATCCAAGGCAAACAATGCAGCTTTAGCATTCAGTGTGTCGAAAATGGTTTCGACTAAAAATAAATCAACGCCACCTTCAAAGAGGCCTTCAATCTGCTCGCGATAGGAAGCGCGCAATGCATCAAACGTTACATTGCGAGCACCTGGATCATTCACATCCGGAGAAATGCTGGCCGTCTTTGGGGTAGGTCCAATTGCGCCCGCCGCAAAACGTGGCTTATCTGGCGTAGAGTATTTTTCACAGGCGGCACGGGCCAATTGAGCAGAGATGACATTCATCTCACGTGCCAAGCCAGCCATTTTGTAATCCTCTTGCGCAACAGAAGTAGCGCCAAAAGTATTGGTTTCAATAATGTCTGCACCCGCATCCAAATACTGCTCATGAATCTTGCTGATGATTTGTGGCTGAGTGAGAACTAGGAGTTCGTTATTGCCCTTGATGTCACCAGGATGAGCCTCAAAGCGCTTGCTAGTGGGCAATCCACGGTAATCCGCCTCATTGAGCTTGCATTGCTGAATCATGGTGCCCATAGCGCCATCCAAAATCAGAATGCGCTGCTTCAGTAGCTCGGGAAGTGCCTGACCACGGGTGTAAGGCTGGGATAAACCATTAGATTGCATTGCTTAACCGGGATTAATCTCTAGAATCTCTTATTGTATTGGCATTAAGCCACTTTTATCTGACCCGGAGCCCGCCCTATGTTTGGAACTATCCCTGAATTCAATCAAAGCTTAGAAATGATGAAAACCATGTGGGGCCAGGGAGCAGGCGGATCGACGCCAGGGCAATTTCCCTTCACTACAGACGCCTCCAAGGCTGCTGGGGGGTTTGGCTCAGCATTTCCAGGGCTAGATACCGATGAGCTAGAAAAGCGCATCAAGGACCTGAAAAGCGTTGAAAACTGGCTCAACCTCAATCTGAATATCCTGAAGTCAACGATTCAAGGCTTAGAAGTACAGCATGCCACCATGATGGCCCTCAAATCATTCGGGGATGCCGTTTCAGCAACTGCTGCTGCCGCTACTGGCGGATCTTCTGAAGAGTCTGGAACAAAGGCCTCTAAACCACGCAAAACCGCAACACGCCGTCGTCGCAAAGCTGGCGACTCAACTTTCCTCGACGAAGTAGGTAATTCAGATGAGCAATAGCCTCACCCATAGCAAATGTCATTTGGTGAATATCTAATTCACGCCTAAATAAAACCGGCACTATCTCACGAGCAGTTGCCGGTTTTTCACATGCTCCAAGTGTTTCTGCCAAGCGCTCATCATGATGCGCTTTTAATTGGTCAATGCGCGGCTTCATTCCTGTAAATGGCTTGCCATGCGATGGCAGTACGAGTGCGTCATCGGGTAGCGGGAGATATCGATCTAAAGAGCTCAGATATAAACCCAAAGGATCTGCATCTGGATCAGCATCGTTGACACTGACATTAGTGGAGATGCGCGGCAACAACATATCTCCAGAGATTAATACGCTGAGATCTTTGCAAAAGAGTGAAGCGTGTTCAGGCGCATGACCAAATCCCATGATCACTTGCCACTCATGTCCACCAATCAAAATCATTTCACCATCAATGATGCGACGATATTGCCGTGGCACACCTGGAACCATATTGCTGTAGTAATTGGAGCGCGCCCGAATTTTTTCTAAATCTTCTGGTGCAATCAATCCGTGTTTCTGAAAGTGATCCGCAGAACCGCCGCCGCCAGCGCGTGCACCAACTGCAGCACCACCCTCTTTATGACTCAGCCATTGCGCAGTTAAATAATCCGTCATAGAAATCCAGAGCGGCGCATTCCATTTTTCGCAAAGCCATTGAGAGAGTCCCACATGGTCTGGATGCATATGAGTCACGATCACCCTCAGCACCGGCAAGCCATCTAGCTGCGTAGTAAAGATCTGATTCCAAGCTGCTTTTGTCTCATCATTAGCAATCCCACAATCCACGATGGTCCAGCCCTGAACGCCTTCAAACTCGTCACGTAGCAGCCATAAGTTGATGTGGTCTAAGGCAAACGGTAGACGCATCCGCAACCAACGAACACCAGGTGCAACCTCCATCGAACTCCCCACTTCCGGCAAAGCATCGGCTAAGGGATAATGAATAGAACTAAGATCGCTGGATTGGTTTTTGGTATTCATCTTTTTCTATTTTAGGTTTGCTTTGACAACAGTTCCATCACCTTGCATCAACTGGTGCGACATTAACCCTGAAAACGGTTTTTGCCGTGGCTGCTATCGTACACTATCGGAGATTGCAGACTGGTCGGAACTTTCTAACTCTGACAAGCTTGAGGTCTGGGAAAAACTGGAAACGCGCAAACCTCAAGCACCAGAGTAAGCATTATTAATTGCTTATTTATTGACATTCACAATTAAGCGGCCGCGCACATTGCCCGCCATCAGCTCTGCCGCATATTTAATGGAATCCTCTAAACTAATTTCGTGAGAGATCTCCTCTAGAGTTTTGAGATCAACCAACTTACTCAATTGTTCATAAGCAGCAATGCGTTTTGCTTTTGGCACTGTCACACTATTAATGCCATACAAAGTTACACCACGCAAAATGAATGGCGCAACAGTTGATGGAAAATCCATCCCCTGCGCAAGACCACAAGCGGCAACCGCACCATCGCTCTTGGTTTGAGCGCAGGCATTTGCTAATGTATGACTACCAACGCTATCGACTACTGCTGCCCAACGCTCTTTTGCTAAAGGCTTACCAGGAGCCGAGAGTGAGGCACGATCAATCACTTCACTCGCACCCAATTTCTTCAGGTAATCAGCCTCAGACATGCGTCCAGTACTGGCAACAACCGTAAAGCCCAACTTACTTAGAAGAGTAATGGCAAAGCTACCTACCCCACCTGCAGCGCCAGTCACTAAGACCTCGCCATCACTTGGCTTCAATCCATGCTTTTGCAAAGCCATCACACACAGCATTGCTGTGTAGCCAGCAGTACCAATAGCCAGGGTCTGCTTAGCAGTAAATCCCTTTGGCAAAGGAATGAGCCAGTCCGACTTCACGCGTGCTTGCTGAGCCAATCCACCCCAATGACCTTCACCAACGCCCCAACCATTGAGTAACACCATGTCACCAGCCTTAAATTCTGGGCTAGCGCTCTCTAAAACTTCTCCAGCGAAATCAATACCTGGAACCATGGGAAAGCTACGCACCACCGGACCCTTGCCGGTAATGGCTAGACCATCTTTGTAATTTAGCGTGGAATAGAGCACCTTAACTCTGACATCGCCCTCCGGAAGACTTGCCTCATCGACCTGAGCAATCTCAGCGCGATAGCCTTGATCATCCTTATTTACCAAAATAGCCTTGAACATATCTCTTCCTTTTAAAAGCGCTGCATTCTCCACAGCAAGTACGTAATAGGTTTATCCTAACGAGCATTGCTGATTATGGAGGTTTCCATGAAAAAAATTCTACTATTAACTGCGGTTTCTGGCTTAGCGCTAGTCGGATGCTCCTCAAGCCAAATTAATATGTCTATGGGCAATATGCGCCTCATTACCTCCAGCGCAGCACCTCAAGACGTGATGGACTTTGCCAATACGACTTGTAAGAATGATTTCTACCAAGGCGCAAGCTTCCTTTCCAAGGCCGGCAAGGAATATCGCTTTAAATGCGTTAAACCTGAAGAGAATGAAATCATGAACCCAATTCCAGGCACAACTATTCCCGTAGATGTGCCCGCTCCGACTGCAGCAAAGTAAGCCGCTAAATAAGCAAATAAGATGACCCCATTTACTTCCCAAGAGCTCCGCAAAGGCTTTTCCTCCTTTGCAACTGGGGTCACAGTCATTACCTGCTTAGATGCTAACCAGAATGCTCACGGCATCACCATCAGCTCATTCAATACTGTTTCACTAGAACCGCCACTTATCTTGTGGAGCCTCAAAAAGCATTCACGCTTAATGCCCAATTTTGAAGTGGGTCACAAGCAGTTAATTCATGTCTTGGAGCGCTCACAAGAAGCAATGGCAATGCACTTTGCCACCGTAAAAGAAAATCAATTTGTGAACATCCCCCATAAGCTTGCAGAAAGCGGGCTTACCCAAATTGAAGGATGCTGCGCATACTTTGAGTGTGAAACTGTTTCTGTTCATACCGGTGGCGATCACAACATCATCGTCGCTAAAGTACTTAACCTAAAGCACACCCCAGAAAGTCACCCGCTCATATTTGCACACAGCAAATTTATGGGCTTAGATTCATCACTTTAAAAATACCAAAATAGGAATTCTCATGATTCGCTTATGGGGAAGAAAAAGTTCCATCAATGTGCAAAAGGTCTTGTGGTGCCTTGCGGAGCTAGGGCTAGAAGAGAGTAAAGATTTTGAGCGCATTGATGCAGGCCTTCACTTTGGCAAAAATCGCACCCCTGAATTTCTAGCACTCAACCCCAATGGCTTAGTCCCGACTCTGCAAGACGGTGATCTTGTACTCTGGGAATCCAACACCATCTTGCGATATCTGGTTCGTCAGTACGATAAGTCGAAGCGCTTTCCAACAGACATCGCTAGTCAGTACCAATCTGAGAAGTGGATGGATTGGCAACTAGGTACGATGTGGCCAAGTTTGCGCGTTGCATTTCTTGGGCTAACTCGGACGCCTGAAAACGAAAGAAACTACGAAGTCATTCGCAAGGCATATCAAGATACCAATGCTTTCCTCGCATTACTTGATCAACAGCTGGCCAATCAACGTTATTGCTCAGAAGACTCTTTCAACATTGGGGATATTCCACTGGCACTTTGTGTAAGTAGATGGATTCTATTAAATGAAACCTTTCCAGAGCAAACTGGGCCACGTCTTTCTTTGCAGAACGTCGAAGCATGGATGCAACGCATAGAGGCGGAAACAAAGTACAGCGTAGTTGCAGAAAAAGAGCTCAATATTGTGAAGTAAGTCAGAAGCTCCGATTGAAAAGGGTGAACTGAGTTCACCCTTTTTCTTTAACCATTTGCGGAATAAATTACTGTTGCTTAAATTTCTTCTGATGGTGATCTGCACCAATAAACAAGTACATCGCTGGCACTACAAAGAGCGTAAACAGAGTGCCGATCGATAAACCAGTAAAAATCACGATACCCATCGATTGACGGCCAGCAGCGCCGGCGCCAGAGGCGATCACTAGAGGCACGACACCCAAGACCATCGCTGCAGTAGTCATCAGAATCGGGCGCAAACGCACACTACTTGCTTCTACGATAGCGTCCAACTTACTGCGGCCAGCCTCTTGCAGCTCATTGGCAAATTCCACAATCAAGATTCCGTGCTTACTGATCAAGCCCATCAATGTGACAAGTCCAACCTGGGTATACACGTTCAAGGTTGTAAATCCAAGGTTGATAAAGATAAGGGCGCCAAACAAGGCAAGTGGCACCGAAACCAAAATCACGATCGGATCACGGAAGCTTTCAAACTGTGCAGCTAAGACTAAGAACACGATCAAGATCGCAAAGAACATCGTCACCAAGAAACCGCCTGACTCCGCCATGAACTGGCGGGATGGGCCGGCGTAATCCATGGTGTAACCATTGGGGGCGACTTCTTTCAAAGTTTGACGCATAAACTCAAGTAAATCCGCTTGAGAAATAAATGGCGTACTCACACCGGAGATCGTTGCAGAGTTAAGTTGCTGAAAGTGATTGATAGATTGTGGAACTACTTTTTGCTTAATCGTTGCAATCGTGCGCGCCTGAATCATCTGTCCACTAGGCGTACGGATGTAGTAATCCAAGATCTGATCCGGATTTAAGCGGTCCACTTGCTTTACTTGTGGAATAACGCGATAGGAGCGGCCAGCTACAGAGAAGTAATTGACGTAACCGCCACCCAAAGCAGCAGATAGCGCGCTACCCACCTGCTGCTGAGTCATACCTAGTGCGGCAACTTTTTCACGATCAATTTCTAAAACGTCTTGCGGCTTATCAATCTTCAAATCTGAATCCACGAAGAAGAAATTTCCACTGCGACGAGCCTTATCTAAAACTGCCTGGGATACTTCGTTGAGCTGCTCGTAAGACTCAGTAGTGTTGATGACCACCTGAACCGGCAATCCCTGCGCACCAGGCAAAGCTGGGAACTGGAAGGCTGCTACGCGAGCGCCTGCGATCGTATTCCACTTGCTTTGCATATCTTCTTGAAACTTCGTGGCATTACGACTGCGTTGATCCCAATCCTTAAGCAATACACCACCAAAACTACTGGTTGGACTGGTGATCTGGAACATCTGCTCATACTCAGGCTCTGCTGCTGATATTTGATAAATCTGATCAGCGTAAGTCTGCATCTGATTAACGGTACTATTGGGTGGGCCTGAAGCCTGCATCAACACAATGCCCTGGTCTTCTGTTGGTGCTAATTCAGCACGCGCTGTGGCGTAAAGGTAAGCAACTCCACCCAACAAAATCACGCCCATCACAATGATGACCTGCCAAGTACTCAAGAGTTCACGCAAAGTGGTTTGATAACTGTGGTGCACCTTATCAAAAATACGATCGATCTTTTGTACAAAGGAGGAGGCTTCTTGCTCTTCAGTAAAGATGCGTGAGCACATCATCGGAGAAAGCGTCAATGCAATCAACCCTGATACAGCCACCGCACTAGCCAAAGTAAAGGCAAACTCGGTAAAGAGCGCCCCCGTTAAGCCGCCTTGGAAGCCAATTGGAATATAGACCGCGATCAACACAATCGTCATTGCCAAAATTGGACCGCCTAATTCACGCGCAGCAATTAAGGAGGCTTCTAATGGCGACTTACCTTCCTTCATATGACGGTCAACGTTCTCAACCACAATGATGGCATCGTCCACTACCAAGCCAATTGCAAGCACTAGGGCTAACAGCGTCAGTAAATTAATGGAGTAACCCAATACCTGCATTAAGAAGAATGTGCCAATTAAAGAGAGTGGCATCGCAATCACAGGAACTGCAACTGCACGCGCACTGCCCAAGAATAGGTAGATCACCACTGTCACAATCAATAGCGCTTCTAGTAAGGTAGCCACCACTTCATCAATCGAAGTAGTAATGAACTTAGTGGAGTCATAAACTACTTTGCCCGACATACCGGTTGGCAACTGCTTCTGTATATCTGGCACCGCGGCACGAACACGTTCAGCTACATCAAGCAAGTTCGCCTGAGGCGCTACCTTGATGGCAATAAATACTGAGCGCTTGCCACTAAATGCAACATTCGTGTTGTAGTCCTCGGAGCCCATGCTCACGGTTGCCACTTGATCTAAATAGACAATATTGATGCCATCTTTCTTGACAACCAATTTGCGGAACTCATCGAGCGTGTGTAGATCCGTGCCAGCCACTAAGTCCACGGCAACCATGTCGCCTTTAGTACTACCCACCGCTGATAGGTAGTTATTGGCGGCCATCGCACTATAGACATCATCCGCGCCTACGCCAAGGCCAGCCATCTTCTCGCGATCCAGCCAAGCGCGTAGAGCAAACTTTCTGCCGCCAGTGATTTCAGCATTTTGGACGCCATCTACAGCATCCAGCTTTGGTTTAACTACCCGCAACAAGTAATCGGTGATCGCATTGTTCGGAATGTCATCGCTATAAAAGCCCATGTACATCGCCGCAGTCGACTGACCAATTTGCACAGTCAATACCGGTTGCTGAGCTTGGGGTGGCAGTTGATTCTTGACCGAGCTAATCTGCGTCTGAATTTGGGTTAATGCAGCATTGGAATCGTAATTAAGTTTGAGAGTAGCGGTAATCGTCGATAGGCCGCTCACACTCATTGACGACAAATAATCGATACCCTGAGACTGAGCAATTGCCGTCTCTAATGGTTGTGTAATAAATCCAGCAATCGTCTCAGGATCGGCGCCATAGTAGGCGGTTGTAATCGTAACAATCGCATTTTGGGTTTGCGGATATTGATTGACCGGCAAAGATCCAACAGCCTTCAAACCAAACACCAAGACAAGCGCACTCACTACCAGTGAGAGCACTGGTCTACGAATAAATATGTCAGTCCAATTCATCTAGGACTTATTCCTGTGGCTTCGGGTTTGGTGAATTCGAAGGCAACACTTTGTTATTCACAATCAGTGGTGTACCGTTCTTCAACTTGAGCTGACCGCTAGTAACTACCGTAGCACCCTCTTCAACACCCTTGAGAATCGCCACTTGGTCGCCACGTGTTGGTCCTGTAGTCACAAAGACTTGCTGGGCCTCAAGCGTAGGCTTGCCCTGCTTATCCTTCTTACCGGTTGGCTTGGCAATAAAGATTGTCGAGCCGTAAGGGTTATAAGTTACAGCCGTTTGGGGCAAAGTCAGCATCTTCACTTCATCACCCAGCTTGATATTCACATTGGCAAACATGCCCGGCAAAATCTTTTTATCCGGATTGGCTAATTGAGCTTCAATCTGAATATTGCGCGTATTGGTATCGACCTTTGGACTGACTGCAGTAATCTTGCCAGTGAAACTCGCATCTTTAAACGCATCAGTAGTCACTACGATTTCTTGCCCAACCTGAATCTGCTCAGCATTGCTTTGGGGGAGATTGAAATCCACAAAAATAGGATCCAAGGTTTGAAGGGTGAGCAACTTATCACCTGGGTTAACAAACTGACCGGGATTAATCATCACAATGCCCACACGGCCACTAAAGGGGGCCTTCAAATTCTTCTTTGCAACTAAAGCCGTTTGCTGCTCTACCTGAGCTTGCTTGGACTTTGCGTCCGCCTTACTTGTGTCAAATACGTTCTTACTAATCGCCTGAATCGCCAACTGCTGTCTATCACGCTCATTAATGACTTTAGCCAAATCTGCCTGAGCCTTTAATGAATTCAGTTGTGCAACATCTGAAGCATCATTCAACTTAATGAGTAGGTCGCCTTCTTTTACATCCATGCCAGATTTAATAGGCACGGTTTGTACAAGGCCACCGATTTCAGTACTAAGATCTACGCCTCTAAATGCGCGTACATTACCAACGCTGGAGAGCTTAGGCTGCCATGCAGTGGTCTCTACTACCATCGTGGAAACGGTTGCAGGAGGCAATCCCATACCAGCAATAAAGTGTTTGATCATGAAGGTCTTGAGTTGATTAAACCCAAAGATCAAGCCGAGTAACAAAAATACGCCACACAACATAATGGTCATGCGTCGACCCAAAGGGGTCATCGATTGCAATTTGGCGTTGACCTTACTGCGCAAGAAGCGCTCGCGCAAGCGGAACCACACACCTTTTGCCTTTTCCCAAAGCGCAATCGCCTTATCGCGTAGCTTCCACTCTTCAGCTTTAACAAGCATCCAAGCCCACAAGGCAACTGCTGCTGCAGTCACTTTGGTTTTAATTGTTTCCAGAAGTTTCATTTTGATCTTTGTTCGCTATGGCTTTTGGTTGAAAGGCTGGGCCGGTACGATTCCACCAGCCGCCGCCTAGTGCTGCAAATAATGCTGCCGTGTCAGAGAATCGGGTCGCTTGTGCAGACACTGATTTGACTTTAGCAATTTGATATTGATTTTGATAATAGAGAACAGCCAAGTAACTTGCAGTGCCCAACTTATATTGCTGCTGCACTAACTCTAAAGTTTCATAAGCGTAACGCTCTGCGTCTGATGCAGACTTCAATGCTTGGGCACCTGTCTCTAAAGCGCGCAAGGAATCTGCAACCTCTTGAAACGCCTTAAGCACAGTTGCTTGATATTGATAAACCGCTTGCTCGTAATTAGCAATCGCTCCACGGCGTTGTGCCAATAACTGACCACCCTGAAACAGCGGCTGGAAGATGCCGCCAGCAATAGACCATAGAGTAGCGTTCGGCCCAAACAAGGCTGCGCTAGTTAGTGCCGCAGAACCAATGGCACCCGTAATATTAAATTGTGGCAATAAATTAGCGGTAGCTACACCTACCAAAGCATTCGTCGCCTTGAGTTGTGCTTCTGCCGCACGTACATCTGGACGTTGACGAACAAGACTTGAAGGTACTGACAGTGGCAACTTCTCTGGCAAATGTAGAGACCTCAAATCAAACTTAGTGATGTTGGCATTACTAGGCAACTCACCCACCAAGACCGCTAACTGATTGCGCGCAAATGAAAGATTGCGTTCGTAAGTAAATAAATCTACTTGCGAGTTAGACACTAAAGTTCTTTGCGATGTTACGTCCACCTTAGAGACAGTACCAATGACCAATTGCTTCTCAGTAACTTCGGCTAAATTAGTTTGCGCCTTAAGAATTTCTTCTGTGGCTTGCATTTGTGCGCGCAAAGCTGCTTCACGCACAGCGCTAGTGACAATGTTGGCTGTCAAGGAGAGATATGCGCCCTCCAACTGAAACTGAGCAATCTCTGCTTGCGCTCTCGCACCCTCAACTGCTCGGCGCGCACCACCGAAAACATCTAGCTTATAAGTGACGTTTACAGAAGCGTTATAGAGGTTGTAGGTATCTGAACCATATGGCAAGCCATAAATAGCGGAGGGTTGGAGCTGACGAACTACGCCACCATTCAAACCAATCGCCGGAAAATACTGTCCACCAATTTGTGCGCTGACATTTTCTTGGCTAGCGCGCAGGGCCGCATCAGCAGCGCCTAAATTTGGGTTTTGCTGCAAAGCTTTTTTGATCAATACATCAAGCTCTGGAGACTTAAATAATTCCCACCACTGAGCCTCAATATCCGCACCCTCAACAAACTCTTGATCAGTACCGCCTGGAACACCAGGCGCAGTAGCTAGTTTTTTAGAAAGCGTAGTCTCGGTATAGGTAGAGGTATTAGGAGAATCAGGCTGTTTGAAGTCAGGGCCAACGGCACATGCAGAGAGAAACCCCGCGGATAACAACGGAAGCCAACGCAAAATAAAGAATTCTTTTGAACCAAACATGTACTGTGACAAATTTCCTTTTCTACAGCAGATATTTGAACATACTTTTCTAATCCAGTCTATGTAAAGCCTTGATTTAACTAATGAATTTTTTTGTACACAGCTGAGTGTAGAAGTCAAACGGATTTTTTTAGGCTACAGCCACATTCTTAGTGAGTAATTTTTCCAAAACCACCACTATTGAAATCTTGCATTGCCTGAGCAATCTCTTCTTTGGTATTCATGACAAATGGGCCGTAACCCACAATAGGTTCATTAATAGGTTCACCACTCAGCAGCAAGGCAATGGTGTCTTCCAGCACGTTCACTTGAATATCTTGACCTTGATTGCTAAACATCAGCATCTGGGCATCTTTGGCGACCACGCCCTCACCCGCCTCAACGGCGCCCCTCAGGACAACCAGGGAGGTATTCCAGCTCTCAGGCACAGGAATAGTTGTTGAGCCCTTCTTTAACTTCAGGTCAATCACATTGAGAGGGCTAAAAGTATTGGCTGGGCCTGTATGGCCATCAAAATCTCCAGCAATGATGCGTGCTTGTCCTGCGCCGCTCTTCAACTCAATCGTAGGAATCTGTTTATCCAGAATGGCTTGATAGCCTGGCTTGGTCATTTTGAGCTTTGCTGGCAAATTCACCCACAACTGCACCATATTCAGAGTTCCGCCATTTTTAGCAAAACCCTCTGAGTGAAATTCTTCATGCAAGATGCCAGAGCCGGCCGTCATCCACTGAACATCTCCAGGGCCAATCGTTCCACCCTGACCTGTGGAATCTTTATGCGCTACTTCACCTTCATAAACAATGGTGACCGTCTCAAAACCACGATGTGGATGTGAACCCACACCCTTACGTTCAGATGTTGGGAGAAACTCTGCTGGACCTGCATAGTCCAGCATCAAGAATGGACTCATTTGATTGCCGAGGTCTTGATAGAAGAACAAGGTGCGCACAGGAAAACCGTCGCCTACCCAGTGACCTCGATCATTTCCTTGTAAACCAATGAGTTTTTTCATGATTCCCCCAATTTCTTTCAGATAAAAAGCTTACTTAGCTTTAAGTTCAGCGGCAATCTTGGCAATACGCTCACCATAGAGACGTGCTGTTTCTAAATCGCCCACATTTACCTCATCAGTACTTGCGTCTGAAGGAGTCTGCATCATCGCACCAGCAGAAGAGCCAACATAGTTCACATCATCACGCTTCGCGGCTTTGGAGTTCGAAGGCATTAAACCAGTGCCAACCCAGATACCTGAATGCTGCATTGCCAGAGTGAAGAAGTAATGCAAGGTGGAGTGCTTATCACCATTCATCGTGGCAGAGTTTGTGAAACCACCGAATACTTTGTCTTTCCACTGCTGTGAAAACCATTGCTTAGAACTGGCATCAGCGAACTTCTTAAACTGCCAGCTTACTGTGCCCATATAGGTTGGCGAACCAAATACGATGGCATTAGCAGTATTGAGAATTTCCCACTGCGCATCAGTAATATTGCCTTCGGAATCAATGGCTATTAGCGTGCCATTTGCTCCCTTAGATAGGGCTTCAGCTTGTTTAACTGTGTGGCCATACCCACTATGAAATACAACGGCTACTTTAGTCATGATCTTTTCCTTTAATGAATGGAATTACTTCGCTGCTTTACGACCATCAATACTGAATCTACCAGCACCAGTAGAAGCCAACACCAATAAACCACCCATTACCGCAATGTTCTTAAAGAATAGCAATTGAGCGATAAATACTGCATCTGCTGGAGCAGCCCAAAATGCATGCCCAGTAGCAGCAGCGATTAAAGTAAAGATCGCCATGATCACTGCAACGATACGTGTCTGAAAACCTACGATCAATGCAATGCTTCCCAGAACTTCAATCACAATTGTTGCTACCAATGCGAATACTGGAGCTGGAATACCCAAAGAAGCGAAGTAGCCTAATGTTCCCTCAAATCCAGCAATCTTTCCCAAACCTGCCGGTAAAAATAGTGCAACGATAAGCAATCGACCAACGAGGTTAAGTATGCTTTGATATGTGTTCATGTAATGTTCCTTTGTAATGTTTACTGAAAAATTGTTTAATTAAAAATTGCTTTTACTTCTTTTAAAACCATTACCGCTTGTTCTAATTCTTTTTTGGTGAGCTTGCTAAACGCCTTGCCGAGGTATTCCACATGCTCCGGAAATACCTTCTTAAATAATTTGTCGCCAGACTTTGAGAGGCCAATCTTGTAACTACGGCCGTCTTCAACGTTCAGAAACTTTTCAATTAAGCCTTTCGCCTCGAGCCTTTCTAAAACACCCGTCATAGTGCCTTTAGAAACTAGCGTCTTCTCACCCAATTCCTTACAAGTCATTGGGGGCTGATTACCTAAGGTCGCCACAATGTCAAACTGGGTTGTGGTTAAGCCCATCTCTTTAATATGCGCTCCAGAGTGAGCCTCAAAGGCCTGATAGGCCTGAACCAATTCCTTAACGAGCGATAGGTGATTCATTTCATTACCTCAATTTAGTCTGTATGCGTACTAGTTTAGTACTAGTTCGTACTAATTGCAAGACCCTACAGAATCAAGGGAATAAACCCAGTTGATTGGATTACGCCTGGGTTAATGAAGTTACTTGGAATTTTGAGGTGAATCCACCCCAGAGAAATTACTCGACGGTAACGCTCTTTGCGAGATTACGCGGCTTGTCTACATCAGTACCCAGGGCGCAAGCGGTGTGATACGCCAGTAGTTGCAGTGGAACTACATGCAAGATTGGGGAAAGATTTCCATAGTGCTCAGGCAAACGAATCACGTTGATGCCTTCACTGCTAGTAATTTCGGTATCTTGGTCTGCAAAGACGTACAACTTACCGCCACGGGCTTTGACTTCCTGCATATTGGATTTGAGCTTTTCCAGCAAGTCATCTTTTGGGGCTACTGTTACCACTGGCATCTTTTCAGTAACCAGGGCTAATGGTCCGTGCTTTAACTCGCCCGCTGGATAAGCTTCAGCATGAATATAAGAAATCTCTTTTAACTTGAGCGCACCTTCAAGGGCAATTGGGTAATGCATGCCACGACCCAAGAACAAAGCATTTTCACATTTAGCAAATGCAGTGCTCCAAGCCATGATCTGCGGCTCAAGCGCTAACACTGCATGCAAAGCTTTTGGCAAATGGCGCAAGTCACGCAAGAGCTCTTTCTCTCGCTCAGGACTTACTTTGCCAGCACGCTTAGCCAATGAAACAGCTAACAGATATAGGGCAACCAATTGAGTAGTGAAGGCTTTAGTAGAGGCCACGCCAATCTCAGTGCCAGCCTTGGTTAAGAAATTCCAATTCGTTTCGCGAACCATGGCGCTACTTGCAACGTTACAAATTGCCAACGTGTATTGATGTCCTAAAGCCTGGGCATGACGTAAGGCCGCCAAAGTATCCGCAGTCTCACCAGACTGGGAGACCACCACAATTAATGTATTCGGGTTAGGAACAGTTGTGCGATAACGATACTCACTAGCAATCTCTACCTGCGTCGGTATGCCTGCTAAATCTTCTAACCAGTATTTAGCAACGCAAGCGGAGTAGTAACTAGTGCCGCAAGCCAATATCAAAATTTGATCAAACTTTTTCCATTGCTCAGGATTTGCATTAAAGAGTTCTGGACCAAAGCTAGCAATATTGGCAAGCGTGTCGCTAATTGCTCTTGGTTGCTCAAAGATCTCTTTCTGCATGTAGTGCTGATAAGGACCTAGATCTACGGAGTCAGCTTGAGCTGGCATTGATTTTTGCTCACGCTGCGCTGTCTTACCTAACTGATCAATGATCTCAACGCTATCCGCCTTAAGAATAGCAACATCACCTTCTTCGAGATACATCATTGAATGTGCGCGACCGGCCAAAGCCAGTGCATCAGAAGCAAGGAAATTTTCATTCTCGCCAAGCGCTACAACCAAGGGCGATCCAACGCGTGCACCGACCAAAATATCTGGACGATCTTGCGCAATCACACCGATCGCATAGGCACCATGTAAGCGCGGCAATACAGATCGCACTGAAGCAACTAAATCAACCTGCTCGCTTGCTACATAAGCTTGATGAATTAAATGCGCAATCACTTCAGTATCTGTTTCTGAAGTAAATACGTAGCCAGCAGATTTCAGCTCGGTGCGCAGTGACTCGTAATTTTCAATAATGCCGTTATGCACCACAGCGATTAATCCACCAGAAATATGGGGGTGTGCATTTTGTGTATCAGGCTTGCCGTGCGTTGCCCAGCGGGTATGCGCAATACCTAAAGTGCCATGAAAATCTTTCCCCTGCTCCGCTAACTCGGAAACACGGGCTGTCGTGCGAGCACGTTCAATGGGGTGCTTGGCATCATCACCATTAATTACGGCAAAACCACAGGAATCATATCCACGGTACTCAAGGCGACGCAGGCCTTCGATCAATACCTCAACAATATTCTTACGCGATGCTGCGCCAACGATTCCGCACATTATTTTTTAGCCTTCACGGATTTTTTAGCAGCTACTTTCTTTATTGCTACCTTCTTATCTGCCACTTTCTTTTCCTTCTTTACTGGGCGTTGCCACTGTAAAGAGATTTGCTTAGCGCGCGACACGGTAAGTTGATTAGGGGGCGCATCTTTAGTCAGAGTCGTGCCTGCACCCAATGTGGCGCCACGACCAACACGCACTGGGGCAACCAACTGAGTGTCCGAACCAATGAAGACATCATCTTCAATAATGGTTTGGTGCTTATTCACACCATCGTAGTTACAAGTAATCGTACCTGCACCGATATTGACTCTAGAGCCCACAATGGAATCGCCAACGTAAGCTAAGTGATTAGCTTTGCTATTGGCGGCAATCTTGCTGTTCTTCACTTCTACAAAATTACCAATGTGCACATCATTCGCCAAGTCAGCACCTGGGCGTAAGCGAGCATAAGGCCCAATCAGCGAACTTGCGCCAACTTTTGCACCGTCAATATGGCTGTATGGGTGAATAGTGACATTCTTACCAATCACGCTATTGCGAATGATGCAGTACGGGCCAACTTTTGTGCCCGCAGCTAAAGTTACGCAACCTTCAAATACACAACCCACATCAATAAAGACATCGGTACCGCACTCCAACGTTCCGCGAATATCAATGCGTGCTGGATCAGCCAATGAAACACCGGCATCCATTAGTACGTTTGCTTGGTTTAATTGATGCACGCGCTCTAAAGCAGCCAACTGATCGCGACTGTTAACGCCAACAGTTTCATATTCAGCATCAGCTTGCGCAGTGCGAATGGGCACACCATCTTTAACCGCCATCGCGATGACATCAGTTAAATAGTATTCACCCTGGGCATTGCTCGCTCGCAAAGACTTCAACCATTTCTTGAGTGAATTGGTTGGTAGAACCATGATGCCGGTATTGATTTCTTGAATACGCTTTTGCTCTGGCGATGCATCTTTTTCTTCAACAATCTCCTTTACAGAGCCGTCGATATCTCGCACGATACGACCATAGCCCGTTGGATTGCTGAGATTTTGAGTCAGAAGTGCTAATGCAGAATCTTGACCACGCACACCATCAGCCAATTTAGCTAATTTAGAGAGCGTCTTTTTACTTGTAAGTGGCACATCACCATAGAGAACCAAAGTAGGTTCATTTACATCTAGCTTAGGCAGTGCTTGTAATAAAGCGTGTCCTGTTCCTTTTTGCTCGGCCTGCAGTGCAGTGCCCACTTTGCCGAAGCGAGAATCTTGCTCGCCGACTGCTTGAAGAAACTCTTTAACATCGGCTGCGCCGTGACCAACAACAACGATGGGGCCAGTTTTAGCGCTCTTGCCTTGTAGATCTAGAGCGGTATTGAGAACGTGCTGGAGAAGGGGTTTCCCGGCCAAGGTTTGGAGAACCTTGGGTAATGCGGACTTCATCCGCTTTCCCTGCCCAGCAGCCAAAATAACGATGTTCATAAAGAGGGATTATAAGACCCCTGAATCAGCGTTCCGCAGGCTATTTCATCGATTTCTGTCTCATCAATCGCTTTGTCACCAGCCGATCTGGCAGCAATACCCGACAGCTCTGTAGAAATCTCGAGATTCTTGAAATCAAAGGCCTCTCCATCCATTAAATGGGATGGCACGATATGGTGCATTGAGCGAAATAGATTCTCGACACGCCCTGGGTGCTTTTTCTCCCACTCGCGCAGCATCTCTTTCATGGCACCGCGCTGGAGATTGGGCTGACTGCCACAGAGATTGCACGGAATAATTGGGAAGTTCATATCTACTGCGTAACGTTCAAGTAACTTTTCAGGAACATATGCGAGGGGACGAATGACAATATGCTTGCCATCATCAGATCGCAACTTTGGCGGCATACCCTTGAGCTTGCCAGCAAAGAACATATTCAACATCAATGTTTCTAAGATGTCATCACGATGATGACCTAAAGCAATCTTGGTAGCACCCAACTCATCTGCAACACGATACAAAATGCCACGACGCAATCGAGAGCAAAGACCACAAGTCGTTTTTCCTTCTGGAACGACACGCTTGACAATGCTATAGGTATCTTGGTTTTCAATGTGGTACTGAACACCCAAAGCTTTTAAATAGTTCGGCAAAATCTCTGCTGGGAATCCTGGTTGCTTTTGATCCAAATTGACAGCAACAATTTCAAAATCAATTGGGGCACGCTCGCGCAACTTCAATAGAATATCGAGCATGGCATAACTATCTTTACCACCCGATAGACAAACCATTACTTTGTCACCATCTTCGATCATGCCAAAGTCACCAATTGCTTGGCCAACTAAACGGCAGAGCTTTTTCTCAAGCTTGTTTTCTTCGAAGACGACTTTACGAATATCACTCATGGCTACTAAATCTTTTCCGAAATTTCTCTTTAAGCCTGCTTAATCCGAAATACTTCAACGCCAACAGAGTGGCAATCTGGATAGACATCAGGCTTAGCTGTACTAACGCGAGCCGCAATGACCTTCGGATGCAAGAGCATCGCAGTCACGATGTCGTCGCAGAAGGTTTCCTGTAAGTGGATATGACCCTGGGAAGACCGTGCCTTAATGGTTTCACGCATGAAGTCGTAATCCACAACCTCTTCCAACAAGTCTTTAGAAGGAGTGTTCATATTCAAAGGAATGTAGAGATCAACATTGAGAATGACGCGCTGCTCAGCCTTCTTCTCAAAATCATGCACACCGATATTGATATAGATTTCATAGTCACGCAGAAATAAGCGACGGCAATCAACTAAAGCGGGATGAGAAAGAATAGCGTGCATAAATTTTTTAACTTTTAGTTTGTTTTAAACATCACATCGCGTGATGATGGCAATAGATGTTGTCCGCCATCCACATATAAGGTGGTGCCAGTGATCGCATTTGAGCTTGCTAAAAATACGGCTGCTTTTGCAATATCACTTGGTGTTGATGACTTACCCAATGGCGTCATCTGATGCGCCTTAGTAAAACCTGATTCAGTTTGATCGCCTGAAGTCAGCGTAATACCGGGAGCCAAACCAATCACCCGTAAGTGCGGAGCAAAATCTACTGCTAACACCTCAACTGAAGTGAGTAGTGCAGCTTTAGATAATGTGTAAGACAAATAATCTGGATTGAGATTAATCAATTTTTGATCGAGCAGCTGAATTACCGAGGGAATTGATAAATTACTCTCGCTTGCTTTCTTTGTCTGGCTCTTTTGATAGTCAAACATTAATTGAGACAGCAAGATAGGTGCAGCCAAATTGACTTGCATGTGGTCTTGCAAACTTTTACCGCTGAGCGGGGTGTCTGAATTAGCGCGATCATATTCAAAGATTGAAGCGCTATTCACGAGACACTCGAGGTCTTGAAACTCAGCAACAACTGCGGCAAACAGAGAATGAATTTCTACTTCGCTAGCGAGATCAGCCTTAAATGCCACGGCCTTACGCCCTAAGCCCTGGATTTCCGCAACGGTAGCCTGGGCATCTGCGGCAGACTTGCCATAATGAATCGCAATATCCCAGCCCTGACGAGCAAATTCCAAGGCAATTTCTCGGCCAAGACGCTTGGCAGCGCCGGTCACTAAAACTGCTTTATTTTGCTGAGGTTGTAGGTTTGAACTCAAGTTCACTTAAATTCTCTTAGACTAGCGAGCTATGGATATTACCTTGACCAGCCTTGAAACGGCTCATACCGAGCTTCTTAGCCAAAAAATAATGGGCGAAATCGCCTCTAATGGCGGCTGGATGCCCTTTTCAAGGTATATGGAAATGGCTTTATATGAGCCAGGTATGGGTTATTACAGCGCTGGAGCCCACAAATTGGGTACTGGCGGTGATTTCACGACAGCCCCAGAGCTCTCCCCCCTATTTGGCGCTGCCATCGTAGAAACCCTTTTACCGATTCTGGAGGGCCTTGAAGCTCAAGGGCTTCCTACCCAGATTCTGGAGTTTGGCGCCGGGACCGGTAAGTTGGCTGAATCCATTCTTACCCGACTTCACGATCTTGAATTTTCCTTAGATCACTATGACATCATCGAGATCTCGCCAGACCTAGCTCAAAGACAAGAAGAACGCCTCAAGCAACTTACCGAGAAACTAGCTCTATCTACTCAATGCAATTGGTTAAGCTCTTTACCTAGCAACTTCAAGGGCATCATTCTGGCCAACGAGGTAATTGATGCCATCCCTTGTGACGCCATCATTTTTCAAAATGGCTTTTGGTATCAACAAGGCGTCGCTGTAATTGATGGCAAGCTTGCTTGGTCAACAGGACAACCCGTTGAGCAGTCACTGCTTCCAGAGACCTTACTCACCGGAAACTTTTCTGAAGGCTACCTTACTGAATTACATGCGCCCGCAAATGCTTGGATGCGCCAAGTAGCCAAGCATCTCGATACCGGACTCTTCCTCACTTTTGATTACGGATTTCCGGAGAGCGAGTATTACCATGCACAACGCCTAGAGGGCACGCTCATGGCGCATCATCGCCATCATGCTATTCAAGATCCATTTCACCTTCCGGGACTATGTGATTTAACAACGCATGTGGAATGGTCGCAGATTGCCCGCAGTGCACTCGAGGAAGAAGTTGATGATGTCTATCTCAGCAATCAGGCATCTTATTTGCTAGATGCGGGCATTGGCGATATTGCATTGGAGATTGGCGACCCTAGCAACCCAGAAACCTTCTTACCTATTTCGAACTCGCTGCAAAAACTATTATCTGAAGCGGAGATGGGCGAGCTATTCAAAGTCTTTGCATTCTCAAAGAAACTGTCTGAGGTATTGCCAGACCACGTCTTAGAAGACCTACCGGGCCTTCGGGGCAGAAATCGGCTGTAAGTTTTTAAATGCTTACGGCTGTAGTAATAGCTAAGAGTCGCGCAGCATCTACTGCACTGCGAATTCTTTCACCGTTAGATCTCTGGTCTGCAGGAACACTTTCAATAATTGAGGCCGTGTTGAGCGATTGAGCATTTTGCATTGCTGAAATTAAAGCGCTGACATTCAAGCCAATACGCTTTGCTAAATTCAACAAAGCATTTCCACGCTCAGGCTTACGCCAAACGTCTGCACGATTAAACCAGGCCAATATATCTGCAGGCTGATAGCTAATACCTACATCGTTGACCGATTTCTCGATGAGTACATTAAGCTCACTAAATATTTCACTGAAATCACGCACCTCATTTGGCATCTTGACGCACTCTGCCCACGAGCGAATTTCACTGGCAGGTAAATGCATGAGAGTGACGCCGCATCGATCTTCGATACGGTTGTCTGCTGCATGCAAATGTGCAATGAGTTGCCCGCGGAATTCTTCTTTAGCCAAATGGGATGTCAGCGTTGCCGGCAGCAATACCCTGGCTGCATCAGCATCTAGTAGAACTTGGAACATTCGCATGGGCTTATCGGCAGTAAAGCCTCTGGCCAACTCCTGCCAGATTCTCTCAGCTGAGAGCGCTGATAATTCATTGGATTGAACGATAGCCTGCAAAGCAGCCATGGTTTCTGGCGCAACAGTAAATTCTGGAAAGCGCGCTGCAAAACGCGCGATACGCAATAGACGCAAAGGATCTTCAGCAAATGCATCGGACACATGACGAAATACTCTAGCCGCTAGATCTTGCTGACCGTTGTAGGGGTCCAAAATAGGTCCCACCCATTTGCCATCAGCACCAACCTCTTGCGCCATTGCATTAATAGTCAGATCACGACGCTCTAAGTCTTGCTCTAGCGTGACGGTCGGGTCGGCATAAAACATAAAGCCCTTGTAGCCTTTGCCCGTCTTACGCTCTGTGCGAGCTAAGGCATATTCAGCCTGGGTATCTGGATGCAAGAACACTGGAAAATCTTTGCCCACTGGACGATAGCCCTGGGCAATCATCTCTTCTACGCTAGAACCAACCACCACATAATCAATGTCATGCACCGGCAAACCCATGAGGGTATCCCGAATGGCGCCACCAACAGCGTAGATCTTCATGAGCTTATTTCATGCCTTCTAGGGTGCGGCGGCTGATACCAAAAACTTTAGTCAAAGCATCCACACCATTCAGTGGCAAGATATTTGGCAACTGCATTGAAGCAATATTGTCGCGAGACATCAGGGTTGGAACGGGCAGGAACTCAAAAGCCAAAGCTTGAAGATAGCCAACAAAAGCAGGCACAGGAATGATCGCGCATTTTGTGTTGACCTTATGTGCAGCAAATTCCACAATTTCTTTCATGGTGTAAACGGTGGGCCCCACCAAATCATAAGATTGATGAATGGTTGATGGCATCTTCAGAGACTTGGTAAATGCACTAGCCACATCATCCACGCTCACCGGCTGAAACTGTGCTCCGGAGTTTGCTAAAGGCATTGCGGGGAATAGCTTGGTTAACTTGGCAAATAAATTAATAAATTGATCTTGAGCGCCAAAAATCACTGACGGCCTAAAAATAGTCCAGTCAAGATTGCTAGCTTTTACTGCGGCCTCGCCATCACCCTTACTGCGCTGATACATCGATGGACCATTCGAATCCGCGCCCAATGCACTCATGTGCAAGTAACGCTTGAGACCATGTAACTGCATGGCAGTGATGATGTTTTTAGGGAGCTCTACATGTGCAGCTTCAAATACTTTTCCGTAAGGCTGTGCAGGCTTGTCATGCAACACACCCACCAAATTAATGACTGCACCACCCGGCTTAATTCGTGAGCAAAGTTCTTGCAATGAATCAAACTCATGCACATCAGCATCCTCTAAGTGCACTTTCGGCAGCATTCGCAATTCACGCGCAGATGCTAAGTGTCTAGTCGGCAATAAAACGGAATAGCCCTCCGCTTGCAATTGTGCCGCCAAGACTCTACCTACAAAACCGTTACCGCCAATTAGCAGAATGTCATATTTCATAAAACTCCAATTTGGTTGAAATACTAAGGTAGCTCAGATGCGTTTGCCGCTTTAGGAGTAATCACACCTAAACGCTGCTTTAAAGACTGCGACTGCCCATGCATCACCGATGAATAATACGTTGCATTGGCTAAAACATTTTTTACATAAGTGCGCGTTTCATTAAACGGAATAGTTTCTGCGAAGATCGCACCCTCTGTAGGGCTGGTGAGTTTTTCCCGCCAAGTTTTAGAGCGTGATGGGCCCGCGTTATAAGCAGCAGACGCCAGAACCCAAGAACCATCAAGGTCTCCTAAGACCATATTTAAGTAATTACTACCCAAAGTGAGATTGGTATTGGTATCAGCAAGTTTGTCATTGGTATAGGAGGTCATGCCAATTTTCTTTGCCACATACTTTGCTGTATTCGGCATTACCTGCATTAAGCCTGAAGCGCCAACGGATGAAGAGGCATTCATGATGAAACGTGACTCTTGACGAATCAGTCCATAAGCCCAAGCTAAGTTCAAATCAATTTGCTTAGCAATTGGGGATAGCTCATCCCGATATGGGGTTGGATAGCGCAAGCTAAAGTCATGCTCCTGCTTGGTACGATCCGCCGTATTCACTACGCGGTCATACAAGCCAATACGCTTGGCATACTCAGCCGCTGCGAGCAACTGCTTATCGCTCATATTGCGCAACTCCCAATTCCAGTCACGATTGCCTTCAAAGCGTAAATTCATGGCATAGAAGCGCTCACCCCGAATAAACCCCTTACGTTGAGACATGGCGTCAATTTCTGCATCGCTCACTTTGGTGCGCACAGGTGCATGATTCGATTTACCTAGATCTTCTCGTGCAAGCTGTCCATAAAAGTTGTACTGGTCAGCAACAAGCTCGAGGTTCTCGCGAGCCTTTTCATTTTGGCCCTCCACTTTCAATGCACGCGCATACCAATAAGTCCAAGCGGGATCTTTGCTACGCACCGCAGGATTCATGCCTTCAATTGCATTCTTTACCAGCGTCCAATCCTTAGCGCGCAAACCCGCACGGACTTTCCACTCTTGCCCCTCAGTAGAAAGAAGCTCGTTGTAGCCTAGCTCCTGTTGAAGGCGATACGCATCATCTGCATTGGGGTCTAATTTCTTTGCGAGGAATTGACCAATCACACCCCAAGCAACCGCCTGATTCTCTTTGCTGTAACGAGATGCATTTTGTGAAAAATCTTTAAACGCTTTTGCAGGATCTGCTTTAGCAGATTTAACAATCTCAGCAATAGGATCCTCGCCACCCAAGCGACGCGACATCGTGTCAAAACCCATCTCGCTAGCAGCGCGACCAATCGCCTTTGCTTCGCTCGGCGTCATACCGCCAGCACCAACCAAAATAGGCACTAATTCTTGGCAAGCCTGACCGAAATAACGTGGGTCCAATAATATTGCGCGTGCATCAAGCCCCACTTTTGTTGGGTTCTCACCTTGAGCCAACTTCGATTGCAAGGAATAGCATTTCACTTGAGTGTCATCATCCAAAACAAACTTGGAGTATTCAGCATCAAAGCGAGACCAGTCTTTACGCTTACCTAAAACAAGCAACCAATCATTGCGCATCCGATCAGCTAGTGCAGTGCCTTGGTATTGATTTAAAAAAGCTACCACTTGAGAGTCCACATTGCTGTCGGATCGAGCACCACCAGCGCCATCAAATAACTGTGGCTTGATACGGAAATAAGCTACGTAATCGTCATATGGGTAATTCGAGAGGCTGGCAGCTAAGGCCTGTGTGCGAGCCACATCATTTCGTTTAGCAGCCTCACGCAATTCAATAAAGGTACGATCACCTTCGGTAATTTCAAAGGCTGAAACTCTGCTTTCTTTGGCGGGGGCGACTTTCTTGGCTTTTTCTGCAGAAATGCTAGGCGCAGCTACTGCCAGAGCCAGAAATAAAATTCCGCCCATCGTTTTTTGCCAGCCACTAAAAACATGAAACTTCTTTTTCACCGTCTTACCTTATCGATTTACTATATCTCTTAATTTTCGCCTGATAATGGTCGATATGCACGGCAATTCTCCAAAATCGCTACGGCAGGACTTACTAGCCCAAAGGAAACAGTTTGCGGCTAGCGCAAGCTATCCGATGGCACGAGAAGCTATTTCGGCTGGCCTAGCCAGTTTTCTGGGCGCCCATGGCGCTCAAGTTCAATCTATTGCCCTGTATTGCCCTATACAAGATGAGTTGGATCTGCGGCCTCCTTTATTAGCTTGGGCTGAGAGTGGCGCAGGCAAAACACTGGCCCTCCCTTTTGCGCGCCCTGATAAACATTTAGATTTTTATGCATGGCAAGAGGGCGATCTACTAATTCCAAGTCGCCATGGCGTTCCGGAGCCAGACCCTAATAACCCCCGCAGACCTCAAGTCACTCCAGACTGCATCTTGATACCCTGCGTGGGCTGGTCAGAATCCAAGGTGGGCGATAAAACACATTATTGGCGCCTTGGGTATGGGGGTGGCTACTTTGACCGCACCCTGGCTCAGTTGCGTAAAGCCAAACCAAGCCTACTATGCATCGGCATAGGCTTTGATTGGCAAAAATTAGATGATGCTCAATGGCAGGCTCAAACGCATGATGAACCTTTGGATGCCATGCTGACTGAGTCAGGCTTATTAATTACTTATTGAGACTGAGATTGTCTGCAATCGCTAAAACGGCATCCGCTTGATTCAGTGAATAGAAATGCAATCCTGGAGCGCCAGCAGTTAAGAGTTGATCACAAAGATCCGTAACTACCTCTTCACCAAACGCACGAATCGAAGCGGTGTCATCACCATAAGACTGCAAACGCAAACGAATCCAGCGCGGGATCTCTGCGCCACAAGCATCTGAAAAACGCAGCAACTGAGTGCTATTAGTAATCGGCATAATTCCAGCGATCACTGGCTGAGTAACGCCCAAGTCATACGCCTCATCAACAAAGCGGAAGTACGCATCGCTGTTATAGAAATACTGAGTCACTGCCGAATTGGCTCCAGCCTTCATCTTCTGCACAAAGAAATCCACATCAGTCGCTGGCGACTTAGCCTGAGGATGACTTTCTGGATATGCGGCCACATCAATGTGGAACCAGTCACCAGTTTCAGCACGAATAAATTCGACTAATTCATTTGCGTGATGGAACTCACCATACTGACCCATGCCAGATGGCAAGTCGCCACGTAAAGCTACGATACGTTTAACGCCTAAAGCTTGGTACTGCTTCAACATTTCGCGCACGCTTTCACGTGAGCTACCAACACAAGATAAGTGAGGGGCAACCGCTGCGCCTGCAGCATGAATATCACTCACCACTTTTAATGTGCCGGATTGAGTAGAGCCACCAGCACCAAAAGTCACAGAATAAAAAGCGGGCTTGAGCGTTTCACTAAAACGCTCGCGCACGAGATGCAGCTTGCTCTCACCTTCAGGTGTTTTTGGAGGGAAGAATTCAACGCTTAATTCCATGATCTTGGGCCTGTATCTCTATTTCTCTATTGAATAATATCTAGCAAGGGTACAAATTAATAACGGTAGTGGTCAGCCTTGTATGGGCCTTCCTTCGTTACGCCAATGTATGAAGCTTGCTGATCTGACAATACAGTTAACTGTGCATTCAATGTCTTGAGCTGCAAACGAGCAACCTTCTCATCCAAATGCTTAGGCAAGGTGTAAACGCCGACTGGGTATTTATCTGTGCCAACTGCATTCCACAATTCGATCTGCGCAATCACTTGGTTCGCAAATGAAGAACTCATTACATAAGATGGGTGACCTGTGCCGCAACCGAGGTTAACCAAACGACCTTTAGCCAGGATGATGATGCGCTTCTCAGGATTGCCATTAGCTGCTGGGAAAATCACGTGATCTACTTGTGGCTTGATTTCTTCCCACTTGTATTTCTCGATACCAGCAACATCAATCTCGTTATCGAAGTGACCGATATTACAAACGATGGCTTGGTTCTTCATCTTGATCATGTGGTCATGTGTAATCACATGGTAGTTACCTGTTGCAGAAACAAAGATGTCTGCCTTATCTGCAGCGTAATCCATTGTGACAACGCGGTAGCCTTCCATCGCTGCTTGTAATGCGCAGATTGGATCTACTTCAGTAACCCAAACTTGAGCAGACAAAGCACGTAGAGCTTGAGCTGAGCCTTTACCCACATCGCCGTAACCACAAACCACTGCAACCTTACCGGCAACCATGACGTCAGTAGCGCGCTTGATCGCATCAACTAAAGATTCGCGGCAACCATAGAGGTTATCGAACTTGCTCTTAGTAACGGAATCGTTCACATTAATTGCCGGGAACTTCAAGTCACCTTTTGCGAACATCTGATAGAGACGATGTACACCAGTTGTGGTTTCTTCAGTTACGCCTTTTACTTTTTCTAAGCGTGTGGAGTACCAAGTTGGGTCTTGCGCCAATTTCTTTTTAATAGCCGCGAACAAAATAGTTTCTTCTTCGCTTGTTGGATGATTCAAGCAAGCTTGATCTTTTTCAGCGCGTGCACCGAGGTGCAATAACAAAGTAGCATCGCCACCATCATCCAAAATCATATTGGTAAAGCCACCATCAGCCCACTCAAAAATACGATGGGTGTAATCCCAGTACTGCTCAAGAGTTTCGCCCTTGATCGCAAACACTGGAGTGCCGTTAGCAGCAATAGCTGCAGCAGCGTGATCTTGTGTAGAGAAAATATTGCAAGATGCCCACTGCACTTCAGCGCCGAGAGCTTCAAGCGTCTCGATCAATACTGCAGTTTGAATGGTCATGTGCAATGAACCAGTGATGCGTGCGCCACGCAATGGTTGCTGCGAAGCGAACTCGTCGCGAATTGCGATGAGGCCTGGCATTTCAGTTTCAGCAATGGCGATTTCTTTACGGCCAAAGTCAGCCAAAGAAATATCGGCAATAGCGCAACGGGTTGCTACAAAGTTGTTTAAATCGGAAACGGTACTCATGAATGCTCCAGCTAAATACGATCCAATGCTGGAGTAGGAACTCGCTAGCCATTGAATCATGGGTTAGCGAGCGCAGTTGCAATTAGCAAACTCTGGGGTTACCTAGGAGTCCACTCCCTTCAAGCCTGGGGAAACGCTGGTTCTCAGCATTCCTTGCAACGCTCCTTGAAGGTATGGCGAAATTGTAATCAATTTCGCCATATTTCGCCTCAATACAAAACAAACTGCAAATTTACTACCTAGAAAGCAGATTACAAGCCAGCTGCTGCACGTAAGGCAGGCGCCTTATCGCACTGTTCCCAAGTAAATTCCGGCTCCTCACGACCAAAGTGGCCATAAGCAGCTGTCTTGCGATAAATCGGACGCAAGAGGTTCAACATCTTAACGATGCCTTTTGGACGCAAGTCAAAGTGCTCAGATACCAATTGCGCAATCTTCTCGTCAGAGATCTTGCCAGTACCAAAGGTGCTCACCATCACTGAAGTTGGTTTAGCAACACCAATCGCGTAAGAGATCTGAATCAAGCACTTGCTTGCCAAACCAGCAGCAACTACGTTCTTCGCTACATAACGACCAGCATAGGCAGCGGAACGGTCAACCTTGGATGGATCCTTACCAGAGAACGCGCCACCACCGTGAGGGGCTGCACCGCCGTAGGTGTCCACAATGATCTTGCGACCTGTCAGACCGCAATCGCCTTGCGGGCCGCCGATAACAAATCGACCTGTTGGGTTTACCAAAAAGTTAATCGCGCCTTTGATCAAATGCTTTGGCAAGACTGGTTTGATGATTTCTTCGATGACTGCTTCACGCAATTTCTCGAGAGAAATTTCTTCATCATGTTGTGTAGAGAGAACCACGGTGTCAATTGAGTCAGGCTTGCCATCGACGTAACGCAGGGTCACTTGTGACTTTGCATCTGGGCGCAACCAATTCAAACGGCCATCACGGCGCAATTGAGATTGACGCTCTACTAAACGGTGTGACAAATGAATTGGCAAAGGCATGAGCTCTGCAGTTTCGTCACAGGCGTAACCAAACATCAAGCCTTGGTCACCAGCACCTTGATCTAAGCCGTCGTCATGTGCTTTATCAACACCCTGAGCGATATCAGGACTTTGCTTGTCATAAGCAACCAACACCGCACAACCTTTGTAATCAATACCGTAGTCAGTGTTGTCGTAACCAATTTCACGCAAAGTGTTACGAGCCACTTGGATGTAATCCACATTGGCGTTCGTTGTGATCTCACCAGCCAAAACTACCAAGCCGGTATTACACAAAGTTTCCGCAGCAACACGTGCAGTTGGGTCCTGAGCCAGGATTGAATCCAGGATGGCATCAGAGATTTGGTCTGCTACTTTATCGGGGTGACCTTCAGAAACTGATTCTGAGGTAAAGAAGTAATCATTTGCCATTGCATATTCCTTTAAAAATTAACACGATCTATGGGACAACTCGACGTGCCAGGAACTTCAACGGCGACGCTTTAGCAGAATTTATGAATCGCCCTGCAAGTTGCCTTAACTCAGCGATAGACGAATTCTATCCGAAAAACGCCTTATTCATCAAGCCACTCAGTAAATTTGGCCCTAGCGCCAGCATTGAATATCATTAGAGGGTGCGCAAACTCCTTCTTAAGCTAACCCTCGCTGCAATAGCGGTATTGCCCTTATTCCTGGTTCAGGTGATTGGGGCTGCTTTAGGGGTGCTGGCCTATGTCGGCTCCAAGCAATATCGATCACTTTTCCGCCCTCAATATGAGGCCGTTGTTAAGAGTCATCATTTACCCCTGCAAATCTGGCGTGCGGCGGCGGCCTCAGGTCAGCTCTTCTCAGACAGTTTGTGGATTTGGCGCAATCCAGCAAAGGCGCTCAAGCTAGTCGAGGTGCAGGACTGGGATCTGGTTGAGGAAGCTATTAACGAAGGTCATGGCTTAGTCATGCTTACTCCACACCTTGGTGGCTTTGAAATCATTCCTCGAGTCTTAGCCCAGCACTTCCCAGCCACCATCCTTTATCGCCCATCACGCCAAGAATGGCTTAACGAAGTGGTGGAAGAAGGTCGTGCCTACCCCAATATGCATTTCGTGCCCACCAATCTGAATGGCGTCCGTCAAATGACACGGGCACTGACACGTGGAGAGGCCATTGGCATTCTTCCAGATCAAGTGCCTAGCGGCGGTGAAGGTGTTTGGGTACCCTTTTTCGGACGCCCCGCCTATACGACCCCACTTCCCGCTCGCTTAGCCAATCGCAACAACACGCCAGTTGTGATGTTTACCGCTAAACGCAAAGGTCTTGGTAAAGGCTGGTTGATGCAAGCCAAGAGATTGGCACCGCTCTCTGAAGACTCCATACTTGCTGCCGCCGAACTTAATGTCGCCATTGAAAATGCGATCCTAGTTGCGCCCAATCAATTCATCTGGGCCTATAACCGCTACAAACATCCCAGCGGAGCAGAATTACCACCAAGCAATTAGTTAATAAATTTATAATTTATTCAACATGACCTGGTTACAAAACGTTTTTAATTTTCTGGCGCTGAACTTACTGCGTCTTTTTGCGTTTCTGCCCTATACCTTCACCATTTACATTGGCTATGGCCTCGGCTGGTTAGTGGCGCATATACCGAATGAGCGTGTAAAAGTTGTTAAAACCAACCTTCGTCTTTGCTTTCCCAATCTGAGCGAAGATGAAATTGATACGCTTGCACTAGAGCATTGGAAATTGTTTGGACGTAGCGTAATTGAGAGAAGTCGGATTTGGCTCGGCAGCGGAAAGCAGATCACTGACATCGTTACGATTAACTCCGCGATTACGCTGGGCGATCGCAAGCCACGACTCTTGATCAATCCTCACTTTGTAGGACTCGAGGGCGGCTTCATGGCGCTTTCTGTTTTGGCCAGTCAGCATGATTGGCCACGCGGTGCCGGCCTCTACCAAAATATGAAGAACCCATTCTTTAATCAAAAGATGATTGAATGGAGAAATCGTTTTGGAGGCAAATCGATTGAGAGACAAAGTCGCTTACGTGATCTGATTCGTGAAATTCAAACGGGTAACTTTATTTTTATTGCGCCTGATATTGATCTTGGTCCACGCGACTCTGTTTTTGTTCCCTTCTTTGGAATCCAAACCAATACGATCACTTCGGTCTCACGCTTAGCCAGACTCAGTGGTGCAGAAGTTTGTCTCATGACCACCACTTTGAATCCCGATCGTAAGGCTTATACCTGCAACATTAGCGCACCACTTCCCAACTTTCCAACGGATGATGTGGAAGCCGATACTGCACGCTTAAACAAATACATTGAAGACCTTGTTAGAGAAAGGCCGGCGGAGTACTATTGGGTACACAAACGCTTTAAACATCGGCCAGCTGGCGAGCCAAGTCTTTACAAATAATTGGAATTCTTTTGAGCACGAATTTAAACAAGCCTGCACGCACATTACGCTTCACCAAAATGCATGGTGCCGGCAACGATTTCATTGTGCTCAATGGAATTGATCAAGACCTCGGCGACATCACACGTGAGCAGTGGCAGAAACTAGCTCATCGCCAATTTGGCATTGGTGCTGATCAAATTCTGCTCGTTGAAAAAGCCACTCGTCCCGATGCAGATTTTCGTTATCGCATTTTTAATGCGGATGGTGGTGAAGTTGAGCAATGCGGCAACGGTTCACGTTGCTTTGTTCGCTTTGTGCTCGACCAAGGTCTTTCCACAAAAAATCCTTTGCGCGTAGAAGTAGCGCATACCGTTCTTACATTGAGATCTCATGATGATGGTCAGGTGGAAGTGGATATGGGCGCGCCGATTTTTGAGCACAGCCAAATTCCTTTTAACGCAAGCGGCTTAGCAAGTAAGCAAGAGTTTCATGAAATGCTCTACGCCCTGCCTATTACTACGCCTGCTCCACACGACAGCTGGATCGGCGTTGTGTCGATGGGCAATCCCCATGCAGTGCAAGTAGTGGGCGATGTTGATAGCGCACCCGTACTCGAAGAAGGTCTATCAATCGAAAAAGATGCAGCATTTCCAAAAAGAGTAAATGCTGGTTATATGCAAATCCTCAATCGCAATGAAATCAAGTTGCGCGTCTATGAGCGTGGCGCCGGTGAGACTCTCGCTTGTGGCACTGGTGCGTGCGCTGCAGTAGTCTCGGGCATTCGTCGTGGCTTAATCGACTCTCCCGTCAAAGTGCATACCCGTGGTGGCGATTTACTAATTGCTTGGAGCGGCATGATCAATGAAGTTGCTCAGCCCGTCACCATGACAGGCCCTGCCATTACCGTATTTGAAGGCGAAACAAAAATCTAAAGAGCGAAAATGTAGGGCTGCTACTCTTTAGATTAAATACCGTACTTCTCGCGATAGTCTTTTACTGCTGGCAAATAGTTTGTTAGCTCGGCATTGCTGGAGGTGGTTAAGAAAGCCATCAAGTCTGCCAAGTTCGCAATCGCTACTACCGGCAATCCAAATTCTTGCTCAACAGCCTGCACTGCTGACTTATCACCAATCTCAGTAGCAGTCCCTGATTTTTCCATACGATCTAAAGCAATCAATACCGCTGCTGGCTCTGCGCCTGCATCGCGAATCAATTTCACAGACTCTCTGACAGATGTTCCCGCGGAAATCACATCGTCAATGATGACTACTTTGCCTTTAACTGGGGCGCCGACCAATGAACCGCCTTCGCCATGATCTTTGGCTTCTTTACGGTTGTAGGCATAAGGCACATTACGGCCAGCATCGGCCAAAGCAATTGCAGTGGCAGCAGCCAAAGTGATGCCCTTATAGGCTGGTCCATAAAGCATGTCGTACTGCAGGCCAGACTCTTGCAAAGCCTTGGCGTAATAACGACCCAAGGCGCTTAAGCGTGCGCCATCGTTAAATCCACCCGCATTAAAGAAATAAGGAGAAAGGCGACCCGCTTTAGTTTTAAACTCCCCAAACGACAAAACATTTGCCTCCAGGGCAAATTGAATAAAGTTATCTTGATTAGAATTTTTTGAGCTCATAGGCCTATATGTTACGCATCATTTCTGCCAACCTCAACGGTATCCGTTCTGCAGTCAAAAAAGGCTTCATGCCTTGGGTTGTAAAACAAAAGGTTGACTTTGTCTGCATGCAGGAGCTCAAAGCTCAGCAGGACGACTTGGAAGATGCCATCCTCAATCCAGACGGGCTGCATGGCTTCTTTCATCACGCTGAGAAAAAGGGTTACAGCGGTTGTGGCATCTATACCCCTCACAAGCCTGATGAGGTGCTCTATGGCTATGGCAATGAAGAGTTTGATGCAGAGGGGCGCTATGTAGAAGCCCGATTCAAGAAGCTGTCAGTAATCTCGGTGTATATGCCCTCAGGCTCAAGCTCACCAGAAAGACAGGAGGCTAAATATCGTTATCTCGACTCTTTCTTGCCACACCTAGTTGAACTCAAAAAGTCAGGGCGCGAGATTGTGCTGTGTGGGGATGTGAATATTGCCCACAATGAGATTGACCTCAAGAACTGGAAAGGCAATCTGAAGAACTCGGGCTTTTTACCGGAGGAGCGGGCTTGGCTGACAAACCTATTTGGCAAAGTCGGTTACGTAGATGTCTATAGAAAGCTAGAGCCCGAAGCGACTGAGTCCTGCTACACCTGGTGGAGTAATCGGGGTCAGGCTTATGCGAAGAACGTCGGCTGGCGTATCGATTATCACATCACTACCCCAGGGATTGCGGCAAGCGCCAAAAATACTGCTGTGTATAAAGATGAGCGCTTCTCAGATCACGCACCACTCACAGTAGATTACGACTGGTCTATTTAGCGACCTGAGCGTTGTGTTTTTTAAACTCGACAACCTTGAAGTGAATGGTGAGCCAAATCAGAATTAATGCTGGAGCACCAATAATTGCGGTGCTAATAAAAAAGTTTGAGTAGCCAAAGTTATTTACAAAGACGCCTGAGAATCCAGCTAGCCACTTTGGCAACAGGAGCATCATCGAACTAAACAATGCGTACTGAGTTGCAGAGTATTGAATATTCGTCAGCGCCGACAAGAACGCAATAAAGGCGGCTGAAGCAATTCCGGAACTCAGGTTATCCGCAGAAATTACCCAGATCAAGCCATGTAAGTCATGACCCTGAGTGGCAAGCCAAGCAAATAACAAATTGCTGACGGCCGATAAAATCGCACCTAGAAATAAAATGCGCATCACTCCGAAGCGCAATGTGAGGACGCCGCCTACAAAGGCTCCGACCAAGGTCATCACCACGCCAAAGACCTTACTAACTGCCGCCACCTCATCTTTGGTGTAACCCATATCCACATAAAACGGATTGGCCATGATGCCCATAACCACATCACTAATGCGATAGATGGCAATTAAGGACAAAATCAAAATTGCGTGCCAACCATAGCGTTTAATAAAGTCGGCAAATGGCTCAATCAAAGTTTGATGCAGCCATGCTTTTGCATTACGAGCTTTTGCAAGCTCAATACGAACAGGCTCTTTACTAAACAAGGTGGTGATCACACCCACACCAATCGAGAGCGCCATACAAAGATAGGCAAATTGCCATGCAGCAGGATCATAGCTAGCAGAGCCTGACTCAGCGCGGGCAGCCAACCAAAGAACGCCAGCACCAGCCCAAATTAAAGCGAGTCGATAACCTGTTTGATATGTGGCGGCTAAAGCCGCTTGATGATCGCTATCAGCAGACTCGATCCGAAAAGCATCTAAAGCAATATCTTGCGTTGCAGAACCAAAGGCAACCAGGAGTGCGCACCACACAACCGGCGTGAGCTGAACTTTGGGGTCAATACTAGCCATACCCACCAAACCCAGAACAATCAGCAACTGTGCAAATAGAAGCCAGCTACGCCTTCTACCAAATAAAGTCGATAACAAGGGAATGGATAGTCGGTCAACCAAAGGAGCCCACATCCACTTAAATGCGTAGATCAAACCAACCCAAGTGAGATAACCGATGGTGCTGCGATCAATACCAGCCTCTCTTAGCCAAAAGCTCAGAGTTCCTAAAATCAGTAGTAGGGGGAGACCTGCAGAGAAGCCCAAGAAGAGCATTCGGAGACAAGGCCATTCGAGATAAACCCGAAAATCTTTCAGCCAGGACTCAATCGTACTAAGCACGTCGAACGCGGAACAGCGCTAGGCTTCCAAAAAGATTGGGCATCAAAGTAACCTGACGACCCTCATGCAAGATGCATTGATCCGAAATTTGCAATCCCAAGCTCGAAGCCAGCTTTTCAAAATCGGCCACCGTGAGAACGCGCACGTTAGGCGTGTTGTACCACTGATATGGCAAGCTCTTAGAGACAGGCATGCGGCCAAAGCCAACTGCTAGGCGATGAGACCAGTGGCCAAAGTTTGGGAAAGAAACAATCGACTCCTTGCCAACTCGGACTACTTCACGCAAGATCTTTTCAGTTTCATGAATAGTTTGCAGTGTTTGCGAGAGCACTACCGTATCAAAGCTATTGTTCTCAAAGAGCGCTAAGCCCCCTTCAAGATTTTGTTGAATGACGTTCAAACCCTTTTGAGCGCAAGAAAGTACGCGCGCATCATCAATCTCAACTCCGTAAGCATGAACAGGCTTTTTCTTTTGCAAATACTCTAGGAAGCTACCATCACCGCAACCGAGATCAAGCACTTCACTATTCGGCGCAATCCAGTTCGCTATTGCGGCAAAGTCTGCGCGCTTCATGATTTAGCCTCTAGCATTTGTTCAAAATAAGCACGAATCAAATTGTGATAACGAGGATCATCCAACAAGAAAGCATCGTGCCCGTGTGGCGCATCAATCTCTGCATAACTTACTTCACTCTTGTTGCTGAGCAAGGATTGCACAATCTCGCGACTGCGATTTGGCGGGAAGCGCCAATCTGTAGAGAAGCTCACAACTAAAAACTTGGCCTGCACTTCAGCTAAGGCGCGATTCAAGCTGCCCTCGTAACGACGAGAAGGATCAAAATAATCCAATGCTCTGGTAATCAACAAATAGGTGTTGGCATCAAAGTAAGTGGAAAACTTATCACCTTGATGACGCAAATAACTTTCAACCTCAAATTCAACATCAAAGCTAAAACGATAATCTTGAGATTCACCGTTAGGCCTTTGCAGCTCGCGCCCAAACTTTTCTGCCATGTCATCGTCAGATAAATAGGTGATATGACCAACCATACGAGCCAGCTTTAAGCCACGCTTTGGCACCACGCCATGCTCGTAGTAATTGCCACCATGAAAATCTGGGTCCGACAAAATGGCATTACGCGCCACTTCATTAAAGGCAATGTTCTGCGCACTCAGCTTTGGTGTTGATGCAATTACTAAGCAATGCGCAAGGCGTTTTGGGAACTGAATTGACCAAGCCAATGCCTGCATGCCGCCCAAACTACCGCCCATTACTGCAGCAAAGCGACGAATGCCCAACTTATCGGCTAAGCGCGCCTGAGTATTAACCCAATCTTCCACCGTAATGACTGGGAAGTCTGCGCCATAAGGCTTGCTAGTAGCCGGATTGATGCTCATTGGACCCGTGGATCCGAAACAAGAGCCTAGGTTATTAACACCAATAACAAAGAAGTGATCGGTATCAACAGGCTTACCCGGGCCAATCATGTTGTCCCACCAGCCAATATCGCTTGCATCATCTGGGTTAGGACCGGCCACATGGTGTGATGCATTTAGCGCATGACAAACTAGTACAGCATTACTTTTATCGGCATTGAGCTTGCCGTAAGTTTCAATAACTAAATCGTAGCCCGATAAGATGGCGCCACTTTGCAAAGGCAAGGGCTCGGCAAAGTGGATAGTGTTTCTAGAAAGGTGTAGCTCGCTCATTCGGACAGAAGAATGCGAAGACTAATATCTGACGCTTCGGTTGGAAGCTTCTTGAAGCCGCTACGAGCAAAACGGTGCCAGCGGCCCAAGACATAACTCATCAACATCGCCGCACGGATGCTCACTTCATCTTGAGACACGTTTGCCCATGTGCCACCCTGAGTTTGTGCAATACGCAATGCCTGCTTTAAAGAAGCCTCTACGCGATCAAGTACTTGGGTAATCCGCTCTTGCAAACGGTCATCCTCTTGCAATAAAGCATCGCCCAAAAGGACGCGAGTCATGCCGGGATTCTTTTCAGCAAAGAATAAAAGCATCTGCAAAATACCGCGCGCTTGTGCAAGTCCAGACTCTTCTTTCTGATTAATCTGATTAATCAGACCAAAAACTGTTTGCTCGACAAAAGAAATCAAGCCTTCAAACATCTGCGCCTTACTAGCGAAATGTCGATAGAGGGCCGCTTCTGAAACTTGAATTTTTGCTGCCAACGCTGCAGTAGTTACACGCTCACCCTTAGGGTTTTGCAACATCTCAGCCAACACCTGCAATATCTGGAGGCGGCGCTCGCCAGGGCGTGGACGCTTACGTGTCTTACCCTCTTCGGCAGCTGTCGCTTCGATCTCTGATGCAGTAGGGTCTAAAGAATCACGCATGTCTATATCTCTTATTCAACTCTTAGCGGGAGCGAATCATTGTTCCAAACGCTTGCTCTGTCAGGATCTCTAACAATAGAGAGTGTTCGATTCGTCCATCAATAATGTGAACTGAATTCACGCCACTCTTTGCGGCATCCAATGCCGAGGAAATCTTTGGCAACATTCCGCCAGAAATCGTGCCATCAGCAAATAGGCCATCAATCTCACGTGCAGTTAAGTCTGTTAAGAGCGTGCCGTTTTTATCCATCACACCAGGAATATTTGTCATCATGACTAATTTCTCTGCATGCAAAATTTCGGCCATCTTGCCAGCTACCAAGTCAGCATTGATGTTGTAGGCCTGACCTTCTTCGCTAAATCCAATTGGGGAGATCACTGGAATAAAGGCGTCGTCTTGCAATGCTTTTACAACTGCTGGGTTAATTGCTTCGATTTCACCAACAAAACCTAAATCAATCGTTCCGCCAGCTTTCTTCTCATCAGCAACCAACATTTTCTTGGCACGAATCAAGCCACCATCCTTACCAGTCAAGCCAACAGCCTGACCGCCAAAGTGGTTGATCAACATCACGATATCTTGCTGTACTTCACCACCGAGAACCCACTCGACCACTTCCATGGTTTCTTCATCGGTTACACGCATACCTTGAATAAAGGTGCCAGTCTTGCCAATCTTTTTGAGGGCCTCATCAATTTGCGGTCCACCACCGTGAACGACAACTGGGTTCATACCAACCAGCTTGAGCAAGATGACATCGCGCGCAAAACTTTCTTTGAGGCGCTCTTCAACCATAGCGTTTCCGCCGTACTTAATGACGATAGTCTTACCGTGATACGCACGAATGTAAGGCAAGGCCTCGGCCAAAATCTCCGCCTTAAGTAGTGGAGAGATTTCGCTAATAGATGGAGATTGCTTTGTCATTGCTACTTTTTTATTTGATCTGGCAATTAATCGCCAAACAACTTTTGACGAAGCTCGCGACGCTCTTGCGCCTCGAGAGAAAGATTGGCTGTTGGACGAGCAATTAAACGGTTCAAACCAATCGGCTCCCCAGTCTCTTCACACCAACCATAATCGCCAGACTCAATGCGGGCTAGCGCCTGCTCTACTTTTTTCAATAACTTGCGCTCGCGATCACGTGTGCGCAACTCAAGAGCGTGCTCTTCTTCAATCGTTGCGCGATCCGCAGGATCAGGAACCAAAATGTTTTCACGCAAATGCTCTGTGGTCTCAGAAGCATTTTTCAAAATATCGTCTTTTAAGGTCAGAAGCTTTTGGCGGAAAAAATCAAGTTGAGCCGCATTCATATAGTCCTTTTCGGACATCTTGAGCAATTCAACTTCTGTTAAAGGGGCACCCTTAGCAGCCTTTGCACTTGCAGCCTTACTAGGCGCTTTTGCTGTAGCCGTAGATTTCGTTGGTGTTTTTACCGTCATTTCATTCTTTCCATGGTTCTAAACCATTATTACTTCATTCTGCCAAACTTTTACCGCCCTTTTGCCAATATTTACCAATATTGACCGTGGCGCCGGATTGTACTTGATATTTCCTAGGCCAAACAGCCTTCAAGCCCAGCCAGCAGGGTGTCTTTAGGTAAATCGATGCCAATAAAAACCATCCGCGTTTGCTTCGGCTCGGCACCCCAAACACCCGCTAAATCGCTCCCCATCATCTGATGGACGCCCTGGAACACGACTTTTCGGTTACTACCCTTCACATAGAGGACGCCTTTGTAGCGCAACATCTTCTCTCCAAAGACCTCCAAAATGCCTCCTAGGAAGTCCTCTAATTTTTTATGATCAAAGGGTTTATCACTACGAAAAACGAAGGATTGGATACGGTCTGTATGGCCCGCATGGCCATGATGGTCGTGACTATGGTCATGGCCACAAGTGCTGTGATCATGGTGGTCATGGCTGTGATCGTGGCCACAAGTAGCGTGGTCATGATCGTCTTGTTCCAAGAAGTGAGGGTCAATATCGAGCTTCGCATTCAAATTAAAGCCCTTGAGATCCAAAACGGCATCCAAAGGAACCACGCCCTTAGAAATACCCTGAATTGGGGCGCGAGGATTCATATGCATTAAGCGATTACGTAAGGCATCAACTTCCGCAGGCGTCACCAAATCGGTCTTAGTGATGAAGATTTGATCAGCAAAGCCTACTTGACGTTGTGCTTCCTCATGCTCAGTCAATTGCCGTGGGCCGTGCTTGGCATCCACAAGTGTTACTACCGCATCTAATACGTAATGGTCCGCAACGTCATCATCCATAAAGAATGTTTGTGCTACTGGCCCTGGATTAGCCACACCAGTAGTCTCGATGACTACGCGATCAAAGCTAATCTTTTTATCTTTGCGCTGCTCCCACAATGAGTTGAGCGCCTCAACCAGATCACCACGAATCGTGCAGCAAATACAGCCATTGCTCATTTGGACAATGTTCTCTTGATTGTCTTGAACCAAGATGTCGTTATCAATATTCTCTTCGCCGAACTCGTTTTCAATCACAGCAATTTTTTTGCCATGCTCTTCAGTCAAGATGTGTTTCAGCAAAGTCGTTTTGCCGCTACCTAAAAAGCCTGTGAGAATTGTTACCGGAATTAACGCCATCATTGATCCATTCAAAATCTATAAATACATTCCCCAAATGGGAAACCTTCTATCTTACCGAGTTCCTCAGGCTTTGCCAGCCTTTGCGCGAGGATGGGCTTTATCGTATGCCTGCGCTAGGTGCTGGAAATCCAAGGAGGTATAAATCTGCGTACTAGCAATACTGGCATGCCCCAGCATTTCCTGTACTGCCCGCAAATCTTGGGATGATTGCAAGACATGACTGGCGAAGCTATGGCGCATCATGTGCGGATGCACATGGGTCGGCAGCTCAGCCCTCATTGCCAAAGTCCGTAGGCGTGCCTGCACAGTCCGAGGGGATAGGCGCGCACCTGTAGCAGAGATAAATAAAGCTATCGATACATCTGCTTGCTCCAGTTCATCGCGGAGCGTACGCCAGACTTTGAGGGATTGCATTGCAGGTCCACCAATCGGAACTGAGCGGCGCTTGCCACCTTTACCCAAAACCGTTACTTCTGCAGCATCCCAATCCAACCATCCAGCAGACTCCTGTTGGCGATCTTTGCTTTGCATTACATCAATACCCAGAAGCTCTGATAAACGTAGGCCAGAGGAATACAGCAAATCGATGATCGCTGCATCACGTATCGACTCCAGATCTTTCTTTTCTTCGGCTTCTTTTACGGCTTGGTTTACTAAAGAGAGTGCCTGCTCAACTGAGAGCGCCTTAGGCAAAGACTTCAAACGCTTGGGAGCCTTCACATCATCAACAGGATTAGCCACTAGGTTTGCAGTCACCCTTCCTGCCTGCGCATCACGACATGCATCTTTCTCAGTCAACCAGTCATACCAACCTCGCCACGCAGACAGCGCTCTAGCTATCGTGCGAGATGATTTTCCTTTGGAGTGCAGGCGGCCAGCCCAGCGACGTACATGCGCATTGGTGACTTTTAATAATTCAATGGAATCATCGGTTGCCAATGCTTGCAACTCACCCAGATCCATGCGGTAAGCTTTGAGCGTATGAGGTGATAGCTGCCTTAATACATGCAGCTCGTGCAAATACTCTTGCACTAAGGGATGAAGATCAGCTGGTGCTTGGCTCATAAGCCTGGATACGATCCAAAGCTGCAGCAGTCAGTTCAGCAATCTGACGTAAATAGAATGCGCCCATATCCGCAGTAAAGCGAGACTCGTCTTTGCTTGCTAGCAAAAGCACTGCTGGTGATTGCACTGCGCCAATACTTTTACCTAGAGGCAAGCCAATAGCCACCATGCTTTGCCACTCAGGATCAATGCTCACTTGGGTTGCCAGCAAATCTACGCTGGCAGATGCCAACTCTTTAGCAGAACCGCATAGAGGCGTATCAATCCAAGGGCCAAAAGCCGCATTAGGCGAGAGTAGTTGTGCCGACTCCACTTCAAAAACTTCCGCCAGCCCAGCAGTCACCGCAGATTCCACATCCGCCTTTGTGTTTGCACGCATCAGGCGTAACAACCAAGCAACTAAGCTCTGTTGAGTTTTGTCATTGCGACTACCAAAGTGCAGCATCTCGCTGAGACGGCGATTGAGCTCTTGATTCTGTGTGCGCAACAAAGTCATTTGACGCTCTTGCAAGGAGATTGCACGATCTTCATGAGGATGCTTTAAACGAATTTCATTTAAGAGATTGGCATAGCGCTCAAAAAAACCTGGAGTAGCGCGTAACCACTCCGCTACCAATTCTTCTTGTTCGGCTTGCTTAGGATCGATTGCGCTCATCTATGTCTTTCTTGCTTATTTTCTGATTTAACTTTTTAGCTCAGCTTTTTACGCAGCAGCTCATTTACTTGGCCTGGGTTGGCTTTGCCTTGTGAAGCTTTCATGATCTGACCAACCAAAGCATTAAATGCTTTTTCCTTGCCAGAGCGGAACTCTTCAACAGACTTCTCGTTAGCCGCCAGGACCTTATCAATCATGGCTTCAAGCTCACCACTATCACTGATCTGCTTCAGGCCTTTGGCGTCAATTACTTGATCTACAGTGCTAATGACTTTGCCAGCGACAGCCTCTTCCCACAGAATTGCAAAGATATCTTTTGCGATCTTATTAGAGATGGTCCCATCTGCTACACGAGTTAAAAGTGGCGCTAAATGCTCTGCTTTCAAAGGTGCATCTTCCATAGCAATACCAGCACGATTCAGTGAAGAGGCAAGCTCGCCTGCAATCAGGTTGGCCGCAGCTTTTGCCAGCGGTTTACCAACGATTGCTAAAAGCGCTTCAAATACTTTTGCAGTATCTCGATCTTGTGTCAGTAGCTGCGCATCGTAAGCACTCAAGCCAAATTCGCTTTGCCATTGCTCCCGCAACTGTGCTGGTAATGATGGCATCTTGCTACGAACATCAGCAATCCATGCATCATCAATCACTACCGGTAATAAATCTGGGTCCGGGAAATAGCGATAGTCGTTAGCGTCCTCTTTACTGCGCATGCTACGAGTCTCTTGACGATCAGGATCGTATAAGCGGGTTTCTTGAACAACTGTGCCGCCATCTTCAATTAGTTCAATTTGACGACGCACTTCATATTGAATTGCCTCTTCCAAAAAGCGGAAGGAGTTCAAGTTCTTAATTTCGCAACGGGTGCCAAATTCTTTTTGACCTAGAGGTCGAACAGAAACGTTGGCATCACAACGGAAGGATCCTTCTTGCATATTGCCGTCACACACACCCAACCAAACTACCAATGTATGCAGTGCTTTTGCATAAGCTACAGCTTCTGCAGCACTACGCATCACTGGCTCAGTCACAATCTCCAGCAATGGTGTGCCGGCACGATTTAAGTCGATGCCACTGGATGCTTCGCCATGAGGGCCTAAGAAGCCCTCTTCATGAACCGACTTCCCTGCGTCCTCTTCCATGTGGGCGCGTGTGAGCTCAACTACTTTGACTTGATCGCCAACCAAGATTTCCAGATGGCCCCCAACAACTACAGGGAGATCCATCTGACTAATTTGGTATCCCTTGGGTAAGTCGGGATAAAAATAATTCTTGCGGGCAAAAATACTTGCAGGCGTAATCTTGGCATTGACCGCTAAACCAAAACGAATGGCGTGTTCAACTGCCTGACGATTCAATACCGGCAAAACGCCCGGTAACGCCAAGTCAACGGCACAGGCTTGTGTATTCGGGCCAGCGCCAAAGCGCGTACTCGCACCGCTGAAAATTTTTGACTGTGTTTGTAACTGTGCGTGGGTCTCTAGACCAATAACGATTTCCCATTGCATCATGCCACCTCGCTTGCTTGACGCAAATGCCAGTCACTATTTTGCTGATATTGATGCGCCACTTGAAGTAAGCGTGCTTCAGAAAAATAATTACCAATGAGTTGCATGCCGATCGGCAGCTTGCTTGAATTAAATCCGCAAGGTACGCTCATCGCCGGCAGTCCCGCTAAATTGGTTGAGAGCGTGTAAATGTCTTCTAAATACATCTGCACTGGATCTTTTGATTTTTCACCTAAACGCCATGCAACATCGGGTGCAACGGGCCCCAAGATCACATCACACTTCTCAAATGCTGCCTGAAAATCGGCCGCAATAATGCGACGAATTTTTTGAGCCTGCAAGTAATAAGCATCGTAGTAACCATGACAAAGCACATAGGTACCAACCAAGATCCGACGCTTTACCTCTGCACCAAAACCTTCGGTACGAGACTTCTTATACATGTCGGATAAATCACGATATTCATTTGCTCGGTGTCCATAACGCACTCCATCAAACCGACTCAAATTACTTGAGGCTTCGGCTGGTGCCAAAACGTAATACACCGGAATGGACAACTTAGTTTTAGGGAGGCTCACTTCAAGCAACTCTGCGCCTAAATCTTGCAAGGCTTTTGCTGCAGCATTGACGGCATTAGCCACTTCTGGCGCAAGGCCTTCTGCGAAGAATTCTTTTGGCAAGCCAACACGCAAGCCTTCTAGAGGTTTTGCTGGATTCGAGCCCCCCTCTTTCCAAGACTGGGCGAGATAGCGACTGTAGTCCTCTCCAGAATCTGCCAAGGAAGTAGAGTCCCGCGGATCATGGGAAGACATTGCTGTAAGCAATAAAGCACAGTCTTCTGCGGTCTTGCCCATTGGGCCAGCCTGATCTAATGAAGAAGCATAAGCAATCATTCCGTAGCGGGATACGCGCCCATAACTAGGCTTGATGCCAGTCAGCCCACAAAATGCGGCTGGCTGACGTATAGAGCCGCCAGTATCTGTACCTGTCGCAATCGGGGCTAATCCTGCGGCTACTGCTGCTGCAGAACCTCCAGAAGAACCGCCAGCAACATATTCTGAATTCCAAGGATTTAATACTGGGCCATAGGCTGAATTCTCATTGGAGGAACCCATTGCGAACTCATCCATATTGGTCTTACCAAGGCAAACCATGCCGGCACCACTGGGATTAAGTTCATCCGGAATTCCGAGATTCGAAACTACCGTTGCATCAAATGGACTGAGGTAACCCTCGAGCATTTTGGATGCTGCAGTGGACTTCCAACCACGGGTTACAAAGACGTCTTTATGGGCAACAGGGATGCCTGTCAATTTTCCAGCTTTGCCTGAGGCAATAATTTTGTCTGCTTTAGATGCTTGCTCTAAACTTAAGTGAACACTTACATCAAGATATGCATTCCAGTGCTTTCCGGCCTCAATGCGGTCGAGAAAGTACTGTGTCAGCTCGGTGCTAGAGACCTCTTTAGCGGCCAAGGCTTTGGCCATTAAGGCGATGGGGGTTTGGTGCCAGCTCATTCGATCACCCGCGGAACTAAGAAGTAGCCATCCTGCACGGCAGGGGCAGATTGCATGTTTTCAGCACGATGGTCGGTTTCCGTCACTGCATCACTACGCAGGGGTTGCGCCAAATCACGCAAAAAGAGGATGGGGTGAGCCAAAGGGGCAAGGCCGCTGGTATCAACAGCCTGCATCTCCTCAACCAGAGCAAAAACTGCCTGTAATTGAGGCAAAACTGCCTCGGCTTCTGCCTGACTTAACTCAAGGCTGGAAAGGTGCGCAATGCGCTGGACATCATCAAGTTTCATGGGGCGCTAGAGTATCATTCCTATATATATTTTTTAACACTTACTTATTTTCCCACTACATCATGTTTGGTTTTTTCCGCAGCTACTTTTCCAATGACCTGGCCATCGACCTAGGTACCGCCAACACCTTAATTTACATGCGTGAACGGGGTATTGTGCTTGATGAACCGTCAGTTGTGGCAATTCGTACTGAAGGCGGCCCAAATGGCAAAAAGACCATTTTGGCGGTTGGAAAAGAAGCAAAAGCCATGTTGGGTCGTGTTCCTGGAAATATTGAGGCGATTCGCCCCATGAAAGACGGCGTTATTGCCGATTTCACAATTACCGAGCAGATGCTCAAGCAATTTATCAAAATGGTGCACGAGAGCAAGCTTTTAAAGCCTAGCCCACGCATCATCATTTGCGTTCCCTGCGGATCAACTCAAGTTGAGCGTCGCGCAATTCGCGAATCTGCCTTAGGTGCAGGCGCATCACAAGTATTTTTGATTGAAGAGCCAATGGCTGCTGCAATTGGTGCAGGTCTGCCAGTTTCTGAAGCAGCTGGTTCGATGGTTGTTGATATCGGCGGCGGTACAACTGAAGTTGGCGTTATGTCATTAGGCGGCATGGTTTACAAAGGCTCTGTTCGTGTTGGCGGCGATAAGTTTGATGAAGCAATCACTAATTACATCCGTCGTAACTACGGCATGTTGATCGGTGAACAAACTGCTGAGTTAATTAAGAAAACTATTGGCTCTGCATTCCCGGGACAAGAAGTTCGCGAGATGGAAGTAAAAGGTCGCAATCTTTCTGAAGGTATTCCACGTAGCTTCACCGTGACAAGCAATGAAGTACTCGAAGCCTTGACTGACCCGCTGAATCAAATCGTGACTGCAGTAAAAGCGGCCTTAGAGCAAATTCCTCCTGAGCTTGCATCTGACATCGCTGAGCGCGGCATGATGCTCACTGGTGGTGGCGCGCTATTGCGTGACCTCGATCGCTTACTGCTCGAAGAAACTGGCCTTCCTATTCATGTTGCAGAAGACCCCCTCACTTGCGTTGCTCGTGGTTGCGGTATTGCTTTAGAGCGCATGGATAAGTTGGGTGGCGTGTTCTCTCAAGAGTAATTGACCTAAGCGTCGATTAGGGAATTGCAACATAGCGCTCCTCCTCTTTTCAGACAAGGCGTTCCGGCTTTAGTCAAACTGATTGTCTGTCTATCGATCAGCATCGCATTGATGTTGATCGATTTTCGCTTTAAAGCACTGGATCCGATTCGCAATAACGTAAATTGGTTATTGCGCCCGCTAGAGTATGTGATGATGATGCCGCGCAATGCCTATGAAGCGACATCAGAATACTTCACCAGTCGCGGAACGCTAGATAAAGAAAATCAAGAAATGAAAGTGCGCCAAGCAGAGCTCTCTTTGCTTGCCAACCAATCTGAATTTCTTCTTGTAGAAAATCAAAACCTACGTCAGCTAATGGATTTGCAAAAGCACTCTCCATTTAAAACATTGCCAGTAGAAATTTTATTCAATCCACCCAATCCAATTTCTCAGCGCATCGTGATTAATCGCGGCAGCGATGATGGCCTTAAGCTGGGCAACCCCATCGCAAATGACTCTGGCATCTTAGGTCAAGTGGTACGCATTTACGATCACTCTGCAGAAGTCTCATTACTTGAAGATCGTGACTTTGCAGTTCCAGTACAAGTCGCTCGCAATGGCTTAAGAGCAGCGGTATTTGGTGCGGGGCGTGGCAACCCACTTGAACTTCGCTACCTTCCGGTGGCCAGCGATTTAGAGGTGGGGGATGCACTCATTACCTCAGGCATTGATGGCATCTACCCGCCCGGCTTTGCGGTGGCGGTAATTAGCCGAATTGAACGTAATGCAGACAAAAACTCTTCAAATGTATTTTGCGTACCAGTTGCAGCAGTCAATCGCTACCGTCAGGCCTTAGCCCTGCTTTACGATCCACAGTGGGATGCAAAAGCATCCACCGCTACTAGCAAACCTGGTGCGCCACTGACCAACACTCCAGGTCGCCGTCAAACTCGTGCGCGAGGCATGCAATGATCGATTTTCAAAGCGGCTACATTCTGCGCCCGGTGAATCCGGTCTTTATTTATTTCAGCTTGTTTTGCGCCCTACTGCTAAACCTTCTGCCAATTGGTAATTACGGCTGGGTGCCAGACTGGCTCATTATTTGCATCGTGTTCTGGAATATCCATCAGCATCGCTATGTCGGCGTCATCATCGCCTTCATTCTCGGTCTATTGATGGATGTCCATAACTCGGACTTATTGGGGCTGCATGCATTTAGCTACTCATTAGTGGCTTACCTTGCCATCTCTTGGCATCGTCGCATCATTGCCTTAAATGTTTTAACGCAAGCCCTGCATCTTTTGCCCATCTTCTTATTAGTTTCCTTATTCCCAGTGCTGGCTCATTGGTTATTAAGTGGTGAGATACATTGGTGGGCCTTAACTGGTGCCATTCAAGCCCTGATTGAGGCATTGCTGTGGCCCGTGGCAACACGCATCTTGTTGTCACCTCAACGTCGCCCCATTGACGTTGATCACAATCGTCCAATTTAGAGAGCGGTATGGTTTCGTTCAAAAAACCAGATCTCGACTCGTTTCAAGAGCGCATTCATATTGCGACCCTATTTGTCACATTCTGCTTTTTATTATTAATTACACGGTTGGTGTGGCTACAGCTTGTGAGTCACGGCAAATATGCCTTATTGGCCGAAAATAACCGCATTGCTCTCGTGCCAGCTCCAGCTAATCGGGGTCTCCTGATAGATCGCAATGGCATTGTGATTGGCAGAAACTACTCAGCCTTGACCTTAGATGTGAATGCCGAAGAAGTTAAAGGAAATGTGGATGAACTTATCGACGAGCTGTCTCAAATTGTGCTGATTTCCCCGCGAGATCGCCGCAATTTCAAGCGTTCGCTGGAAGATTCTCGAAAAATGGGCACTTTTCCGCTCAGATCGATGCTCACCGAGGCTGAAACTGCTCGATTTATGGCTAATCGCTACAGATTCCCGGGGGTGGAGATCCGCGCCCGCAGCTTCAGAGAGTATCCATACAACGAATTAGCGTCGCATTTAATTGGCTATATCGGACGGGTTTCTCAAAGAGATAAAGAGAAGATGCAGGCGGAAATCGAGAACTCTAAAGTCGATGATCCGGATGCATTGCAGACTTCTTTCTTGCCGGGCATTCAGTACGTTGGGAAGATTGGTCTAGAGCAAAGTTATGAAGCGGTTCTTCGCGGCGTACCAGGATATGACCAAGTAGAAATTACAGCGGGCGGCAAGCCGGTGCGCACGCTTTCTAGCTCGCCTTCAATACCAGGCAAAAATGTGGTGTTGTCAGTGGATATCAAGCTGCAATACTTGGTTGAACAACTCTACGGAAATTTCCGCGGCGCATTCGTAGCGATTGAACCAGAGACTGGTGACATCTTGGCATTTGTATCCAAGCCAAACTTTAATCCAAATGATTTCGTGGAGGGCATTGATTCAGTGACATGGAAAGAGTTGAATGACTCCCCGCAAAAGCCACTATATAACCGCCCACTTAAAGGCATCTACCCACCGGGATCAACATACAAACCATTTATGGCGCTCGCAGCTTTAGAAACTAAAAAGCGCACACCGTCACAAACCATTTCAGATCCAGGTTATTTTGATTTTGGAAATCACACCTTCCGTGATGACAAAAAAGGTGGGCACGGTATTGTGGACATGCAAAAGTCCATTGTTGAATCTTGCGATACCTACTACTACATGTTGGCGCGCGATATGGGCGTCAACATGATGCATGACTTCATGAAACCATTTGGCTTTGGGCAAATTACCGGCATCGACTTACAAGGTGAATCCAAAGGTGTCCTGCCATCCACGGAGTGGAAGAAAAATACCTTCAAGAAACCAGAGCAGCAAAAATGGTATGAGGGCGAAACCATTTCTCTTGGCATTGGACAGGGCTACAACGCATTTACTATTTTGCAGTTGGCACATGCTATGGCAAACATGGCAAATAACGGCATCGTAATGAAACCACACTTGGTGAAAGCGATTGAAGATCCTTTCACAAGAAACCGCACCCTTACAACGCCAAAAGAAAGTTATCGCATCGATCTTGTTCCAGAGAACGTTGAGGTGATCAAGAAGGCTATGGTTGAAGTGAACAACTCTGGAACCTCTGCCTCAGTTTTTAAAGGTACGGGCTATCAAGTTGGCGGCAAGACAGGGACAGCGCAAGTATTTAGTTTGAACTCGAAAGAGTACAAGCACGGATCTACTGCAGAATTTTTACGCGACCACGCTTTATACATTGCTTTTGCTCCCGCAGAAAAGCCAACTATCGTGATTGCAATGGTCGTTGAGAACGCAGGATTTGGTGCGCAACATGCCGCACCGATTGCGCGCAAAGCGTTAGATTTTTATCTTGAAGGTAAATGGCCAAAGGAGATTCCTGAATGGAAAAGAGCGCCATAAGTAAAACCAAGAAAATATTTCTGAGTATTTTTAGCGGACTTGATCGCCAGCTAGGTCTTATTTTACTTGGCTTAGCGGGGGTTGGATTTATTACCTTCTTGTCTGCAAGTCAGAATACGCCTGTACGGTTTGAAGATGAATTGCGTAACTTGGCACTCTCATTTGCAGTGATGTGGATCGTTTCTCGTATTCCGCCAAAGTGGTTAGAGATGGCGGCAGTATGGGTTTATGGGATTGGAGTTGCGTTACTAATAGCGGTTGCTGCATTTGGATTAATTAAAAAGGGTGCGCGACGTTGGCTGAACATTGGGTTCGTAATTCAGCCATCAGAGCTCATGAAAATTGCCATGCCATTGATGTTGGCCTGGTACTTTCAGAAACGTGAAGGCATCCAAAAATCGTGGGACTATGGAGTGGCAGCGATCATCCTCGCTATTCCGGTATTCCTCATTGCACGCCAGCCCGATCTAGGAACAGCACTCTTAGTTTTCGCTGCAGGCATGTATGTGATTATTTTAGCGGGACTACCGTGGAAATGGATTCTGCCATTTGTAGGCCTCGGCGCTTTTGGCATTATCTTGATCATTATTTTTGGCAATATGATTTGTGCGCATGATGTTGTTTGGCCACTGGTCCATAACTACCAAAAACATCGGGTCTGCACTTTGCTCGATCCAAGTAGCGATCCTCTCGGCAAAGGCTTTCATACAATTCAATCCATGATTGCAATTGGCTCGGGTGGATTTTTCGGCAAAGGCTGGTTTCAGGGTACGCAAGCGCATCTTGAATTTATTCCAGAAAAACATACCGACTTTATCTTTGCGGTTTTTTCTGAAGAATTTGGTCTTCTAGGCAACTTGGTCTTGCTAGCACTTTTCTTCGCCCTGATTAAACGAGGCCTAGCCATCTCCGCCAGCGCGCCCAATCTTTTTACACGACTACTAGGTGCATCGGTCACACTGATTTTCTTTACCTACGCATTTGTGAATATCGGCATGGTAAGCGGTCTATTGCCCGTTGTTGGCGTGCCATTGCCCTTCATCAGTTACGGAGGTACTGCCTTAGTAACACTGGGGTTTGGTGCCGGCATTTTGATGAGCATTCATCGCCACCGACGTTTAGTGCAAAGTTAAAAATCAGATTAGGCGATCGCTCAAGATTCCAGCGCTATCTCTAGAAACAAAAAAGCCCGGCATGCCGGGCTTTTTCATCAACAAAGCAAGAATTACTTCTTACGCTTGTTAACTGAATCTTTAAATGCTTTACCAGCAGAAAACTTAACAGTTTTAGCAGCAGCAATTTTGAGTGGCTCGCCAGTTTTTGGGTTACGGCCCATACGTGCAGCGCGCTTACCAGAAGCAAAAGTACCGAAACCGATCAGTTGTACTGAGTCGCCTTTAGTAACAGCTTTAATGATTTGCTCAATAGCAGAATTCAATGCAAATTCAGCTTTGGCTTTTGAGATCTCAGCGTCGTCAGCAATCGCTGCGATTAGTTCTGCTTTGTTCAAGTGAAGCTCCTTATAGATATTGATGTCAGCGCACAGTGCGCTTACATGATTTTAACCACAAAAAATTACAAAAATAAAGCTGCGTCACAGCAAATTTTTTTATTGCTGCTTTTTTACTCTTCTATAACTGTCACATCGGACACAAAATACTCGGTATCGCCAAAACAGCTTGTAGGCAATCCAATGTGCTGATCATATTTAAGGGCAACTTTTTTACCCAAATTCGCATTAATTTTTTGCGCCACAGCATCTTCACGAACCGTAAAGAGGAATTTTTCTGACATGGTTCCTGGCATGGAAACCATGGCTAATTCGCCTTCCCAGGTTTTACATACATAACCACGGTTAGAGAATTTCTGGACGTAGCCGGCACGCTCACCGCTGCCATAGCTCCAATTGAGCATAATCCAGGTATAAGCCGCTAAACCGGCTAAGCCAATCAATACAAGGCTTAAAAGCCATTTTACGAATCCATTCATGTGGTTTTCCTTAACAAATCATCTCTGCAGCCCTAAATAGGTGCATTCATAGCGGTCCATTTGACCCCAATCAACATTTGAGCATATTCATTACAAAAATAGGGATGAAATGGCACTCCATACAAATTAAAATACTAGCGTTAACGCTAACTGGTAAATCTTATGGAATTACGTCACATCGTCTTTTTGATCTTTGTTGTCTCGGCTGTTTATGTCTACTTCAGGGGTAAGGTTCGATTTGGCTTAGTGCGCTCACTAACGGACTATCAAGTTCTTTTGGCGCCAGTTAATACTCTCCTTTATTTATTCTCAAAAACTAAGGCTGGGGCATTTATTCCAGTTGCAGACTTTCCAGAGATGAAACCCCTTCAAGATAATTGGCAGATCATCCGCGATGAAGCGCTTGCTTTAAATGCAGATGGTGCAATTGCTGCTGCTACGGGATATAACGATATTGGGTTTAACTCCTTTTTCCGGACAGGCTGGAAACGTTTTCACCTCTATTGGTATGGCAAAGAAATGCCATCCGCACAACTCCAGTGCCCTAAAACCGTTGCCCTCCTCAAATCGATCCCCTCGATCAAGGCTGCGATGTTTGCCTCCCTACCCCCTGGGGCAACGCTTGTACGCCATAGAGACCCTTATGCAGGCTCACTGCGCTATCACATTGGCCTTGTCACCCCAAACAATCCAAAGTGCTTTATCGATGTTGATGGGGAGCGTTATTTCTGGAAAGATGGCGAACCAGTGATGTTTGATGAAACTTACATTCACTACGCCGCCAATGAGACGGATCATCAGCGCATTGTCTTGTTTTGCGATGTCGAACGGCCTGTTCACACTAAATTGGTGCAATTATTCAATCACTGCTTTGGTCGCTACGTGATGAGCGCAGCCTCTTCTCAGAATGTTGAGGGGGAGAAGGTAGGATTTGTAAACATTCTCTTTAAGTACTTTTATCACTTGAGAGCGCAAGCAAAGAAGCTGAAGGCAAAACACCGCCGTGTTTATTACATCGGAAAATGGGTTTTGATTTTAGGAATCCTCTGGGCCATCTTTTGGTAAATCCTTAAGGACTTAAAGCTTCAACAATCTGCTCTGGGGTGATTGAGCCCCAGATTTCCAGCCGCTTTACACGGCTATTTTGTCCCGATAAGAGCTGAATTTGTTTTTGGGGCACCCTTAATCGCTTGGAAAGCCAGGACAACAACATCTCATTCGCCCTATTTTCCAAGGCCGGAGCCTGAAGGGATATCTTGAGGCAGCCATCATGAAGGCCAACCACCTTGGTTAGCTTTGCGCCCGGCTGGCAATGTAAATTAAGAACAATGCCAGTGGGGGTTTGTTTTAACCAAATAGGCATCATTAAAGTACTTTAAACTCAAAACATGATTATGAAGAACTCCAGCGCCTTAGACCAGCTATTTGCCAATAATCGCGAATGGGCAGAGGCGATGATCGCTAAAGATGCTAATTTTTTTAAGCGCCTAGTTTCTCAGCAGGCGCCAGAATATCTTTGGATTGGCTGCTCAGATAGCCGCGTACCTGCAAATGACATTGTTAACCTGCTGCCAGGCGAACTCTTTGTGCATCGTAATGTTGCCAATGTGGTGGTTCACACTGATCTGAACTGCTTATCCGTAATCCAATTTGCCATTGATCTCTTAAAGGTCAAACACATTTTGGTAGTGGGTCATTATGGCTGCTCTGGTGTACATGCCGCCTTAACTGACAGACGCGTTGGGCTTGCTGACAATTGGTTGCGCCATGTTAAGGATGTGCATCAAAAGCATGAGCGCTATCTTGGCGAAGTTATTCCAACTGCAAAACGACAGGATCGTTTGTGCGAACTCAATGTTATCGAGCAAGTGGTGAACGTTTGCGAAACCACCATCGTTCAAGATGCATGGGCAAGAGGACAAGATCTAACGGTGCATGGCTGGGCTTATCGCCTTGAGACTGGCTTAGTAAATGATTTGGGCATGTCGATTAGCTCTACCGAAGAAATGAATGTGCGCTACGCCAAATCTTTATCTCGCTACGACGCTGAATAAATTGAGTTTTGTTTAAAAATTTTTCAAATAATTCTGGGGTAGCGCTACTTCGATTTTTAGTATCGCTCCCCTACAAGACCCTCGTCTCTATTGGCTATGGCTTGGGCAATCTTACGGCACTCATTCCCAGCGATCGCAATCGTGTGGTTCAAAAAAATTTAGAACTGTGCTTTCCCGAACTCAGCGCAAATGAAATTAACCAACTTAGAAAACAACATTGGCAGCTGCTCGGCCGCAGCCTCGTAGAGAAAAGCATTATTTGGCTCGGCACCAAAAAACAGCTGGATGACATGATCGAAGTTCGATCAGAGATCGATTTGAGTGATAGAAAGCCGCGCATCTTAGTAAACATGCATTTTATTGGCATTGAAGGTAGCATTATTTTGAGTGCACTTGCTCACGACAGGGGCTGGCCACGCACCTCGGGATTTTTCCAAAGAATGAAAAGCCCTTTCTTTAATAGAAAAATTATTGAGTGGCGCAATCGCTTTGGTGGAAATTCTATTGATCGCCAAGGAAACTCTCTTGAGCTCATCCGAGAAATTCGGAGGGGGAGCTTCATTATCATTGCGCCTGATATCGATTTAGGCCTCAAGGACTCAACCTTCGTTCCCTTTTTTAATATTCAAACCAATACGATTACAGCTGTATCACGCCTCGCCAAAATCACTGGTGCGGAAGTCTGCATGATGATTACGACGCTAAAAAAGAATGGGGCTGGTTATGTTTGTACGATTAGCAAACCGCTTGAGAATTTTCCAACCGAGGACCCGCAAGCAGATACCGCACGCTTAAACCAAATTTTTGAACGTGAGATTAGGCTCAGGCCCGCTGAGTACTATTGGGTTCATAAGCGTTTTAAAAACAGGCCATTTAACGAAGCTGGGCCTTATTAACCCTTCTTCTCGCAGCGCTTTTGTCCTATCATTAAAGGATGACTGAACGTATTGGGCTATTTGCCGATCTACATAGCAATTTAGAGGCATTCGATGCTTGCATGGAGCAGGCCAAAGATTTGGGTGTTACCCGCATGGTTTTTTTAGGCGATCTTGTTGGTTACAACGCGGATCCTGGCGCTCTGATTGATCGTATTGGAGAAATGGTTGCCAATAACAAGGCGATTGCCGTTCTAGGCAATCATGACCAAGCAGTCTTTGAAGACCATAGCCATCAAATGAATGCGAGTGCGAATGCCGCAATTGAGTGGACTAAATCCCAACTTAACGCTACTCAAGTGCAATTCTTAAAAGACTTGCCATTAATGATTCAAGAAGATGCGATGTGTTTTGTTCATGCATCGGCACACAATCCAGGAGACTGGAATTACATCACTGACAGCATGAGCGCCTGGCGCTGTGTTCAAAACTCTGGCAAGACATATACGTTTGTCGGCCATGCTCACGAGCAAGCGCTCTTTTATCAAAGTGCCGTTGGTAAATTAATTCGTTTTGCCCCACATCCTGGTGACGAAGTTCCAGTAATGCGCCATCGTCAATGGGTCGGAGTGGTTGGCTCGCTTGGTCAACCGCGAGATGGAAATCCTGAGGCTTGCTTTGCTGTTTTCGAGCCAGAGTTAGAAGTACTCACTTTTCATCGCACTCCTTACGATCAATTTACAGCAGCGGATAAAGTGCGCCGCGCTGGATTGCCGGAAGATCTTGCCAACCGCCTAATCACGGGCAAATAATTACCTTATGTCGATTAATACTGATATTGAAGCAGTTGATGAGATTTTCCAAGAAGGCAAAGTAGTTGATGGATTTGTCTTGGGGACAGAAGTTCATCGTGGTGGCATGGCCAGCTTGTACTCGGCAACCAAAGAGGGGATTGATGTTCCCATACTTCTCAAAATACCTAGAGTAGGTCGTGATCAGCCTGTTGAAAGCCTCATTGGTTTTGAGACTGAACTTACTATTCTGCGCTCGCTCAAGAGCCCCTATGTTCCGAAATATCTTGGCTCCGGCAACATGGCTACGCGCCCCTATATTGCAATGGAGCGCGTCGAAGGGCGACCGCTTGAAGACCTCATCAAAGAAGGTAAAGTTTTTACGATTGATGAGGTGGTAAAGATTGGCGCTGACCTAGCACAAGCGGTGCAATCCCTTCATTCGCAAGATGCTATTCATTTAGACATCAAGCCAGAAAATATTCTGATTGACGATAAGGGCAAGCTAACCTTAATTGACTTTGGCTTATCGCATCATGCGCGCTTTCCCGACTTACTTGCAGAAGAAATGCGCAAGGGAATTGGCTCTGCGCCATACATTTCGCCAGAGCAAGTTACTGGAATTCGCTCTGACTATCGCAGTGATATTTTTTCTATCGGCGTGATTATGTACGAGCTGCTAACGGGTGAACTACCTTTTGGCAACCCACAGTCGATGAGTGGCCTACGAAAACGAATGTGGGCGCAGGCATTTCCTCCCAGAGCCATTCGTAAAGAAATCCCACGCTGGTTACAGGAAATTGTTTTGCGCTGCCTAGAGCCGCGCGCAGCAGATCGATATCAAAGTGCCACACGTCTCCGTCAAGTCTTGCGTGACCATGAAAGCGTCACCCTTACAGAGCGCGCTGACCGAGTTGATCCCCTGAGCTTTTGGGAAAATCTCAAACGCATGTTCCGCGCAGCAGGTTACGAACCCTCCCCAAGCCCGCGCCCTAGCGTCGGAAATTATGACGCGCCATTAATGATTGCAGCGATTGATACACGCCAATCAGATGAAGACTTGCGTGAGCGCATGCAAACAACCGCGAAGAGTTTATTGCAGGCTTATCCCGAAAGTCGCCTTGTATGTCTCAGCACCATTGCGAGCACACCAACTTTTGAAGGCAATCAAGAAAGTGAAACTGCTAGCGGTATTGTGCGAGGTCATCTTGTGCAGCTCATGGAATGGGCTAAACCATTGAAGTTGCCGCCTGAACGGATTTCATATCACGTGCTAGAGGCACTAGATCCAGCAAGTCGCATTGTGGAATTTGCTAAAGACAATGATGCCTCCCTAATTTTGATTGGGGCATCCCACAAGCCGCCAAACAAAGTAACGCCATGGCGGACCTCCATGACAAAGATTGTTGAAGAGGCCCCTTGCAGCGTGCATATTGTCAGAACCTAGTCTATGTTTGGGCAATTGCCCGATAATATGGCTATGGAAGAAAAAATTCGTGTCTCCAAGCTGCTCTCTGAATTAGGTCTGTGCTCTCGTCGTGAGGCTGACTCCTATATTGAGCAGGGCCTGGTAACCGTTGATGGTGAGGTAGTGAATGAGCTGGGCTCACGGGCTTTTCGTAGCCAAAAGATTGAATTGCAGTCTGGGGCCAAAGCTCAACAGGCCTCTCGGATTACGGTCATTCTGAATAAACCTGTTGGCTTTATCTCTCATTACGATGATGAGCAAGAGTACCAACCGGCTGCCTCGCTGATCACTCCAGACAATTACTTTCCTAGTCCGTTGGATAAGGGGCGCAACCCACGCTTTAATACCCGCGGCTTAGCACCTGCAGGTCGCCTCGATATCGACTCCACTGGCATGCTGGTGTTAACCCAAGATGGTCGTATTGCCAAACTCCTCATCGGCGAAAATAGTCCGATCGAGAAAGAGTATTTGGTTCGAGTTGAAGGCGCCCTCTCTTTTGAAGATCTAGATCGACTAAAACATGGTCTGGAGCTAGATGGCGTTGTTTTAAAGCCAGCTCAAGTCAGCTGGCAGAACGAAGACCAGCTGCGTTTTGTTCTGAAAGAGGGTCGCAAGCGTCAAATTCGTCGCATGTGCGAAATGGTTGGCCTGAGAGTTCTAGGTCTAAAACGTGTTCGTATGGGCAGAATTTCTCTGGGCGCCCTACCTCCTGGAAAGTGGCGTTTTGTAAGACCTGAAGAGCAATTCTAAGAAGCTCGGCACGCTTATAATTCTGTCAATTAGATTAAGCGCAGAATTACCATCGATACCATCACCTCCAGCACTCCCGGCGCAGAAGTTTTAAGACGTCGCAGCTTTGCCATCATCTCTCACCCGGATGCTGGAAAGACCACGCTTACCGAAAAACTTTTGTTATACGCGGGAGCTATTCAGATTGCTGGAAGCGTCAAGGCCCGCAAAGCGAGTCGTCACGCGACCTCTGACTGGATGGAGATTGAGAAGCAACGTGGTATTTCGGTTGCGAGCTCGGTCATGCAAATGGAATACCGTGATTGCATTATTAATCTTCTCGATACCCCGGGGCACCAAGATTTCTCTGAAGACACCTACCGCGTACTGACTGCCGTTGACTCTGCACTCATGGTGATTGATGCCGCAAATGGCGTTGAATCACAGACCTTGCGCTTGCTTGAAGTCTGCCGCGCACGCAACACGCCAATCGTGACCTTCATTAATAAAATGGATCGCGAAGTAAAGCCCCCCATGGAACTCATGGATGAGATTGAAACTGCGCTAGGCATCGAGGTAGTCCCTTTTACTTGGCCTGTAGGCATGGGTAAATCATTTGCCGGTGTGATTGATATCGCCAACTCACAAATGCGTATGTTCAAGGCGGGCGAAGATCGTGTGACTGAAGATTCGCATGCAATTATTGATGTCAATGATCCTGCTCTGAAAGAGCGCCTAGGCACTGATCTCGAAAATGCACTTGCAGAAGTGGATCTCATTAAAAACGCGATGCCTGCGTTTGACCGAGAAGCCTTTTTGGCCGGTCGTCAATCGCCAGTATTCTTTGGCTCAGCTATTAATAATTTTGGTGTACGAGAAATTCTCAATACCTTAGTTGAGCTTGCTCCATCACCGGGATCACGCAAAGCTTTGCAACGAGAAGTCAGTCCCGCTGAAAATAAATTCTCTGCAGTGGTGTTTAAGATTCAAGCGAATATGGACCCAGCGCATCGAGATCGCGTTGCCTTCTTGCGTATATGTTCTGGGCATTTCCAGCGCGGCATGAAGTTGAAGATTTGTCGAAATGGAAAAGAAGTGCGCACCAATAATGCACTGTCTTTCTTGTCGCAACGTCGCGATATTTTGGATGAGGCCTTCCCTGGCGACATCATTGGACTACCAAATCACGGCCTTCTGAGACTGGGTGACACACTCACAGAAGGTGAGCAATTGCAATTCACAGGCTTGCCATTTTTTGCCCCAGAAATTTTCCGCATGGTCGAATCCGCCGATCCATTACGCTCTAAGCAATTACGCACAGGCTTAATGCAGCTTGGCGAAGAAGGTGCAATTCAAGTATTCCGCCCTATGACTGGCGGCACCATGCTCCTGGGCGCCTTTGGACAGCTACAGTTTGAAGTGGTGAGCCATCGCCTTCAAACTGAGTATGGCGCCGAAGTTCGCTTACTGCCTGCACGCTATAACCTGGCTCGCTGGGTAAGCTCAGACGATCCTGTAGCACTTAAGAAATTCATACAAGAAAATATTCACCGCATGGCAGAGGATGTTGTCGGTGCTTCAGTATTTTTGGCTAGCCACAAATCAGAACTAGATGTTGCTCAACAGCGCTGGGAATCCATTCAATTCCATGCCCTGAGAGAGCATGCGGGCCTCATCTATCAATCAGACCTCGCTGGATAAATCTAGCGTGGGCTTGATTGCGGCCAATTGCAATCGAACACTGCAACTAACTGAGTATCGGTCTTCCTAAAAGACGCTGTCTTTCCATATTGCGCACAGTACGCATTGGCCTTGGGTGTTAGTGATGCAATGGATTCACCATCACTATTTAAAAAGGTGACGTGATTTGAATCTGATGCATCGGTATAAACAGCCGCGCAAGCACTCAAAAACAAAACCCCCAAAAACAAAACATATTTGAGATGCTTCATTTAAGCTCCCTTATTTAATAAGCGTATTAGCCTATTCATAGCTCAAGCCTCTTCACCAAGCTTGCAGTGAGTTTGCTAGCAAATGGTCGATAGATCAAAATACAGATAATCGCGACCGGATAGGCCACTGACCAAACCTCCAACCAAACCCATAAGAAATCTGGCGCAAGACCCACTCGTACAAAAGTCGTGGCCAATGTAATGCTCAAAGACATAAGCCCACCCATGATGGCGGCAAAAATCAGATTAGGAATATTCATCATGATCTAATCATAGCGCCTGGACTGCTTAACTGTTATTCTGATTTGTGATCACTATTCCGCGCCCTATATAGGGGAGTCTGCTGAGCAAGCTCAGAGGTTCATCATTCCAAGACTCTAGGAAAAAATATGGCTGTTGGCCAAAATCAAAGAAATAGAAAAAACGATCCCATGGTTAGTAAAACCGGCAAAGCTAAATTGGGCCCACTTACCGTCACTCAACTCAATAAATTACTTGAATCTAGCACCAAGCCAAAAGAAAAAGCAAAGATTCAGAGGGCTCTCAATAAGCGCCCTCCAGCGCCAGCAGCTATCGCTGAGCCTGTCGCAGCCTAAGTACTAAGCCCCAGAAATTACCGGGGCTTTTTCTTATGTAATATGCTCTCATCATGAAAGCACTCCCTCTGATTCACTCCATCTACATTGCCTCTCAAGCGGGCGAAACAATGGCACAGATTACACAAGCCAACATCGTTGCTGGCGAAGGAATTGTGGGGGATCGTTATGCGCTAGACAGAGGCGCATTCTCCAAAACTAAAATCAAGATACGTCACATCTCCATCATCGCCCTAGAGGGTGTGGAGGATGCTAATCATCAATTAATAGCTAAGCAGCAAATACCCTTTGGTGAAGGCGAGACTCGTAGAAACGTCATCATCAGCGACATTTCTGCGGATGAGCTCAACGATTTAGTTGGCAAGATTTTTTATTTGGGTGGTCTCGCATTTAGAGGTACCGAGTTGTGTGAGCCATGCCAACGACCAGCCAACTTACTGAAAAGACCAGATTTCATGAGCGCCTTTGAAAATAGGGGCGGCCTCAGGGCAGAGGCGTTAGAGTCTGGACAACTCACCCCTGGAGATCTTCTTCACCTTTCAGAGTCTGAAGAAAAGTAATTCAATTTAATATTGCAGTATGTCCACAACTAAACTCTGCCTCATTCGCCATGGCGAAACTTCTTGGAATGCCGAAAGGCGCTTGCAAGGGCACACCGATATTCCGCTTAATGCGACAGGCATGTTGCAGGCTCGCCAAATGGCGCAAGCACTTAAAGACATCAAACTCACATTTGATGTTCTGTACACCAGCGACCTCAAGAGAGCGGCTGACACCGCAAATGCTGTAGTTGAATTATTTGGTGTAGATGCACAAGTGGATAGCGAGCTACGAGAGCGGCATTTTGGCGCACTTCAAGGACTTTCAATTGGCGAGGCCCCATTGAAGCGTCCTGACATTTGGCAAGCACACACTGCTCGTGACTTAGAGCATGATCTTGAGGGCGGAGAAAGCATTCAGAAATTTGCATTGCGCGTACAAAATGCGCTGGATAAAATTCAAGCAAGGCATACTGGTAAAACTATTTTGATCGTTAGTCATGGCGGAACGCTCGATATGATGTATCGAATTGCTAGCAAGCAAGCCCTCAGTGCTGAAAGAATAGCTTCAGTACCAAATGCATCACTCAACTGGCTTACCCATAGTCAAGATAGTGGATGGGCGGTGGGGCAATGGGCCGACACTCGACACCTTGAGGGCCCCGCTCTAGAAAACGTTGACCTCTAAATAAAAAAGTCACCCGCGGGTGACTTTTGACTTTTCAGAAAAAGCTTACTTTCGGATGTGCGCATGACGAGCAGCATCTTGTGACATACCCTCACCTTTTGGCTTGCCTTCAAGCGCTTCTTTTTCAGCAGTAATTTCTTTGCGGCGTTCTTTGCAAGAACCGGCAATCTCTTGCAATGCTTTACGAGCTCTTGCAGCAGAAGCTTTAATGCCTTTTCCGTGAAACTTTTCATTCTCTGATTGATACGTTTCAAATGCAGCAATTAACTTGTCATGATGGGACATATTTTTCCTTATGAATAATTGAAATGATCAGCTTAAGATGCACTTTAACCCAATATATGAAAATCACTTCAATTTATTGTGTCCAGCGATTAATAATTGCCTTTAGCTTTTCTGGGCCCAGCTCAGAAAGGTATAAATTAAAGTCATCGCGTAATTTTGAGCCTTTTTTGAAGGCAAATCCCAGATTATCAAACCCGACCACTTGGTAACTACTGCTAACCGGAAGATTTAAAGATTTTTGATAATTAACCAGCATGACGTTGTCCACAAATACCAAATCTACATTGCCATTTTGCAGCGCAATGAGCGCCTCAGCGGGCGATGGATATAGCTTTACTTGGTCTACCGAGTAATATCCTTTTGGCTGCAATACGGTTTTTACGTAGTCATCAAATACGCTGCCAGTCGGATAAGCAATAGTGTATTTTTTTAACTGGGATAAATCCGTAATTTTGATATGGCGGTTTTTTAAGCCAATCAACTGCCAGGTGCTGGTGAAATAAGGATTAGAAAAATCCATCACCTCTTTACGCTTATCTGTAATAGAAATCCCAGAGAATGCAACATCAGCTTGGCCACTAGTCACCGCGCCCAACATACCCAGCCAATCATAAGCAGTCATTTTGAATGTGCAGCCCCTTGACTTGCAGTAGCCCTCAAATATCTCCAAGTCTATGCCTGTATATTTGCCATCTTTTTCAAATAGCATGGGGGGTATCGTTGGGGATACGGCAACCTTAATTACATTAGATTGCTCTTCCTTGGAACAAGCCCCAAGAACAAATAGGGTTGCTAACAATATGGAAATTAGGCGCGCTAGTTTCATGATGTATTCAGAATTAAATTGGATAAACGATCTTATCAAGATTTGAATGTAAAAAACCACCCGTAGGTGGCTTTTAATTTTGGATCCTTACTTCCTAAATCTCGCTATTCTGCAGTCACTTTTTTCACTGGAACATGACTCGCTTTGCAGAAATCCACAATGGCGTCTGCAAACTTTAGATAACGTGAATTTACTCGCCTCAGTTCACTCAACTCAGAGACGCCTTTTGAAACTTCATGTTTAAACGATGCATCCTCATAGCCTGGATGGTATGGTGCTTCTTTGGTGTAGATATTGCTCATATTGTTTGCCTGATTCAGTAAGTTTTTTAAGGTCCCGTGACGGGAAATTTGTCATGCGCTCTTACTGAGTTAGCTTGGGGTGGTATTCATGCAGGGCTCCTAACATGCGTGTGCGCAAAGAATGCGTCACCCGCTTGCCGCTCCCCCTGTCCTTGATACCTGAGAGATTCACACTAAGACCTAACTTAGTGCTTGCTCCTTCGGTGCACCATTAATATGGTGACTCTCCAGACGGCTGTTTAGGATAAGCAGTACCTTCCTAGTGGGTACCTGAGCGTTCATGGGAGTTTGCGCCTTCGGTGGAGGTCTAAGACCTCACTCTCCTGCTTGTCGCTAGTATATCTCGTGATGCTATTCGTGTAATGCTGGCTTACACCTAGTCGACTACCAATCAAAAATTAATTGACCTTCTTGATTTCTTTAATGGCATTGCCTTCGCCCAATAAAACAATTTTAGGCACATGCTTTGCAACCTCATCATTACTGACTTGGCCATAGGTACAGATAATGAGATGGTCGCCAACATGCGCTTTGCGTGCAGCTGCACCATTCAGAGAAATAATCCCAGAACCGCGCTTTGCCTTAATGATGTAAGTTGAGAAACGTTCACCGTTGTTAATGTTGTAGAGCTCGATCTTTTCAAACTCGCGCATATCAGCAGCATCGAGCAAATCCTCATCGATTCCACAAGAGCCTTCGTAATGCAAATCCGCCTCAGTAACGGTTGCCCTGTGAATTTTTGCTAACAACATAATGCGATTCATACTATTTCCTCAAGAATTAAAAGCGCGCCTCTTCATGCATTTTTAACAGCTATCTGGCTATTTTCTCAAATTTTTTTGAAGTAACGCCATCAAAAAACCCCGCTTACACGGGGCTTTCTGTGTGGCTATTATCTACTAATTACTTGGCGCGGCTTTTTGCTGCCTTAGGGGCTTGGCCAAATTGACCTTGTGCAGTCTTCATTGCTGTTTCAACACTTTTCTCAAAGTTTGCAAAGGCGTCTTGTGTTGTTGAACGCACTTGGTCAAAGTTTTGCATTGCTGTATTGAACGCGGATGTAAAGGCGCTTACATATGCCTCTGAGCCAGCCGGGGCTTTTGAAGTAGCAGCGGCTACAAAGCTCTTCAAGTCATCTTGTGATTGGTCAATGGCGGCTTCTACAGCCTCAACCAACTCTTGATTACCGCGACGCAGCACTGCAGCTACTTTTTTCTGATAAGCAGCCACCTCAGCAACAGCCTCTTGTACTTCTGGGCTTTGCAGAAGGTCTAGTGCAGCTTTGGCATCTTTGCCCTTCAATAGCTCAGCAGCCTTAGCTTGCGCATTTGCTACAGCTTGTTGTGCAGCCTGGTAATTGATTTCTGCCAACTCTTGAGCATTCTCAAGAGCTGTTTGACCCAATGCACGGGCGCTTTCTACGGATTTGGCTTGATTTTCTGCGAATTGATTTTTGAACATGATATTTCCTTTAAAGGGTTATTTTGTTGCACTGCACCATATTAATAGCTTATTTTGGCCTTTGCAAGCAAATATTGCTGCAAAGCAACATATAATCTTGTCAATTCAGGTGGTTTATTACAAAAACAGCATTAATCCTTACTTAAGAGACGTTTTGCCTTTTTCAGTTCAGAAATTCTTAGTTATGTGCCGTAGATTCATTGTTCTTTTGCTTCTCTTGATGCCATTTGCAGCCCCTAGCGCTGAAACCGTATCCGAGTGGTTCCAGACTACAACTACGCATCTTGAGTCAGTTTGGGATAAAGGCGGTAACGAGCTTTACATTCCCCTCTATACCTATCACATGCCTTATGCGTATTCTCAAGACAAGATCAATGAGTACACCGAGTACCCAATGGGCATTGGATTCGGCAGAGGATTGATGAATGAGAGCGGTAATTGGGAGGGCATTTATGGCATGACCTTCAAAGACTCGCACGGAATTTATGAGTACATGGTCGGCTATGGATGGATACCGATGTGGAACATCGGCAATAGCCCAGACTGGAAGTATGGCGTTGGAGCAACTGTCTTCATGATGTCTCGCCAAGACATCATGAACTACGTCCCCTTCCCCGGGGTGCTACCCATTGCCTCAATCAGCTACAAAGATCTCAGCATCCAGACTGCCTATGTGCCTGGTGGACAAAATGTCGGAAACGTCTTGTTCACCTGGGCTAAATACAATTTGCCTTAGCTTAGGCAGGATTATTTTTTAGGTAGTCCATCACCCAAGCCGGATCGCTATCGCTCGGAAATATTGGGTAGTGCACAGCTTCAATCACGCCATCATTCACAATCAAAGTGATGCGCTTTAATAAAGTCATTCCAGCAGCAACAAAAGTTGGCAAGTGCAAAGCTTGCTGAAGTTGATAGCCTGCGTCACTTAATACCGGAAAAGGTAAGTGCAATCGATCCGCCATCTCTTTTTGGTATTCGGTAGACTGCACGCTGAGACCAACAACATCTGCACCTAAGGCGCGTAACTCTTGATAGTGATCTCTAAAGGAACAACTTTGTGGCGTACACCCTCTTGCTCCAGGTATTTGATCCCACCCTTCCGGTAGCGGAACATTGGGCTGGCCTGTCATCGGATAACAGTAAATCACTAAGCGGCCTTTGCTCTCACCAAGATTAAATTGGCTAGCATTAGTCGTGCCCAATGAGATAGCGGGCAAGCGCATACCTACTAAGTGAGCTGCGGCCCCATCATCCTGAGGAATCGGTAAATCAGTGGGGAGTTGATTGAGATTAGTCATGTTCACATTACTCTAAAGCAAAATTTGAAAGAAGGTGCTAGAACGCCATTCCGATGATCAAGATTCCCGAGATCAACATCACTAACTCCATTAGGAACATAAAGCTTTTTTCAGGCAAAGACAGCACAATGCGTTTAGATAGTATTGATCCAGCCATGACTGTGCTGCCAATTAACAGCCCCTGAATAATGGCCGTCAAATTTAAGACGCCTAGCTGATGAAAAGTAATTCCTTTGGCAAATAAAATAGAGAGGGTGCTGGCTGCCTCCGTTCCCAAGAAGGCGCCCTTACTTAATCCATAGGCCAAAAAGAATGGTGTATTAATGGCTCCGGTGGTCGCTACAATTCCTGTGAGATAGCCAATAAAGGCACCGACTAAACTCAACTGCCATAACTTTAAATAGAATTGCTGTCGTCGCATCCATCGACGAATTGGAATGAGGCTAATCAAAAAAATGCCGAGCACTAATTGAATTAGACGCTCATTTAAGGATATAAGAGTATGTGCCCCAAGAACTACGGCAGGTATTGCAGTTAGGCTGTAAACCGCACAAGCCTTCCAATCAATGACTCGCCACCATAAAAATATTCTAGAAATATTTGCAACAGTCGCAGTAATAGCAATTACCGGAATCGTTTGCATGGGCCCATAAAAGTAAACCAGGGCGGGCATCAATATGATGGTTGTCCCAAACCCCAAGACACTACCCAAGACTCCAGCAATGAGCCCTAATGAGCCAAGCAATATGCTCTGAAAAATCAGCTCACTCATTACAACTTACATGCCGTTTTTTGAGGGGGCTTTCTTTGAGATGCCAACTCAGCCATTGACTCAAACTGTCGTCGCACGATGTTTTTGATAAAAAACTCGATCACCGCCGATGGCACAAGAGAGTTTGGCTCAACCTGTGCATCGTATTTAAACGTAGTGAAATCTTTTTCAGGCAAGAGCCGCCAGCTCCCCTTGTAATACTTGGTGTCTCCACTTACCTGCTCGAAGAGCAATGCTTTATTGGGCAGCTCTACGAACTCCAATTCAGATCGCATCTCAAATGGAATGAATAAAATTCTTTCTTCGAGCAAGCGAGCAACCTTCACTTTATTGCCTGATCTAGAGAGCACTTTTGACTCCACTATTCCAGGCAAAATTTTAGCGCCCTCATAGTCAGTAATAAATGCAAAAGCTTCGCATACGTTAATCGGCACCTCATAGCTTGCATTTACCTGAAAGCGATCGCCTGCCCTGGTGACGGCAACTTTTAAGTCGTAAGAATTAGATACCTCTTGCGCAAAGGAAACCCCAAACGCTGCAATCAGAAAAAAGTATAGAAGTTGCTTCATGCAAGTAGTTTAGTGGCTAACACGGCCGCCTCATACTCATCACCAAAGGGTGCTCGCTCTCATTCTGCCGCTGTTCGCATTAGCCTTAATAGCTCAACATCATGCTCGGGCAGCCCGTCCAATACGCCAGTAAGGTTAGGCATCTTTGCAATGATTTCTTTTGCCAAGAAGAAGCGCATTGACCAGGCGGGAAAACTTCTTTCCTCGATCTCTTTCATATTCAACAGGCGCACCTGGTGGTGGCGTGGGTCTCGCTGAATTTTTTCCCATATTTTTGTGACCTCTGCACGAGGCCCCTCTAATATCTGACCAAAATGTTGATTTTCATAAAAGAGCACTCCGGATAGCCCCAACTTTTGATTGAGTTGCGCAGCCTGATCAGTCAAGCGCATCAATGCCAAGACACCCATGTCCTGGGTTGCCTTGCTGATGTAGCTTACGGAAATCAATGGGGGCTGGCTCATGTTCTTGTCTAGGGGCTCAGGCCCGAATTACCTGATGGTAACTTTTGATATTGGCTTGATCAATGCTGATTTACCTGCGAGACTGAGGATGTCCTATGACACCATCAAATTCATATCGCTCAATTTTATTATCTATTTATTCGATAAATAAGTTCATATTAATTCATTGGACGAATCATTTAACAAAGAACAAGATGATCCCATCACAACACACAAGGAAGGGAGTTAAAAATGAAGATTCAAACCAGATTGGCTGTAATTGCAGAAGGCTTGTACTTCCTCAGCCATCAATATGAACGGGACCTACTGACCATTTTGCGGCCAGAGCCCAACCGGAAGGGCTAAATATGAACATTCTCATCACATTCATGGCGGGCGAATAAAAAACTGCTAACCAAACAGACTGTTTATAGCTTTATCAGTTAGTCTGAATAGGTCAGGCTAACCAAGCAAAAATGATTTACCTACAAGGAGATCTAAATGACATCAAAAGGAATGTGCCCAGTTGCTCACGGGGCCAATACTGAATCCAGCAACACCCCTATGGCATGGTGGCCAAAGTCACTGAACCTAGACATTCTTCATCAGCAAGATACAAAGACAAACCCAATGGGTCCGTCATTCAACTATCGAGATGAATTGAAAAAGCTCGATGTGAGTGCGCTCAAGCAGGATATGAAAGATCTTCTCCTCAATAGCCAAGACTGGTGGCCAGCAGATTGGGGGCATTACGGCGGCCTAATGATTCGCATGGCCTGGCACTCCGCTGGAAGCTATCGCATTGCCGATGGTCGCGGTGGGGCTGGGACAGGTAATCAACGCTTTGCTCCATTGAACTCTTGGCCAGATAACGCAAACTTAGATAAAGCCCGTCGACTCTTGTGGCCAATCAAAAAGAAATATGGCAATAAGGTGAGCTGGGCCGATCTCATGATCTTGGCCGGCACCATTGCCTACGAATCCATGGGACTCAAAACATTTGGTTTCTCATTTGGCCGAGAAGATATTTGGCATCCAGAAAAAGATATCTATTGGGGCTCTGAAAAAGAATGGCTCCAAAAAAGTGGTGGTGAAGGAAGTCGCTATTCTGGCGAACGAGACTTAGCCAATCCTCTTGCTGCTGTCATGATGGGTTTGATCTATGTAAATCCAGAAGGCGTAGATGGCAATCCAGATCCCCTGAAAACCGCACAAGATATTCGGGTGACTTTTGCTCGCATGGCAATGAACGACGAAGAGACTGTTGCGCTAACTGCTGGCGGACATACTGTTGGGAAAGCACATGGCAATGGCAGCGCAGCCAATCTTGGGCCAGCGCCAGAGGGGGCTCCGATTGATGAACAAGGTCTTGGCTGGATGAATCACAAGACTCGTGGCATTGGCAGAGATACTGTAACCAGCGGAATTGAAGGCGCTTGGACAACACACCCAACCCAGTGGGATAACGGTTACTTCCATTTGTTATTGAATTACGAATGGAAACTGGCTAAGAGTCCAGCGGGTGCCTGGCAATATGAACCCATCAATATTAAAGAAGAAGATAAGCCGGTTGATGTTGAAGATGCCTCCATTCGTTGCATGCCAATGATGACCGATGCAGACATGGCAATGAAAATGGATCCTGAGTATCGCAAGATCTCAGAGAAGTTCCATAAGGATCAAGCCTACTTCTCCGAAACGTTTGCTAGGGCTTGGTTTAAGTTAACCCATCGAGATATGGGACCTAAAGCAAGATACTTTGGGCCAGATGTTCCTAATGAAGATTTAATCTGGCAGGATCCAGTACCGGCAGGCCCAAAAGATTATGGCGTTGAAGCAGTCAAAACGAAGATCAAAGCCAGCGGCCTATCCATCAGCGATCTCGTAAATACTGCTTGGGATAGCGCTCGCACTTATCGTGGCTCAGATAAGCGCGGCGGTGCTAATGGTGCGCGTATTCGTTTAGCGCCACAGAAAGACTGGGCAGGCAATGAACCAGAACGTTTGGCAAGAGTTTTGTCGGTGTACGAAAAAATCGCAAAAGAATCCGGCATCAGCATTGCTGACACCATCGTACTGGGCGGCAATATCGGTATTGAGCAGGCCGCCAAAGCCGGAGGATTTGATATTAAGGCGCCATTTACTCCAGGCCGTGGTGATGCTACCCAGGAAATGACAGATGTAGAGTCATTTGAAGTTCTTGAACCACTAGCAGACGGCTATCGTAATTGGTTGAAAGAAAACTATGTTGTCACTCCAGAAGAGTTGCTCTTAGACCGCACACAGTTGATGGGGCTCACCGCCCAAGAGATGACGGCGCTGGTGGGCGGTATGCGCGTACTTGGCACAAACTATGCTGGCACAAAACATGGGGTATTCACAGAAAGAGAGGGTGTATTAAGCAATGACTTCTTCGTCAATCTAACTGATATGAATTACCAGTGGAAGCCTACCGGTCGGAATAGCTATGACATTGTTGAGCGCAATACAGGCGATACCAAATGGACTGCCACTCGAGTTGATCTGGTGTTTGGCTCTAACTCCATATTGCGCGCCTACGCAGAAGTGTATGCGCAAGATGACAACAAAGAAAAGTTTGTGAATGACTTTGTTGCCGCTTGGACTAAGGTCATGAACGCAGACCTGTTTTAATTAATTTAATAGTAATCCGTTATCAATAAGGGAGGCTTTTGCCTCCCTTATTTTTTATCATTGCAGTACAGGCCGCATCCTATTCGCATCCAAATGCGAAAAAGCTAGCCCTTTATTAGCACTCTAATGTCCCGATACATCTGCAAACTGGCTATTAACACCAAAGAAAAGGAGAGTGGTATCACCGCTATATAGCCGACCGTTTTGAAGCTAAGCGCTCCAATAATTCCGCCAACCAAGAACATTCCGAAAATAAATAAATGGGTTTTTAATTTATCCCTATTCGCCCTGACGTATCCACTTTCATTGGCTTGCGTAGATTTATTCCAATAAATTAACTTCCCTACCTCTATTCCAATGTCGGTAATGACGCCCGTCATATGAGTTGTTCTAATTTCTGCTTTAGAAGCTTTAGTGACAATAGCATTTTGTAAGCCCATCACAAAACACAGCAGAAGGGCGATTGCTGGAATGGTTAAAGGTAGATATAAATTGAGGTTAGCACCTACCAAACCAAAGACTAACAACAGAGCAGCCTCAAGGAATAGCGGCAAGGCAAACTCACTATGAATTTTTCTTCTATGGCCCCAATTAACAATGATGGCTGTTGTAGCTGCGCCAAATAGAAATGAGAGCAAAAGTGAGATGCCGCCTAAAACCGCAATGAAGTCATTCAGAGCAAGGTCATCGCCAATTGCGGAAATAATCCCGCTCATATGAGATGTATAACGAGAAATAGCCAAGAAACCACCGGCATTTACAGCGCCCGCCACAAACGCCATGTAGGCGCCCAATTGAATGTTGGTTTTGGGGGATCGCTGTACGCTTGTTAGACGCTGAATGAACTCAATTGGCATTAAGAATTCATTTTACGTCTCAAGACTTAAAGGCTCTAAATAACTTCTAAAACGTTGCTTAACGAACTGCCTTCATAGTTTGGCTTCTCACCAATCTCCTCAAAGGGGTGCCCAAGCCGATTAACCCAAAATACATCAAAACCAAACCACTTTGCTGCTAGTGCATCCCAAGCATTGCTCGATACAAAAAGAACCTCTTCTTTTTTAACTGGAAACGCTTTTAAAAGAAGCTCGTAGGCTTGAGGGGCGGTCTTAAATAATCGCACATCCTCAACAGTGACGACCTGATCCAGGTAAGCTGCAAGACCATTGCTCTCAACTACCGTCGCCAACATCTCTCTACTACCATTGGACAAAATTGCCGTGGAAATACTTTTATTTTTTATTGACTTAAGAACGTGCAGACTATCTTCAAAACCAGTGAGCTTGGCATACTGATCCATCAACCGCTTCTCGTAGTCAGGAGTGAGATTTAAGTTCATGCGCTTACATACATAACGCAATGAACGAATTGTTAATTCCCAAAACGGAAGGTAGTGCTTACTGCCACCAGGATTAGGATCGCTCATGGTGACTAGGCGAGTGTACTCAATTTGGCGATCACGCCACATTAGAGCAAAGGCCTGGCCATTGCCAGGAAATAAATCTTCTGCCAACTTTCCCATGGAATACACATCAAATAATGTTCCATAAGCATCAAAAGCGATAAGCTTATACATGCAGCCCCCTGTTATCAGTCTGACTTTGTATTGTCGTTTAAAACAATTTTTCTGGTGAGGCAGAATATCTAGGGATACTTAAGCCTTATCGGCATATTGCATTTCACCATTACCAAATGACCAATTTTCTTTGTTCACCTCAAGTAAGTTGATAAAGACATCTTGAGCTCTGACTTGAAGATTTGTAACTAGGGATTCACAAATGGCTCTGTATAGCTTCTTTTTAAGATCTGTGGATCTGCCAAAGCTTATGATCGCCTGAATAAAAATGATCCCTTCTGAATATTCAATGCCCAAATAGCTTTTTGGAAGATTAAATTCCGATACATCGTGTCTAGTGATAATCTGGAACTTATCATCTTCAGGAACGTTGATTTGTTCTCGCATTACGTTATAGACAATGTCCCCGGCCTGCCGTGCAAAGCCCTCAGAGTATTTTTTGCTTAAATCAATTCTTACCAATGGCATCGTTATTCCCCCCGGCTTCATCCATCTTATAGAAGTCTAGTAATTTGCGTCCTTCTTGGTGGCTCGGGGCGGAATCGAACCGCCGACACAAGGATTATCTACCCTGACAATCAAGAGGCAACTCCCATAATGGCTTGCCTTGGCTATAGTCGCAATTCACACCCACGGGCGATGTTGTGCTCGCAAGACAGCCGCTTAAGGCCAAAACGAGTAAGGCTGAGCCGAAGGCAATTAGCAAATTTTTCATATGAATCACCGGTAATTAACTTATATTAATCTTAATACCAAAACCACCCGATGGTGGTTTTGGTATTTCTTGATAGCTCGAGACGGGATTGAACCAGGGCCTAGGAAATTTGCTTTGTTAATAGTGCCAACTTAAGTCCAACGACCTTGGGAATACCAACCCCAGCATTTGCTGGATAGTCTGAGATTATTTCCGTGGATTGATAGCCTCTGCGTAAATAAAAATCATACAACTCCTTACGCTCTGAAATGACAAACAAATTAAGTGTTGAAGACTCATATTGGTTCTCGACATACTCTTCTGCGAGCTGGAGCATTTCTTTGCCCAACCCAAAATTTTGGCATGACGGCTTAACAGTTAGCATGGCCAAATAAATCGCCCCTGACTCTTCATTGATATTCACGCAGGCAACAATCTCGCCTTTGTTTAGGCCGAGCAATATTGTCGACCCATCTCTATCAAGCAGATCAGTAAGTTGCTGTGGGTTAATTCTGTCGCCCTCTATGAGTTCTGACTCATGAGTCCAGCCAGCCTCAGAACCGTTGGGACGATACGAGTTGTTTATCAAGCTCACCAACTCTGGAACATCTTTGACTGTTGCTATACGATATTCATCAATATTCATGATGGTAGTTTTACACAAGGCAATAAAAAACCACCCGAAGGTGGTTTTGGTGTTTCTTGGTGGCCCGGGGCGGAATCGAACCAGGGCCGAGGATGCCTGACTCTAACTCTAAACTGTCCTTTAAAACGACATTTCATATGATCCTTTAATCATTATCCAAACCATTGAGTTAGCTCAACAACACAAATACCCCTTTTGATGCAGTGAACTATTATTGTGATGTTAAGAATTCCAACAGTATTAAGGGGTTAGATTCATGCCACATGATGTAAGCCTTATCGCCATTCTTGCCGCTGGATTTAGCTTGGCGCTGATTCTGGGGTTTGCTGTTACTTATTTAAAAATGCCGCCATTGGTAGGTTACCTACTCGCAGGCGTGCTTATTGGCCCAGCTACGCCAGGATTTGTTGCTGACGTTGGTCTATCGATGCAATTGGCTGAGATTGGGGTGATGCTACTCATGTTTGGTGTTGGCTTACATTTTTCTATTGGCGATTTGATGGCCGTGAAAAAAATTGCCATTCCAGGCGCACTTTTTCAGATGTTAGTTGCGACGGCGCTCGGCTTTTTCGTTGCAACCAATTGGGGATGGTCTTTATTGGGCTCACTTATATTTGGCTTGAGTCTGTCGGTTGCAAGTACGGTTGTCCTCTTACGTGCATTAGAAGATAAAGGTCTTTTGGATACCTCCAACGGCAAAATTGCAGTTGGTTGGCTTGTTGTCGAAGATTTGGTCATGGTTTTGGCCCTAGTTCTTCTCCCTGTATTAGCTGAATTATTTCAGCATGATGGAGCCAACGCCACCAGTGGTAATTTCACTGAATTACTTAAGCCAATAGGTATCACACTGGCCAAAGTGAGCGTATTTATAGTGCTCATGCTTGTTATTGGTAAAAGATTGCTTCCCAAAATCTTATGGCTAGTAGCAAAAAATGGCTCTAGAGAATTATTTACTTTAGCAGTGATCGCTTCTGCTATTGGCATCGCTTTCTTGGCTGCAAAGATATTTGATGTTTCTTTTGCTTTGGGAGCATTTTTTGCAGGCATGATGCTCGGTGAATCTAAATTAAGCAAAAGAGCCGCGGACGAATCCTTGCCCCTTAGAGATGCATTTGCTGTGCTTTTCTTCGTATCGGTAGGCATGCTATTTGACCCCCAAATATTATGGCAAGAGCCCATGAAGCTACTTGTTGTAATTTTTATTATTCTGGTTGGAAAAACATTGGCAGCCATGGCCCTTGTTTTACTTTTCAGATACCCACTAAACACAGCCGCAACTGTTGGTATCAGCTTGGCTCAAATTGGAGAGTTCTCTTTCATTTTGGCAGGGATGGGTTTAGCCATGAACCTCATTCCAAATGAGGCTTATAGCTTAATACTTGCAGGCGCCATCATTTCAATCGCTCTCAACTCGTTTCTGTTTGACAGTATTTCGCCATTGATCAACTGGGCCAGAAAGCGCTCATCTCTTGCAAGAGAATTAGATCAACGCATGGATCCTCTCGCATTGCTGCCTTCATCTACTCAGCAATCATTACTGACTGGGCAAGTCGTGATTGTGGGTCATGGTCGAGTTGGCAAAAGAGTTCTAGAAAAATTAAGAGCTCAGGGCGTCTCTTGTGTAGTGGCGGAAAAGGATCGCTCGATTGTTGAAGATTTAAGAAAAATTGGAACCCCAGCAGTGTCGGGAGATGCATCAGATCCATTTGTGTTGATTCAAGCGCATATTGCCAATGCTGCCGTCTTAGTTATTGCCTCTCAAGACTCTATTGATGTCAGCAAAATGATAGAAACAGCAAGAACACTGAATCCAAAAATAGCCATCTTTATTCGCGCAAGAGATAGCGAAGAAATTGAGATTTACAACAAAGAGGGCTGGGGCCAATCTTTTACTCCTGAGGATGAATTGGCGAACCGTTTCTATATGGAAGTTTTAAAGGAGCTAAAGCAAACCTCGTAATGATTGATATGAAGCATAAGACGTCGTTTTAAACGACATCGACTGACACAAGGATGAATAATTGACGCGTCCTTTTAAAGGACGGTTCTAGATATGGCTATCCGAGACTAAAGGCGCCCAACCCCGCCAAGCCTTAAAAGAAAATAGCCCAACAAGTGGGCTATTGAGAATCTTGGTGGCCCGGGGCGGAATCGACCAGGGCTGAGGATACCTGACTCTATTTCAACCTTAATATCCGAATAGCGCCACTCAATACCAAGAATCCAATAGCTAAACCGATAATCCAATCGGGAATCGGACTGTTAAGCCAATCAACTAATACGCCAGCAATAATCACGCCTATGTTAGCCAAAACATCATTGGCAGAGAAGATATAACTGGCTCGCATATGAACGCCATCATTTTTGCGTTTAGATATTAGATATAGACAGGTGACATTAACCGCCAAAGCAAGTAACGAAATCCAAATCATGGCATTTGCCTGAGGCATTGCCCCAATGTAAATTTGATAACCTGTACGCCAAAAAGCAAGAGTGGCCAAAAGTAATTCAACAACACCAGCCAACTTAGCGGCTTTGAGCTTGTGCTGTGCGGCTTTACCAACGGCATATAAAGCTACCATATAGACTGCGGCATCAGCAAACATATCTAAAGCATCAGCGATAAGTCCTGCTGATTGAGCAATCCAGCCCACAATGATCTCAACGAAGAACATTAATCCGTTTAATGCTAAGAGCCAAATTAGGACTTTTCGCTCTTGAGCATCTTTGGCGGCATCTAATTGAGCTAGCTTAATTTCAAAGTCTTCTAACGCTTGGCTGCTTTCAATCTTTGCCCCAAAACCCAAGGGAACTAATTTATCGAGAACTACATTAGGCTCTTCGCTATGACAAATGATTAATTTGCGATTGGGAATATCAAAATCCATGGCGTGTATCGCCAAAGAACCCAATGCCATACGAATCATCTGCTCTTCCGATGGACAATCCATAGCAGGCACGATGAATATGGTTTTAGTTACAGAAGATTTTTGATGGGTTTCCATGTATTTACAAATGTAACTGAAAGTGGGCTTGTCGTTTAAAACGACAGCGCAGGCAAAGTCCAAAAGCGTCGAATACTGTGAATGTGGAGAGTAAAAATGAAAAAAACCACCCGAAGGTGGTTTTGGTGTTTCTTGGTGGCCCTTGGCGGAATCAACCAAGGCTACAGGCTGCCAAACTCAAGCTCTAAATTATCGTTTTAAACGACGCTACCCCTTTCAAAGAAACACAAAAAAAACGATACTAATAAATTATTAACTTGGGCTGCAAATCATGGAATACAAGCACTTAACAGAATTTATGTCTTACGTACAGGAGCGCAACCCTGAGCAGCCTGAATTTTTACAAGCAGTAGATGAAGTAATGGAAAGTCTATGGCCTTTCTTACAATCAAATCCTAAATACTCCGAACAAGGACTTCTAGAACGTTTAGTTGAGCCTGACCGCACCATCATGTTCCGAGTATCTTGGGTTGATGATCAGGGAACGGTTCGAGTTAATCGCGGATATCGCATTCAACATAATTCAGCCATTGGCCCCTATAAGGGAGGCATTCGTTTTCATCCCTCAGTCAACTTGTCAATCCTAAAATTCTTGGGTTTTGAGCAAACCTTTAAGAATGCCTTAACAACGCTTCCAATGGGCGGAGCTAAGGGTGGATCCGATTTTGATCCAAAAGGATGCAGTGCAAATGAAGTGATGCGTTTTTGCCAATCATTTATTTCTGAACTCTACAGACACATTGGTTCAAATACTGACATTCCTGCAGGTGATATTGGGGTGGGCGGTAGAGAAGTTGGGTATATGGCGGGTATGATGAAAAAGCTCTCTAACAAATCTGACTGCGTCTTTACGGGTAAAGGCCTTTCTTTTGGTGGATCACTTATTCGCCCTGAAGCAACTGGATATGGGGCTGTCTATTTTGCTGAAGAGATGCTCAATCACACTGGTAAATCTCTAAAAGGTCTTCGAGTAACTGTTTCAGGATCTGGCAACGTAGCTCAATACGCTATTGAAAAATCAATGGCTTATGGTGCAAAAGTATTGTCAGCTTCGGATTCAGGGGGAACGGTATTTATTGAAAAAGGGTTTACCCCTGAATCGCTTGAACTTCTAATGAAGATTAAAAATATTAACTATGGTCGTGTGAGTGAATTTGCAAAATTAATTGGGGCTCAATTTATCCCTAATTCGAATCCTTGGCACATTCCTACTGACGTAGCCATGCCGTGTGCAACGCAAAATGAACTGAACGAAATTGATGCCCAAACATTAATTAATAACGGTTTAGTTTGTGTATCTGAAGGCGCTAATATGCCATCAACTGCTGGTGCTGTAAAAGCATTTGAAAATAATCGCGTTCTTTACGCTCCTGGTAAAGCAAGCAATGCCGGGGGAGTTGCAACCTCAGGTCTAGAGATGAGTCAGAATGCAATGCGCCTTTCATGGCCAAGAGAAGAGGTTGATCTGCGCCTCAAGGAAATTATGCAAGGCATTCATAAATCATGTCTGACTTATGGAACCAGACCGGATGGTTCGATTAATTATGTCGACGGCGCTAATATTGCCGGCTTTGTAAAAGTAGCGGATGCTATGCTTGCGCAAGGCGTAATTTAGGAGGGTTCGAAAACAATAAAAATAGCCCAACAAGTGGGCTATTGAGATTCTTGGTGGCCCGGGGCGGAATCGAACCACCGACACAAGGATTTTCAAATATCCTCCGATAGACCGCTTTCGCTTTGGCTTCAATAGTTTACGTCACCCCAGACGTTTTGTGCGCAAAATTTACAAAATGCCTCGGTCAAAATTTCGAGCGCAATCAGAAAGTTAGGATAGCGTGTAAAAACTGTGCGCAAGCTCTAAACATATATGCATCGGTCAAAATTAGATCGACTCCTGCCCAAGCCACCAACCATAGTTACTCGCAATGTCGTTTTAAACGACGGCTCATCACATATTTCAGGGTAGGTTTTAATTTACTACTTTAATGTACTCCCAAAGAGCTGCAGATTTTTTTACCAGCACTTCATTAGTCAGCGTATTTTTAACAACTACAGTCAGAATAAATACATCATTTGCATTCTGGACCGTTAGGGTAAATTTATTTCGTAGAGGGATTACAACACCTGAATCGCTACCACTTCTATAGACACTTTCTAGCCTAATATTTAGTCTATTAGGAGGTGTGTCATGAGTACAAGAAGACGGTTTACTGAAGAGTTCAAGTTAGAGGCAGTCAAACAGGTAGTTGAACGGGGTTTTGGTGTTCGAGATGTGGCTGCTAGGCTGGGCACCTCACCCCATAGCCTGTATGCCTGGGTTAATAAATATGGCATTCCAGCTGAGCAGCGTCTAGTGGGGGATGATCAAACGGCTAAGCTTAAAAGACTGGAGGCGGAGCTGCGGCGGGTTACCGAAGAGCGCGACATCCTAAAAAAGGCCGCCGCGTACTTTGCCAAGGAGTCCGGTTAAAGTACGCCTTCATCAAAAAGTACCAGCATGAGCATGCCATCCGCACCATGTGCAAGGTTTTGCGAGTCCACCACAGTGGCTATTACGCCTGGCTTAAAGAGCCACTCTCGTCTCGAGCGTGTGAGAACCAAATGATTGTGACCC